>NZ_PJBB01000003.1:2315000-2915000 GCF_002836595.1 Tenacibaculum sp. Bg11-29
ATTGAGTTACGTGAAGAATTGGTAAATTACTGTAATGACATCGCAGAGAAATCGAACTTTGAAAAACTGTCATTTGTTGCTCAACCAATTCAAGAATATGATAATAATAAAATAGACATTCTAATTGCATTACATGCTTGTGATACAGCAACCGATGATGCAATTTATAAAGGTTTATCAGCAAAATCTGAATTAATAATTTGTGCACCGTGTTGTCATAAACAAATTCGTCAGCAAGTAAAAGGGAAAGAGCAGGAAAGTCCACTTTTAAAATACGGAATTTTTAAAGAACGTCAGTTTGAAATGGTAACAGATACCATTAGAGCTTTAATTTTAGAAAAGAACAATTACAATACGAAAGTATTTGAATTTATAAGCAACGAACATACACGTAAAAATGTAATGTTGGTGGGAAGTAAGTCTTCAAAAAAGAATGATATTTCTAAAATTGATGATAGAATATCAAGCTTAAAAGATGCATATTTAATTGAGAATCATTATTTAGAAACGCTTTTATAGGGGTATGATATAGAAGTTAGGTATCTATCAATAAATGCTAATGGGTATTTAATTTTATGAAGTTTAAAATAATTCTTATTGTCTGTTCGAGCGCAGCCGAGAACTATTAGCTTGTTAAAGATAGGTTTCGACTGCGCTCAACCAGACATTTTTAAGATGTTTCAATTAAAATAGAAGTAACTATTTACTGAACTCTATTATAAATAATAAAAATCACCAATATTGGTGATTTTTTTAGTTTAATTTTACAAGTAATGGAAAATGAATTATCAATAGTTTTTAAAGGTTTAGAAATTTCTAACGAAGAAATAAACAGTATTCAAGCAGGTTTTACGAAGGTTACTTTTAAGAAAGGAGCTATTGTTTTAAGAAACAATGAAGATGTAAAATATCAATACTATGTTTTAAGTGGTTGTTTACGCGCATTTTTTATTGATAAAAAAGGGAAAGAACATACAGTACAGTTTGCTGTTAATGATTGGTGGATTAGTGACTATATAGGCTACTTTTCTGAGACAAAATCGGTGTTAACGATTGAATGTATAGAAGAGGCTGTTTTACTAAGAGTATCAAAGAAAAGTATAGAAGATACTTACAATCAAATACCTAAAATAGAACGTTTTTTTAGAAAGAAGATGGAACGCTCTTTTGTAAGTTTTCAAAAGAGAATTTTAGCTAACTTATCTCAATCGGCTAAAGAACGATATCAGAATTTTATAAAAACATATCCTAATATAGAACAGCATGTAAAAAATTATCATATTGCTTCTTTCTTAGGAATTACAACCGAAAGTTTAAGTAGAATACGAAAAGAAATAGCAAAATAACTTTATGAAAACGGCAATTGTATTAGGAGCAACAGGTTTAACAGGAGGTTTGTTGTTAGATAAGTTGGTAAAAGACGATAATTATAAAATTATTAAAGTTTTTACGAGACGAACAACTGGTAATAAATCGCCAAAGGTTAAAGAATTTATAATTGATTTGCTTCTTTTAGATCAGTTTACAACCGATTTTATTGCAGATGAAGTGTTTTGTTGTATTGGTACAACGGCGAAAAAAACGAAAGATAAGACTGTTTATAAATCGATAGATTATGGTATTCCGGTTACTGCTGCAAAATTAGCAAAAGCGAATGGAATAGAAGTTTTTACTGTTGTTTCGGCTATGGGAGCAAATTTAAAAAGCAGCGTATTTTATAATAAAACCAAAGGAGAAATGGAAGCTTCAGTTTTAGAACAAAAAATAAAACACACCTATATTCTTCGTCCATCTTTAATAAAAGGAAATCGACAAGAAAGTAGGTTAGGAGAAGATATCGGTAATTTTATAGCCAATTTTATGAACCTTTTTTTAATTGGTAGTTTAAGAAAATATAGAAGTATAAAAGGGGAAACAATAGCTACTGCTTTGAAAAATATTGTGGTGTTAAAACCAGCAGAAACTATAATTTTTTCTAATAAAATCAAAGAAATTTCGAAGTTGTAAATTTCTTACCATACATCAATTTTTACGTTTAGTAGTTGTAGTACTTTTGACAAGAATTATAAATATTAAAAATGAAAAAAATTATAACAGCAATTTTTGCAATTACTTTACTTGCATCTTGCGGAAATAAAAAAGAAGTTAAAAAAGTTAGCGATACTATAGAAAAAGCTACCAAAACTAAAAAAGTATTATTCGTTTTAACATCTCATGAAAATTTAGGAGATACAGGACATAAAACAGGTTTTTGGATTGAAGAATTTGCAACACCATATTATACTTTAAAAGACAAAGGTGTAGAAATTACATTGGCATCTCCAAAAGGAGGACAGCCACCAATTGACCCAAACAGTGCCGCTGAAACTGCAGCTACTGAATCGACAAAACGTTTTGATAATGATAAAGAAACACAAGCTATTTTAGCAAAAACATTAAAATTAGCAGATATAAACGAAGCAGATTACGATGCTGTTTTTTATCCAGGAGGTCACGGTCCTTTATGGGATTTATCTGAAGACAAGAATTCTATTACTTTGATTGAATCTTTTTACAAGAATAATAAGCCAGTAGCAGCAGTTTGTCATGCCCCAGCAATATTTAAAAACACAAAAGGAACTGATGGGAAACCGTTAGTAAATGGTAAAAAAGTAACAGGATTTACAAATTCTGAAGAAGCTGCAGTTAAATTAACAGACGTAGTTCCTTTTTTAGTGGAAGATATGTTAAAGGCTAACGGAGGTGTTTACACTAAAGGATTAGATTGGCAACCTCACGCGGTTGAAGACGGTAATTTAATTACTGGTCAAAACCCTGCTTCATCTGAATTAGTAGCAGAAAAGTTATTTGCTAAATTGTAGAAAAATTATTTTAGAGGTCAGTATATAAATACGTATTTTTAAACTAACTATGTCAGGTAGAGCGTAGTCGAGATCTCTTCATTATAATTTAAAAGTTCTCGAAAGTTCGTTTACTACTTTCAATCAAATTGTCATTTGATTTCAACAGTGCTTGAACAGACAAGTAATTTATTTATTATGTATTAGAAATAAACGTATTAGATATGTTTACAATACGTAATTACTTATTGACCTCCATATTATTTATATAAGAATCGTCTAAAATTATTTTAGACGATTTTTTTTTGTGACTAAAACTAAAACATTATCGTACTTTTATCGAAGAAATAAAAAGCAGTATGAAAAATTCAAAATTATTAATTGTAGGAGCATTTTTATCTATATATGTAATATGGGGATCTACCTATTTATTTAATAAAATAGCAGTTACTGAGATTCCTCCATTATATTTAGGAGGGATACGCTTTCTTACAGCAGGTACCTTAATTATGATGATTGCAAAAGCAATGAAAATATCTATAAAATTAACAAAGCGTCAATTTATAAATTCGATAATAGCTGCTTTTTTGTTTTTAGTATATGGAAACGGCGTTTTTGTATGGGCTCTTAAGTATGTTGATAGTGGTTTTGCTGCTTTATTAGCGTCAACACAACCATTATTTGTATTATTTCTATTACGCTTAATAGATGGAAAAAAAATGCAAAGAAAATCTATTATTGGAGTTTTATTTGGCATTTTCGGAATGTATTTATTGGTAAGTCAAAATGAAATTTCAACATCTGAGGGAAGTGTTTTAGGTATTTTTATGATTCTTTCATGTGTATTAAGTTGGAGCTACGGTACTGTTTTTGTATCGAAAGCCGATTTACCTAAAAATTATTTGGTTAGTACTGGCTATCAAATGTTAATTGCGGGGTTTTTACTAGGAATATCAAGTTTGATATTTAAAGAAACATGGGTTTCTCCATTAAATTGGGCATATAAAATACAAGGATCAGTATTATTTTTAATTATTTTTGGAGGAATCATTGCTTTTACGGCCTTTAATTATTTATTAAAAGTAGTATCACCAGAAAAAGTAGCAACATCAGCTTATGTAAATCCGGTAATAGCTTTAATATTAGGTTGGAAATTTTTAAATGAGCAATTAACAACGCAATCAGTAGTAGCGTCTATTGTTTTATTAACAGGTGTTTATTTTATAACATCAAGAAAAAGAATATCTAAAAATAAAGTTACCACCAAACCGCAAAAAATTTAAAAAGTTCTCCATTCGATTTTTTTAACCAACAGAGTGGCGCTTTTTCAGCATCCAAATAAATTTGAAGCTCAGTAATAAAATCAGTAAAACTTAGCCAATCAATATTTGTATGAGGTTCTACTAACCAATTATGTTTGTTAGGAATGTGAAATTTAGATTCGTTAAAATCATTGAGCTCTTTTAAATTGATGTAAAACCCGTTTATACATTCATTATTTACCAAAGGAAATTCATTTCCATAATCTTTTAAAGGAACAAATAATTGTGCCTTAAAAAATAATTGTTGATCAATTTCAGAAGCAATTAATTTTAAACTTTCTAAGTACGTTAAGCATTCATTCGTGTAGAGTAGTGGGAGTTGTTTTTCTCTTAGTTTAGTTAGTTTTTGAAGTAAACTATCTCGTCTATTAGGTCCAATCCAATGTTCAATTTCTGAGTTGCCAACAGTACTATCGTACAAATAAAATTTATAAATAATTTCTAAATGAATTGGTTTTCTATTTTTAAATAAAATGCAATCTAACTCGCCTAATGTTATTTTTTCTTGCTGAATTTGAATGTTCTCTACAATGATTTCAATTGATGAGTCTTGTTGTAATTCATAAGATACAAAACGTTCAACAAGTTTACCTAAACGAAGTTTTTGCGGTGTTTTATTGGAATAAGAAGTTGTTTTAGGTATGCTATTGCTAAATTGTTGCAAACCAAAAACACCTTTTCCATTCCATAGAAAAGGTGTTTTTAAATATCCTTCGTATTGTAATTGTAAATCTTTTGATTTTTTGTCCATCAAAGCGTTACTATTCTTTAATACCTAACTTAGCTAAAACCAATTTAGTGATATCAAAATTTTCATCGATATATCCAAACTGATTTCCGTTGGTGGTTAAAACCTGTGTATATCCATTTGCTTTGGCAACTTCGGCTATAACTTCACTTAATTTTTTATATAAAGGACGCATATTATCATCTTTTTGAAGTTGCATCATTGTACTACCATTTTTACGAAATTTAGCCATCTCTTGTTCTAAAACAGCAATTTCTTGTATTTTAGTTTTTTTATCTGCATCTGATATTGTTTTTTCTACTGTTTTGTATGCCTTAATTTTTGTTTGATAATTTTTTGCTTTTACTTGAAAAGACGAATCTAATCTCTTTGCATACTTATCAAGTCTATGCATAACATTTTTCATTTGTGGCATTTTACCAATAATAAAATCGGTATCTACAGTACCTAGTTTTGTTTGCGCAAATGATATCGTTGTTAATAGAATGGCTACTAAAAATGTAATTTTTGATTTCATGTTTATTATTTAGTTAAAATAGTACAGTATAATTTAAGAACTCAAATATAAGGGATTATCTTAGTTTTATAAAAACTTAATGAGTGGCGGCAAATATAGAAAACGGAAAAAAAGAACTCTTTAAAAAGCGTTAAAATTTATTTTCTATTGATTTGATAATGTGTTCAGTTTTTTCTTTAAAATCAAACCAAATAATATCTTTATCTTTTCGAAACCAAGTACCTTGTCGTTTAGCAAAACGTCGGGTATTTTTTTTAATTTCATCAATCGCAAATTCTTTGGTAAAATTACCATCAATATATTCGAATAATTCTCGATAACCAACCGTTTTTAAAGCATTCAGTTTTTTATGAGAATAAAAACTTCTAACTTCTTCTAATAAACCATTTTGCATCATAATATCTACACGGCGATTAATGCGGTCGTACATAATTTCTCTATCAGCAGTTAATCCAACTTTAATGGATTGAAAGTTACGAGGTGTTTTTGGTTTATTTTTAAAAGAAGCATAGGTTTTTCCGCTACCAATACAAATTTCTAAGGCACGAAGTACTCGATGAGGATTATCAATAGTTATTGAATTATAGGTTTCAATATCTAACTCTTTTAGTTTTTCTTGAAGAGGTACTATTCCTTTCTCTTCAAGTTCTTGGGTAAGCGTAGCTCTTATTACTGGATCTACTTCAGGAAAATAATCTAAGCCTTTTAAAACAGCATCGACATATAAACCACTACCACCAACCATAATCTGAATTGGGTTTTTGGCAAATAATTCATTTAATTTGGCTAAAGCATCTCTTTCAAACTGACCAACGGAATAGTCTTCTAAAATACTTCTATTTTGAATAAAGTGATGTGTAGCAGCTGCTAGTTCTTCAGAATCGGGAACAGCAGTTCCTATGCTCATTTCTTTATAAAATTGACGAGAATCACATGAGATTATATCACAACCAAAATGTTGAGCAAGCTTAATACTAAGCGCTGTTTTTCCTATGGCTGTTGCTCCAACAATGGTAATTAATGTGTTTTTCATTTAATCGTGTAGTTTATTTCCGCAGTGATTACAAAAAATAGCATCATCATCATGCCCTTCATAAGAACAATTAGGGCAAGATTGAGTGTTTAAATTAATGTCATTTACTTTTACCATTTCTGAACTAACAATACCTGTAGGAACAGCAATAATACCATATCCTAAAATCATAACAATACTAGCTATAAACTGGCCAAATGGTGTATGAGGTGCAATATCACCATAACCAACAGTTGTTAGTGTTACAATTGCCCAATATACACTTCTAGGAATACTTGTAAAACCGTTTTCACCACCTTCAATTAAATACATTATAGTTCCTAATATGATGCATAAAATTAGTACAAAGAATAAAAAGACAGCAATTTTGGCTTTACTTGCCTTTAAGGCTTTCATAAAATTGTTTGATTCACCTACAAAACGAGCTAGTTTTAAAATTCTAAAAACACGCAATAAACGTAAAGCTCTTAAGGCAACTAAACTGTGCGTTCCTGTAAAGAAAATAGCTAAATATTTTGGCAAGGTTGATAATAAATCAATAATACCATAAAAGCTAAAAATGTATTTAGTAGGTTTTTTAATTGAAACGATACGAACAATATATTCGACTGTAAATAGGAGAGTAATTACCCATTCAGATATATTTAAAATAGCACCATATTGTGAGTTAATACTATTAACACTTTCGAGCATTACTAATACAATACTTGCTATTATTGCAATTAATAGAATAACATCAAATAACTTACCAGCAGGTGTATCGGCTTCATAAATTACCTCATGAAGTTTTTCTTTCCAATTTTTAGTGTTTTTTTTCAAGTAAAGAAAGTTGTTTAGATACTGTTATAAATCATTTTCAGTTTGCAAGCGTACAATTTTCCCTACTTTATTTTTAAGTAAGTAATTCTTAATTATTGTTTTAGCTAAATCAGCATTTTCAATAGGAGTTAACATCGGTTTTAAGATGTTTAACTGATTTTCTTGAAAAGCAAAGCTGGTATAAGCGTATCCTAAAACGATGTTTTTTTCGATTAAAATAACGGCATGCTCTTCAGGTGTTCTTCCTTTATCTATAATTAATAAATTATCATGATTAAAATTTTTATCAGAAATTTTTCGTTTACGAATAACATTAAATTTAGGTTTTAAGTTCGTAAGTTCTAAATGATATTTTAATCTCGTAAAAAGAGGGTTTCCTGTTTCTTCATAAGTAACTTCATTAACTCTTTTTATTATTTTTAGAGCTTTAGGAGTACTTTTTAAAAAGAGCTTATTTACTTCTTGTTTTATGTTTTTACCTCTACCTACATATATAATAGTACCATGTTCACTATGTATATAAAAGAGTCCTTGTTTTTCTGGTAATTTGTCTAATATTTTTGTTAAACGTTGCTTTTGTTGCCTACCGTCTGAATATTTTATAGATTGTTGAACAATACTTTTATCAACGTCTTTTTCTAAAAGTAATTTAAATAATTGCACAGTTGCTAGGGCATCGCCATTTGCTCTATGCCTATCTGACATAGGAATTCCAATGAATCTACATAATTTACCTAAACTGTGTGAAGGAGCTTCAGTAATTAGTTTTTTACTAAGTGCTACGGTACAAAGCGTATTTCTTTGAAAATCAAAACCTAAACGATCATATTCTGTCCGCAAAATTCGATAATCGAAACTAGCATTGTGAGCAATGATAATACAGCCTTCAGTAATTTCAATAATTCGTTTTGCAACTTCATGAAATTTAGGTGCGTTTCGAAGCATTTTACTATTAATACCTGTTAGTTTAACAACAAACTCTTGAATCTCTCTCTCAGGATTTACTAAACTAATAAATTGGTCAACAACTTGATGACCATCAAATTTATGAATAGCAATTTCTGTAATTCCTTCTTCATTAAATTTACCTCCTGTTGTTTCAATATCTAAAACTGCGTACAATTTTTTTTTTTTAGCTGATTAATGTAAATTTAAACAATATAATTTCGAACTCCAAAAATAGCACTACCAATTCTTACCATATTACTACCATTTTTTATAGCTAATTGATAATCACCACTCATTCCCATTGAAAGAATAGATAATTTTGAATTTTTTTCTTGGTTTTTACTGAAAAAGTTAGCTAATGAGGTAAATTCGTCCTGTAACTGTTCTTGATTGTCAGTAAAAGTGGCCATTCCCATAAAGCCTACAACTTTTATATGCTGTAATTCAGAAAATTCTTCAGAAGATATAATTTCATCAATATCTAAAAAGGACAATCCGAATTTAGTTTCTTCTTTAGCAATACGAGCCTGTAACAAGCAGTTTATTACTCGATTGTGTTTTTTTGCTTGTTTGTTAATTTCTTTAAGTGTTTTAAAACTATCTACACCGTGAATTAAATTAACAAAGTGGGCCATGTATTTTACTTTGTTACGTTGTAAATGCCCAATCATATGCCATTTGATATCTTTTGGCAAAGCATCAAACTTTGTAACCATTTCCTGAATTTTGTTTTCACCAAACACGCGTTGTCCTGCATCGTATGCTTCTTGAATATCAGCAATAGGTTTGGTTTTAGAAACAGCAACTAGTGTTACGTTTTCTGGTAATTCGTTTTTTATAGTAAGTAAATTCTGAGCAATCATAGTAGGTTGTATGTGAGTACAAAGGTTGTACTAAAATTCATAAATAGTTAAAGCACTTCTTAACTTAGGTTCTATATAGGTTGTTTTTGGAGGCATTAACATATCTGCATCAACAATTTCTTTCAGTTCATTTATTGTTGTTGGTAGCATTCCAAAAGAAACTTTAAAATCCCCACTATCAACTTTTGTTTTTAATTCTAAACTATCAGACTTGTCTTGTGAGTATAGTATTTTAGATGCGTTTCTTATATCTTTAAGACCTAATATTGGTTTTAAAATTGTTTGATATAAAATTTGAGCATCTAATTTACTTAAAGTATCTGTAAATTCATAAGCTGATTTACGTAAATGCAAGGCGTAAAATTCACCATTTAAATACATGGTGAATTGATGTTTCTCTTTAGGTCTGTATAACTCTTGCCCTCTGTTTTCTATTCTAAAAAAAGCATCTAATTCAATTAAAAACTCTTCAGGAGTTAGTCCGTTTAAATCTTTTATAAAACGATTAAATTCATAAATACTTAGTTGACTTTCGGGTAATAAATAGCTCATAAAAAAGTTATAATTTTCATTACCTGTGTGTTTTAAATTTTCTTTAGCTAAGTTTTTAGCTAATAAACAAGAAGAGGTAGAACGATGATGCCCATCGGCAATATATAAGGTGTTTATTTCAGCGAAAGCGTTTGTTATTTGTTCAATATCATTCTTATCATCAACAAGCCAAAGTAAATGAGCATCTTTATCGGTAGTTGAAAATTCGTATTCAGCTCTATTAGCTCGATATTTTTCAATAACTGAAGTAATGCTATCATTGTCAGGGTAGGTAAGTAGTACAGGTTCTGCGTTAAACCCTGTGTTTTTCAAATAGGTTTCAAATAATAACTCTCTTTCTTTAAGTGTACCTTCGTGTTTTTTAATATTATTGTTATGGTAATCTTCTACTGAAGTCGCAGCAATAATTCCGCAAAAAGAATTCGTTGGTGTTGTTTTTTGATAAATATAAAAACCAGGAGTTTTATCTTTTGTAAAAATACCATCTTCTTTAAATTCTAAATAACGATTGTGCACCAGTTTAAAACGTTGATCGCCTGTAATGTCTTGTTTATGATATTTATAACCAGGGTTTATAACATGTAAAAATGTATATGGGTTAAATGCTAATTTTGCATTTAACATTTCTTGGGAATAAATTTCATATGATTTAGACGAAACCATGGCTACTTTATCTCTAGTAGCTCTTACTGCTTTAAAAGGTTTTACAATAGCCATTAAAATGTATTTATATGTGTAACGATTCTATGATTTTGTTAGCTAACTCTACACCTGTTTTATGCTGTGATTCGATTGTATTTGCAGCTATATTGGGACTTAAAGATAATTCAGGATTCATTAATAACTGAATTTCAGGTTTTGGCTGATTTTCAAAAGTATCTAAAGCAGCATATTGTACTTTTCCACTTTCGATAGCTTTTATTAAAGCAATTTCATCTACTAAACCACTTTGCGCAACATTAATAAAGCCAACACCATCTTTCATTTTTTCAAATTCTTTAACTCCAATTAAATGGTTTTCTTGAGCTTCTAAATGTAAACTTATAAAATGTGCTTCTTTTAAAAGTTCATCTGAACTAATTAAATCAATTTCAAAATCAAGTATTTGTCCGTTATAAAATTCAACAGGAATTGTTATCGTATTTTCATAATTAACGTCGTAACCAACAACCTTCATTCCTAAACCTAAGGCTATTTTAGCAACTTGTTGTCCTGAGGTACTCATTCCTATAATACCTAATGTTTTTCCTCGTAATTCAGTACCGTTAGAGAATTGCTTTTTAAGGTTATTAAAATTCATATCACCTTCTAAAGGCATTTCGCGGTTTGCTTGATGTAAAAAACGAGCCATACCTAGCAAATGTGCAAAAACAAGTTCTGCAACAGCATTGGCACTAGCATCAGAAATATTTACTACTTGTACACCACATTCTTGGGCATAGGCAACATCTATATTATCGTTGTTACTACTTGCGTTTGCAATTAATTTTAAACTTGGGCAATTGTCTATAAGTTCAGAATGAATTTCTGTGTTATTTTTAATAATGATTGCGTTAATTCCTTCATCATTAATAAAATTATCTAGTTGCTCTTGAGCAACTTTAGTTGCTATTACTTCAAATCCTGCATTTTCTAAAGTAGATTTTCCACTTTCTGATATTCCGTCGTTTGCTAATATTTTCATTTTTATTTTATAATGTTATTCCGAGGAATAAAATGACGAGGCAATCTCTATAAACAGATTCCTTCACTTTGTTCGGAATGACGTTTTTATGCTTTTCTTTCTAGTTCTTGCATTACATCTACCAAAGCTTGTACGCTATATAAAGGTAATGCGTTGTACATGCTTGCTCTATATCCACCAACACTTCTATGACCATCTAAACCATTAATATTGGCTTCTTTCCACATCGTATTGAATTTATCTTTTAAATTAGTGTCAGTTAAGTTAAACGTAGCGTTCATATGGCTTCTGTCTTCTTTAACAACTACTCCTTTAAAAAGAGAATTTCTATCTATTTCATTATATAAAAGTGCCGACTTTTGTTCGTTTACTTTTTCTATAAATTTAATTCCACCTAAATCTTTTAACCATTTTAACGTTAACATTGAAGTATAAACTGCAAAAACAGGAGGAGTGTTAAACATACTATCTTTATCTATAAAAGATTGATAGTTTAACATTGAAGGGATAACACGTTCTACTTTTCCTAAAATATCATTTTTAATAACGACTAGGGTAGTACCTGCAGGACCCATATTTTTTTGTGCACCTGCATAGATTAAATCAAACGTTGAAAAATCTAACTGACGTGAAAAAATATCAGAACTCATATCACATATTAATGGAACATTAACTTTTGGGAAATTCTTCATTTGTGTTCCGTAAATAGTGTTATTACTTGTGCAATGAAAATAATCAACATCACTAGGAACTTGATATCCTTTAGGTATATAATTAAAATTTTTATCTTTTGACGAAGCGACTTCAACTAGTTCTCCAAATAATTTAGCTTCCGTAATCGCTTTAGAACTCCAAGTACCTGTGTTTAAATATGCCGCTTTTTTATTTAATAAATTATAGGCAGTCATTAAAAACTGAGCACTAGCTCCACCTTGTAAAAATAAGGCAGTATAACCTTTGTTTTCTAAACCTAACAATTCTAAAGCTAAACTTCTTGCGTTTTCAATTACATCAACAAAAGGTTTACTACGATGTGATATTTCAATTAAAGAAAGATCATCGTTATTAAAGTTTATAATGGCTTCAGAAGCTTTTTTTAAAACTTCTTCTGGTAAAATACAAGGACCTGCGCTAAAGTTGTGCTTTTTCATTAGTAAGTGGTATTTCGTTAGAACAAAGGTGCAAAATTTATAGGGAGTTCATCTTTAAATTTTTGATAAAAAAGCTAAAGTGTTTACGCTATCTGCATAATCCCATAATTGAGGATGCTGAGTTTGACCGAAAGCTATTTCGCTTTCAATACAATTACGAGCAACAACGCATTGCGTTTTTTCTCTATCTTCCCAAAGTTTTATTTTTAAATCATCAATATTGTCGTAATATTCATAAAAAATAGAGGCGATAGGTGAAGTATAACTTTCATCTTCTTTAATCATTAAAAATCCGTTTTCTAAAATATCAAATTCACTCATTAAATACACGGTTTTATTATAATCGTAATTATTTGCGTATTTAGCGTTGTTAATAATTTCATGTTGATTATACATTCCTTTAAAAAAGGCATCGAAATCATAGTTTTTAGGAACAAATAATTTAGAAACAGAACGACAACCTAAACCAAAATAACGAAATATATCGTTACTTAAGTTTTCAAGATCTTGTTTAGTTTCATTTCCTGTTAAAACAGCAACTGAATTTCTACTTTTCCTAATAATATTAGGCTTGTTTTTAAAGTAATATTCAAAATAACGAGCTGTATTGTTACTTCCTGTAGCAATTACAGCATCGAAACCTTCTAGTTTTTCTTCAGTAAATACAATGTTTCCTTTTAGTTTAGGTTCAACATATTCTAAATATTTTGCTAAAAAAGGTAATAAATGTTTATCGTTTGATGACTGTTTTACTAAAACAGCATGTCCTGATATTAAAACAGATAAAAAATCATGAAAACCAACAAGAGGTATGTTTCCAGCCATAATGATAGCAACTTTTTTCGAGTTGTTATTACCTAAACTCTCACTAGAAACCCATTGTTGAATGTTTTCTTTTGTTAATGCTTCAGACCAGCTTTTTATGGCAAACATTAAATTTTGTTTAGTAAACCACCTATTATTCTCTTCAGAAATTTTTAATTGATGGTTAAATCCATCAAAAAACAAATCATTAAATTGAATATTGTCTTTTTGAATTGTATTTGTTTCAGTAAATTGACTTAAAAACTTCCCTAATTCTATAAAAGCTGAAATTCTATTTTGGATTGTATCCATTTATTTTGTTTCTAAATTAATTTGGAACTATTTTTGCATTTGCAAAGTTACAAAACTGAAACAGATTAATTATGGCTATTATAATAACTGATGAATGTATAAATTGTGGGGCGTGTGAACCAGAATGTCCGAATACAGCAATATATGAAGGGGCGGATGATTGGAAATATGAAGATGGAACCGATTTAAAAGGAGATGTTGTTTTACCTAATGGTGAAAAAGCCAATGCAGAGGATGTTCAAGAGCCTATTTCTGATGAGATATATTATATTGTAGCAGATAAATGTACTGAGTGCAAAGGTTTTCATGAAGAGCCTCAATGTGCAGCAGTATGTCCTGTAGATTGTTGCGTACCTGATGATGATAATGTAGAAACAGAAGAAGAGTTACTTGCTAAGCAACGTTTTATGCATAACGAATAAGGTATATTTTTTTAAAAAATAAATATTAAAAACCGAGCTAGAGCTCGGTTTTTTTGTTTAATTTTTCTGTAAAAAAAAGACCGAAACGTATACGTTTCGGTCAATTTTCAAATAAAAATAAACGAGAGTTTATAATTTAAAATTGGTAATTAACAGACAAATTAAACATTGTACCTAATTGACTAAAATGATATCCATCATATGTCATTTGAGAATAACGCTGATTGAATGTAATTAAGTTAGATTGGTTTTTAACTTGTACAGGATCTGCTAATATTGCTGAACCAGCTGCATTTTCTGCTTTAAAAGACCACTCTGGTAATACATTAAGTAAGTTATTTACGTTTAAAGCAACTGTCCAGTGACTATCTACGTTAAAGTTTATTCCTAAATCTGTAACAATTTTAGGTGTAAATTCTGTTCTTAAATTAGAATCCATTCCTTGTTGTTTAAATGTAGTTTTACCAAAGTATGTGTTGTTTAAAGATACACCGAATTTACCAATATCATAAGTTGTTCCTAAGATCCATTTTGTTTTTGGTCTAGAAGTGAAAAATAAAGCTTCTTGTGTGTCATTCACTACAGATTGGCCAGCATCAGAAACTATTTTCGGGTTTTTAACAGCGCCATCTCTTTCATTTTCAATAGTGTAATTACCAGATAAATTAAAGCCTAATTTGCCAGAACCTAATTCAATAGCTTTATAACCAACCACAACATCTAAACCTGATGTTTTAGTATCTAAAGCATTTACAAAGAAACTCAGGTCACTTAAATTATTTGCATTTAAAACTTGATCTAATGCAGTATTACCAATACTATTTCCAACAGCATCCGTTGCCGTTTTACCTATTTCAGTACTTAAAACAATTCTATCTTTTACGGCGATATTATAATAATCTACCGTAAAACTTAAGTGCTTGTTTACTTTTCCACCTACACCTATTGTAAAGTTTGTAGATTCTTCAGCATCTAATTTAGGAATTCCTAAAAGTTCAGCTTGAGATGATACATTATTTATTAAACCACCAACTTGTATTCCTTGACCAGGAATAAAGCTATACTGTGCTTTTTGCGTATAAATTTGATGTAATGTTGGGGCTCTAAATCCTGTAGATACAGACCCTCTTAAGGTATATTTATCTGAAATCTTGTACCTAGAACTTAGTTTCCATATAAATGTACTACCAAAGTCAGAATAGTTTTCAGCTCTTATTGTTCCACTAACAAGGAAGTCTTTTGAAATATCCCAATCTAAACTAGCATACCCTCCTAAATTATAACGACTAAACTTTCCTGAGTTTTCAGGGCTATTTCCAGCAAAAGAATCTGCTCCTCCACCATCATAAGAACCTAATTCTCCTTCAATTACTTCAAAAAGTTCTGCTCTAAATTCAGAACCAAAAGCAATACTTACTTTTTCTGATAGTATTCTTGAAATATCCATATTACCAACGTTATGAGAAAAAGAAGTTCCTCCTGGATCAAAAGAACGTTTACTGTTTTTTCTATATAATTGAGATCCTTGAGTAATTTCACCTGTATCTACTGTTCCGTTATTATTTGAATCAATCCATGTAGAAGGAGAGTATACTACATTTCTGTTGTGAGAATTACTTACTTTATAGGTTTGTGAATTACCTCCAGTTGTAAAACTTACATCAATATTCCACTCATTCTTTTTAGTCCTAAAACCAATAGTAGCATTATAATCATTTAATTCTCCTTCAAAGGTTGGAACATAACCATCATATCCTTTTTTTGCTCCTGGATTATTAGGGTTATTACCTGGGAAAAAATCTGCTAAATAATCCATGCTTTCTACTGTTCTCCAATATGGAGTTCTATAGTTAGCAAAAGAATTTACTTTTTTATATACATAGGCTGCGTTTCCATACATTTCGGTATTATCACTAATATTAAAACCAGCATTTATAGAAAATTTGGCAACAGCATTTTCGGGAGAACCATTAATGTTACCTGCATCAGGCCTTCTTCCAAGAAATTCATTAACATCTGCTTTACCTGCCGTATTTGCAGCTGTAATAGTAGATAATTTAGTGTTATACTCAGGGGTACCAACATACGAATTTGTAAAAAGAGCATTTGCTTGATCTTCACTCATTCCTGTTAAATCTGTACCTCCTAGAGAGCTACCATTAAGATAACTACTATAACTGTTAGGGTTTGTGTGTACGAAATCGGCATAATCCCCATCAGCATCTACTTTTCCAGGCCTATTTGATATCGCTGTTTTAGAAAAATCAGCAGTATAATTAACAAAACCTTTATCATCACCAATAGTAGATCCATTATTAATGGCTACCCCAAGCATTTCTCCATCTCCTTCACTTGTAATACCCGATCTAAAAGTTGCAGAGCCATTTTTGTAATCATCCTTTAAAATAATATTAATTACACCAGCAATAGCATCAGAACCATATTGAGCAGAAGCTCCGTCTCTAAGTACTTGTACACTTTTAATAGCATCTGTTGGTATACCAGAAATATCAGAACCTGTTTCACCACGCCCAGGAGATGTTTGTGTATACAGTAATGCACTTAAATTTTTACGTTTACCGTTAATTAAAATTAAAGTTCTACTTGGTCCCATATTTCTAATTTCGTATGGATCTAGTAAAGAAGTTGCATCATTTACAGGTGTTTGTACTGTGTTAAACGATGGTATTTTGTATTGTAAAGCTTTATCAAAACTAGCTTGTCCTGTAGATTGTAAATCTTTTGAAGATACAATGTCTATTGGTAAAGCACTTGTTGTATTACTTCTAGAAGGGGTTCTTGATCCAGTAATAACAACTTCATCTAACTGTAAACCTTCTTTTAAAGTGATCTTAAATTTTGATTTTCCGTTTACGATTATTTCTTGAGTTTCAAAACCAGAAAAGCTAACGATTAATGTGGCATCTGCTTTAACTGTTAGTTTAAAAGCCCCATTAAAATCGGAGTTTGCACCATTAGAAGTGCCTTTTTCGATAATATTGGCACCAGGTAAAGGCTGATTATCGCTATCTACAATAGTACCAGAGATTTGTGATTGTGACCACATAGCACTAGTACATAATATTGCAATAAGTAAAAGTTTAATTTTTTTCATAAAAAATCATTTAATTAATAATTATTAAGTCAATAATTTACAGTTAATTTGGTTATGTAGATTACTGGGTATATTATTAATAAGGGATAGGTTGCTTTTTTATACTCTTTAATTTTAACATTTTTTTTAGAAAAAATAAAAAAAAGCTATTTTGGATAGCTGTTTTATAACATAAAAAATATTTATTTAAAGTTTTTAAGCAAAATCAAAACTTTTATAAATGGGAGATTTAAATGTATCGAACTAGGGTTTTTAGAATGAAATCTGAATTTTTGTGTAGTAAAAAGCACCACTAGTTCCCATTTGTGTAGCATCCCACAAGCCACCGCTATCGGT
Organism: Tenacibaculum sp. Bg11-29; assembly: GCF_002836595.1. Classification (NCBI taxonomy): domain Bacteria; kingdom Pseudomonadati; phylum Bacteroidota; class Flavobacteriia; order Flavobacteriales; family Flavobacteriaceae; genus Tenacibaculum; species Tenacibaculum sp. Bg11-29. Next base: position 2,332,467 of record NZ_PJBB01000003.1, read on the forward strand.
AAATTTATCTTGTACAGTTGGATGGGTATTAAAAAGATTGGTAACTCCTGTTTGATAACTTATATTTTTTAAAAAATGATATCTTAAGTGTAAATCAACAGTGTATTTTGATTCATAAGTATCAGTAGCAGCTGTAATACGATTAGCTTCTGAATTGTTAAAAAAACTAAGGTCTTTACTTATTTGCCAATCTATTAGTTGAACACTACTAAATCTGGTAATGTTTGCGTTTAAATTAAATTTCTCCTTCTGATAATTAAAGTTTAAGCTAAATTTATTTTTAGGGGCAGATGCTAATAGAAAATGACGTTCTCTAATTCCAAAAAAGGTTTCTTTATCTAAGTTTTTGTTATTTACATTATCTATTTTCATAGAATTAATATTCCCAAAAAAACTAATCGAAAATTTAGACTTGTTAAATTTTTTAAACCAATTTATTTTAAGATCTATACCACGAGTTGTTGTATTTACTCCATTTGCGAAGAATTGTATATTTTCAACATTCAACCCTAATGTAGAAGGGGTAAAGTTTCCACTCAATATAATTCTGTCTTTTATAGAAATATAATAAGAATCAATACTGAAGTTAAAATTAGTAAATGGAGTATAAGCAAGACCAATACTTATGTTTTTAGCTTTTTCTTCTTTTAATTTACCAATACCAAATAGCCTTGTAATAGGGTTGTTATTGGCAATTAATAAAGATTCTGTAGGTTTGTTACCCATGTAATTTGTAAAGGCTAAATTGTAATATATTTGAGCTAATGAAGGGGCTCTAAAACCAGTGCTAAATGAGCTTCTTAAGCTAAGGCTAGGGGTAAGTTTTACCCGGGTAGCCAATTTAGAATTAAGAGTACTTCCAAAATCGCTATAGTTTTCATATCTTAAAGCAGTAGCAATCATCCAATTTTTTGTAAAATCAAATTCACTATCTATATACAAGCTTGAGTTTGTACGAACCCTTTTTAATTCATTATTAGGAGAGTATCCAGGAAAACCTTGTGAACCTCCAGGACGAATTTTGTTGTTTAAAGTAACCAAATCTGTTATAGGAGTAGAAGGAGTAACAGTATTACCGTATATATCATAGGAGTTGTATGAAGCTTTTTCTCCTGCAAAAATTTCATAGTTTTCTAGTCTATGTTCCGCTCCAAAAGCTACATTTATTCCTTTAAGTGGTTTTTTGAAGTTTCTAGAAAGGTCAATACTAGTTGTGTTTTGACTTAATGAATGGCCACCTGCATCAAATTCGGTTGGAGATTTATTAACTAATGTCGCATTTAATGTGTTTTTAATGAAGTAATGAAAGTTGTTAGCCCCATAAGTATTGTTAAAATCGATATTCCAGTTTTTATAGTTTGACCTTAGTCCTATAGAAAAAGATTTGTCTGAAATTTGTGAAGTAATTAAAGGGTTAAACCCATTAGGATAAATATCAGTTATATTTCTTTCTCCGTTTGGTTTTCTTGTAAAAGCATAAGCATTTGTGTTTTTTAAATTATAACCTCCATTTGTATAAATAACAGATTTACTTGTAATAGGGATTTCAGAATTAAAAAAAGTACTCATGTTTTTTATAGCTGCATCTCCAAACTTTTCTCTTAAATTTGTGCCTATTCTAAAGGTATGATCTTTAGATAAAAAATCAGTTGAAATATTTAAAAAACCATTTTCTAGTATTTTTGTACCATAGTTTATGTCAATCTTGTAGGTAAGTCCATCAATATTGTTTCTTTTTGGCTTATTGTTTACCGTAGCATTATTAAAACCTAAAGTTGTATTTACTTTAAGAGAATTTTTATTTTTTTTTAATATAATATTAATTACTCCAGCGATAGCATCTGAACCATATTGAGCAGAAGCACCATCTTTTAAAATCTCAATTCTTTTAATAGCAGAAACAGGAATTGTGTTTAAATCTGTACCAGAATTACCTCTTCCTCTTGTTCCGTATAAATTAATAAGCGATGCTTGATGTCTTCTTTTTCCGTTGATAAGTACCAATGTTTGATCAGGACCTAAACCTCTATAAGTAGCAGGCACAATATGATCGGCCCCATCGGCTCCAGATTGCTTTGTGGCGTTAAAAGACGGAATACTATATTGTAAAAATTGATTAACTTCTAATAACCCACTTTTTAATGAAATTTTATTAATATCAATAATATCGGTAGCAATGGCGGCATCTTTCTTTTTTCTTAAGCTATTTCTAGAACCTACAACTAGAATTTCATCTAATTGTAAACCTGATTGTAATATTATTTTTAGTTGATTATTAAAAGAGGTAATAGTTTGAGATTCGTAACCAACATGTGCTATGATTATAGGGTTATTCTTGTTTAGTTTTAAAGAGAAAGAACCATCAGATAAAGTAACAGTACCGTTATTAGTTTCACTTTCTATAATACTTGCTCCTTTTATAGGGCTATAATTAGTATTTAAAACAACTCCAGTAACTATTCTCTTAGTAATTTTTATATAATTATTTACCGAATCTAAAGTGTTTGTAATTCTTGTTTTTTCGGTTTTTGTATTGTTATAAATAACATAATAATTGTTACCTAGGTAATCTAATTTTAAAGAGGTGCTTTTTTTTAAAAGACGTAAAGCTTTTTTTAGAGAGAGCGTTTCAAAATTCGTTTTATTAATGAATTTTTCTTTTAAGTCGGTAGGGTTGTATGTAAAGTATATATTATGCTTTTTACTTAAATGATTGATAAGTTGTATAATAGGTGTTTTGTTTTTTTTAAACACTTGGCTATGTACTGTAGTAAAAAAGCATAAGAATCCAAAGATAATTATGTTAGATGAAAAGCGGTTTTTTAGTAGTTTTAATAGTTTGATGAATGGTATAAGTTATTTTTTAGAAACAACTAATTTAGTGTTTTCTTTTGTAATTATAACATTTGCAGACTTTTCTATAGCTTTCAAACAAATATTTAGGTTCGTAGTCGGTACTGTTCCTGTAATTATGGTATTCTTAATTTTTGTGTTCTTAAAAATAATTTTATAACCGTAGGTTTCGGTAACTTTTTTTAAAGCATTAGTTAATGTGGTGTTATTAAAAGTTAAGGTACCATTTTTCCAAGAAGTTTTTTCTATAGCTATTACTTTGGTATGATCTTCTAAAATTTTATTTTGTTTTGCAGAGAAAGAGATAAAGTCACCTGGAAGCATTTTTTTTGACTTTCCATTTTTTAATGATAACCAAATATTGCCTTCTTCTAAGAAAACTTGAGTTTTTTCTTTTCTAGAATTTACATTAAACATAGTACCATAAACTTCAACTTTTAGATCGTTCGTAAGTACCCAAAACTTTGCATTTGTAGATTTTTTCTTATCTACTTGAAAATACGCTTCACCTTTTAACCAAACTTTTCTAAAGTTATTTTTTGAGTAAGAAAGGGTTGAATTAGCATTTAAGGTAACAGTACTTCCGTCTTGAAGTTTTAAGTTTAATGTTTCTCCAAAACCAGTTGTATATGTTGTGATTGTATTATTAGAAGCATAAAAACCAATAGATAGAAATAAAACAATAGTTGCAGCAATTCCAATCCATTTACTTTTTTTAAAAGAAATTTTTTTAGGTGTTTTTTGTTTTTCTAAAACTTTTTCCTCAAAAGCATTCCATTCAAAATTTATTTTTTTTTCAGGAACAAGATTCTCTTTAAATTGGAGGCCAATAATAATATCTTTTGCTTCTTTAATAAGTTCTTTTTTATCAAGGTTGTTTTCTAACCAATAATTCCAAAATGATACATCGCTCAATTTTGTATTCAACGCCCAATTTTTAAAAGAGGTATCGTTTAAAAAGTCGTTAATGTTATTGTATGTTTTATTCGTCATTATTTAATGTAGGAAAAACGTATGCTTATATACTTATAAGTACTTAAATTAGAATATATACTCTTTTAAGATTGCAAATTTAAGAATTAAATAATTGTAATATTTTAATTTCATCTCTTAATCCTTTTATAGCTTTATGTATGTTATTTACTACGCTTTGGTAGTTGATATCCATTACATCTGCTATTTCTTGAGTTTTAAGATTACAATTATATTTTAAATATAAAACTTCACGTTGTCTTTTGGGAAGTTTATTTAATAAGATGGTTAAGTTTTTGTTTCTAAAAGTAGTTGATTCTTGATGGGTAATAAGTTCTTCAGGAGTAAATTGAATATCAACAATATTCTCGTTAATATTACGTACCATTTTTGTTTTTTGATTTTTCTGAATTATTTTAATAATAAATCTTCTATAAGAAGTAAATAGATATGGAGCAATATGATCTAAATTACTTAAGTTTTCTCGATGTTCATAAATGTACATGAAAAAATCTTGAAGAGAATCTTCTGTAACTGTTTTGTTACCAGAAATTTTTAATCCATAATTAAATAAACTAGAATAATAATTTTTAAAAAGGGCCCCAAAAGCTTTTAAATCGCCCTCTTTTAAGGATTTCCATAAAATTTCATCAGACAATTTTTTCATAAACAAAAGAGAATGTTTGGTTTAAATGTTCTTGAAATATAATAAAAAATATTTAAATGTTTTTTTATTTCCTTTTTGTTTAATGCAATTCAACTTAAATTGAGTTAAAAATGAAAATTTAAATGATAAGTTATCACTTGCTTTAAATTTAGATGTTAACTTAAAATTGTGTGCACGTTATTTGCATCTACTTTTTTAGTTAGAGGAACTAGTTTTGTATATAAAAAAGACGTCTAAAATTATTTTAGACGTCTTCATTTTTTATTTTTAGTAATTTTATTTTAAATTAAAGCTAACTCTAGCAAATAAGAATCGACCACTAATACCAAATTGTTGAGATCTTCTAGACCAATCAAAACGACCTCCACTACGGTTAGCTTCAATAGCTCTATCTGGGTAAATATCTAATAAATTATTAGCACCTACTGTTAACGTTAAGTTTTCTGTAGCTTTGTAACCAACGGATAAATCAGTAACAATTTTAGAACTAAATTCTTGTTGATTAGCTATTGAACTTGTTGCTTCAGATACTTTGCCAAAATACACATTTCTAAAGAAAATATTAAATTTACCTGTAGTTAAATTATTGGTTAAGTTTACTTTAGCTCTTGGTACTGCTTCTTCTAAATAAATTCTACTATCTTCAGGAAAATAAGTACTTTCTTGTCCTGCATCTTTTAAAATTTGTGAAGAGTTAATTCCGCCTTCTTGTCTTGTCTGAGAAAAAGTTCCTGATAAGTCAGTTTTTAATTTTGTGTTTTCTCCAAAAGTTGCTTTGTGCGTAATTACAACATCTACTCCTGTAGATTTTGTATCTATAGCATTTGCAAAGAATGCAGCTGCTGTTGCATTTGCTTGAGTTAGTAAAGTTTGCAATTCTGCATTTGCTGCATCAACTGGTACACCGCTAGCATCAAGTGTCGGTTTAAACTGACCTGTATATACTACTCTGTCAGCAATATTTACAATATAACCATCTACGGTAAATGAAAGATTAGATTCTGGTAACTTCGCTGTAAAACCTGCACTAAAACTATTTGATGTTTCTTCTTTTAATTTAGGAATCCCTAATAATTGCGCTGCTTTGCTATCATTCGAAAAAGTACCAACTTCAACAGGTACACCGTCTTGGAAAATCGTAGAAGTAGAATTGTAGTTTAATTGATGTAATGATGGAGCTCTAAAGCCAGTATTAAAAGACGCTCTAATTCTAAAATTGTCAGAAGCTTTATATATAGAGGCTAATTTAAAGTTCAGCGTAGAACCAAAATCTGAATAATTTTCATAACGTGTTGCAAAAGTAGTTGAGAATACGTCAGAAAACTTAGCATCTAAATCTACATAGGTAGCAACACTACTACGAGCTCTATCTAATTCATTTTTTGGACCAAATCCTGGAAATACCTGAGAGCCTCCTGGTCTTGAGTTTCCAAAAAAGTCTTTTAAAGGAGTTGTACCAGTAACACCATTAAAGGCCGAACCGTCAGCTTGATATTGTGTATAAGAAGCTTCTTCACCAGAAATAATTTCGTAATTTTCAAGCCTATATTCACCACCAAAAGCGACACCAAAACCATCAAAGGTATTTTCGTAAAACTTAGCTATATCTAAATTAGTCGTATTTTGAGAAAAAGCAAATCCACCAGCATCAAAAGTTGTTCTTGATGCATTTCCTTGAGAAGCATTGTACGTATTACCAATTATAAAATTAAAAGCATTTTTACCATAGGTATTTGAAAAATCGACACTCCATTCACCAATTTTACCTTTAATACCTATAGCTAATGATTGATCAGAAATCGTTGAGTTAATTTCTGGTAAAAAACCATTAATATACGCAGGGGTAAATGTTCTACTTTGGCTTGGTAGTCGGTAAAAACCAGCAGAATTACCATCTCTAGAGCTCATCCCTGCAAAAGAATATAATTCTGTGGCATTGTCATCTAAAGGGAGTTTAAAGTTCGCAAAGAATCGACCTCCACGTACTTTAGATTGACCTACTCTCATATTAAAATCAGTTCTTTGTAAACCTCTTGCTGCTAATTCAGAAGAGGTAGCATCTGTTTCTAATAAACTTTGTAAAGCTCTGAATCTTTCTGTATCTGTTCCTGTAGTTGGTGTTACGTATCCTGCTGTACTAGCAAATCCTTGTAGGTCAGAAAACAAAGCTAATTCATCACTATTCATAACATAATCAGGTATTGTTAAGTCTGATCCTCTAGAAGGTATGGTTCCTAAAGATAAAAAATCTGAAGAATTGTAACCAGTTGTATTTGCTAATCTTTCAACAGCATTGAATCCATTAAAAATACCGCCTTCCCATTCTTTCATTCTGTTGTATGATTTACGTACATCAAAATCCCCAGAGAAAGTAATAAAACCACCTTTTTCACCTAAAGGTAATCCGTAGCTAGCGCTAACGTTAGTCGTTTCACCATCTACACCACCTGTTTGAGAATTCGCGTTTTTACTAAAGTTTGCACCTGTAGTAACAGACATAGATAATTCATTGACAGTTTCGTTTAAAACAATGTTAATAACACCCGCAATAGCATCAGAACCATATTGTGCAGCAGCACCGTCTCTTAATACTTCTAATCTTTTAATAGCAGAAGCAGGTATTGCGTTTAGATCTGTACCCACAGAACCTCTACCAAAAGTACCATTTACATTTATTAAAGAAGAAGTGTGTCTTCTTTTTCCGTTTATTAAGACTAATACTTGGTCAGGCCCTAACCCCCTTAATGAAGCAGGATCAACATGATCTGTTCCATCTGAAATTGTTTGTGTATTAGAGGTAAATGAAGGAGCTACAAAATTTAAAATTTGGTTTAAATTTACTTGTGGCGAGGAAGCCGCTAATTCTTTTATATCGACAATGTCAATAGGTACTGGAGAATCAATGGCTGATCTACTGGGGTTTCTAGAACCTATAATTACAATCTCATCTAGCTCTAAGCCTTCCTTAAGAATAATACTAAAATTTATTTTTCCATTAAGGGCAACCTCTTGAGTTTCAAAACCAGAAAAACTAATAATTAATACTGCATTAGGAGCTACACTAATGTTAAAATTACCATCTAAATCAGATGAACCACCGTTGTTAGTCCCTTTTTCTAGGATATTGGCGCCTGGTAAAGGATTATTACTGATGTCTTTGATTGTTCCTTTAATTTGTACTTGGGCACTTATTAGTTGTATGCCTAAGAATAAAAAACAAATTAAAAAAAAATGTTGTCTTTTCATATGAAGAGTTTTTTTGTTAATATTTACTAAAAGTAGTGAAATCAAATATAAAATGTAATAAAAATACCTAATTAGTATCTAATTAGGTAATTCTTTAAAAATTTTAATTTCTAATATTTTTAGAAATCAAAACATTATATTTGCATTCGCAAAATTTTCAATAAAAGAATAGAATGAAAGCAGGAATTGTAGGGTTACCAAATGTAGGAAAATCAACATTATTTAATTGTTTATCAAATGCAAAAGCGCAAAGTGCAAATTTTCCGTTTTGTACTATTGAGCCAAACATCGGTGTTGTAAATGTACCTGATCCTAGAATTCAGGTTTTAGAGGGGATGGTTAATCCTGAAAGAGTAATGCCGGCAACAGTTGAGATTGTTGATATTGCAGGATTGGTAAAAGGAGCAAGTAAAGGTGAAGGTTTAGGAAACCAATTTTTAGCAAATATTCGTGAAACAGATGCAATTATTCACGTATTACGTTGTTTTGATAATGATAATATTATTCATGTTGATGCTTCAATAGACCCTATTAGAGATAAAGAAACTATTGATATTGAATTACAATTAAAAGATTTAGAAACTGTTCAAAAACGTTTAGAACGTGTAAAAAGAACAGCTAAAACAGGGAATAAAGAAGCGCAAATAGAACTAGAAATCTTATTAAAAGTTGAAGAAACTTTATTACAAGGAGTTTCTGTAAGAGCTATTGAGTTTTCAGAAAAAGATAATGAAATTGTTAAATCATTACAGTTTATTACTGCAAAACCAGTATTATATGTTTGTAATGTTGATGAAGGTGCTGCTGTTAACGGTAATGACTATGTTACTAAAGTAAGAGAAGCTGTAAAAGATGAAAATGCAGAAGTAATTGTTTTAGCTGTAGGTACAGAAGCTGATATTACTGAATTAGATGATTATGAAGAGCGTGAAATGTTTTTAGCCGATATGGGGTTAAAAGAAGCTGGTGCTTCTGTTTTAATTAGAGCTGCTTATAAATTATTAAATCTACAAACCTATTTTACGGTAGGAGTAAAAGAAGTAAGAGCTTGGACTATAAATGTTGGTGATACAGCGCCGCAAGCAGCTGGAGTTATTCATACGGATTTTGAAAAAGGATTTATTCGTGCAGAAGTAACTAAATATGAGGATTATACTTCTTTAGGGGGAGAGCAAAAAGTAAAAGAAGCTGGTAAATTAGGCGTAGAAGGAAAAGAATACATCGTTCAAGATGGTGATATTATGAATTTTAGATTCAACGTGTAATATTATAAATAAAGATTCAAAATTAAAACGCTCCGTTGAATTATATTCAATGGAGCGTTTTTTTTATTATTTTACAATCATTCTTTTAGAGTTAATCTTTACTCCATCAGTATATAATGTGTATATATAAACACCTGAAGATAAAAATTCATTATCGTAGATAATACTATTTTCACCTCTATTATTAATCATTACTTTTTGGATGAATTGACCAATATTATTATGTATTTTCAAGTATGCTGTAGTAACGTTTTCAGGAATATAGAAAGCTATTTTAGTTTCTAGTGAAGATGGATTAGGAACATTTTGATAAAGAGCTGCTTCTGGATTTCTATTTTGAGGGATATTACCATCACAAGCACAGCTTTCTATTCTTTCTATTCTTTCTATTAAGTTATTTATTTTAGATTCATGAGCTGCTAAAATAGGAGATAAGTCTACTGAAACTGAATTTCCATTTTGAATATCTATTTGTAGTATATTACCTGTTAAAACAGTTGTTAAATCTTGATTATCTGTTCCAATACCATCTTTTAAAACAGCTAAGTCAATTGAGTTTCCATCAGCAATACTTAATGATGTTCCTGTTAAAGTAAGATTTTGATTATCTGTATTATCCTTATAAGCAGATAAATCAATAGTTGTAGCATCGTTAGTTAAACTTAATATATTAGAGGTTGTATTAATTGTTAAGTCTTGATTATCTGTATTGTCTTTATAAGCAGACAAATCAATAGTTGTAGTATCGTTAGTTAAACTTAATATATTAGAAGTTGTGTTAATAGTTAAGTCTTGATTATCCGTATTGTCTTTATAAGCAGACAAATCAATAGTTGTAGTATCGTTAGTTAAACTTAATATATTAGAAGTTGTGTTAATAGTTAAGTCTTGATTATCCGTATTGTCTTTAAAATCAGAAAGGTCTAAAGAATTCCCTCCTGAAATTACAATATTATCTCCAGTGAGGCTTAAGTTTTGACTATCTGTGTTGTCCTTATAAGCAGATAAATCAATAGTTGTAGCATCGTTAGTTAAACTTAATATATTAGAGGTTGTGTTAATAGTTAAGTCTTGATTATCCGTATTGTCTTTAAAATCAGAAAGGTCTAAAGAATTCCCTCCTGAAATTACAATGTTATCTCCAGAGAAGCTTAAGTTTTGGCTATCCGTATTGTCCTTATAAGCAGATAAATCAATAGTTGTAGCATCATTGGTTAAACTTAATACATTAGAAGTTGTGTTGATAGTTAAATCTTGATTATCCGTATTGTCTTTGTAAGCAGATAAATCAATAGTTGTAGTATCATTGGTTAAACTTAATACATTAGAAGTTGTGTTGATAGTTAAATCTTGATTATCCGTATTGTCTTTGTAAGCAGATAAATCAATAGTTGTAGCATCATTGGTTAAACTTAATACATTAGAAGTTGTATTGATAGCTAAATCTTGATTATCCGTATTGTCTTTAAAATCAGAAAGGTCTAAAGAATTTCCACCAGAGATTAAAACGTTATTTCCAGACAAACTTAAATTTTGGGTATCCGTATTGTCTTTATAAGCAGACAAGTCAATGGTTGAAGTATCGTTTGTTAAACTTAATACATTAGAAGTTGTATTAATAGTTAAATCTTGATTATCGGTATTAATTGCAGATTCCCATGCTGTACCATTCCATGCTAGGAGCGATTTTTCTTCAGAATCATACACTAACATACCAATTTCGACTAGACTTAAACTACTTGTTAATGTGGTTCTTTGAGCGGTTGTTAATCTATTTAGTAAAAAACCTTTATCAGTATCAGCTAAATGAATACTCGATTTTATATTTGGAGCATTCGTTCCAATTCCTACAGTAACTCTATCGGTAGCTGTAATACCACCTAAAATCATGGTATTACTTAGTGTTGCCTTAGATCCTGCACCTATAGCAGAGGCATAACTTAAGCCATCCTCAATACGAACATTGTTACCAATAGCGGTAGAAAAATCTCCTTTAACACTTACTTTATATCCTAAACCGACGGAGTTAGCCTTAGTAATGGTATCATTAGCACCTATTAAAACGGAATAATGTGATCCATTTGGCGCGTAATTTTTATGACCAATACTTATGGTTTCTAGCCCATTATTATACCCATAATTACCAATAGTCATATTTCTATAATGTTCTGATTTAGCTTCATGCCCAATTAAAATAGCATCATCTCGTTTAACTTTAGTATTGGTACCAATAAACAAAGCTCTACTAACATTGATAGAACTTCCACTATAAATATAATCTGCTTTAGAACCAATTCCTATATTATCGTGGCCCTTTCTGTTCGAAAAACCAGCTTCAAAACCTAAATAGGTATTGTAATTGGCTCCTCCTACATCATTTGTTCTATTATTATCCCATCCCGCTCTGGCACCAACAAATGTATTGTAACTACCATATTCAGTAGCTGCACCTGCTGCTTGACCAATAAAAGTATTATAAGAGCCACTACCAACATCAACACCAGAAGAATCTCCTACAAATGTATTATAACTGGCTTCTTTTCTAAGGGCAAGAGTAACACCTGAGCGACTATTTAGATCATAACCAGCTTGATTACCAATAGCAGTATTTCTGTCACCACTTGTTATGTTAAAACCAGCTTCTGAACCTACAAATGTATTATCTGATCCTGAGTGTTCAGTATCTGTATTCGGTGCTTTAGTTGATGAAATATCATAGACTCCTCCTGCACCTGCTTTATGACCTATATATGTATTATCATCTCCTGAGTAATTCTGTGCTCCAGCAACTTCACCTAGAAAAGTATTATCGTCCCCTTCAAAATTAGAAAACCCTGCAGCATCACCTATAAATGTATTGTCACTTCTATTTACAGTAGCATAACCTGCCCTAAAACCTATAAAAATATTATCTACAGCTGTTGTATTATTATAACCAGCTTCATATCCCATAAAAATATTACCATCTGCAGTTGTACTATTAAAACCAGCTTTATAGCCTATAAAAGTATTCCAAAGTGATGATGTTGTTATTTTTTTACCAGCAGCAAAACCCATAAATGTATTGTATTTACTTCCAGTACCTCCAGCACCATTTGCTATAGAATCGCCGTAAAAAGTATTGTACTCCGCGCCTTGACCTGTGTTGTCCCCAGAAAAATGATTGGTGTTTTGAGCAAAACTTATTGAAGTAATAAAGAGGAATAAAATTAACTGAAGGTGTAGTTTTTTGTACATAAGAGGGTGTTTAATTAGCTATTGCTAATTGATTGTTTTAACAATATCTTATAAGACTTAGAGAATCATTATTAAATTAACCATTGTGTTTACGTTCTTTTTAAGAATCAGCGTTCTGTTAATTCACAAAAAATACGATACGTAAAACCTATTGCAGTACTCACTTGAGTACCTTAACTACGATGCTCTTTAAACCTTATGATATTTTTGTCAAAAATACATTATCACTATGTTTTAGCTATTTTTTAAAGGTGGACAAATAAGGGGAGAATAGGTGGACAAATAGGGGGACATACACGAATCAAAAAACTAAAAAACATATACTGACACATTAAAATCGCGTATTGATAGGAGCTTTTTTATTTATATATTATTTTTTAAAGAAAAGAAAGTTGACCATCGTAAATAATAATTTTTTAATATATCAAAAAAAAAGAAGTAGTGTTATGTTTGTATAATGAGATTAAAAAATAACTTTACGTATGGTGTATTATTAGGGATTTTAGGAATCGTTTTATTTTCTTCTAAAGCTGTAATGGTAAAACTCGTATATAGATACGATGTAGATGCAATTAGTGCTTTATTGTTGAGAATGCTTTTTTCTTTTCCTTTTTATATACTAATTGCGTATTATTATAGGAATGAAAATAAAGAGATAACGAATACAAGAAAAGATTATTTATGGATCTTTTTTTTCGGTTTTGTTGGTTATTACTTAGCTAGTTTTTTTGATTTTGTAGGCTTAACATATATCAAAGCGAGTTTAGAACGTATCATTTTATTTATATACCCAACAATTGTATTGTTGTTTAATAAGTTATTCTTTAAACAACCTATAAATAAAAAACAAAGACTCGCCATTTTTATTACCTATTTAGGTATCGTAATTACATTTGGAAGCGAAGTAAGTATTTCAGGAAGCAATACTTATTTAGGAGGTTTCTTTGTGTTGTTAAGTGCAATAACTTATGCCTCATATTTGGTAGGAAGTGGTTGGTTAATTCCGAAATTTGGTGTTATGCGTTTTACGGCGTTTGCAATGTTAATATCATGTATTTGCGTTTTTATACATTTTGGAATTACCTCAAATGTAAATATTTTTAGCTTTTCATGGCAGGTATATGCTTTGGGTTTTCTTATAGCCGTTTTTGCGACGGTTATTCCGTCATTTTTGGTTTCAATATCTATAAAATTAATAAATTCGTCAAACTTTGCCATTGTTGCAGGAGTAGGGCCAATATCAACAATTATACTTGCTACTATTTTCTTAAATGAAACAGTAACGATGCTACAAGTAGGAGGGATTATAATAGTCATATCAGGAATTTTATTAATTTCAAAAAGCAAGAAAAAGTAGTTTTATAAATATACGGTTTTATGCTTTTATTAAAACTTAATCGATATTATTATTCCGCTAAAATTAGTATCTTCCACTTCCTAAAATTCAATAGTAATGCAAATAGAAAAATCTACTTTTCAATTTTTAAAAGACTTAAAGGGAAATAATAATCGTGATTGGTTTGCAGAAAGTAAGAGTTTGTATGATCTTTCTTTACTTAATGCAAAAGAAGTTTTTTCTAATATTCATCAAAATGTAGAATTACATGATGAAATTGAAAAACAAAAAATATATAGAATATACAGAGATGTACGTTTTTCAAAAGATAAAACTCCTTATAACCCTCGTTTTGCAGTTTCATATTCAAGAGGAGGAAAGCATTTGCGTGGTGGCTATTTTTTACAAATAAAACCTGGAGACACTATTTTAGGAGGAGGGTTTTGGCAGCCTGAAAAAGAAGATTTACTTCGTATTCGTAAAGAATTTGAATTAGATGCTACTGAAATAAGAGAGATATTAGCAGAGGAAGATTTTGTGAAGCACTTTGGTGGGAAATTAGAAGGAGATGAATTGAAAACGGCTCCTAAAGGATTTGATAAAGAACATAAATCTATCGATTTAATAAAGAAGAAAGGTTTTATAGCTATTCGTAGGTTTACAGATAAAGAAGTAATGTCTAAAAATTTTGTAAATGAAATTGACGCCTCATTTAAAGCACTCCGACCTTATTTTAATTTAATGAGCGATATACTTACTACTAATTTAAATGGAGAAAGTTTAATAGAGTAACGATACTTATCTTCTGAATAATTAGGAATCGATTAAAAATTATTCATATTATTTTTTGATAAAACCCTTGTGAATTTAAATTCACAAGGGTTTATAGTTTTCATTAATTTGAAATTATATTTGACTTAAACCTCCATCAACTTCTAACTCAACCCCGTTAATATATGAAGCATCGTCTGAAGCTAAGAATAATGCTGTATTAGCAATTTCTTCAGCAGTTCCGAATCTACCTAAAGGTACTTGGCTAGCAAACCCTTTACCCATTTCTTCAACAACTTCTTGTGGTAACCCCATTTTTCCATAAATAGGAGTATCTATAGGACCTGGTGCAATTGAATTTACACGTATACCTCTCGATTTTACTTCAGAAGTTAGTACTCTAGCATACGCTCTTAACGCACCTTTACTAGCAGAGTAAACAGATAAACCATCAAAACCTTTTTGATGAACAATAGAATTTGTAAATAGTATACTACCTTTATCATTCATATGTGGTAAAGCTTCTTTTGTCGCTAGCATTGGTCCTTTAACGTTAATGTCAAAAACTTCATTATAATGCGCAGCTGTAATGTCAGTAGTAGGAGCAACAGGAGCAACTCCAGCATTTAAATATAGAATATCTATATTACCATATTTCTCAATAGTTTTTTGGATTAGTGTTATATTATCTTCCTCTATAGATACATCTGCAACAATAGTTATAAAATCACCAGATAAGTTTTTTGTTGCTTCTTTTAAAGCATTCTCTCTTCTGCCTGCTAATACAACTTTTGCTCCGTGTTTTAAAAACAGTTTAGCTGTTGCTAAACCAATTCCACTATTTGCACCTGTGATTACAGCTACCTTGTTTTGTAATTTATTCATTATTATTTGTTTTTATTTGAAACGTTCGTTTCAAATTAAGTTAAAAAAAATTATTTTAATATAGAAAGGGTTGTTTTCACTATGCCCTCTAGTTTATTATAATCGTTCATTAAAATACCAGAAATACTTAAACCTTGAATAGCGTTTAGTAAGTATAATGCATATCCATGAGAAGAATTATTATTATTAATAGAACCTTCTTGTTGTCCTTTTTCTATAAGTTCTTGAAATAATTGAATCATATTTTTATGATTATTATTCAAAAAGTTATTAATTGTAACTTCTTGATTGGCCATTTCTGAAGTACAATTATTAATTAAGCAACCTATGTTATTATTTACTTTATTATTTTTAATATTTAAGTTAAAAATAGCTTCTATTGCTTGAATAGGAGAATTTACATTACTTAATACTTTTTCAACAGTACATTTAAAAGAAGCTTGATAATCCTTTAAGCAAACCATATAAAGGTCAAGTTTGCTACCAAAAGAATTATATATACTCGAACGGTTTAAACCAGTGGCATCTACTAGATCTTGCATAGATGTTAAACTGTAGCTTTTACGATGAAAAACTTCAGTTGCCTGTTTTATTACAGCTTCTTTATTAAATGTTTCTACTTTTGGCATCTTACTGGAATGAACGTTTCAAATGTATAACTTTTTTTAATAGACAATTAAAAAGAAATGTTAAATTTTACATTTTAGGTTTAATTTGATTTCTTTTTGTAGGAAAAAAAAAGTAACGATAGTCGATAAAATATCAGCTATGGGAAAAGACATCCATACGCCGTTTATTCCATAATATTTGGGTAAAATATATACCAATGGAATTAAGAAAAAACCTTGTTTTAATAATGTTAATAGTAAAGCAGGTAAAGCCTTTCCTGCTGCTTGAAAATAAGCTGAACCAATTAATTGAGTTGTAATTACGGGAATAGCTAAAAATGCTATAATTAAAGCATTAGGTGTGCGACTTAATAGTTCTTTATCATTAGTAAATAAACTAACCAATTGAGTAGGAAATACCATTATTAAAATAAAAATGAAAGTTGCGATTACTGTTCCAAATAGGATGGCAACTTTAATAGATTCTTTAACTCTTTTTGAATCATTAGCTCCATAATTATATCCAGCAATTGGTAAAAAACCTTGGGTGACACCTAATACAGGAAAGAGAGCAAACATCATTACTCTATTAATAATTCCGTATACAGCTATTGATACTTCTCCTCCATATTTAAATAATGTATAATTTAGAATGATAATTAGAATACTAATAGTTCCTTGCCTAACAATAGTAATACCTCCTAAAGCAATTATTTCTTTTAAAATTAAAAAATTAATTTTTAAATATTTTGGAATAATTTTAAGTTCCGTATTTTTTGATAGAAAAAACCATAAAACAAATAACCCGCTTATTCCATAAGAAATTGAAGTTGCTAAACCAGCTCCATACATTCCTAAGTTCATGAACTTTATGAAAATAATATCTAAAATAATATTACCTATGGCTGGTAAAATCATGGTAAACATGGCGTAATTAGGTTTCCCAACAGCTCTTATTACTGGGTTTCCCATCATAGCAAATGCTAAAAAAGGAACTCCCCAAATAATGACATGAAAATATTCGGTAGCTGGAGCTACGATATTGCCATTAGCTCCAAACAATTGAAGAATAGGAAAGCAGAATAAAGTTCCCATTGCTACAAATAGTAAGGATAAACCAACAGTTAAGCTAATTTGGTTACCAAATACATTAAAGGCTTTTAAAGTATTTCCTTTACCCAAATTCCTGGAAATTATGGAACTTCCACCAATACCAATTCCCATACCTATAGAAGAAATTAAAAAAGCGATAGGCAATACTACAGTAATAGCAGCTATAGCCATAACGCTAATCCAGCGTCCAACAAAAATAGTATCAACAATCATATTTAAAGACATTACTAAAATACCTATAGATGCAGGTATTGCTTGCTTTAAAAGCAATTTACTTATTTTTTCTGTACCAAATTTGCTAGTAATTTTATTCATAAATAATTTTAAACATTCGAATATCAGAAATATTATGTTACAACGACAAAATCAACAGTCGATTTAAGTAATAATTAACATCATTCATGTAATTTTGTAGCATGAATTTTTATGAAAAAAAATATATAGTCACTTCAAATGAAATTGACGAATACCAACATGTAAATAATGTAGTATACGTACAATGGATGCAAAATGTATCTAATGATCATTGGTTGTTACTCACAAAAGATATTCCTAAATTAGATTATGTTTGGTTTGTAATTCGCCATGAAGTAGATTATAAAAAGCAAGGTGTTTTAGGAGATGAAATAACGGTGAAAACATGGGTTGGAGAAACGGCAGGAATAAAATCTATTCGTCACTTTGAAATGCATAGAGGAGAGGTACTTTTAGTAAAATCACAAACCACATTTTGCTTATTAGATGCAACCTCACAAAAACCAAAAAGAATAACTAAAGAAGTAACAAACTTACTTTTAGGCAAAAAATAAGCAATATCTTTGCATTTATAAATAAAGAGAATGACAACATTTAGAGCATTAGGAGTACGAAAGGAATATATTGAAGGATTGAAGGAGTTAGGAATAACAACTCCTACTGAAGTACAGAAAGAAACGATACCATATTTGTTAGAAAATGATGCTGATTTTATTGGGTTAGCACAAACAGGTACAGGTAAAACTGCTGCATATGGTTTGCCTGCTTTACATAAAATAGACACTTCAAAAGACACAATTCAGGCGTTAATATTATCGCCTACAAGAGAGTTGGTGCAACAAATAAAAAAACAATTATTTAAGTTTACAAAATATGTAGACGATAAGATTTTTATAGAAGCTGTTTATGGTGGAGAAAAAATTGATCGTCAGATTAATAATTTAAAAAGAACTACACATGTAGTAGTAGCAACTCCAGGTCGTTTGATTGATTTGATAGAAAGAGGTGAAGTTGATTTAAAAGAAATTAACACCTTGGTACTTGATGAAGCTGATGAAATGTTGAGTATGGGGTTTAAATTAGATATAAACCGTATTTTAAAATATACTTCAGGTACAAGAAAAACATGGTTGTTTTCGGCAACAATGCCAGATGAAATAAGAAGTATTATTAAAAAATATATGGATGCTTCAGCAAAACAGGTTGAAGTGAATAAAAACTCATTGGTAAACGCAAATATTACGCATCAGTTTGTGCAAACTACAATTCCAGAAAAAGTTGATGTAATTGTTAAGTTTTTAGAAAAAAGACATTCCGAAAGAGGAATTATTTTTGCTAGAACAAAAGCTGGAGCTCAAAAATTAACGAAAGAGTTAAAAGAAGAAGGTTTTTCTGTTGAAGCTTTAGAGGGAGATATGCAACAAAGAGATCGTGAAAAAGTAATGCGTGCTTTTAAAAATGAAAGCCTTCAAATTTTAGTGTCAACAGATGTTGCAGCAAGAGGTATTGATGTACATAATTTAGGATTTGTTGTACATCATCAATTACCAGAACAAATTGAATATTACACACATAGAAGTGGAAGAACTGCAAGAGCAGGTAAAAAAGGGGTTTCATTGGTGTTAATTCTTAATAATGAAAGAAATAATATTAAAGAAGTTGAAAAAACATTACAAATAAAATTTTCTGAAATAAGTATATAGGTGAACATTATTTATGCTTTAGACATCGCAGGAACTTTTGCCTTTGCTATAAGCGGAGCGTTGGTTGCTATAAAAAAAGACTTTGATATATTTGGAGTCGTTATTATTGCCTTTGTTACCGCAGTAGGTGGAGGTATGATGCGAGATGTTTTAATTAATGCACATCCAATAAATTGGATTGGTGATATAAATTATATTTGGACAATTTTAGCTGCAGTAGGAATTACATTTTTATTTAGAAGTAGAATAGCTCCTTTACGTAAAACTATGTTTTTATTCGATACTATTGGTATAAGTGTATTTACTTTATCGGGGTTAGAAAAAGCATTGACATATGATTTACATCCATTTTTAGCTTTAGTTATGGGAATGATTTCTGCTGTTTTTGGAGGCGTAATTAGAGATGTACTTACCCGAAAAGTTCCCTTGATATTTAAAAAAGAAATTTACGCCTCTGCTTGTTTAGCAGGCGGAGTTGTATATCTTATTTTAATGAATTTTAATGTAAATAAAAACCTTCATTTTATTATTCCAGCTATTGTTATTTTTATAATAAGAACAGTTGTAGTTAAATATAAATTAGAATTACCTAAAGTAAAAAACGATGTACTTGGTAAGTAATTAATTGTTGAAATATTTTTTTTAAAAATTTGAGAGCATTACATAGTTTAGAAGGTAAATAGCTAAAAATAGGGTAATTGTTTACGGTTAGTTAAAAAATGATTAATTATTTTTAAATCTACATAAGCTAAACAGTGGTTTTATGATTTAAAAATATTAAGAAAGCCAGCCTTTAACTTTACATTTTTTAGTATACCAAAGTATAAATAGAGCAAAACCAATAACCATAATAGGCATTATAAACGCCTGGTCCGTAAACATCCATAGCACGACTCATAAATACATTATAAAACATTTGTATAATAATGGCTACTAACGAAACCAAAAATATAGGTTTTGCTATTTGTTTACGAAGTAATAAAAAAATACTGCCAAAAACGCCTCCAAAAACAGCTATTGCAAAAGCTGCCATTACCCATGATGGGGTATTTAATGCTAGTTCCATTACTTTTTTATCAGGATACATTGCTTTAAAGGCATCAGTATTATAAGCTTGTTGAATGTATTGGTTAACACCCATTGCATTCCATAATAAAGAGATAATACCAATTATCCAGAATAAGGCATTCGGTTTGTTTGAATTAGACATAAGTTGTATATAGTTAAGTAGTTATAAAAATACTTGTAAATTATTAGAACTAAAAATTACTTTATAAAGATGGGTTAAATTAATGTTTTTTAAACTTATAAAAGTGTGTTTAAGTGATGAAAAATGTATTTAAGTGTTGTTTTTTGGTTGTTTAGCTATTTTTTTTTAAGGTAAAATATATTCGTCATAATTTTAAAAAGAATTAATTAATTTAAAATAAAACTTATGACACCCTTCAAATTCGTTAGAAAAAAACTGAAAATAGTTTTTTTCTTTATCACTGCATTTATGTTTTCACAGGTAAATACAGGTGGAAAAGCAACAACAGCCGATCATCAAAAGCAAGTTATTGGCTATATTAGTAATTGGGACGCTTGGAAAGACACAAAAGCAGGTGTTCCTCAAGCAGGCGCTTTAACACATTTAAATATTGATTACTCTAAGTACACTATTTTAAACTATTCTTTTTTTGGAGTAGCACGTGATGGTTCTTTACATAGTGGAGATCATAGAAATAAGAAAATTTACCAAGCAAGTGAATCGCAAGAACCAGCAGATTTATTTTACACAGATTTATACAGTAGCTGGGATTTACACCTTTTATTCGGAGAATTAGAATATGTAAATTATGTTAATGAATCTATAAAGGTTCGTGCAGAAGCACAAGGATTTCAAGTAGAAGTAGGAGCTAGTACTTGGACGCACCCTGTTTGGGGACTAAGCGGAGGATTACCATTACCACTTAAGAAAGAGAATGGAGCTCTTGGTTTATTAGATATGGCACACAAGAATGGTGTAAAAGTAATGGCATCTATTGGTGGATGGAGTATGTGTAAGCATTTTCCTGAAATGGCTGCAGATCCTGTAAAAAAAGCTAAGTTTATCGAAGGCTGTAAAAAATTAATAGCTATTGGATTTGATGGAATTGATTTAGATTGGGAATACCCAGGACCATATGCAGGAATGAATTTTACAGGTTCACAGGCAGATTTTGCAAATTTTGAAACTTTAGTACAAGATATAAGAAATGCTATTGGAACAGACAAATTAATTACTTCTGCGATGGCTGCAGATCCAAGAAAGTTAGAAGGGTTCAACTGGACAAAACTTTCTAAGAATATGGATTACTATAATATTATGACTTATGATTATAATGGTGGATGGTCTAATAAAGCAGGACATAACTCACCAGTATATCCTTATTCAGGAGCTGAGGTTGATTTTTTTAATTGGCAAAGTACTTTAAATAAATTAGTAGAGGTAGGGGTTCCAAAAAAGCAAATTTGTTTTGGAGCACCTTTTTATGGAAGAGGGGTAATTACAGATGGTCCTGCAGCTCTTAATAAAAAAACAGTAAAAAGAGCAGAAAATTTACAGCCAGATGGTCCAATTCAAACAGCAGCAGATTACACTAACTGGCCTAAAGAAGTGTATGATGGAACTCCAAATTATTTTTTCATCAAACAAAAAGCATTATCGGCAAATAGTGGATGGACAAGGAAATGGGATGATGAAGCTAAAGTACCATATTTGGTAAAAGATAATTTTTTTCTTAGTTATGACGATGAGGAATCAATAGCTATAAAAGCTAAATTTATTAATGATAATGGATTAGGCGGTACTATTGTATGGACTGTTTTTGGGGATCTTGAAATTTCAGGATCAGTAACTTCTTTTGGTAGAAAACTTAAAAGATGGTCTAATGTAAAATCTCCATTAGTTAATAAAATTAATGAAGTCTTTGCAGAAATTACCACACCTCCAAATAATGAGGCTCCAACAGTAAGTATTTTAACACCAGTAAATAATAGTACTCTTACAGCAGGAACAGCAGTAACGATATCAGCAAAAGCAGCTGATTCTGATGGAACTGTTACTAAAGTAGAATTTTATGATGGAACTGTTTTATTAGGACAGGATACAAGTTCTCCGTATGAATATAATTGGGCAACGCCAAGTTTAGGAGCTCATACAATTACAGCAAAGGCTTTTGACAATGATAATGCTTCAGCAGTATCTTTAGGAGTAAATATTACGGTAGAAGCTAATACAGCTTCACCAGTGGTAACCATAACAAGTCCTGAGAATAATTATTCTTCAGAAATTGGTTTAAATGTAACATTAGCAGCAACGGTAACAAACGCTATAGGAAATATAACCAGTGTTGTTTTTGATGTAAATGGAGTTATCGTTTCAGCAACAAATACAGGTGGTAATTATACGGCAACCTATACGGATTCTGCAGTAGGAGAATATGTATTTAAAGTTAAAGCGACTAATAGTGAAAATAAAAGTAGTGAAAGCCAAGTAGCATTTTCAATAACAAAAGCTAGTACCGATTTATGTGTAAATTACCCTGTATGGTCATCAACAAAAGTGTATACTAACGAAGATGATGTTCAGTATAATAATGTGCATTATAGAGCTAAATGGTGGACAAAAAATGAGACTCCAGGTAAATCAGGAGTTTGGGAAAAAATTAAAAAATGTGAAGGTGATACAGGAGGTGGAGATAAAAATGTCGTTCCAACAGTAAGTATTTCTGCACCAACTAATAATAGTGTTATCACAGAAGGAAACATATTAAATATAGCAGCAAATGCAGCGGATAGTGATGGAACAGTTACTTTAGTTGAGTTTTATAGAGGAACTATAAAGTTAGGACAAGATACTACAAGTCCTTATACTTATTCTGTAGATAATTTAAAAGTTGGTACCTATGAGTTATCGGTTGTTGCTACAGATAATGATATGGCTAAAACTACATCGAGTAGTGTAATTGTTACAGTAGAATCTGCAGGAAATACAGGGGAGTGTAATGGAGTAGTACAATATGTAGTAGGAACATCATATAAGCAAAATGCAGAAGTACAAAATAATGGAGAGCAGTTTAGTTGTAGTGTAGCAGGTTGGTGTTCTTCAAGTGCGGCATGGGCATATGCGCCAGGAACTGGAACTCATTGGCAGGCAGCATGGAAAAAGACAGGTGTTTGTAGTGCTACGGTAGCTTCTTTACCAAAACAAAACATAGTAACAAAAAATAAAGATAAAATTAAAGTATTCTCTAACCCAGTAGTAGATGATTTGATTATTGTTAACTTAAGTGATTTAAATTTAAGAGGTAATGTACAATCAAAATCTACAATACAGATTTTTGATATTAATGGTGTTGTTGTTCTTAGTAAAAAGATTAATCTAGGTAACAAGAAAAATACATTTGACGTTCGTTCTTTAAAGAATGGAATCTATTTTTACGGGTTTGAAAAAAATGGAAAAAAGCATACAGGAAGATTTATTAAAGTAAAATAATCTTTTTTAGCTTATTACTAACCTCATATAACTGTATTGGTTGTATGGGGTTTTTTTTATGGAATAATGTAATGTGGTTAAGTAAAAGGGGTAATTATTTGGTAGTTAATTTTTTAAAGCAAGGAGCACTTCTTTTTTAAATAAAGAATATCATAAAAAAATGTTAAACTAGAAATGTAGGTGTAACGAATCAATAAATATATCGTCTTATAAGTGTAATTACTTAACAAAAAGTTTTAGTGATTAATTAGTTTTTAATAGTTGATTGAAAAGGCTCGTGATTTAAAAATCACGAGCCTTTTGTTTTATATAAAAAGTAAAAATTATTTTCTTATTAACTGAGCCATGTAAAAACCATCAAACCCAAATTTATGAGCCAATACTTTGCTGTCTTTTACAAAGGTAAAATCTGTACCATCTTCAGAAGCTAAAAATGTTTTAACTTGATCTTGGTTTTCAGAAGGTAGTACAGAACAAGTAGCGTATACTAATTTACCTCCAGGTTTTACCATTCTAGAATATTGTTGTAAAACGTCTTGTTGAATTTTTTTGATGTTTTCTATAAATTCAGGTTGTAATTTCCATTTACTATCTGGGTTTCTACGAATAACACCTAAGCCAGAACATGGAGCATCAATTAAAACTCTATCAGCTTTACCATGTAGTTTTTTAATTACTTTAGTAGAATCAATAACTTTTAAGTTAACATTACTAACTCCGTTTCTACGAGCTCTAACTTTTAACTTTTTCAATTTACTTTCATAAATATCCATCGCTATAATTTGCCCTTTATTTTTCATTAAAGAAGCTAAATGTAATGTTTTACCACCAGCACCAGCACAAGTATCAATTACTTTCATACCTGGTTCAACATCTAAATATGCAGCTACTAATTGAGAAGAAGCATCTTGCACTTCAAAAAAACCTTTATGAAAAGCTTCTGTTTTAAAAACATTAGCACGTTCAATTAAACGTAAAGCATCATCACATCCCTCTATGAATTCAGTTTCTATACCTTCAGCTTTTAAATCGTTTCGTAAGTGTTCTTTTGTTACATTTAAAGTATTGGTACGTAAAATAACATCGGCTTGTTTATTTAAAGCAGCAATTTCTTTTGTCCAAACAGCTTCACCTAATTCTTTAACGCCCAATTCATCTATCCAATCAGGAATAGATTCTCTATATTTTCTTGTTTGAGAAAGTTCATCAAACTTTCCTTTAATTCTTCTAGTAGGAGTTTCTTCAATTTGGTTCCAATCGGGTAATTTAATACCTCTTAAAACACACCAAACTACTAGTAAACGCCATAAATCAGGTCTTGAATATGGAGTTTTTACATTAGCGATTTCACCATACAAACGTTTCCATCGTACAATGTCATAAATAGTTTCAGCAACAAATTTTCTATCACGTGCTCCCCATCTTTTATCTCTTTGTAATGCCTTCTGAACAGCTTTATCTGCATACACACCTTCGTTAAAAACGTCGCGTAAACTATCTATTACTGCATAAACTAAATTTCTATGTAACCTCATTTGATGAATTTAAAAGTGCAAAGATAGTTCAATTTAATGTCTTTTTGTATTTTCGTTCTCAATGAATTTAAATCATCCTGTAACATATATAAAAGGCGTTAGTGTAGCTAGGGCAGAATTGTTGTATACCGAGTTAGGTGTAAAAACATGCAATGATTTGTTGCATCTTTTTCCGTTTAGATATATTGATAAAACACAGTTTTATACGATTAATAAATTAGCGCAAAATTCTTCTGAAGTTCAAGTGGTTGGTAAGATTACAGGGATAAAAGAAGTACAGCAAAAAAGAGGAAGTAGAGTTGTCGCTACTTTTTCTGATGCAACAGGCTCGATAGAATTAGTTTGGTTTAAAGGCGCAAAATGGATAAAAGATAGTTTAAAAGTTGATGTTCCTTATGTAATTTACGGAAAGTTGAATTGGTATAACAGTACTGCAAGTATGCCGCATCCAGAAATGGAGACGGTAAAAGAATACAAAAGTAAGTTGCAAACATCTATGCAACCTGTATATCCATCTACCGAAAAGTTAGCTAATAAGGGAATTAGTAATAAGATTTTACGTGGTTTTATTCAGAATTTGTTTCAACAAACTTTTGGGTTAATAGATGAAACACTGCCTATATATCTATTAAATGAAAATCAATTATTAAGTAAAAAAGATGCTTTATTAAATATCCATTTTCCTAAAAGTCAAGAATTATTAGCAAAGGCGCAAAATCGATTAAAATTTGAAGAATTGTTTTTTATTCAAATTCAATTATTACAGAAAAAACTAATTCGGAAGTCAAAAATTAAAGGGTATATTTTTGAAAAAGTAGGAGATCATTTTACTAACTTTTATAACAATTATTTACCTTTTGAATTAACGAATGCACAGAAAAGAGTTTTAAAAGAAATACGTAAAGATATAGGTTCTGGTGTGCACATGAATCGCTTATTGCAAGGAGATGTTGGTTCTGGTAAAACCATAGTTGCTTTACTAACGATGTTGTTAGCTATTGATAATGGCTACCAAGCAACAATTATGGCACCTACTGAAATTTTAGCAATTCAACATTATAACGGAATGGTAGAATTATTAGCTGAAACACCCTTAAAAATTGCACTATTAACAGGTTCGAGTAAAATAAAACAACGACGTGAAATTCATACAGGGTTAGAAGATGGTTCATTGCATATTTTAATAGGTACACATGCAGTTTTAGAGGATAAAGTACAGTTTAAAAATTTAGGAATTTCGATTATTGATGAGCAACATCGTTTTGGAGTTGCGCAGCGATCAAAATTATGGGAGAAAAATCCAGTTCAAGGAGTTTCTGAAGAAAAAGGAAAAGTCGTTCGTGAAAAATACATGACAACACATCCTTCAGAATATAAACTATTAAAAGAAATAGCATTAAAACGTAAAAATAAAACAACGAAAGAAGAAAGAGCTTTATGGGAGGTTTTAAGTACAAAACAAACAGGATTTAAATTTAGAAGATATTATATTATTGATGAGTTTATGGTAGATTTTATTTGCTTAGAGAAAAAGCTGATTGTAGAGGTTAATGGAAAGTACTACGCTACACCTGAGCAGAAAGAAGCAGCTAATTTACGATCAACAATTTTAAATGAGTTTGGTTACGAGATTATTCGATTAAGTGATGAGGAAGTTTCAGGAGCTATAGAAAACACGATAGCAAGGATAGAAGCTAAATTAAAAAGTCTTCCTTTAATAAAGGTTAAAAAATCTGTACCTCCACATGTATTGGTAATGACGGCAACACCAATTCCACGAACATTAGCAATGTCGGTTTATGGTGATTTAGATATTTCTGTAATTGATGAATTACCTCCAGGACGTAAAGAAATTAAAACAGTACATCGTTATGATAGCAATCGTTTAAGTGTATTTAAGTTTTTAAAAGATGAAATAAACAAAGGACGTCAAGCTTATGTAGTGTATCCGTTAATTCAAGAATCGGAAGCGATGGATTATAAAGATTTAATGGATGGTTATGAGAGTATTTCACGTGATTTCCCTTCTCCAAAATATCAAATTAGTATTGTTCATGGACAAATGAAACCTGCGGATAAGGAGTATGAAATGAATCGTTTTGTAAAAGGAGAAACTCAAATTATGGTAGCAACTACCGTAATTGAAGTAGGAGTTAATGTACCAAATGCATCGGTAATGGTTATTGAAAGCGCTGAACGTTTTGGATTAAGTCAATTACATCAATTACGTGGTAGGGTAGGGCGTGGAGGAGAACAGAGTTATTGTATTTTATTGTCGAGTTTTAAATTATCTTCAGATAGTAAAACCCGTTTACAAACGATGGTTGAAACTACCGATGGATTTAAAATTGCTGAGGTAGATTTAAAATTACGTGGACCTGGTAATATTATGGGGACACAACAAAGTGGAGTATTAAACCTTAAAATAGCAGATGTTGTAAAAGATTCAGGTATTTTACAGAAGGCACGCCAAATTGCAATAAGTGTTTTAGAAGAAGATGCAGCTTTTTCTAAACCAGAAAATGCTAATTTATTAAAGGTATATAGGCAGTTGCAAAAAACGAGTGGGCTTTGGAGCAATATTAGTTAATATAGCATAAGGTTTTTATAATGATTTACAGTAAAAGTAATTTGAGACTAAATGACTCTTGTTTTTCTGAAAAAGATGCATTAACTTAAAATCAATAACGGTTTAATTCCATCTTTAAACCGCTATTGTTACTTTTTATCTTTATTCTCTTGAGTGAAGTCCAATCGTATTGCCTTCAGAGTCTTGTAAAATTGAAACAAACCCAAATTCTCCAATAGACATTTTTTGTTTAATTAGTTTTCTACCAAATTTTTCTACTCTAGACTCTTCTGTAACGCAATTTTTTGAAGAAAAATAAACGATAGTATTATTACTATTAGGAATGTAGTTCTCTTTTTCAATTAAAGCACCAGTAGCGTTAGTTCCGTTGTTTTCAAAAGGAAAAGTTGACTGTTTTTCCCATTCAATTGGTAAATCAACAAGTGTTATGTTAAAAACTGATTCATAAAACTTTTTTGCTCGCTCTAGGTTTGCTACATTAATATCAAACCAACATACAGGATTTGCATTCTTCATTTTAAACTATTTTAAATTCGAGTACAAAGTTGCAAATCGATTAATCTTTAAAATTGTAAAAATGGGACAGTATTAATTTAGTTTTTCGAAAATTAATGACATTTTTAAATGGTCTTTGTAAAATTCTTTAAAATCTTTTATAAAGTGTGCTTGGTCAAAATAATCATTTTCATAAGCTAAATCGGTAAGTTTAGAAATGTCTTTATTTAATAAGGTTTTAAGTGAGGATTGTAGTCGTATAATTTTTGAAAGTTGTTTAGGGCTTAATCCAACGGTTGTATTAAACTTCCGCAATAAAACTCTTCTATTAAGATTACCTTGTTTAGAAAGCTCGTTAATTGAAACTTGTCCGTTAGCTGTTGTAATTGTCTTAATAGTCGATTTTACAACTTTGTCCATCAATTCTTTATTTTTTAATATATTTAATAAAAAAGATTCAATGATTTCTATTCTTTTTAAAATACCATTTGCGTTCAAAATTTCAAATTCAAGCTTTTGTCCTTCTTTTCCAAATAACCTTTCTAGCGAAATAGGTGTGTTTTCCATTTCTTTGATGGGAATTGTGGTAAAAGGTAAAAAACCATTTGGATGAAACCGAACAACAAATGTTCCAGTATCTCCGTCAGGTTCTACAATATAAGGTTTGGTAAGTTGACCAATTAAAAAACACCTTGGTTGTAAAAAACAATTTCCTTTTTCAGGGTGATGCCAATACAAGTCTCCATAATGAAAAATTAGCTTCATGGTTCCGTCTGGAACAATCGTGTTTTTTTTTGGTGTTGTGTTTTTAGTACCTTCTAACGTCCAATAAGATTTAACAAATTCTATTAATTCTTGTTTGGGTTTAAATATTTTTGGGTTCATTTAGGTTTTGTTATCAGGTAACTCACAATTTTATTAAGAATATGAATTCGTTTTAAAAAAGTCTATAAAAATAGAATTATTACTTAAAGGCTTTCTATAAGTTAAAATAGATAAGTTTAAATTTTATTCATTAGTTAATGTAATTCAGTCTTTTAGTTTTGGTGATAAAAGCAAAAGTAATACTGTGTTTTATATTTATTATATGTGTTAATTTTCTTTTGTTTTTGTATCCATTATTTGCAGTAGCGTAGGCATTCTGTAATTTCCGTGCATTGATTTTATATACTCAAAAGCTAAGTTTAGTTCAATTCCTATTGCCGATATATAAAGAGGTTTTTTACTTTCTCCTCTTAAAAGTGCTTTGGAATTAAGTTTGTTCGAATCGTATCCTGATTTTGCAACTCCAATAATCGGAATCTTTTCACCTAGTTTTTCATACAAATGTCCTCCTAAACCATACTTTCCATCGTCATCTAATATAACATAGCCATCAACAATAATAAATTGAACATCATTCAAATCTATTTTTTTTAATAAGCTTATTATACAAGGCATTTCTCTTTTATAGAAAGAACCAGGTTCGTATTCTGCTATTCCTTCAATTATTTCGCTATAAATTTCAATAGGTTTATCATTTTCCCATTTATTAAAACTAACACCAATAGTTTTGGCTTTATTTTCGTAGTAGTAAGTATCAAAAGCAATAATCATAAGTTGTGTTATTATTTTTTGTAATTTATTTAGGCATAATAGTATCTGCTTTACTAAGCGTATAATCAATTTTTGGATAAGTAAAATTTGGACTCCTGTTTTCTTCTCCTCGTAGTGTATAATACTCTTTTCTTTGAATATCATTTGCTAATTTTAATAATTTGCCATTAGTAAAGTATGGTTGATTATTTTTAAATTGAATAAAAATTTTAGATTCTCTGAAAGTTATTCCAAGCCATTTATTTTCAGATTTCAAAGGTTTTTGTTTTGGAATTTGTTCTAAAACAATTTTATGAAAAAATCTAGAATTAAGTGGTAATGAAAATAAAATTAAAGAATTATGAGTTAAGAGAATTTCAAATTCTTCATCAGTTATTTTGTCTTTAATTTTTAGTTTTCTAATGCTTTGTTCTGTTAATTCATTCGGTTTTTCATAGCAGGAAAAAAGAGCTATATAAGAGTTAGGAGCTAAGTCTAAACATTGGTCTGAATGATATTTCATTTTAGTATAACTTGAGTCGTAAATCTCTATTAAAGCATTATTGAAATTAATAGGTGTTAAATCCTCAAGACTGTCATTTATACTTTTTATAATTGTATTGTGAGTAGAAGAAAAATTATGAGCAGGAATATTATATTGAGTGGTTGTTCTAACAATAGGAATACCATTATCGCTAATTTTAATTAAATGATTACCAAACCTTCCTTTTCCAACATTTTCAAAACTGATTTGGTTAGATAATTCATTGAATAAGTTCTGCTCAAAAGGCAATGTTATTTTTGTAAATTCACTTAGGTTCATTGGTGAAATATTTTTTATTTAAAATATTGGCTCTTTATAATCCCCAGAATTCATACTAAAATGAATTTTTCCATAATCTACATTTTTCTCAAATTTATTTTCTTTATAATAAGAATCTCTTAAATTCTCCATATTTTCATTATTCATTTGCTTTAATTTGATTAAATACCCGTTTTCTTTAATGAAGGTTTCGTTATTTTCATATACAGCTTCTAAATTTGAACAACGAATTACATAGCCCATTCTAACAGGTATTTTATCGATATTTAGTGCTGAAGGTCTAATCTCATGTGTATATAGCCTATTAGTAGAAAGTGGTATGGAAAAAACAGAATTAGGATATAATGTTACACTAAATTCCTTTACTAAAGAATTATTATTAACTGTGTTTTTTAATTTAAAAAGGAGTCGTGTTAATCCACTATTTTTTTTATAAACCCAGTCAAACTTAACTGTTTTAGAAGGAGCTAAGTGTTCAAAATTTGTTTTATCATAAAAAGTACAAAAAGTAATAAGCCCCTCTTGTGCCATGTCTTTAGTTTTATCAGAATGTGCACCAATTTTAGCTTTAATTTCTTTTGAATTTAATTCGTTTTTTTTATTTAGATAAATTTGTGCTAAAACATGGTTTAATTTTGTTTCTTTTTCAAAATCAAATTTTATAGCTTCGTTTAGAGAATCAATAATTTGATTGTCTGTTGGTCTAAAATTATCAGTAGGTCCTGTTAAGTTACTAGAGCACCTTAATAAATGGAAATGTAATAATTCTGTTTCACCTTTCTTTTGTTTGATAACATTACTTAAATAAATTCCTTTTCTTAAAGCCGTAGATTGTTTATTTGACTCTGTTAAATTTTGAAACTTATGTTCAGATTCTATATTGCTAAAGAAGTTATCAGTATCAAAATACCTTCTGTAAAATACTCCTGCATTATGAATATTTATCGGAACTTGACCAAGTTGAATTAAATGAAAATTGTCATTCGTTAAGTTTTCATAATTAGAAGATAAATCTTTAATTATGAAAACCGTCCTTGTGTCGTCTTTTATATGTTTGATATCTCCAATTACATACAATCTAATTCCATAATTACTTGAAATTTCTGAAATACTATGAACTACAGCACCACAAAAATTATTAATTAAGTAATCTAAATCATCAGAACTGTTATTTTCATTTGATAAGTTTATTAAGAAGTTTTTATTTCTTGATATGCTATTTTCAAAGCTAAATTTATTCATTATGTTTAGAGTCTAATTTTTAAATTTATTACTAATGTTATTGGGAATATGAATTCGTTTTAACAATTTATATTCTAAAGTTAGTTTTTCTATTAAAAAAAGGAACTTCGATGTTTGTTTTTTATTAATTACTTTCTAATCATTGTTAATTAAAACTATACAGATTTGTTCTCTTTTACATAAAGCAATATCTCTTCATTTTCATCTGGAAGCTTTGTAGTACCTGTCATTTCTAAGCCTAGTTTTTCTAGAAGACGTTGAGAAGAAATGTTTTCTTTTGATGTAATACCTTTAATAGCTTTAAGTTTAAAATCTTCAAATGCTGCTTTCATTAACCTGTTTGATGCTTCATAGGCATAACCTACCCCTTCGTATTGAGGTAAAAGGCCAAAACCTATATCAATACCATCTATTCCCTCCCTGTTAAAAAGCCCACAAGTACCAATTTTATTACCATCGGTTTTTGTAATTAATGTATAACTAGAAAATCCAAGCTTATGTAATTGCGGGAGCATTTTAGTTTGAATATACTTTTTAGCATCTTCAATTGAATTAATTTTTCTATCTCCTACATATTTAATAAACTTAGGAGTGCTCATTATTTGCTGAATTAACTCAGCATCTTCTTCAGAAGTTGGTCTTATAAATAATCTTTCTGTTTCAAATTTTAAATACATTGATTTAGTAATTAAAAGAGTTAGTAAATAGTGTGGTTTGCTTCGAGAAAAATAAGATAAAAAAATTATAGATTAAGTTAAAAATTACCCAATCCTTGTTCCGTTTTTAATTTTCCTTTCAGGAGAAATAAGTGTAACCTCTTTATTATCACCAATACCACCTAAAACCAAGCATTCACTCATTATAGTCGCTATTTGTTTCTTCGGAAAATTAATAACAGCAACAATTTGGTTGCCTATTAATTCTTTAGGAGTGTACAGTTTGGTTATTTGAGCAGAAGTTTTTTTAACACCATATTCACCAAAATCAATTTGCATTTTATAAGCAGGGTTTCTTGCTTCTTCAAATATGTCTGCAGAAATAATTGTACCAATCCGCATTTCTACTTTTGCAAAATCATTCCAAGTTAAAGAGTTATCGTTCATAGTTTTTGTTTAGTAATCGAGTGGCGGCTGTAAACGGAGTTGTTTTCCCGTCTTCTAAATTTTTAAATTCATCTTTTAATAATTCTTTTATATCAGAATTGTTATAAAAATTGTTTTTTAGTTGTTGATTAATGGTTTCTAATAGCCAATATTTATTTTGATCATTTCTTTTCTGTTGAAAAAAAGAAGTGTTTTTTGCTGAATTTATATACTCATTAATCATTTTGTGAATAGCATTAATACCTTTGTAGTGAAGTGCACTTGCTAGTAAAACCTTTGGCTGCCATCCACTATCTTTTGGCGGATATAAATGCAAAGCCCTATTAAATTCAACTTTTGCAATTTTTGCATTCTTTTCATTACCACTATCTGCCTTATTAATAACAATAGCATCAGCCATTTCAATGATACCCCGTTTTATACCTTGTAATTCATCACCAGCACCTGCTAGTTTCAATAATAAAAAGAAATCGGTCATAGAGTGTACAGCTGTTTCAGACTGGCCAACACCAACAGTTTCTATAATAATGGTATCGTAACCTGCGGCTTCACATAATATAATAGATTCTCTTGTTTTTTGAGCAACACCACCTAGTGAAGACCCTGATGGAGAAGGACGAATAAATGCATTTTTATCAGTAACTAATTCTTCCATTCTAGTTTTGTCACCTAAAATACTTCCTTTATTTACAGAGCTACTTGGATCTACAGCTAAAACAGCTACTTTTTTACCTAATGAGGTTAAGTGCTTACCAAAAGCTTCAATGAAAGTACTTTTACCAACGCCAGGAACACCTGTAATTCCTATTCTTATTGATTTGTTTGCGTATGGTAAACAAGCTTCTAAAATTTCATTAGCTTGTTGTTGGTGTTTTGTATTGGTGCTTTCAACCAAGGTAATAGCTCTACTTAAAAACGTAATATTTCCTGTTAATATTTGAGAAACAAATTCTTGAGTAGTTATTCTTTTTTTTCTGCTTAATTTTATTTTTTCAGCAGAAGATTTGCTAGTAGTTTCTGGTTGAGAAATACCATCTTTTTCAGAAAGAGCAGATTTTTTTTTATGAGTCATGTAAAGTGAAAACGAAATAATAAGGTAAATTTAAAAATAAAAAATTAAGCAAAGTGCAACGAAGCATAAAAAGTATCGTCTTTAGTGTAAGAAATAAAAAATGAAGTCAACCAAACAGTTACATCAATCAATTATAGATGCATGTAAAAACAATGAGGCAAAAGCACAAATGCAATTGTATGATTTGTATTGCGAAGCGATGCTTACAATAGCGTATCGTTATGTAAATGATAAATTTTTAGCTGAAGATATAATGCAGGAAGCGTTTTTAAAAGCGTTTAAGCATATAGGAAATTATAAAGGAGAAGTAGTATTTGGAGCTTGGTTAAAACGAATTGTAATTAATCAAAGTATTGACTGGTTAAAAAAGAAAAAAATAGCATTCGTTTCTATAAATGAAGAAACAAGCGCGATAGTAGATGAAGAGGATTGGAGTATAGCTCCTGTAATTTCTCATAAAGAAATTATAAATTGTATTCAGCAATTAAAAGATAAATATAGAATAGTAGTAACCCTGTTTTTGTTAGAAGGATATGATCATGGAGAAATTTCTCAAATATTAGAAATTTCAGAAGCAACCTCAAGAACACATTTGTTAAGAGGAAAAAGGAAATTACAAGAACAATTAAAAGTAGTATATCATGTTTAAAGATATTAGAGAAGTTTTAAAAAATAGGAGTGATAAACCAGTTGAGATATCTAAAGATCATCGAAAAAAATTTCAACAAAAATTGATGAAAGAATTACATAGCGAACCATCAAATAAAAAATCATATCAATGGCTATATATTGCAGCATCAATTGTAATGCTGTTAGGTTTATGTGTAAAATTTTATCCAACAAGTGTTGCTCCAAATGAATATAAAAATGAAATTAGTTTAGGAAGTGTTTCTCCCGAGTTAAAAACAATAGAATCATATTATATAAATACTATAAACTATGAACTAAGTCAGTTAGAATTAACTGATGATACTAAAGAATTTTTTGACGGTTATTTTGCGAAAATTGGCGAATTAACCAAAGAATATAAATCGTTAACCGAAGAGCTCAATACCAAAGGAATTAACGACAATACCATCAATGCATTGATTGGAAATCTGCAATTGCGTTTACAGCTGTTAAAACGTATGCAAAAACAATTAAATGAACTTAAAAACACAAACCAAAATGACATTCAAGCAATTTAAAATAAGTACTTTTTTAGTACTTGTAACAAGTGTTGTATTCGCTCAGAAATATGATAAGAAATTTAATGAAAATTTTAAAACAAATAAAGATGCTGTAGTTACCATAAATGCATCGAATGCAACTATTGATGTAACAACATGGAATAAAAATGAAGTATCTGTTGAGGCGATTATAGAAGTTGAAGGACTTGATAAAAAAGCAGCAGAAAAATATTTAAAAAACTGGAGATTTGAAGCTTTAGGGAATAAGAATAAAGTCCAAATTAATGCAAATAATAGTAGCGTTCATTCTTTTGGTAATGATAATATTGTGTTTTTTAATTCATCCAAAAACAATCATCCTAACGTATATCAGTATAATACAGAAGATCGTCAGGTTATTGTAATACCTGAGATACCAGAAATTGAAATACCAGAAATGCCCGAATTACCAGAAATAGTGATTCCTGAAATTAATTTTGAAGAAATAGTATCTGGTTTAGATCATATAGAATTCGATTTTGATAAATATGCAAAAGATGGAGGGAGTTATTTTTTTCAATGGAAAGATGGCGTTAATGATATTACTATAAAATCTAAAAAAGAGTGGGAGAAGTTTAAAAAAACAAAAAAATATAAGAAATTTAAAAAAGCACAAGAAAAAAGAAAAATAGCGCTTAAAAAAGAATTAAAAGAAGTTAGAGCTACACTAAATAAAAAAGAATTAAAAAGAGAAATAGCAAAAGCGAAAGCTGAGATTAAGAGAGTGAATAGAAAGGAAGTAAGAAGAGAATTGTTAAAAGCTAGAGAGGAGATTAAGAGAGTGAGAAAAGAAGTTAAAAATGTTCATTATTCTTATTCAACAGGTAGTAATAATTTTATGGTTGATGGTAAAAAAGTTAAAGTAACTAAGAAACTTGTTATTAAAGTACCCGAAAATGCTACTTTCGATTTAAATACACGTCACTGTAAAGTTAAATTACCAAAAACAAAAGCTTCAGGAAAAGTAAGTTATGGTACTTTTAAAGCTGATGTATTAAATGGAGGTAAATTAAATATTTCGTTTTCGCCAGTAAACATAAATTCATTAAACACATGTACTGTGTTTTTAAATAACGTAACCGATGCTCATGTAGCATCGGTTGCTAATACAACTTTAAAAGCTAATTCATCAGGATTAACTATTGATGTTGTTCGTGAAAATACAGAAATAGATAGTGAATTTGGGGAGTTGTCAATAAATAAAGTGGCCTCTGATTTTAACTTATTAAAAATATTTTTAAATTATTCGAATAGTACGATTAAAGTATCAGATTTAGATACAACAATAAGTATTGATAGTGAAAAAGGGAAATTTGAATATGACGATGTAATTGGGGATTTTAATAAAATACTTAAAAAACGAGATTTATCAGTAAAGTTTACACATCCATCAAAAACATCTAAGAATAAATTTATTTTAACTGCTAATTATAGCAATATAAAGCTAAAATAAGTTTTATATTTTAACAAAAACTTCACTAAAATTACATTTCATTATTCCTTATAAAGTGCCTATCTTTAGCATCTGTAAATAGTCACTTTTCCTATGAAATTATACAAAGAAAATCAATTAAAGGTATATAATTCTTTATCAAAAAACAAAGAGCTTTTTAAAACTGTAAACGACGGATATGTAGGTATGTACGTTTGTGGTCCGACAGTATATAGTAATGCCCATTTAGGAAACGTACGTACATTTATGTTCTTTGATGTGGTATATCGTTATTTATTACATTTAGGTTACAAAGTGCGCTATGTACGTAATATTACCGATGCAGGTCATTTAGAAAATGATGCAGATGAAGGAGAAGATAGAATCGCTAAGAAAGCCCGTTTAGAAGAAATTGAGCCAATGGAAGTAGTACAGCGTTATACTGTAGATTTTCATGATGTTTTAAAAAATTACAATTTTTTACCACCTAGTATAGAGCCAACTGCAACAGGCCATATTGTAGAGCAGATTGAAATGATTAAAGAGATCATGGAGAAAGGTTTTGCGTATGAAGTTAATGGATCAGTATATTTTGATGTATTAAAATATAATGAAACTGGTAACTACGGAATTCTTTCTGGTAGAAAAATTGAAGATGCAATTCATAATACACGAGTTTTAGACGGACAGTCAGATAAGAAAAATCCACAAGATTTTGCCCTTTGGAAAAAAGCAGACGAACGCCATATTATGCGTTGGCCTTCTCCTTGGAGCGATGGTTTTCCGGGGTGGCATTTAGAATGTTCAGTAATGAGTACAAAATATTTAGGAGAGAAATTTGATATTCACGGTGGTGGAATGGATTTAAAATTCCCACATCACGAATGTGAAATCGCACAATCTCAAACATGTAGTGGTGTAAGCCCTGTGAATTATTGGATGCATACTAATATGTTGCTGTTAAATAGTCAAAAAATGGCTAAATCAACAGGTAATTTCATTCTTCCAAACGAAATTTTAACAGGAGAAAATAATGTTTTAGGAAAAGCATTTTCAGCAAGTGTAGTTCGTTTTTTTAACATGCAAGCTAATTATAGAAGTATTTTAGATTTTTCTGGAGAAGCTTTAGAAGCTTCAGAAAAAGGACATACAAAACTAATGGAAGCTGTTAATTATTTAAATAAAATTGAAGCAAGCAAAACATCAACCTTTAATATTAATAGTTGGAAAAATGATTGTTATGCGGCAATGAATGATGATTTTAATACACCAGTACTAATTTCATATTTATTCGAAGCTGTAAAAAATATTAATCAAATAAAAGAAGGAAATGCTAGTTTAACTGCTGAAGATTTAGAAGTGTTTATTAAAACAATGAATGCTTTTGTTTTTGATGTTTTAGGATTGATGAATGAAAAATCCGAAGGAAACAATTCAGGTAAACTAAGCGGAGTTGTTGAAATGTTAATTGAAATGCGAAAAGAAGCAAGAGAAAATAAAAATTGGGCATTATCTGATGAAATACGTGACAGGTTATTAACATTAGATATTCAATTAAAGGATGGTAAAGATGGTACAAGTTTTTCTATAAACTAAAAATTAGATGATTTTTCAAACAAAACGACTTTTTGTTAAAGCTATCGATGAGGTTCATAAAAATGAATTTACAGAGTTATTAACTGCTAATGAAATTATAGCAACAATACCTCAAAAAAGACCATCAGATGAGAATGTTGAAATAAAATTTCAGCAAGCACTTTCTTTTGAAGGGAATATAAAAGTTAACAAAAAAACGATTTTAGGAATTTTTGAAAAAGATAAAAATGAATTAATAGGTTTAGCAGCTTTTTTAACTAATAATGATTTAGATAGAGAGTTAGGTTATCGTTTTAGAGAATCGTATTGGGGAAAAGGTTATGCAACTGAAATAGCAGAGGAAATGATTAATTATTCTTTTAATATTTTAAAAATAGAGAAAATTACTGCTGATGTGTGGGTAAAAAATATTGCATCTATTAAAGTGCTTAGTAAGTTTTTAAAACCAGTAAAAGAGTTTTATAACGAAAATGATGATTGTACTGATAAGAGGTATGAGTTATTAAAAAAAGACTGGATTTAATTTGAAAAAAACACTAACATATCCATTCATATTATTGGTTCGTTTTTATCAAACAGCAATATCACCATTTACACCAGCCACGTGTAGGTATAGCCCAACATGCTCGGGTTATACAATTCAAGCTTTACAAAAACATGGTTTGTTTTATGGAGGCTGGTTGGCAATAAAAAGAATATTTAGCTGTCACCCATGGGGAGGAAGCGGATATGATCCTGTGCCAGAAAAAAAGAATAAGTAACCGTTACTTCGAGCGCAGTCGAGAGGTTTTAGAATAATAAATTAATAAATAGGTTTCGACTGCGATCGACCTGACATATAATTAAAAGTAAATGAATTTTTTATCTATAGTATGGGATTTAGATCCTGAAATCCTGAAAATAGGAAGCTTTGGTATACGTTGGTATAGTTTAATGTTTGTAGGTGCTTTTGTGTTAGGGCTTCATTTAATGAAGAAAATTTATATAAATGATAAAATAGCTGTCGAAAAATTAGACCCTCTATTTATGTACGTATTTATTTCTATGTTAGTAGGAATGCGTTTAGGAGATGTTTTCTTTTATAGTTGGGGTTATTACCAAAATCATTTATTGGAAATATTTTTACCAATGAAAGAAATGGCTGATGGTTCGTGGAAATTTACTGGTTTTACTGGATTTGCAAGTCATGGAGCTGCCATTGGTATTCCGATAGCCTTATATTTTTATAATAAAAAACATTTACAAAAATCTTGGTTGTTTATTTTAGATAGATTAGGAATAATAGTTGCCTTAGCAGGATTCTTTATTCGTTTAGGTAATTTTTTTAATTCTGAAATTTATGGTAAACCTACAGGAAGTAGTTTTGGTGTAGTTTTTAAAAGAGCTGGTGAAACAGTAGCTTGCCATCCAACTCAATTGTATGAAGCATTTAGCTACTTAACATTGTTTTTTGCACTTTGGTATTTTTATTGGAAGACAGATAAAAAAAATCAAACAGGATTTTTATTTGGTTTGTTTATGGTTGTGTTATGGTCGCTACGTTTCTTCATCGAGTTTTTAAAACAAGCGCAAGTTGAAGGAAGAGAAGATTGGGTATTTAATTCATTAAATACTGGGCAAGTATTAAGTATTCCTTTAGTTTTAATCGGTTTTTGGTTAATGTTTAGAAAAACGAAATAACTATTTTAATTACATGCTTTATAAAAGAAAATAATATTTTATAGTTTTTAAGTGTTAACTATAGTAGTATAAAGAGTTGTAATTTACCTTTTAACTTACGTATAATTGAGGTTTAGATTAATAAATTAGATGCTATTTTAACAGCTCTTTTTTATCTGAATTTTTAAGTTGTTGTTTTGTAGGCCTATGTTATATAAAATAACGTTTTTAATACATTTGTTAACTTATCAAATAACTTAAATTAATGAAGAAAGTTTTTTTATTATTATTGATTTTTACATCGATAAAAATAGTTGCTCAACAAAAAATAGATTTATCATATTATTTACCAAAAGATGTATCTTATAATAAAAAAATACCAACACCAAAGTCTGTAATAGGCCATGAGATAGGTGAGTGGCATATTACACACGATAAGTTAGTAGAATATATGAAGGCTTTGGCAAAAGCTTCAGATAGGATTTCTATTGAAAATAGGGGTAAAACATATGAAGGAAAACCTTTATTACTGTTAACAATTACTTCATCTAAAAATCAACAAAATTTAGAAGAAATTAGAAAACAACATATAAAAGCAACTGATAATGCTGCTATAGATGTTTCTAAACAGCCTATAATTGTGTATCAAGGGTTTTCTATTCACGGAAATGAAGCAAGTGGAACAAATTCTGCATTAGCATCAGCGTATTATTTAGCATCAGCTGAGGGAGAAAAAATAGATGAGTTATTAGCTAATACGATAATTTTATTTGATCCGTCATTAAATCCAGATGGATTACAGCGTTTCGCATATTGGGCAAATACAAATAAAGCAGATAATATTAATCCAGATCCGAATGATAGAGAATATCATGAAGTTTGGCCCGGAGGAAGAACAAACCATTATTGGTTTGATATGAATAGAGATTGGTTACCTGTTCAATTGCCAGAATCTAAAGCAAGAATAGCATCATTTCATAAATGGTTACCAAATATTTTAACAGATCATCATGAAATGGGAACAAACTCAACGTTCTTTTTTCAGCCAGGAATTCCTAGTAGAACGAATCCGTTAACACCACAAATAAATCAAGATTTAACAAGGGAAATAGGAGCATATCATGCAAAAGCTTTTGATAAGATAGGTTCTATTTATTATTCAGAAGAAAGTTTTGATGACTTTTATTACGGAAAAGGATCAACATTTCCAGATATAAATGGAAGTATCGGAATTTTATTTGAACAAGGTAGTTCTCGCGGTCATGCACAAGAAAGTGAAAACGGGATATTAACATTTCCATTCACCATTCGTAATCAATTTACAGCTACTTTATCAACTTTAGAGGCAGCTAAGAACATGCGAGTAAAAATATTAAAGTACCAGCAAGACTTTTATAAGAACTCACGAAATTCAGGTGAAAATAAAGCAATTATTTTTGGTGATGAAAAAGATGCAGTAAAAACGTATCATTTAGCAAAGGTTTTAAAAAGACATAAAATTAAAATACATGAACTAAAAGAAGATTTTTCATCTAAAGGAAAAAAATTTAAAAAAGGGTATAGTTATGTTGTACCAATGAATCAGAAAAATAATCGATTGGTAAAAGCAATGTTCGATGTTCGAACAACTTTTAAAGATAGTTTGTTTTACGATGTTTCTGCATGGACATTTAATCATGCATTTGGAGTAGATTTTTCTGACAATATTTCATTGTCAAAAGCAGGAAAAGAGGTTGTTGAATTAAAGAAAAAAGAAGGAGTTATAAAGAATAGAAGTAGTGTAGGCTATTTGTTTTCTTGGAATGAATATGAAGCCCCAAAAGCATTAAATAGCATTTTAGTAAAAGGTTTGAGAGCAAAAGTAGCAATGAAGCAATTTATAAATGAAAATGAATCATTTGACTATGGAACAATTTTTATTCCTGCACAAAATCAAAAGTTAACAGAATTAGAGTTGTTTAATTTTTTAGATAAAATTGCTTTAGAAAATCATATTCAAATAAAAGGTGTTGCTACAGGATTAAATGATGGAATTGATTTAGGAAGTAGGAATTTTAGAGCAATAAAACCTCAAAAAGTAGCAATGCTAGTAGGTAATGGAATTACGAGTTATG
The DNA here is from genome assembly GCF_002836595.1 of Tenacibaculum sp. Bg11-29. NCBI lineage: Bacteria > Pseudomonadati > Bacteroidota > Flavobacteriia > Flavobacteriales > Flavobacteriaceae > Tenacibaculum > Tenacibaculum sp. Bg11-29. The sequence goes on from NZ_PJBB01000003.1 coordinate 2,374,341, forward strand.
ATGCTGGTGAAATTTGGCATTTATTAGATCAACGTTTTAATATGAAACTAACAAAGTTAGATGTTTCATATGCATCGCGAATTAATTTGAGTAAATACACAACGATTATTGTACCAAATAGTTCTTCTATACATAAGAACTTAGAGGGTAAGTTAAAAAAATGGGTTCGTAACGGTGGAGTTTTAATAGGATATAGAAATGCAGTTAATTGGTTAGCCAATAAGAATTTTATTAATTTAAAATTTAATAAAACTAAGATTAATAAAATCGAAAATATTTCGTTTGAGAATAAAGGGTTACAATCAGGAGCACAAATAATTGGAGGTGCTATTTTTGAAGCAAATATTGATCGTTCACATCCTGTAAGTTTTGGGTATAAGAACGATAAAATAGCATTATTTAGAAACACGCGTCAGTTTATTCAATCTGATGTTAAGAGTTATAATAACCCAATTCAATATACAAACAATCCTTTGTTGAGTGGTTATATATCTAAAGAAAATTTAAACGAATTAAAAAATACAGTTCCGTTTAAAGTTGAAAGGTTAGGGGGTGGTAGAGTAATTGTTTTTACAGATAATACAAATTTTAGAGGTTTTTGGTTCGGTACAAATAAGTTGCTAATGAATTCAATATTTTTTGGAAGGATAATGTAATTTTTTTGCAATTAATTGTTTTTTAATGTGTTATTGTTTTTTTGTTGATGTTTTTTTTTACCTTTAGGTAAATTAATTAAAGTCCCTCAGTATGAAAAACAAGTTATTTTTAGCCATGTGCATGGCTAGTACTATTTTATTTTCTCAAAATAGTAATTTTTGGAAGCAAGACAATTCACAAAGAAGTAATGCTAGTAAATCAGCTTTAGAAAAAAAATTACCAGATAAAGAAATTTATAACCTAGATTTAAAAGGTCTTAAAAAAGCTTTAGTAAAAGCTCCTAAAAGAAATTTTAATAAGAAGTCAACATTAATTATTTCCTTTCCAAATTCAGAAGGAAGGTTAGAACGTTATTATGTTTCTGAAGCCTCTGTATTGCATCCTGATTTGGCAAAAAAATTCCCAAATATCAAATCTTATTCAGGTACAGGTGTTGATAACCCGTTAGAAAAAATTAGATTTAGTATATCTCCAAAAGGATTGCAAAGTATTCGTTTGGTTGCGGATAAACCAGCAGTCTTTATTGAGCCATATTCAAAAGACTTAAAAAAATATACTATATATAAACGATTAGATAAACCTAAAGATGTAGAAGGGTTTAAATGTGATGTAAAACCAGGTGATAGAAAATCTAGAAAAGGTACCAATACTTCTGAAAAAAATGCAGATGACGGAATGTTAAGAACGTATCGTCTTGCAATTTCTACGACAGGTGAATATACAGCGTACCATGGAGGTTCAAAGGCGCAAGCTTTAGCAGCTATGAATGCAACAATGACAAGGGTTAATGCAATATATGAATCTGATTTTAATGTAACAATGGTTCTTATCGCAAATACCGATGCTGTTATTTATACCGATGCAGCAACTGATCCATACACGGGGAGTTTTAACTCTCAATTACAGGCAACTTTAACAAGTGTAATTGGTGAGGCAAATTATGACATAGGTCATTTATTTGCGAAAGCAGGAAACAATGGAAACGCAGGCTGTATAGGTTGTGTTTGTGTTGATGGAAATAAAGGAAGCGGTTTTACTTCACATACTATACCTGCTGGAGATGCCTTTGATGTTGATTTTGTAGCTCACGAAATGGGGCATCAGTTTGGTGGAAACCATACTTGGACCCATGGAGGAAATGAAGGGAAAAATGTACAAATGGAACCTGGTAGTGGAACAACTATTATGGGGTATGCTGGTATTACAGGAGCTACTGACGTACAGCCGCATAGTGACCCGTATTTTCATGCAGCTACGATAGCGCAAGTAACAGATTATATAAAATCGACATCTTGTCAAACAAATACACCAACAGGAAATACAACACCTGTAGCGAATGCAGGGAGTGATTATACGATTCCTAAAGGAACTTCATTTGTGTTGAACGGTGTAGGAACTGATGCGGATGCAGCTGATATATTAACATACTCTTGGGAACAAATGGACGAAAATGGTGCAAGTTCTACATATCCAAGTACTACAGCAACTTCAGGTGTAGCTTTCAGGTCATATTCACCAACAACTAACCCTTCTCGCTATTTCCCTAGGTTGGAAACAATAAAAAGTGGAAATACTTCATGGAAATGGGAAGCAGTGCCAAGTGTAGCACGTGTTTTAAATTTTAGGTTATCAGTTAGAGATAATAGAGTAGGAGGAGGAAGTAATAATAGTGATGATATGAAAGTGACTGTAAATGGAAGTGCAGGTCCTTTTGTTGTAAATTCTCCTAATAGTAATGTAACTTTAAGTAGTGGAGTAACAGAAACAGTTGCGTGGAGTGTTGCAGGTACAACAGGAAATGGGATTAATGCTGCTACGGTAGATATTTTATTATCTACCGATGGTGGAGATACTTATCCAATTACATTAGCTAGTAATGTAACAAATGATGGTTCACATAATGTGATAATTCCTAATGTTTTAGGTACTGAAAATAGAATCATGGTAAAAGGAAGTAATCATATCTTTTTTGATATTTCTAATGCTAATTTTACAATTAGTAGCCCTCAGTCTTGTACGGCTGTTGTGCCTACTGGTTTACTAGTTGGTAATGTGAGTGATATTGGAGCAATAGCTTCTTGGAATGAGGTTTTAGGAGCCGCTTACCAAATAGAATATAAAAAAATAACAGATTCATCTTGGAGCTCTAGTAATACTTCAGGAACAAGTTTTGTTATGGCGAATTTAGAGGCAACTACAAATTATGAAGTAAGAGTGAAAGCGGTATGTAGCGACGGTAATATGTCTGATTTTACGAGTATAGTTGATTTTACAACGACAGAAGTTCAAATAACGTATTGCGACGCAAAAAGTACTAATATAAATGATGAATTTATTGGTAGTGTAAAGTTAAATACTATTGATAATACTTCAAGTGGGCAATTTTACTCAGACTTTACTAGTATATCTACAACTGTTGCTCGAGGAGCGGTACAGGAAATTACGATAACTCCTACATGGACAGGAGGTAGTTATAACGAAGGCTATGCTGTTTGGATAGATTATAATAAGAATGGTAGTTTTAGTGATACAGGAGAATTAGTATGGAGTAAAAGCCAATCAAAAGATACTCCAGTAGTGGGTAACTTCACAGTACCAACAACAGCTGTATTGGGAGATACTCGAATGAGAGTAGCAATGCAATATGATGCAATACCAAGCCCTTGTGGAGATTTAAATTATGGAGAAGTTGAAGATTATACGGTAAATATTACAGGGGATGCAATTGTGGATACAGAAGTACCTGTTTTAACCTTGTTAGGAGATAGTGTTGTAAGCTTAAATATTGGAGATGCCTACACCGATTTAGGTGCTTCAGCATTAGATAATATCGATGGAGATATAAGTGGTAATATTGTTACAACAGGGGCAGTAGATGTAAACGCGGCAGGAACGTATACACTTACTTATAATGTTTCTGATGCAGCAGATAATGTAGCAGTTTCAATAATTAGAACAGTTAATGTAAATGAAGTATTTACTGGGTGTGTTAATGGAATAAATAGCTACCCATATGCAGAATCTTTTGATAATTCTTTTGGTTTATGGACACAATCATCTAATGATGACGTAAATTGGAGAAGAAAAAAAGGAGCTACTCCGTCAGGAGGAACTGGGCCCACATCTGCAACAGATGGAGCACGTTATATTTATGTTGAAGCTTCAGTAAGAAAGACAGGCTACCCTAATAAAAAAGCTATTTTAAACTCACCATGTTATGATTTATCAGGATTAAGTTCGGCGACTATCTCTTTTCAATACCATATGTATGGAGCGGATGATATGGGAACAATTGCTTTAGAAATTAGTGAAGATAATGGAGTAAGTTGGAATTCTATTTGGAATCAGTCAGGGAATAAAGGAAACTCATGGTTGTCGGCTTCAATTAGTTTAAATGATTATGTAGAAAAAGGAGTTCAATTACGTTTTAACCGTGTAACAGGTGGTAGTTGGAAAGCTGATATAGCTATAGATAAATTTGAAATTACTGCAGTAAATACTGCATCAATTGTAAGTAGAGAAAACGAAAAAAACGAAGAAGTTATAAGATTCTCTGTTTATCCTAACCCTGTTAGTAATCAAATTAATATTATTAAGCCTGTAGGTTTAAAAACTGTTAATTATGGTATTTATAATTCTTTAGGACAGGAAGTGAAAAAAGGAAAAACATTCAATAGTATTGATGTGAGTGATTTACAATCTTCTATTTATACAATTATTTTTAAAGAATATAAAAGTGCTAAAAGTATTAGGTTCATTAAAAAATAATAAAATAAGTTCTCACTAATTTTTTATGTTTTTAGTGAAATTACATTTAAAAAAACAAGCGTTTAGAAATTAATTTCTAAACGCTTGTTTAATTATTGGTAGTTTAATTAGTTATGACAATAATTTTCTGTAACAAATTATTAATAAACTCGTCTTTATAGTATATTAACCAATAAAAATACTATGAGTTTATTAAGAGTTTTATTAGCAATTTTCTTTCCACCATTATCCGTTTTAGGAAAAGGATGTGGATCAGTAATAATTGTTTTTTTATTAACCCTTTGTGGTTGGGTTCCTGGTGTTATTGCAGCACTTATAATATTAAATAACCCGAATTAAAAAGTGACTTTTTATAGATAAATGTTTCTAATTTTTTAGAGGATAGTTTTATGTTTTTAATTATATATTATAGTTTATAAACTTTAAAATGAAATAATATTTATTTTAGAGTAAATAAAAAATATAACTCGCCTTATGATGTATATTGTTTGAATAAAAAAGGCGCTCATTGAGCGCCTTTCTTTAGTTTAAAACTTCTGTTATAATTTTACCAGTAGCACCATTAGGAAACTCTATTTGAAGTAAATTAGAAATAGTAGGAGCAATATCTATAATTTCATATTTTTCTTTAGATGAACCTTGTTTAATACCATTACCATAAAAAATAATAGGTATATGTGTGTCATAAGAGTACCCCGACCCATGAGTTGTTCCTTTTTTAGGATGGCTAATAGTTGAAGGATTTGGAATTAACAAAACATCCCCTGAAAATTTTTGATTATACCCATTTTGTAATGAGTTTAAAATACCAGAAGTAAAAGAAGTTGTTTGTAAAGTTCTTGCGGTTACAGTTTTATAAATACCTTTATAGTTAATAACTTCATCAGCAATTTTTTGAGCAACTTTACTTGAATTTAAATTTAACGATTCTATTTTTTCTTTATCTAAAAAAATCTGAAAATTAGAAATGTTTTCGACTAAAGCGTCAGAGTTAAAATATTTTTTGGTGATATTATTTACAAAATCTTTAAATTTTTTATAACTGAAATAATTTGCAGGAATCTTAACCGATTGTAAGTAGGAAGGTACTTGTACAGCTGCATGATCTGCTGTTAAAAACAATGTATAATTATTCTTGCCAACTTGAGTATCTAAAAATTGAAATAAATTAGCTAAATCTCTGTCTAAACGTAAATAAGTATCTTCAATTTCTTTAGAAGCAACACCAAACTGATGTCCAACATAATCTGTAGACGAATAACTAACAGTTAAGAAATCGGTATATGATGATTTTCCTAAATTTTCTCCAATAATAGCCGCTTTAGCAAAATCTGTAGTTAAAGAGTTTCCGGCAGGAATGGCTTTTATAATACTGTAATTGTTATTCTTACTTCTTAATTTAGGTATATTGTGAGGAAATACAGGTTTATCTTCACCTTTAAAAGGAGCTTCAAAATTATTGTCATCAGCAATACTTTCACTATACGTGTTAATATCATATAATGTTTCCCATGGTTGCTTTAAATAAGTATCTACAATTTTAGCGTTGTTAAATTTTTTAACCCAATTAGGAAGTTCATTCATATAGTAAGAAGAAGTGATCCAATCTCCCTGATCTCCACCATCAAACCAATATGCAGCATTTGCGGTATGGCCAGCAGGTAAAATAGCAGAACGATCTTTAATAGCTATACCAATGGTTTTTCCATTCATATTTTGTGCTAACCTTAATTGGTCTGTAATAGTTGTGGTTAGCATTCTTTTAGGTGATTTTTTACCGCCACCACCATTATTACCAACAGTTTTGTAATTACTATCATCAACACAATAAATAGTTTTTTTTAAGTATTTATCATACCAGTTATTACTAATAATGGCGTGGTTTGTAGGTGTTGTACCTGTGAAAATAGATGTATGACCAACAGCAGTATATGTAGGTATGTAATTGTAGTGAGCGTTTTCTAATGAAAATCCATTATTTAATAAACGATTAAAGCCATCTGTACCATATTTGCTAGCAAATCGTGCAAGGTAATCATAACGCATTTGGTCTATAACAACACCAACAACTAGTTTAGGTTTTTTAATATTCTTTTTATTATTAGGGATAAAGCTACACAAACAAATTATAGCTAAAGCTATTAAAGGGATGATTTTTTTCATTCTAAATTTTAAAATTATAAAATCAAAGGTAAGGAAACGTATACTAAAAGATATAATAAAGCGAAGAGTTAATGGTTTTTTAATACTTTAGCAGAAAAGAAAAAATAAATTAGTTTAATGAATTACATTGAGCATATAGGTAAGTACTTTTTTATGTTAAAACAAGTTTTTACCAGACCACAAAGAGCACGTGTTTTTAGAGAAGCTTTGTTTCGAGAAATAGATGAACTAGGGCTTAAGTCATTGGGAATCATATCTTTTATTTCATTTTTTATTGGTGGAGTAATTGCTTTACAAACAGCTTTAAATTTAGAAAGCCCTTTTATACCAAGATCATTAATAGGTTTTGCAGCGAAGCGGTCTATTATATTAGAGTTTGCTCCTACATTTTGTTCTATTATTTTAGCAGGTAAAGTAGGTTCATACATTACTTCTAGTATTGGTGCTATGCGGGTTACAGAACAAATAGATGCGTTAGAGGTAATGGGAATTAATTCTTTAAATTATTTAGTGTTACCTAAAATAATAGCAACCGTATTTTTTTATCCTTTTTTAATCATTCTTGGAATGTTTTTAGGGATTTTTGGAGGATGGATAGCTGGTGTACTTTCAGGATTGTTCTCTGGTGTTGATTATATAACAGGAGTGCAGATGGAGTTTGATCCCTTTTTATTAACCTATGCAATTATAAAAACATTAATTTTTGCTTTTTTAATAGCTACTGTGCCCTCATATCATGGATATTATGTAAAAGGGGGGTCGTTAGAAGTAGGTAAGGCTAGTACGCAATCGGTAGTTTGGACAACGGTTCTTATTGTTATCGCTAATTACTTATTAACTCAAATGTTGTTAACATAAATGATAGAAGTAAATAATTTACATAAAGGGTTTAGTGGTGTTGAAATTTTAAAAGGAATTACAACTTCTTTTTTACCTGGTGAAACAAGTTTAATTATTGGGCAAAGTGGTTCGGGTAAAACAGTTTTTTTAAAATCCCTAATAGGATTGCATATCCCTGAAAAAGGAACTATTATTTATGATGGTCGTGTGAATACAGAAATGACTATTGAAGATAAAAGGAACTTTCGTAAAGAATTAGGGATGGTTTTTCAAGGAAGTGCATTGTTTGATTCACAAACTGTTGAAGAAAATGTAATGTTTCCTTTAAAGATGTTTACTAAGCAGCCAGAGAGCGAAATGCTAGATAGAGTTAACTTTGTTTTAAAACGTGTAAATCTAGAAAATTCGAATAAAAAATTTCCAGCTGAATTATCAGGAGGAATGCAAAAACGGGTTGCTATTGCAAGGGCGATTGTTATGAATCCTAAATATTTGTTTTGTGATGAACCTAACTCAGGGTTAGATCCACAAACATCAATCGTAATAGATAATTTAATCCAAGAAATTACGGATGAGTATAAAATAACAACAATTATAAATACACATGATATGAATTCGGTGATGGAAATAGGTGATAAGATTGTTTTTCTTAAAAATGGAATAAAAGCATGGGAGGGGTCTCATAAAGAAATTTTCAAAACAGATAATAAAGCAGTAGTAGACTTTGTGTATTCTTCAAATTTGTTTAAAAAAGTACGTCAAGCATATTTATTAGAAAAATAATTTAAGAGTTAAAATATTGTAAAACAATAACCTAAAAAAAATGTTGCGTTTTATGCTAAAATTTTTAATAAAAAGTTTTTGTAGAACCGAAAAAGGCTCGTATATTTGCAGCCGCTAAGGAAGGAATAATAAATGACCTGGTAGCTCAGTTGGTAGAGCATCTCCCTTTTAAGGAGAGGGTCCTGGGTTCGAGCCCCAGCCCGGTCACTAAAGCTTCTCTTGTAATTAGAGAAGCTTTTTTATTTCTTTTATAAGCTTTGGGGAGATACCAAAGCGGCCAACTGGGACGGACTGTAACTCCGTTGTCTTACGACTTCGCAGGTTCGAATCCTGCTCTCCCCACATAAGAAACCTCAATCTATTTAGATTGAGGTTTTTTTTATGAATATTGTTTCATATTTAAATTAAGAAGTAATGGGGCGTTACCAAATTTTTTAGGGGATTGATGAATATAATGAACCTAAATGAAAATAGGTTTACGGATTTTAACGCAGTTTAATGGTTGTTAATTTTACAGTAAGTATTTGTCGTTGTTTTTTAATTAAGAGTTCATGAAAATGAAGGAGAAGTTCTTTGTCTATGATTGATTAGTTCGTGGTTAGATTAAAAAAATCGAGTATCCATTTAAGAGCCTATAAAATTGCGTTCAATTCTTGGGTATTTAAAAATAGGAATGAACTTGTTTTAAAAAAAATATTTTTTTTCGCTAACTTGCAGATTATTAAGTATGTCTGTTTTTTTGTTTTTTATTAGTGTTTTTTTATTGAAAAAAAGTTTGCAGATTTAAAAATACCTTCTATATTTGCAGCCGCTAAGGAAGGAATAATAAATGACCTGGTAGCTCAGTTGGTAGAGCATCTCCCTTTTAAGGAGAGGGTCCTGGGTTCGAGCCCCAGCCCGGTCACTAAAGCTTCTCTTGTAATTAGAGAAGCTTTTTTATTTCTTTTATAAGCTTTGGGGAGATACCAAAGCGGCCAACTGGGACGGACTGTAACTCCGTTGTCTTACGACTTCGCAGGTTCGAATCCTGCTCTCCCCACAAAACCTCAATCTATAATAGATTGAGGTTTTTTATTTATAATTTTTTTATAAAAAAAGCCCTTAGAAAATATTTTCTAAGGGCTTTCATTATTTAATCTAATGATATAAATTGGAAATGTTATTTACCAGATTTTATAAAAGATTTAGTGTATTTTGTTTTTTTGTCAAATACTTTTAAATAATAGATACCAATCTGTAATTTCTCAATATTGATTGAAGGAGAAAATGAATTTTGATCTACAACTTTTCCATTAGCATCAATAATTTGATACTTTGCTTTTTTAAGTGTTTTTCCGACTTTTATATTTAAAACCTTACTTGATGGGTTAGGGTATACAAGTAGATTAATTAAAGAAGTATTACTAATCTCTTTATCGGTTGCTTTCGTTATAATTTCACGAGCAGAAGTTTTAGTAATGTTTACAGTGTAATCTTCTACCTCACCGTCGTTAAATAATTCACAAGGGGTTTGTGTGTTTTCATACTTCATTGATACTCGCATTCTAGTTGATCCAATTAAGGCATTTTCTGGAACTTTAACACTATAAGTTTTGTTAGCTCCATTTGTTGTAGATTCACTAACTACCTCTTCATTTTCTTCAAATTTTCCGTTTTGATTGTAATCTATCCAAACACTAAAAAATTCAGTATATGAACTACCACTAAAACCAGCACTAATAACTAAATCGTTGGTAGTTCCTGAAACTACAGAAGCGGTTTTATTTGTGAAATCTGCATAGCCATCATTATGACCTGTAGCGTTTGTCATATCACCAAAAGAAACAAAATCAATCCATTCATATTTTATTCTATTCCCTTTTGATTCGCAATAGTCTTTGTTTTTACCTACAGTAATATTAAATTCTTGTAACGTAATATTATCGCCATCTGTAGCTTCTAATACAATCTTAAATTCTCCTGAATTTGAATTAGAAGGAGTTCCTTGTAAAGAATAGGTACCGTTGTTTAATTTAAGACTTAACCAACTAGGACCTTGTTTTAAAGACGTTTCTATGATGTCTTTACGGTTTTCATCGGTAGTGATAATTTGGTAATTATAAGGCTGATCAATGTCCACAAAAGTAGTAGGCTTAGATTTAAATATTGGAGCAAGATTTGTAGGATATAAATTAATGATAACAGCATTGTTATCTATCCAGTTGTATTTACCTCCATGAGTAACCATTTCAGTTAAGTAAAAGTAACCATTACTTCTTCCTGCCCAGCCCCAGTTAATGTGAAAAAAATCACCTTGATCTGTAGTGTCATATCCATCTAAAGCAAATAAATGACCTGCTCCTCCAGCGGTAGGGTCTTCAAGGTTTTTACTTCGTCCTGAATATAAAACTGGCCTTTTTTCATTAAGTTGCTCCTTTATAACGTTACTCCATTCATTATCTGAATAGCGATATCTGTAAACCATTCTAGCTCCATTATTATATTTGAAATTTCTCTTTAAAGAAGATAAAGCATTCGTTGTATAAGCACCTGAACCTCCGTTTGCAGATGTTCCGTAGTTCATTTTAACAGCAACACCTGCGTGGTATGACAGTTTTGCATTTTCGTCATCAGCCCTGGTTTTAGACATATTATCCCAATCATATTGTTGGGTTTCAAAATCAACGCTAATATTTCCGTATTTATTGTGATTGTATGATGTTTTACCACTTCCTGTTGAAGGAAATTCCCAGTATCTCATTACTTGCGACATTGCTGTAGCTACACAGCCAACAATAGCTTGACCATCATCATCACTCGGACAAAATTTTTGAAAACCACTAGACTGCGTGTAAAGAATATCATCCATAAATGGAGCAATAACTTTTGTTTTACGTTGGTTTTGTGATTTTGATTTAAGTAATCTATTCCATCCAGAATTAGCAGATTTCATTTTACTTGTTTTTTGAGCTAATGCACTTTCGTAAACAAACGATTTGTAACCGTTAAGTAAAGTTTTAGTTGTTGGGTTTTCTAAATTAGTATCAAAAAAAGAAGTATCTGAATATGCTAAAATAGGTTTGGTTGAATCGTCTGCAGAAACAATAACAAAACCACCTTTTTTAAAGCTTATGATGTAATAAACAACACGCTCATTATGATGAATTTCTTTTAGAGATAAAATTTCTTTTTGATTAGTTTTTGCGCTTCTTTGTAATTTATTGCTTAACCATTTATTAGCGACAGAAATAGCCGTTTTTTTATTAATTGGATTAGCAAATGTACTCTTGAAACAAAAGAGTAAAACCATAGTTAGTAAAGTAATTTTTTTAATCATTTCTTAATTAGTTTTTAAGTTATTATTTATAATTATTCAAAATTAAGTAGCGTATTACAATCACACAATACCCAATGACCCTATCTATAAATAGGGTTAACCCTATTTATTTTAACACTTGGTTTACCACAAAATGCTAACTGTCATTTAATTAGTGCATTGTGAAAATATGCAGCTTTAAAAGTTATTGTTTTTTGAGTTAAAAAATAATAGTGTTATTTATTGTTTTTTTTAAGGTGTTGATAATTAAGAGTGTATAATTTTTGTTTATTGTATTAAAGTTTAATTTGAGTCGTTTTTTATAAGTTTTATTGTTAAAAAAATGAGTTGTAAAAGCAATTTTTGATTCTTCTTATAGCTTTTAATTAAATTTAGATAAGAGACCTAAGGCATATTTTTTATAAAGTTTGTAATTTGTAATTGAAATAAGGCTTCTTTTTTTTGTTTATCTTTTTAGTGTTTTTGTTAAACAATTTGTACTTTTGTTAAACCTTAATTGTGTTATTTATGAAAAATATACTTTTAGTTGTAATTATATTACAATCATTTATTTCAGTTGGTCAAGACCAAGGAGAAATTACAGGAAAGATAATTGACGCTAAAACAAGAGAAGTTCTTCCCTTTGTAAATGTGTTAGTTTATGGTACCTCAATTGGCGTAGCATCAGATGATAATGGAACTTTTAAAATTTCAAATGTTCCATTAGGTTATAATAAACTACGTGTTTCATTTATAGGCTATGAAACACTAATTTCAGATGAATATTTAGTAACGAAAGATAATTCACCCTTTGTAACTATTGAGTTAAAAGAAAATAGTACAAACCTAAAGGAAGTAGAGGTTAGGGCTAGTTTATTTAAAAGATCATTAGAGAGTCCTTTATCGTTGCAATCATTAGGAGTTGCAGAAATAGAAAAAAACCCTGGAGGAAATAGAGATATTTTAAAAGTTATTCAATCGTTTCCAGGAGTAGCTTCTAACCCTGGATTTAGAAATGATATTATAATAAGAGGAGGTGCAACCTCTGAAAATAAATTTTATTTAGATGGTATAGAAGTTCCTGTTATAAATCATTTTCAAACACAAGGAGCTACAGGAGGTCCTGTAGGAATAATGAATGCTGATTTAATTCGTAAGGTTGATTTTTATTCGAGTGCTTTTCCTGCAAACAGAGGTAATACTTTAAGTTCTGTAATTGAGTTTACTCAAAAAAAAGGAAACCCAACAGCTTTAAATACAAGAGTAACATTAGGTACTTCAGATGCAGGTGTAACTTTAGATGGTCCTTTGAGTGATAATACCACATTTATGTTTTCTGTACGTCAATCATATCTCCAGTTTTTGTTTAAGTTAATTAAACTCCCTTTTTTACCAACATATAATGATTTTCAATTAAATGTAAAATCTCAATTATCAAAAAATAGTGAACTGTCTATTGTGGCTTTAGGAGCTATAGATAACTTTAAATTAAATGAATCTGTTAATGATGATGAAACTGATGAAGAAACTTTAAAAAGAAATAAAATAGTTTTAAATACTGTTCCTGTAAATAGTCAATGGAATTACACCGTAGGAGCTAGCTATAAATATTTTGATAAGAATGCTACTCATTTATTTGTTTTAAGTAGAAATGAGCTTAAAAACAAGGCAAAGAAATACTTTATGAATGAAGAGCTGCCTTTAAACTTATTATTAGATTATAACTCTAAAGAAATAGAAACGAAATTTAGGTACGAGAATAATTTTAGTACAGCAAATAATTATACTATTAATATAGGAACCAATCTAGAGAAAGCAACTTATATAAATAATACCTACCGAAAAGTAGCTAATTCAAATGGTGTTTTTGAAGATGTATTTAATTCAGAAATAGATTTTATAAAATATGGCGTTTTCGGTCAGGTATCAAAAGAGTACTTAAATAATAAACTAGGAGTTTCTTTTGGGTTTAGAATTGATGGAGTTGATTATAATAGTGAAATGAAAAACTTATTGAATCAATTTTCACCTAGAGTTTCTTTAAGTTATAGTTTAAGCGATAAATTATCTATTAATTCATCAGTAGGTCGTTACTACCAATTACCATCTTATACTGTTTTAGGTTTTAAGAATAACACAAATGAGTTCGTGAATAAAAATGGGTTAAAATATATACAGTCTGATCATTTTGTAAGTGGATTATCATATCGACCAAATGCAAGTTCTAAAATTACTCTTGAAGGGTTTCATAAATCTTATAGTAATTATCCGTTTTCGGTAAGAAACCAGATAAGTTTAGCCAATTTAGGAGCAGGTTTTGGTGTGGTTGGAAATGAAGAAGTAGTTTCTAATAATAAAGGAAGAGCTTATGGTTTTGAGGTGTTAGCTCAGAAAAAATCATATAATGGTTTGTATGGTATAGCATCTTATACTTTTGTAAGAAGTGAATTTAAAAACGCTGTAGGTAATTATATTCCTTCTACATGGGATAATAAACATCTAGTAACCATTACTGCAGGGAAAAAACTAAAGAAAAACTGGGAAGTAGGGGCAAAGTTTAGATTAGTTGGTGGTAGACCTTATACTCCTTATGATGAAAATGCATCTTCATTAAAATCAAATTATGATGTTGTAAATGGAGGAGTTTTAGATTATTCAAAATTAAATGAAGAACGTTTTAATACTTACACACAGTTAGATGTAAGAGTAGATAAAACATGGTATTTAAAGAAAGCAGCGATTAATTTATATGTCGATATTCAAAACATTTATGCGAGTAGTTCTAAACAACGCCCGTTTTTATTACCGACTGAAGATCAGAATGGTAGAATTTCTGACCCTAGTGATAACTCTAAGTATCTTTTAGAAGAAATTGAAAGTACATCAGGAAGAGCGCTACCAAGAATAGGTGTTATTGTTGATTTTTAGGCTTCTTAAAATTTTTAAAGTTGTTATAAATGCAGTAAATTGCTCAATAAAACAAAACACAACTTATGAAAAATTTATTGATAGGAACTGCTTTTACTTTTTTAAGTATTGGTTCAGTAACTGCTCAAAAATACCAATTTAGTACAGTAAAAGATATTGAGAACACGCAAGTAAAAAGCCAAGGAAAAACAGGTACTTGTTGGAGTTTCTCTACAACATCATTTTTAGAATCTGAAATTATACGATTAACAGGTAAAAATATTGATTTGTCTGAAATGTACACCGTACGAAATACATATTCAGATAAGGCAAATAATTATTTATATCGCCAAGGAAAAGCACAATTTAGTGAAGGTGGGTTAGGACATGATGTTATAAATTCTGTAGCAAGCTACGGTTTAGTACCTGAGCGTGTTTTTTCAGGCTTAGATTTGGGGCAGGTAAAACATAATCATGCAGAAGTAGTTGCTGTTTTAAAATCGATGTTAGATGCTTATATTAAAAATCCAGCAAGAGAATTAAGTCCAAGATGGAAACAAGCTACCGAAAGTGTTTTAGATGTTTACTTAGGAGAAAATAAAAAAGAATTTGAATTTGAAGGAAAGAAGTATACTCCAAAAACTTTTGCTGAGTATGTGAAAATTGATCCATCAAACTATGTTACGATTAGCTCATTTAAGCATGCTAAAATGTATGATAAATTTGTTTTAAATATTCCTGATAATTTTTCAAACGGATCGTTTTACAATGTTTCTTTAGATGAATTGGTTTCTGTAACAGAAGAAGCTATTGCTAAAGGGTATACAATTGAATTAGATTGTGATGTTTCTGAAAAAACATTCTCATCAAAAAATGGTATAGCATTTATACCAGCAAATAGTTCTGAAAATAAAAAAGGATTAAAAGAAATTGTAAAGGAAAAGAAAATTACACCTAGTTTCCGTCAATCAGAATTTGAAAACTTTAATACAACAGATGATCATTTAATGCATATTGTAGGTTTAGTAAAAGATCAGAAAGGAAACAAGTATTTTAAAGTTAAAAATTCTTGGGGTGCTAAACAAGGTAATAAAGGATACGTATATATGTCAATTCCTTATTTTAAATTAAAGACTATTTCTGTATTACTTCATAAAGATGCAGTTTCGAAAGATTTAAAAACAAAATTAAGTATCAAATAAAATAGCATCGCACAAACATAAAAAGCTCGAAGATATTTTCGAGCTTTTTGTTTTTTATTTAATAAAGTAGGAATTTTGTATCTTTGCGAACCTGAAAAAAGAAAATAATATGGAAGATAAAATGGATCAAAACGAAAGTGTAGAGCAATCTAAACAAGCTGTTCATGAAGATGCTAAAGGTTTGTGGGAAAGTTCAAAAAGGTTTATTATTGAATTATTAGATTTTCGTCATGATACCGATCAAGAAGCAACTATAGAAGCTATTAAAGTTGATATACCTTTTAAAGGAGCTACAGCTTGGATTTTAATTTGTTCAATATTTGTAGCCTCTATAGGTTTAAATGCAAACTCAACGGCTGTTGTAATTGGAGCCATGTTAATATCACCATTAATGGGACCTATTTTAGGAATAGGTATGTCTATAGCAATTAATGATATTGA
Source organism: Tenacibaculum sp. Bg11-29 (assembly GCF_002836595.1). NCBI lineage: Bacteria > Pseudomonadati > Bacteroidota > Flavobacteriia > Flavobacteriales > Flavobacteriaceae > Tenacibaculum > Tenacibaculum sp. Bg11-29. Next base: position 2,390,397 of record NZ_PJBB01000003.1, read on the forward strand.
TACGTTAAAAAAATCGATGGTAAACTTAGCAACGATGATTGTGTTAAGTTTGTTGACAGCCTTTTTGTTTTTCTTCTTATTTCCTTTAAAAGAGGAAACCTCAGAGTTGTTAGGTAGGGTAAAACCAGATATACGAGATGTTTTAATTGCCTTTTTTGGAGGTTTAGCTTTAATTATAGCCCGTACAAAAAAAGGAACCATTGCTTCAGTAATATTTGGAGTTGCAATTGCAACAGCATTAATGCCTCCTTTATGTACAGCTGGGTATGGTTTAGCAATAGGTAATTTTGATTACTTTTTTGGGGCAATGTATTTATTTACAATTAATACTATTTTTATAGCATTAGCTACTTTTTTAGTGTTAAAATTGTTAGGGTTTACAATGATTCGTTATGTAAATTCTGAAAAGAGAAAAAGAATTGCTCGTATAGCATCTTTTGTAGCCTTTTTGGTTATGGTACCTGCGATATTTACTTTTATAAGTGTATATAAAGAAAGTGTTATTAATTCGAATTATGATAAGTTTTTAAAAGAGAAAATAGAGTCAAATAAAGACTTGTGGTTACAACGTAAAAATATTGATAGAAAAGGGAAAAAGATAAACCTATTTTTTAATGGAGATGTAACAGATGCTACTGAAACTTTTTTAAGAAATGAATTAAAAACGTATGATAAGTTAGATGCTTATGAATTAGTAATAAACGAAAATAAAGCACGTAGTGTAGATAGGGTAGTAGATGCTTATGATAGAGCAATTGTTGATTTAAATCAAAAAGACGATGTAATAAATGGTTTACATAGAGAGATTGATGATTTAAAAAATACTATTTCGAAATTAAATAATAGTATAGAACAAAGCGCTTTAATTAGAGACAAAAACAGTGTGCCTTTTAGCAAAATAGCAAAAGAAGCTAAAATTAGATTTAATGATATTAAGGCAATTAGTTTTTCTAAAAGATTATCTTCTAAAGATTTTATAAAAATAGATACGATTCCTGAATTATCAGTTGTATGGAGTAAGAAATTAGCAGATTCTATTGTTCAAAAGAAAGAGAAAGAGCTTAAAGGCTGGTTGCAGAAGGAACTAAAATTAGAAATTACTTTATTAAAATAGTACTTATGTAGACGTGTACTTTAAATGGATGCTTAAATAAAATTATGTGGTATTATATTTGATACTTTTATAATCTATAAATAGATGTATGAAAAAAAATTCAATAACAATCTTACTGTTAATGATTTGTTTTCTTGTAACTGCACAAGAAAAGGATGTAGATATTGAAACATTATGGTTAAACTCTTATAAAGAAGCTTTAAAAAAGGCAAAAAAAGAAAGAAAACCAGTATTAATTTATTTTAAAGGATCTGATTGGTGTGGGCCTTGTAAAAAATTAGATGAAGGATTGTTTATTTCAGATAAATTTAAAAAAATAGCTAAAAAGAATTTTATTCTTTATGAGGCAGATAACCCTTATAACAAAGATTTAGTAGAAGCAGATAGGTTAAAGGTAAATCTTAAACTTGTAAAGAAATTTAAAATAAGTTCTTATCCTACGTTATTATTTGTTAATCATAGACAAAAAATTATTGCATATAAAAAAGGAATGATTTTAACGGATTACTACTATCCTTTTTTTCAGTCAGTTTTATCTAAGTTTAAATAAATTTAGTTTAGTGTCATTTTTTATATTTATACATACTAACTATGAAATAGTATAACATAGATTTACTTAAAATTGCTGTGCCCTGAAAAAATGTAAAAAATTAGATTGTAATTATTCACATTTTCTTTTTTGTAATTAGAAGAATGAAATGGGATTTGTGTAGTAAGATGAGTTTGTATTGTCTTAATAAATTAATGTTCACACAGTATTTTAGGTACTCTTTTGTGAATCACAACTATGAAATTTTTAAATGACAGATTAAGTAAGAAAAAATAGATAAATAATTATCGCAAAAAACCTCTTGAAGTTTTAATTTCAAGAGGTTTTAAATTATTAAAAAGATTTAAAATAAATAGTTAGTTTATAACTCTAAATTCTGTTCTTCTATTTATTAAGTGTTCAGCTTCTGTACATGAAACTTTGTCAGAACATCTGTTTTTAAGTTTAGATTCACCATAACCTTTTGCTACGATTTGACTAGGGTTAACGCCTTTTGATATTAAGTAAGTAGCAACAGCTTTAGCTCTTCTATCAGATAGGTTTTGATTCGATGCTCTAGAACCTCTAGAATCTGTATGAGAGGCTAATTCAACCTGAACTCCATCTTTTACAACTGGTAATAATCTAGAATCTATTAATTTTTTTGCAGTTGATGTTAACGTAGCACTTCCTAAGTTCCAGTTAATTGGTAGTGGGTTGTATGTTAGTAATTTACATTCAACTTCTTTCCATGTAGTTAATCCACCTTTAGATACTAATACCTCTTTAGTTATTGTTTTGTTTTTTGCAGGAACGGTAATTGTTTCATCCCAAGCATCCTTTACTAAAACTGTTTTAGTAATGTTTTTGTAAATAGCAGGTATTTTAATAGTACGAGTAGTAGGTGGTGTAACCATTACTCTTTTAGTATATGTTTTTTCGTATCCAGGTACGGTTATTTTTTCTGTAGAAGCATCATTACTTAATTTGGTAAGAGGAATGGTCACAAATTTTGCCGGAATAGGTGCATAACACCAATATCTACAATCATTTGGGTCACTAGATTCACAATCAGGAGCTTTTTCACTCATTTCCCATTGTGCAGAAGCAGCTTTTGTTTCAATAATTTCTGAATCTGGCCTGAAGCTAGCTTTAATTACTCTTAACTTATTGGCATCATCTTTTGCTCTATAAGTAACAGTTTTATTTTCCCACACAGCAGGAACGACTACTAAACTCTCACCTGCCTCCTTACTAATTACACTTTCAGTAACAGTTTTGTACTTTGCAGGGTGTGTTACAATTTTTTTGTAAGCAGGAGCTATTTCGATGGTTACATCTTCATTTTTCCAAACCTCAGGTGTTTTACAACGTACATAACATTTACCTGGTTCAGCATTGGTAGGTAAATCTTGCGCAGAAGCTGTAAAATAAAATGCTAATAACGCCCCAGTTAATAATAATTTTTTCATATTAATTAAATATTTGTTTGTGATTACTTAGTTAATGTTAAGACACATATGGGGTGTGAAAGTCACATTCAAACAAATATATATATAAAATATTAAATGTTAAAGGTTTGTTAATGTTTATAATTTATTGAGGTATAAGCTTTTAATTATCCCGTCTGAAAGCCCTATTTTAGGGACAAAAATTTTTCTAGCTCCACTCCATTTCATTGCAGAAAGGTAAATTTTGGTTGCAGGAACAATTACGTCAGCTCTATCAGGATTTAAACTTAGTTCAGAGATACGATCTTTGTAGCTCATTTTTTTTAAGAATTGATATTGTGCATTTAAGTATATATATGAGATTGGTTTCCCCATATCTCTTCCCGACATTTTAAATATTTTATTAATATTTCCGCCAGAGCCAATTAAAGAAATACGCTTATAATTTTTTGTATTTTCTTCAATCCACTCTTGTACTTCTTTAAAAATGGCTTTGTTTTCTGTTTTTTTATTATTGATTAAACGTACTGTACCAATTTTAAAAGACCTTGATTTAATAATTCTACCTTTAGAGAATAAAGTAAACTCGGTACTACCACCACCAACATCAACATAAAGATAGGTAGAATCTGATTGTAATAATTGATTTAAATCTGTAGAAAATATAATGGCAGCTTCTTTTTTTCCGTCAATAATGTCAATTTCTACACCTGTCTTTTTAAAAATAGTATTTATAACTTCAGCACCGTTTTCAGCTTCTCTCATAGCAGAAGTTGCACAAGCTTTATATCTCTCTACACCATGAACTTTCATTAGTAGTTTAAAGGCTTCCATGGCATCGATCATTCGATTGATGTTTTCTTCAGAAATTATTCCTGAAACGAAGGCATCGGCACCTAAACGAATTGGAACTCGAACTAATGAAGATTTTTTAAATTGAGGTTCTTTATTTTTTTCTTCAATAACATTTGCTACTAAAAGTCTTACAGCATTAGAACCTATATCTATAGCACCGTATTTTTTAATTTTCAAAATATATAGATTTATCTATGATTTTTAGGAAACTCTACTAAAGTAGTTATTCCCTTTTTTATGTTTTTCCAATGTTTATCCTTAAACTGAATACCAATTACACCACATGTAGATACATGAGCTATTGGTTTATCTCCAAATTTATTAACAAAACTATTTATACCATGATCGTGGCTAAATATTATAGCGCTATCAAAACTATCATCTAAAGCCTTTACAGTTTTTACTAAGTAGCCATCACTAAAGCTGTAGAGTTGTCGCTTAATTTTTAGGTTAGAAAGCGGATACTTGAAATTTTCACAAAAGATAACAGCGGTATGTAAAGCTCTATTAGCACTACTTGAAATAAAAACATCAGGTTTTTTAATTTCTTTAGTTAGGTGTTTAGATAAAAGATGTGCATCTTTTATACCGCGCTCTTTTAGAGGTCGGTCAATGTCTTCTACGCTTTCATACTTCCAAGAAGATTTTGCGTGACGAACAATATAAAGTGTTTTCATTTAATTTTTAAAAGCTATGTAAATATAAAGCTATGGAGCTAAACGGTCAAGTTTCCAAGAAAAATCTTTTTGTAAAGTATATCTTATACGGTCGTGCATTCTATTAGGGCGACCTTGCCAAAATTCAATAGAAATAGGTTTTATAATAAAACCGCCCCAATGTGGTGGACGTATAATTTCTTTCCCTTTAAATTTTTCTTCCGTTTTTTTTAGTTCATTATCAAGTTCTTCACGAGAGGTAACAACTTCACTTTGATTAGATGCCCAAGCACCTAATTTACTTCCATCAGGTCTAGACTCAAAGTAGCCATCAGACAAATTTTCTGCAAGTTTTTCAGCTTTACCCTTTATAATTATTTGTTGTTCTAGACCAGCCCAGAAAAAAGAAAGACATACATTGTTATTATTTAAAATAGCTTTCCCTTTTTCAGAATTATAATTAGTATAAAAAATAAAACCTTCCCAAGTGTATTTTTTCAATAAAACAATTCTGCTTTTAGGAAATCCATCTAATCCTATTGATGAAATAGTCATTGCATTGGCTTCATCTACCATTTCAGAATCATCGGCTGTTAGAAACCAGTCTCTAAAAAGTTCAATTGGATTCTCAGAACAATTCTCTATTAATAGCTCCTGTTTCTCGTATGATTTTCTATGATTACTTAAATCGTGTGACATTATGATTTTTTAGACTACGTAAAAATACAATTTTATCAGATATTCTGTGCTTTTTTGTTTTTTAAATTCAGCAGTATTTGAAAAGGTAAAAGCAATATTTGCTAAGTTAAAAAATGAATAATATTTAGTTGGTGATAAAAAACAGTTCGTCATTAATTTTATACAGTTGAGTCTGTCTTTTTATGCTAAGTTTTATAAAGGAAGCAAATTTGTACTATCAAATAACAAAACAATGAAACAATTATTATTTATTCTATGCTTATTCATTCAAAGCTATTTTTTTGCACAAACAACAATTTCTGGAACTGTAACTGATAAAAAAGGAACTATAATAGAAGGAGCTAATGTATATTTAGAAGGAACTTACGATGGAGCATCAACAGATGATAAAGGAAATTTTTCTTTTTCAACATCAGAAAAAGGAATACAAACGTTACTAGTTTCTTTTATTTCTTTCGAAACATTTTTAAAAAGAACAGATGTTTCTTTATTGAATAATTTAAAAGTAAAACTAAGAGATGATGTAAATACATTAGATGCGGTAACTATAAATGCTGGAACTTTTGAAGCAGGAGACAATGCTAAAGTTACTGCATTGAAACCATTAGATGTGGTAACCACAGCAAGCGCGTTAGGTGATTTTGTTGGAGCGTTACAAACTTTACCAGGAACTTCAACAGTAAATGAAGATGGGCGTCTTTTTGTTCGTGGTGGAGATACTGAAGAAACTCAAATTTTTGTAGACGGAATTAGAGTCTTTACACCGTATTCTCCATCAGCAAAGAATATTCCTACCCGTGGGCGATTTTCTCCTTTTTTATTCAAAGGAATTACATTTTCTACTGGTGGATACTCAGCCGAATATGGACAAGCATTATCAAGTGTATTGTTATTGAATACAAATGATGAAGTTATTGAAGAAAAGACTGATTTAGCATTTATGACAGTTGGTTTAGGTGTTGGGAATACACAAGTTTTTGGTAAAAACTCACTAAGTGTAAATGCATCATATATAAACTTAGCACCTTATCAATCTGCATTTCCAGACAGAAATAAATGGAATAAACCAGTGCAAGCATTAAGTGGGGAGGCTGTATATCGTTTTAAATTTAAAAATGAATCTTTATTAAAGGTGTATGGAGCGTTTAGTTATACCGATTTTGACTTGGTACAAGAAGATATTAATCATGAAGATGGGATTCGTTTTGGAATGAAAAATAGAAATTTATATTTTAATAGCTCTTATAAAAATAGTTTCGGTGATGGTTGGAAAGTAGCAACAGGAATGAGTTTTACGAATGATCATTCTGATGTTAAGATTTTAGATGCAGAAGTTACAGATGATGAAAATTCGGCACATTTTAAAATAGCAATGAAAAAACGTTTTTCAAATCGGTTTAAATTAAATTTTGGAGCTGAGTATTTTATAACAGATTTTAAAGAGAATTATAAAAGCATAACAAATAATAGTATTGATTATAGTTTTAATAATAATATTTTAGGAAGTTATGTAGAGGCAGATGTTTTCTTTTCTAAAAAATTAGCATCAAAAGTTGGTATTCGTGGAGAGTATTCTGAATTACTAAATGAAATTACTATTTCTCCAAGAGCATCGATAGCTTATAAATCGGGAAAAAACTCACAGTTTTCATTAGCTTATGGTCGTTTTTTTCAGAATCCTAAAAATGATTATTTAAAATTTAATACAGATTTTAAAGCAGAGAATACTTCTCATTTTATAGCGAATTATCAATATGTAAAAAACAAACAAATTTTTAGAATTGAGGGGTATTATAAAAAGTATCAAGATTTAGTGAAGTATGATACTAACTTGTCTTTACCAACATCTAGCTATTCAAATTTAGGAGAGGGATTTGCAAAAGGAGTAGATGTTTTTTGGAGAGATAATAAGAGTATTAAAAATACTGATTATTGGGTTTCTTATTCCTTCTTAGATACCGAAAGAGATTATAAAAATTATCCAACAAAGGCTACTCCAAATTTTGCATCAGCACATAATTTATCAGTAGTAAGTAAACATTGGATTAAAAACTGGAAAAGTCAATTAGGTTTTAGTTATAATTTTGCATCAGGTAGAAATTATACAAACCCGAATGAAGTAGGGTTTTTAAATAATAAAACAAAAAATTATAATTCAGTAAGCGTAAATTGGGCATATTTAATTAGTCAACAAAAAATATTATATTTTTCAGTTAACAATGTTTTAGGTACACAAAATGTATCTGGTTATAACTATAAAAACACTTCAAATATGAATGGGGTTTTTGATAGGCAAGCAATAATTCCTAGTGCAGATAGATTCTTTTTTGTAGGTTTCTTTTGGACAATTAGTGATAATAAAAAAGATAATCAATTAAATAATTTATAACAGTAGTATGAGAGTAATCTTTTAAGAAAAAAAGCCATCTGAATTCAGATGGCTTTTAGAACTAGTTAATGAAAAATTAAATTATTTTATTAAAAGCTTTTTTAAAGTACTTTCTTTTTTGGTTTTCATTTTTAAAATATACATTCCTTTGGTAAGGTGTTGTACAGAAAATTTATTTTTGTTTGTAAACTCTCCTACTTTTTTCCCTTGAATATTAAATAATTGAGCAGAGACATTTTCATTATTAGTACTTCTTATAGTAATATAATCTGTTGCTGGATTTGGAAATACAGATAATTGAAGTAATGTATTTGTTAATGAAGCAGTAGGACCTGCTACAGGAAGCGAAATACTTAGTTGATTACTCCATGAACTATTTTCAGTCGAGTTTTTTGCTCTAACTCTAAATGTATAATTAGTATCAGAGTTTTGTTTCGATACCCAAAGATAATAAGTTGTAGAAGTACCTTCAGTTATCCAACTTCCGTTTTTAAGAAGTTGAACCTCGTAATTTGTTGCTCCAGAAACGGTATTCCAAGAAGCGTAAAAACCGGTGCTATATACTCCAGAGTCACCAATGTTTTCAGGTGTTGGTAATGTAGGTGTAGGTTCGTTTCCACTTCCAGAAAATAAAATGGTATAATCTTCAGCTTCACCATCACCTATACTTGTACATGCATCAGTAGGTGAGCTATTATACTTCATAACTACACGCATTCTTGTAGTACCAGAAGCAGTATTATCAACAGTAAAGTTGCCAGAAACAGCTCCGCTACCAGAAAGACCATCTATAACTCTTTCAGAAGGTTCAAATGTGTTATTTTTATTATAGTCAATAAAAATAGCCCAATGCTCAGTATAAGCAGAACCTGAAAAACCAGGTGTTAAACTAACACTAGTTGCATTTCCTGGAGTTAAATTAACTGTTTGAGATGTATGGTTTCCGTAACCATTAGCATCCGCTCCAGAAGTATTTGAAAAACTATCAATAGTTACATTTTGTATGTATTCATAAGTGTTACTACCTGTAATAGTACAGTAGTTTCCTCCACCAGTACTAGCACTTGTTGTTGCTGTTGTGGTATTAGAATAACTTGAATTTTTATTTCCTGAGAACGCGCGAACTCTGTAAGAGTATGCTGTGCTAGCAGTTAAACTTGTATTAGCATAAGTAGTAGCGTTTGCTGCTGTAGTGGTAATTACAGAAAAACTACCATTAGTATTCATTTTTTCAATATAGAAACCATCTTCGTTAGATGAATTATCTGACCAATTTAATGTTATTTGAGAAGAAGAATTAGAAGTACTGGTTAAATTAGAAGGAGCGTTAACAGGAGTAGGGTTGTTATCAATTATTGTTTGTCCTGCTCGTATATCACCATTTGGCTTTGTAGAAAAAGCATATTCATATATTGTCAGACTACTCCCATCAGAGGTAACACTAGCCTTCATCCAACCATGAATAGATTCGTCATTATGAACAGCAGAAAAACCGATGTAACCAGTTTGTCCATCCCAACTAGTATTGCTTGAAGTTCTTAAATCTAATTGATCAGGGTATGCACCTGGAGCTGTAAAATTACTACTTGTAGAAATTAGTTGGTTGTTGTTAAGTAAAGTAATGTTTCTAGTACCTGAAGATGTAACTAATTTTTTACCGTATGTTTCTAATTTTAAATGAGTGGCAGTATATTGCCATGCACCGTAAGCTCCATCCCCATTTATTTTAGGAAGAGAAAACCATTTCCAGGTAGCACCTGTACCAGCAGAGGCATCAGCAATGTTTTCATAAATTATTTCAAATGGATTGTAAAATTTAAAATTTAATCCTACAGAGGCACATGATAAACTTTGGTTTGCACCAATAGCTGAATTGTTAAAAGTTAAATTAGCAACCAGATTGTTTGAAGTTAAATGATTGTTAGCAGTACCCGTAATTGTTATATTAGCAGTAGTGTATGATGTTGTTTGTACTGTTGCTGATAATCCTTGTGGTAAACTTAATGAATAATCTGTTCCAGAAACCAAGGTTGCAGATGATGATGCAAAATTTGCACCAGAAACTGTTATAGTCGCAGATTGGTTAAATGAACCATTGTTAGCTATAAGTTCTTTTACAATAGCATTATCTATACTTAGTGTAGCACCAGAGTTATTAACACCTGTGTCAATTAAGTTTTGTGATTGCCATAATGTTTGACGAGCAGGATGTTGTAAGGCAGCTAACATTCTATTAGTCTGTCCAGATGTAAACATTTTGTAACAGCCAAATCTAGCACCATTGTAGCCCATGTAATTTTCGTAATTAATGTAATTTCCTTCACAATTTGTACTAGGAGCACAGCTTGTACCTGTAATTGATCCATCTTCAGGAGGAGTATCACTAACTTCATCATTTGGGTATGTACAACCACCATCAAACGTATGAATTAGATTTAAATAGTGTCCGAATTCGTGAGTTAAAATAGAAGCAAATTCATCACCTGTATTTCCATGTAAGTATTGTCCGTTATAAACAACTCTGGCAGTATTACTATTAGACATAGATGTGTTTGGGTACCATGCAACACCGGAGTTTGTTGATGCACCATCATTGTATAAATCACCTTGAATATATACGTTCATGTATTTGTAGTTATTCCAAGCATCATTTGCTATTTGAGAATCATAACCTCCACCATTACCGTAACCAGATTTTTCAGGATAATAAACAACACCTTCTGTACAGTTTCCATAAGGATCTAGTTTCGCTAATTTAAATTCGATGTTAAGTGTACTTTTTCTAGCGTTAAAATAAGAATCAACACTGTTAAAATCAGGATTTAAACCTTGAAAGTCGTCGTTTAATTTTTGTAAAGCAACTTTAATTTTATCTGTTGTAACTGTTTTTCCGTGTTGTACATCTCCATAGATATGAAATACAACTGGTATTGTATAGGTAGCAGCTGCTGCTTTTTGACTTAGTTTATTATTTGCATGTTTTCTTGTAAATAAGTTAAATTTTTGATGTTCAATTTTAGATTCTGGATGTTTTTTAAAATAAATTTCGTTTTGTTCACTGGCTTTACAAGCATGTTCGGATTGTGAATAACCGAAAAAGGTAAATAATGTGAAAAACATAATTAAATAGTTAATTTTTTTCATAATTGAAGGGTTTTGTGATTTTTGTTAATTAAATTTTCGATAAAATTATAGTTTTTATAAGATATTGGTGATGCATAATTTATCTTAAATAGATACTATATTATTGTTAATGTGTTTTTTTTAGTGTTTTGTTTCCTTGTGGTGAGAGATGTTGTTTCTGTCTTTGATTTTTAGTAGGTAATTAATTTGATCGTTCTACTAGTTTTAAAAAAAATAGAAATTAAAAAATTAAGAAGTATTTTTTGAATAGAAAATGATTTTCTCATTGAGGATTATTTTCAATTTGGTTTATAAAAAAGAATTCAAAAGATTTGCCTGTTGCTTCTACGAAGAAAAAAAGAGTAAAAGAAGTTGTTCGACAGTTCAGTAATAAAAAATAACAACTCAGTCTCAATTTTTATAAAAGAATAAGAAAAGTTAAGATATTTGAACTATTAATTAAAAACAAAAGAAATGCAAAGAAGTATTTTAATAGTGATACTATTTTTAAGTGGAGTTATAAATAGTATAGCTCAAGAGAAACATACAGTTACTTTAGAGTTTGAAGGGATTAAATCAAATAAAGGGAGTTTGTTTATAGCTCTTTATAATACAGAAGATACTTTTTTAAAAAAGCCTCTAAATGGAACTATTGTAGAAATAGTTAATAAAAAGGCAATAGTAATTTTAAAAGATATTTCGGTTGGAGTATATGCTGTCTCAGTTTTTCATGATATCAATGATAATAAAAAAATGGATACTAATTTTTTAGGAATTCCTAAGGAGCCAACAGGTATGTCTAATAATGCTAAAGGCTTTATGGGACCACCAAAATATAAGGATGCAAAATTTGAGGTATTAAAAGATATAAAATTAAATATAAATATAAAATAAGATGAAAAGAATAATTACATTAATAGTATTCGCTTTTACGGTAAGTTTATCTGCACAAAGTCAGTACGAAAAAGGGATGTCGAAAGCTTTTGAGTTATGGGGAGCAAACAAAAATAAAGAAGCAGGTCAATTGTTTGAACGAATATCAAAGGCAGAGAGTGATAATTGGTTACCTTCTTATTATGCCGCAACTATTGAAATTATTGGAAGTTTTGGTGTAAAAGATGAAGTTTTTTTAAAAGCTAAATTAAATAAAGCTCAAGAGTTTTTAGATAAGGCAATGATTATTTCACGAGATAACCCTGAAATTTTAATAACACAAGCGTTACTAAATACGGCTTATATGGCTTTTGATGGACAAAAATATGGGATGTCTATGTCTATGAAAAATAAAGGGTTGTATTCAAAAGCTTTTAAGTTAGCTCCCAATAACCCAAGAGTAATTTTAAGCAAAGCAGAGGCAGATATTGGAGCAGCTCGTTTTTTTGGACAATCTACAGTGCCATTTTGCAAGGATATAAAAAAGGCAATTGAGTTAGGGAAGGAAGAAAAAAGAACAATAAAATTTTATCCAAAATTCATGCTTAAAAGAGCAGAACAGTTATTAAAAAAATGTGAGCAAAAATAATTGTTTTCAGATAGTTTATTTTTATTATTGTGTTATAATAATAGCCTTGAAATTAGTTTTTTTTGATATGAATAATGTGAGTTGTAAAACAAAAGCATTACTTATTAAAGCATGTTTTTAATATTTCTCTGAATCAGGAATAGAAGATTTGATAAGTACTATTTGAATTTGCTTATGATGATTTTAGGGAATAGTAATAGAAAAAATAATTCAGGTAATTAATTCAAATTAATTACCTGAATTATTTTTTTAAAAGACTTTTGATTGGTTACCCACTTTTTGTAATCTTTATAAGGTAAGTTTTCTATATTTATTGCTGGGTGTAGTTTATGAAAAATAGTTAAGGCGGCTAAAAAACTTCCAGCTTTAGATGGATGAAAATTATCTAAACTATAAAGGTTTTGTAAATTTTTAAAAGAATTATACGTTTTCCATTTTTCTCCAACAGAAAATAGGATAGCTTTATTTTCTTTTGCTGCAATTTTATGATTTTCAATAACCTTATCAAAAGTATGGTAGTAGCTTATTGATGGCCATACCATAAAATAACCAAGTTTAACTTTATATTTAGAACAAAGTATTTTTATATTATTTCCATCTTCTATTAGCATTTTTTTACCTTTTTTTTGAGACGATGGTCCTTGTTGAATGATTACATAATCATATTGTCTTTTTGCTAATTTTTTATGAATTCCTCCTTTTTTAATATGATCAATAATAGCATGATTGGGAAGAGACAAGTCTTTTGTTTTAATGGATATACCATTTTTTTTCCCAATATATTCTAACATACCAGGCATGTCATTGCTATAGGTTAAACTGTTTCCTACAAACAAAATACTTTGAGATTGAACTGAAACTTGAATCAATAATAAAAGTAGTAATTTTTTCATATTTGTTATTTAGATATATGTATTCTTATTAAGAATAAAAACCAAAATTAGAATTAACTCATAATTCTATTATAGATTTTAAAAATAAATAAAATTATAGAAATAACTATGATTTCGTATGAAGTGAATTTTATTAAAATAACTTTTACAGATTAAGTTAAGTTTAATTGATGGTTTTAAAAAATAAATTATTGTAAAATTTTAACTGATATCTTTACGAAAGGGAATGCTGGTGCAAGAGTAATTCTTTTTTCTAAGAAGGTAAAAGAGAGTTCTTAAATTAGAGAAGGAAGAAAAATATGAGTAATATATTACCCTAAATTCATGCTAAAAAACCATAATAAATATTAAAACAATGTGAGTAAAATACTTGTTTTTATATTGTGTAAATGTCTATTTTTGTGATATAATACAAACAAAGAACAATGGCTTTAAAAGCAGTTTTATTTGATATGGATGGTGTAATAGTTGACACTGAACCATTACATAAGAAAGCATATTTTTTAATGTTTTCTAAAGTAGGAATTGAAGTTTCTCAAGAGTTATATAATTCTTACACAGGGCAATCTACAATAGATATCTGCAAAGATTTAGTAAATAAATTTAAATTATCATTAGAGGCTAAAGAATTAGTAGCTTATAAAAGAGCTTTCTTTAAAGAACTTTTTTTCTCAGATAAAAATGATTTACAATTACTAGATGGCGTACTCGATTTGATTAAAAATTATTATGAAAATGGAATTACATTAGTATTAGCATCTTCAGCTTCTATGGTTACGATAAATAATGTTTTTAACAAGTTTGATTTGAATCAGTATTTTAAAGGCAAAATTAGTGGAGCAGATTTAAAGGCATCAAAACCACATCCAGAAATATTTTTAAAGGCAGCTGGTATTGCTGAGGTTAGAAAAGAGGAATGCTTAGTTATTGAAGATTCTACAAACGGTATAAGAGCTGCTTATGATGGCGGAATCTATTGTGTAGCTTATAAAAGTGAGCATTCTAAAGAACAAGATTACTCATTAGCTCAGAAGCTTATTTCTGATTATGCAGAAATAAAATATGAATTTATAAAAGATATCGTTTAGTAAAAAAGAATAATTAGCTTTTTTTATACTTATTAATGGAGTAATTAATATTCAAAATTAAAAAGGAATGAGTTCTATATTAAATAGAACTCATTCCTTTTTTTGATAAGCTATAAAGCTAGCTAAATACCTAAAATAGTTAAATAGATTACTACTTTTTATTATTTAATAAATACGTATTAAAGCTTTTGCCATTAATGTTAGTGTATTTAGAATCTATTTCATAGGCTACATTCATATCTGTAATATTAAAATCTCCAGATACATTTGTATATTTTATATTTAAATCTTCTTTGAAATTTACGTTTTTAAAAGATACTCCTTCTTTAAATTCAGTATATTTAAAAGTTGCACTTTCACTAAATACAGCGTTTTTAAAACTTACATGCTGTTTAAATTCAGAATATTTAAAAGTAGCGGGCTCCTCAAAAAAAGTATTTTCAAAGGTGATATTTCTTTCAAATTTAGCATATTTAAAAGTGGAGTCGTCATTAAATTTGGTGTTTGAGAAATCTGTGTTTCGTTCAAATTCAGAATACTTAAACATTGCTTTTTGTTTAAAATTACAATTTTTAAAAATTACATCACTTTCAAAATTTGCTACAAATGTATATCCGCTCTTCTCATGGGGTATATATGCCAATACATTATCATTAAAAGTACAATTAATAAAAGATATTTTATTTGTAATTTGTTTTTCTATAGTGTTTGACCCACCATTATTCCACCAACTTTTTCTTTTAGGTAATTTAGGTAAAGCATCATTCATAAAAGTGAAATCTAAAACACCACTAATAGTTGCGTTAGAGACCTCTACAGATTTACCGTTTTTAATTTTTTGAATAATATCTGAAGCGTTTACTATTTTTTGAGCATGAATTGTAAGGCAAAATAGAACAGCAATAAAAGTAATTGTATTTTTCATGATTTATGTTTTGTATTCTAATTAAGAGACAATAATTACTTTTATTTGTGACACTATTAGAAACAAAAACAGCATTTAGTTGCCTAAATGCTGTTTTAATATATTTAAAGAAAAGTTTTAGTTGTTTACTGAGTCACTTAAACCAGCACCTGCCTTAAACTTAACTACATTTTTAGCAGCTATTTGAATTTCTTTTCCTGTTTGAGGGTTTCTACCAGTTCTAGCAGCTCTTTCAGAAACAGACCAAGTTCCCCATCCAACTAATGCAACTTTGTTACCTGTCTTTAAAGAATTAGTAACGTTAGAAGTTAAAGAATCTAATGCAAGTTTAGCAGAAGCTTTAGAAATTCCTGCGTCAGCAGCCATTGCATCGATTAAATCTGATTTGTTCATAATTTTGATAATTTTAAAAAGTTAATTTTCGTTTTTCGCTTAATAGCTCAACAAATATAGTAGGAATGCAGTACCGTGCAAGTTTTGACTGTGAAAAACTAGAATTTTGTTAATAAAAGATGCGTAATTGTTAATAACCCTAGTTATTTTTTTCTAAAAAAGCCAAAACCCTATGAATAAAGGGCTACAGCGCTTTTGCTTCTTTATCAAATTGAAAACCGTTTAATAAACTTTTTATATCCATTAATTTTTTACCTGAAATTTTTATTTCCTCAATAATAAGGTAACCATCTTGTACAGCGATTTTTAATTCTTTTTTAGAAGTAATAATGCTTCCGTTAGCTAAATTATGAGATGAAAATTCTTTTGCAGTTTTGTATATTTTAGCAGAAATCTCATCTTCTCCGTTTTTTATAGTTGTCCAAGCTGCAGGGTAAGGGTTCAATCCTCTTATATGGTTGTAAATTTGGTTTAAAGGTTTAGACCAATCTATTTTACAATTATGAGGATATAGTTTATGAGCAGGTTTTTCTTCTAATTCTGGCTGTTTTGTTGTGTTAACAATTCCAGTAGCTATTAGGTCTAAAGTTTCAGCAACTAAGTTTGCACCTAAATACATTAACTTATCGTGTAATTGACCAACAATTTCATCTTCTTTTATATGAACATCTTTTTGTAAAATAATTTCACCTGTATCGATTTTATCATCAATAAAAAAAGTAGTAACCCCTGTTTTAGTTTCTCCATTAATAATAGCCCAGTTAATAGGAGCAGCTCCACGATATTCAGGTAGTAAAGAAGCGTGTAAATTAAATGTGCCATATTCAGGCATTGCCCAAACAGCTTTAGGTAACATTCTAAAAGCAACTACTATTTGTAAATTAGCATTCCATTTTTTTAAATCTTCTTGAAATTCTTCATTTTTTAAGTTTTTAGGTTGAAGAATAGGCAAGTTTTGAGACAGCGTGTATTTTTTTACGGCAGATTGATTGAGTTTACGGCCTCTACCAGCAGGTTTATCAACAGCAGTAATTACTCCAACTACATTATAATCATTTTCAATAAGGTGTTTTAAAATAGTAACAGCAAAATCTGGTGTTCCCATAAAAACGATGCGTAAATCTCTCATTTATAGTAAAAAGTATTTATTGTTAGTAACGTTGATTTTTTCTTCTGATAACAGTGCTCGCAAAAGTATTAAAATGTTTGCTTCTTTTTCATTTAGCAGTGTACAGATTTCATAAACGGTTAAAGACTTTCTATTCTTTAATAAGTTAATAATGGTAGTAGGTTTTATAATAGGTGTTTGTTTTTGTTGTAAACAAACATCGCAAATTCCACATTTTTCAACCACAGTTTCATTAAAGTAATGTAGTAATTGTATACTTCTACAAACGTCATTGTTTTTTATGAAGGCTATTAAATCTTTACTTTTTTGTTTCTTTTGTTCTAAATAAAGATGAATATTCTTAGAAACTTTATTAACAGTTTTATCATCTTCTCTTGGGTGTAAAAAGAATAATTCTGAATTGTTAGTTGCTTTATTATATTCCAATAAACCCTTTTCAACCATGTTCTCTAGCTCTTTAATTACTTGCCATGAAGTAATTGCTGCTTTTTTTGCGATATAAAATTCATCAATTTTTACAAGCGTTTCAAATACACCACCGTATAAACGTAAAAATGTTTGTATAAAGTTTTTTGAAGAAGGGTTTTGCTGTGAATATAATAGAACTTGCTTACTTGATACAGTAAATTGAATAGTAGATTTTTGTTGAAAATTAGAATTCAATTCAATAATACCATTACTATTTAATATTTGTAAGGCATTGTAGGTTTTATTCGGAATTAATTTATATTTATTGCAAAACTCTAAAAAATTAAAATCAAAAGCGGTCTCGATAAACTCTCCTTTAGCTATTTGAAATTGTTGATATAATTTTCGGTGAACAACTTTTATATCGTTAATAGCTGGTAGCGATTTACTTAATAGTTCCTTACTTAGTTTAATATCATTTTCATTGGTTAAAACAACTGAAAAAGCTTTGTTGCCATTTCGCCCACCACGACCAGCTTCTTGAATATAATTTTCTATAGATGCAGGAAGGTTTAAATGAATAACAACACGAACATTTGGTTTGTCAATTCCCATACCAAATGCATTCGTAGCAACTATAATTGGCGTTTTTTCAGTTATCCAGTTATTAAAAGAAGTTTGTTTTTCAAGACTAGTTAATCCTCCGTGATAAAAACTACTTTTAAAACCGTTTGCATTTAAATATGAACAAATCTCCTTTGTTTTAACCCTTGAATTAACATAAACAATTGCGGGAGCTTTCGTTTTTATGAATATTTGTTTTAGTTTATGAAGTTTATCATCAGTTTTAAAAATTTGATAAGCTAAGTTTTCTCTATAAAAAGATTTTTTTAAAATTTTTGGTGCGTCTAAATCTAAAGAGAGAATAATATCATTAATTACTTTTTTAGTAGCAGTAGCTGTTAAAGCAATAATATTGGTATTAGGATGTAATTCTTTTAGAATAGATATATTTTGATAAGAAGGCCGAAAATCATGTCCCCATTCAGAAATACAATGCGCCTCGTCAATAGCTATTAAATTAACATCTAATTGTTTTATTTTTTCTTGAATAAAACGAGATTGTAAACGTTCGGGAGAAAGATATAAAAACTTAGTTTTACCGAATCTGATATTGTCAAACAATGTAATTATTTCATCTTGAGAACTCCCCGAAGGAATTACAGTTGCTTTTATACCTTTATGAGTAAGACTTTCAACTTGGTCTTGCATTAAAGCAATTAAAGGACAAATAACGATGCAAACACCTTCATTTACCAAAGCAGGAATTTGAAAACATATAGATTTACCACCTCCAGTTGGTAATAAAACAACGGTGTTTTTACCTTCTAAAACAGTAGTTATAATTTCCTGTTGGGGTTCTCTAAATGAGTTGTGCCCCCAATAGTGTTGTAATATTTTTAAAGATTTTTCATACATCGTTTTATAACGATTGTAATATGAAATCGCAGCGTTCTTTAATTGTTCCGAAGGGAACATTGATAATTTCGTATCCTATTTCTTTATAGGATTCTTTTAAAAAGGTATCAATTTTTACAGCTTGTTCGAAGGTTTCATATCTTTCATTATCAGATAGGTATATTTTTTCCCAAGGAGCGCACATAAATACTTTTGTATATAAATATTTATTACTTTTTTCTTTATAAATAGCAGGGTATTCACTTCCCAAAAAATTCATATACGCATGTACATCAGGAATTCCTCTGTCAAAAAAAATAATATCGGTATCATTTTTTTCAGCTTCTAAATATTGTTGTTCTCTACCTTCTAATAACATTTGACTAAAAAGTAACGGTTGTTCTAAAAACAATTGATCTATCCCTTCTTTTTGAGCTTTGAGTATTACTTCTCTCGAAATTTCAGGCATGCAGTTATACCCCAGATTTATAAACTCTCTTAAAATCGAAGACTTACCTGTACCAGGTCCTCCTATTAAAACTATTTTTTGTTGCATAGTGCAAAAATATAAGTTTCAATTTATAAATGTAATAAATAGTGTAATTTTGTGCTTCATCTATTTTAAGATTATTTATGATGAGAATTATTTTTAAATTTTTTATAAAACATTATGTCAGATAGAGAAGCATTTTACAGTAAATTAAAAGTACAATTAGAAGATACTACAAAATTCCCTAGTAAATATTTATATAAGTTTATTGTGCCAACAGATGCAAATCAGGAAGAAGAGGTAAAGAAAGTGTTTAATGGAGGTGGTGCTGTTATTGAAACAAAAAAATCAAAAACAGGTAAATACATTAGCATTTCTATTTTTTTAATTATTAAGAGTGCAGATGAAGTAATTGCTTATTATAAAAAAGCAGATGTTATTAAAGGTATAATTTCACTATAAATGAAGAAGTTACTTTTGTTTTTTTTAATGGTTTTGATGACTAGTTATTCTTTTTCTCAGAAAGATAAAGAATTGTTTCGTATAAATAATTCGCCAGTAATGGTTTCAGAATTTAAACAAGTATATGAGAAAAACTTAGAACTTGTTGTTGATGATAGCTCTAAGGATATAGATAAATATCTTGAATTGTTTATAAATTACAAGTTAAAAGTTAAAGAAGCTTATAAGTTAAAATTAGATACTTTAAAAAGTTATAAGCAAGAGTTAGAAGGTTATGAAAATAGTTTGATTGCTCCTTATTTACAAGATGTAAAATATTTAAATAAGTTAATAAAGGAAGCATATAAAAGAAAAAAAACGGAAGTTAAAGCAAGTCATATTTTAATTAAATTTCCTAAAAAAGGAATTAAATTTGATACATTACTTTTATACAAAAGGATTTCTAATGTTAGAAATAGAGTATTAAACGGAAAATCTTTTGAAAAGATTGCTAAAGAAGTATCAGAAGATCCATCGGTAAAAATAAATAAGGGTAACTTAGGCTATTTCTCAGCTTTTACAATGTTACATGCGTTTGAAAATGCAGCCTATAATACACCTTTAAATGAAGTTTCTGAGCCATTTAAAACAAAATTTGGTTATCATATCTTAAAGGTTACAGGGAAAAGAGTATCTAAGGGAGAATTTGAGGTTGCTCATATTCTAGTTAAGGAATCAAAAGATAATAAAGTAAATATAGATTCACTCTATAGAAAGTTACAGTTGGGAGAGGAGTTTGAAGAGGTTGCTAAAAAATATTCTGACGATAAAGGAACAGCTTCTTTAGGAGGTAGATTACCAAGGTTTGGAACTGGAAGAATGGTTGAGGATTTCGAAAATAATGTAAGATTATTAAAACAGGAAGGGGATTATACAATACCATTTAAAACTAAGTTCGGATGGCATATTGTTAAGTTATTAAAAAAATACCCGTTGGGCACTTTTGAAGAGGTTAAAAAAGATTTAACCAATAAAGTAAAAAAGTCTAACAGAGCAAGTTTATCAAAACAAGCAGTTTTAAACAGATTGACTGCAAATTATAAGATAATAGAAAATAAAAAAGCAATAAATGTTTTTTTAACATCTGAAGTAAAGGAATTAAAAAAACAAAATTTAAATAAAGTATTGTTATCTATTAATGATAAGAAAATTTATCAAAAAACTTTTTTTAAATTTATAGAGCGTAAATACAATAAATCAATAAGTGTTTTATATCAGCGGTTTAAGAATAATCAAATTATAGAATATTTTAAAAATGATTTAATAAACACAACACCTCAATATAAAAATACTTTATTAGAGTATAAAGAAGGATTGTTATTGTTTAATTTGATGCAAGAAAAAATTTGGAATAAATCATCAAAAGATACATTAGGGTTAAAAGAGTTTTTTATTTTAAATAAAACCGTTTATGGAAATAAAGAACTACATAATATAAGAGGTCAAGTAATTAATGATTATCAAAAAAAAATAGAAGAAGATTGGATTAGAAGTTTGAGAGTGAAAAATAAAATTAGAATACGAGAAAGAGAATTAAAAAAATTTAAAAAAATATATAATCAATAAAAGGTGAAGAAAATATTTTATTTATTTGTGTTATTACTTATTGTTTCTTGTGATTTTATTAGTTTAAAGACTAAAAAGGTTACTCAACATAAACCTATTGCTACAGTTTATAATAAAAATTTGTACAAAAAGGATATTGAAGAGTTATTACCTAAAGGTATTACAAAAAAAGATAGTCTTGTAATTGTAAAAGGACTTATTAATTCTTGGGCTAAAAAACAATTATTATTAGCTAAAGCAGAAGAGAATATTTCTAGTGTTAATAGTAATAAAATAGAAAATTTAGTAAATAGCTACAAGAAAAGTTTATATATAAACGGGTATAAGGAGCGTTTAATAAAACAACGGTTAGATACTATTGTTAATCAAGAAGAAATTAATAGATATTATCAGAAAAATAAAGAAAATTTTAAACTAAGTGAAGAGCTACTGCAGTTTGATTATGTTCATTTTGGAAAAGATTTTTTAGATAAAGAAGAAGTCATAAAAAGTTTTAAATCATCTAGAGAAGAAGATTTAGATAGATACTTGTTAAACTTTAAATCTTATCGATTACAAGATTCAACTTGGGTGTCATTTTCTTTTTTTAAGAAAAAAATACCTCCTTTTCAGGCTGAAACTCAGCAAAAATTGTTAAAAATTTCTAAATACATACAAAAAGAAGATAGTTTAGGAGTATATTTGGTCGCTGTAAAAAAAATGTTACTAAAAAACGCGGTGGCACCTTTAACATTTGTAAATTCTAGGATAAAACAAATTATTTTACACAAACGAAAATTAGAATTAATTAGAGAGATAGAAAAAACGTTGATAAATGATGCAATTCAAAACAAAAACTTTAAAGAATACTAGTATTTTATTTACCATTTTTTTAGCTAGTTTGGGTGTTGTAAATGCACAGAAAACTAAAATTGATGGTGTTGCTGTAGTAATTGGTAAAAATATTGTTTTAGATTCTGATATAGATAAATTTAAACAAGAAGTTGAGTTAAGGAGTGAAGGGAAAGTTAAAATTTCTAATTGTGAAATGTTAGAAGAGTTAATGGGGCAAAAATTATTAGCGCATCATGGTGTGATTGATAGTGTTGTTGTTGCACAATCAGATATTGATAGTAAGGTAGCAAGAAGTATCGCTTATTTTACAAATGAGTATGGTAGTGAAGAAAAAGTAATTAAAGCATATGGTTTTAATGATATTGAAGATTTAAAGAAAGAATTAGGTAGGGTACAAAAGGAAAATCTTCTTATAGAAAAAGAGCAACAAAAAATAACAGAAAATGTTGACGTAACACCTGAAGAAGTACGAGTATATTTTAAAGGGTTAAATGACAAAAAGGAACTACCAGAAATTGCTGCAGAAGTTGAAATAGCGCAAATTGTATTAAAAGCTGAACCAACTAAAGAAGAGAATGATCGTATTATAAGTAAACTTAACAAAATTAAAAAACAAGTTGATGGAGGTGCTAGTTTTAAACTAAAAGCAATTGTAAACTCAGAAGACCCTAGTGTTACACAAAATAGTGGTAATATGGGAGTTATAACAAAAGAAACTGGTTTTGTAAGAGAATTCAAGGAAGTAGCTTTTTCATTAGAAGAAGGCGAAATTTCTGAACCTTTTAAATCTCCGTTTGGATATCATATTATTTTATTAAATAAAATAAGAGGAAATGGACGTGATGTTTCTCATATATTAATGCAACCAGAAATTGCAGATGAGAAATTAAAAGAAACCAAAGATGAGATAGAGAAGATTATAAAAGAAGTAAAAGAAGGTAAGTTAACTTTTGAAGAAGCGGCTAAAAAGTATTCTGAAGATAAGGAAACAAAGAATAATGGAGGTTTGATAATAAATCCATATACACAAGAAACTACTTTTGAGTTAACAAGAATGGCACCTGATTTATTTGGTAGAATTAGCGAGCTTAAAAAAGGTGATTTATCAGAAGTTTTTTATGATGAGACACGTGAGGGAGAGAAAATGTATAAAGTAATTTTCTTAAAAAATAAAACTGAAACGCATAAAGCAGATCTTGTAGAAGATTATGTAAAAATGCAACAGTTTGCTTTAGCTAAGAAAAAAGAAGAAGCAGTTAAAAAATGGTCGAAAGAAAAAATACAAGAAACTTATATTAAATTAGGTAATGATTATAAAGATTGTACCTTTAAAAAAGATTGGAGAAAAGAAAATAAATAAGAACTAATAATTTAGTATATTGTGATTCCTGCGTTTAGCGGGAATCTTATTTTAGAATAGTTTGTAAATTAATATTCTTGAGTAAGAAAATTTAAAAAAATAACATATGTCAGACGTAGTTGCTGTAAATAATTTGGTAAAAAAATTTAGTCAATTACAAGAAGAGATTGGTAAAGTTATAATTGGGCAGCAAGAGGCTGTTAATTACACGTTATTATCAATTTTTTGTGGAGGTCATTCTCTTTTAATAGGAGTACCGGGTTTAGCGAAAACATTATTGGTAAATACTATTTCAGATGTGTTAGGTTTGCAATTTAGTCGTATTCAGTTTACACCAGATTTAATGCCTTCTGATATTTTAGGAAGTGAAATATTAGATGAAAACCGTCAATTTAAATTTATAAAAGGACCTGTTTTTTCAAACATTATTTTGGCAGATGAAATTAATCGTACACCACCAAAAACTCAAGCAGCTTTATTAGAAGCAATGCAAGAAAAATCAGTAACAGTTTCTGGACATCATTATAAATTAGATTTACCTTTTTTTGTGTTAGCAACCCAAAACCCTATAGAACAAGAAGGAACTTACCCTTTACCAGAAGCTCAGTTAGATAGATTTATGTTTTCTATTCATTTAGAATATCCAACATTTGAAGAAGAGGTAGAAGTTGTAAAAAGCACAACTTCAATAATTAATCAAAATGTAACCTCAATACTTTCTTCGCAAGAAATTCTAGAAATACAAAAACTAATTAGAAAAATTCCTGTTGCAGATAATGTAATTGAATATGCTGTTGGTTTGGTGGGTAAAACACGTCCAAAATCTGATAAATCAACAGAACTAATCAAGAAATATATTGATTGGGGTGCAGGACCAAGAGCATCTCAAAACTTAATCTTAGGAGCTAAAGCCCATGCAGCGATTAATGGAAAATTTTCGCCAGATATAGAAGATGTTCAAGCTGTTGCTATTCCAATATTATCGCATAGAATAGTTAAAAATTACAAAGCAGAGGCAGAGGGAATTACTGTTAATGAAATCATTAAATCATTGTTTTAAAATTAGCTAATAATAATATTAAAAAACTCTAATAGTTAGAGAAAATTACTTATAAATTAAATATTTTTCTCTAACTATTTTGAAAGTTTCTAAATCTTTTTGCCAAGTACTTTTAATGTTTTTTTCAGATATACCTTGTGTTATTTGTTGCTGTAGTTTTTTTGTTCCAGCTAGTTTTGTGAAAAAAGAATTAAAAAAGTCTTTTTTAGGAGATTCTTTATAGGCTTTTAATAACCATGATAAGTTTAGGTTAGAAAGAGTATTATGATTTTGTAAATCTTCACCATAACATAATTGCCCTTTGTGTTTTGGGTATTTAGCACCTTCATTTGGCTGCGGTGTATATTTAAAATTGGACTTTTTTAAATTAGGAGAACCGTAAATTTGAAATTGCTTATTAGTTCCTCTACCAGCAGAAATATTTGTCCCTTCAAAAAAGCATAAGCTAGGGTATAGGTTTATAGCAGTATTATTAGGTAAATTAGGTGATGGTTTTATAGGTAGGCTATACTCATAGTCGTGTGTGTAGTTCTCTAAAGGAATCACTGTTAAATCACATGTAATTCCATTTTCTAACCATTTTTCACCATTAATCATTTGTCCATATTCACCAATTGTCATACCGTAAACAACAGGAACTGGATGCATACCTACAAAGCTTTTATGAGCTATTTCTAATACAGGACCATCAATATAGTGTCCGTTAGGATTTGGTCTGTCTAAAACAATAACAGGGATGCCTTTTTCAGCACAAGCTTCCATTACATAATGTAGTGAAGAAATATAAGTGTAAAAACGAGCTCCTACGTCTTGAATATCAAAAACAACAACATCAATATCTTTTAACTGTTCATAAGAAGGTTTTTTATTTTTGCCATACAAAGAAATAATAGGTAATTTGGTTTTTTGATCAATACCATCAATTACAGCTTCACCAGCATCAGCTTTACCACGAAAACCATGTTCGGGAGCAAAAACTTTTTTTACAGTAATATTATTGTAATTGTGTAAATAATCAACTAAATGGTGTTGTACAAATTTTGACCCCATTGTATTTGAACTCACTTCTGCTCTTTGTAAAACATTTAAAACTGATGTTTGATTGGCTACAATTGCAATGTTTTTTCCTTTTAGTTTAGAGGTGTATAAACTAATTCTATCTGCACCTGTTTTTAATATAGGTGTTGTTTTATTAACTTTTTTTACAGCTGGTTTTTGTTGTTTAACACAAGAAGTAAATTGAAAACTAATACATATTAAAAATAAAATATGGTAACTAAAATTGTTTTTCATTTAATGGAGTATTATAAAATATAAAATTACTACTAAAAAACCTTTTTTTAAGTGAAAGAGTGAATAATTTAAAAGATACGTATCATAATATTAATTACTTTTGAATTTATTAAAAATGGATAACTTTTGAATTTTGAATTATTTATAGCCAAACGAATTATTGCTGGTAAAGAATATAAGAGTAATATTTCGTCACCAATAATTAAAATAGCAACTATTGCTATTGCTTTAGGAATTGCTATTATGTTGATATCAGTATCGATAGCAGCTGGTTTTCAAATGAAAATTAGTGATAAAATGACGGGGTTTAAAGGTCATATTCAAATCGTAAATTACGATACGAATAACTCAGATATTTCTACAGTTCCTATAAGTAAGAATCAAGATTTTTACCCTGAATTTAAAAACATTAAAGGTATTAAAAATGTTCAAGTTTTTGCAAATGTTGGAGGGATTATAAGAACTCCAACCGATTTTGAAGCAATTGTATTTAAAGGAGTATCATCAGATTATGATTTTTCTTTTTTTAAGGAATATTTAATAAAAGGTCGCATACCTAATTTTAATCAAGAAAGAAATAAAGAAATAATAATATCTGAAGCTATTGCTAATAGATTGCATTTTAAATTAAACGATACTATTCAAACTTTATTTAGCGCAGAAAAAAGCAGATTAAAATACAAAATGCGAAAGCCTATTATTGTAGGAATTTATAATACAGGGTTTGAACAATTTGATAAAACGATGTTAATTGGTGATATTAGGGAAGTGCGTCAAATCAATAGATGGGATAAAGATCAAGTTGGAGGGTTTGAAGTTTTAATTGATGATTTTGATCAATTAACAGAAAAAGGTGATGAGATATACAGTAATATAGGGGCGACATTAAATAGTATTACAATTGTAGATAACTATCCAAAAATTTTCGAATGGATTAAACTATTTGATAATAACGTATGGTTTATTATTGGTATTATGATTTTAATAGCAGGAATTAATATGATTACAGCTTTGTTAGTGTTAATACTGGAAAGAGTACAAATGGTAGGTATATTAAAAGCCTTAGGAGGTGCTAATTGGAGTATTCAAAAGATATTTTTATACAATGCTTCTTATCTGATTTTAAAAGGATTGTTTTGGGGAAATCTAATAGGAATAGCATTTCTTTTAATTCAAAAATACTTCAAGGTAATTAGTTTAGATTCTACTATATATTCAGTAGCAACAGTACCTGTTTATATTAGTTTTTGGGCAGTATTACTTTTAAGTTTAGGAACGTTATTATTATGTTTCCTAATGTTAGTAATTCCGTCATATATTATTACTAAAATACTGCCATCAAAATCCATTAAGTTTGCATAAAAGTATTAATCAGTAAACCAATCAAATTGGTTTTTGATTATAGTGTTTTTATTTTCTTGAATATGTTTTTTAAAAGCTTTTGATACAGAAGACAGGTTTTTAGACTTTAACCAAATTAAATTCCAATTGGTTTCTATAGGTAAATCTTTTATATTAAGAATTTGTAGTTCTCCTTTTAGTAACTCGTTTTTAATGCCAATTGCTGGCATTATTGAAATACCTAAGCCTGCAATTACGGCTTGTTTTACAGCTTCATTTGAGGTGAGCTCCATTTTTTTTTGAATTTTTATTTTGTGTTTTATTAAGTATTTTTCCATTGCTAAACGAGTTGCAGAACCATTTTCTCTAAAAATAAAAGGAGTTTTATTTAATTCTTTTAATATTGATTTATCAACAGTTTTGTAGTTCTTATTAGCAACAAAATAGAGGCTGTTTTTCATTAATTCTATACGCTCAATATTTAATTTTTTAGGAATTGTAGAAACCATAGCAAAGTCACATTCATTGTTTTCTAAACTCCTAATCACACTCATCTTATTGGTTACATCCATTGTTAAATCTACCATTTCATTTTTTTTTATAAAATCAGATAAAAAATAAGGCATAGCATATTTAGCTGTAGAAACGATAGCAATTTTTAATTTACCAGCTAATTTTCCTTCAAAAAGTGCAGATTTATAATTTATAGCTTCTACTTCATCTAAAATTTTAGCAGCAGTATTAGATATTTCTTCTCCAAATTCTGTTATGTATAGTTTTCTTCCAACTATTTCAAAAAGAGGTAATTTAAATTGATCTTGAAAATTCTTCAACTGAATAGATACCGCTGGTTGTGTTAAAAATAATTGTTCAGAAGCTTTCGTTACACTTTTAACTTCTGCTATTTTTCTAAATATTTCTAATTGATGTAATGTATAACTCATAAAATATTTTAATGTATTTTATAATAAATATAAATAAAAATATATGAAAAAAACATTATTTCTTTGTAAGATATAAGAACCAGTATAGTAGAGATTATAAAGGAAAAAATTATGACAAACGAAACTTTAGAAGCATTAAAAGTTATGAATGAAACAACAGATAAACAATTAAAATTAATTGATGGTAAGTTTACAAAAAGAGAAGTATTAAATATTATTGGTGATGTTGTAAATTTAAAAGTTAATTTTCATAAACTACAAAGACTATCTAGAACAGAAGGGAATATAAATGACGAATGTAGCTATGATAATTCTAGAATTACTGAACTAATTACTGATAAAACAAATATGAAAGATTTTTTAAACTCATTAGAAAATAATGGACGTAATATAAAAGTTTCAAGCACAATACATGTTTCTATTGAAGATTAATTTTTGTTTAGATTTGAATCCCTGAGTAGGAAAGACTGCCTAAAAATAGACTTTCCTGCTTTAATTTATACTTATTTATCTCTTAACAATATTATTTTATTTTTATAATTAGAATGTTATTTTAATAGCGATTCTATAAAATGGTTTATTTGTGCTCTTTAATATTTATAAAGTGTTAAGAGCAAGTAATGAAAGTACTATTTTTTAGAAAATGACTAAAAAGAAGTACCTTTGCATTTGTAAAATTAAGAGATGAAATACGCAAAAAATATATTAGAAACTATTGGTAATACACCGTTAGTTCAATTAAATTCTGTAACTAAAGAAATAGAAGCTTTAGTCTTAGCAAAGGTAGAAACCTTTAATCCAGGAAATTCAATAAAGGATAGAATGGCATTAAAAATGATTGAAGACGCTGAAGCTGATGGTCGTTTAAAACCAGGAGGAACTATTATTGAAGGAACATCTGGGAATACAGGTATGGGATTGGCTTTAGCAGCTATTATAAAAGGGTACAAATGTATTTTTGTGATTTCTGATAAGCAGTCTAAAGAAAAAATGGATATTTTGCGTGCTGTAGGAGCAGAGGTTATTGTTTGTCCAACAAATGTAGAGCCAGAAGATCCTCGTTCGTATTATTCTGTTTCTAAGCGTTTAGGAGACGAAACCCCAAATTCATGGTATGTTAATCAGTACGATAATCCATCTAATGCTATAACTCATTACGAACAAACTGGACCAGAAATATGGGAGCAAACTGATGGTAAAATTACTCATTTAGTAGTGGGAGTTGGTACTGGAGGTACAATTTCTGGAACTGCTAAATTTTTAAAAGAGCAAAATCCAAATATTAAAATTTGGGGAGTAGATACGTACGGTTCTGTATTCAAAAAATATCATGAAACAGGTATTTTTGATGAAAATGAAATTTATCCATATATCACAGAAGGAATTGGAGAAGATATACTTCCAAAAAATGTAGATTTTTCTGTAATTGATGGGTTTACTAAAGTAACAGATAAAGATGCAGCTGTTTATACACGAAAAATAGCAAAGGAAGAAGGTATTTTTGTTGGTAATTCAGCAGGTTCAGCAATTAAAGGAATATTACAATTAAAAGAGCATTTTACAAAAGATGATGTTGTAGTTGTTATATTTCATGATCATGGAAGTAGGTATGTAGGTAAGATGTTTAATGATGATTGGATGCGAGAAAGAGGCTTCTTAGAAGAGAAAGGTACTACTGCAGAAGACTTAATAAAGTCGCATATTGATAAATCATTAATAACAGCACAAACAGAAGAATTAGTTTCACATGCTATTGAAAGAATGCGTGATTATAAAATTTCTCAAATACCTGTAAGAGATGTTAATGGTTTTGTTGGTTCTGTAGATGAATCAGCTTTATTACGTAGTTATATTGCAGATAAAAACATAGCGGATAAGCCCATAAAAGAAGTAATGGGAGCCTTATATCCAGTAGTAAAACTAAATGCATCTATTGATGAAGTTTCTAAATTAATAACAAAAAACAACCAAGCAGTGTTAGTTGATTTAGAAAACGGTAAACATCATATTATAACAAAGTACGATATTATAAGTGCTATCTAATTAGAATAAAGGAGTAGGATTAACTATTTTCTATATTTTATAAAATACAAAAAGCCCACTCAAACGAGTGGGCTTTTGTTATTTAACTAATTCAAATAGTTTACACAATGAAAACAGTTTACAAGGTTGTTTTCAATTTTGTTTTTAATCAATAATTGCGCCGTAAACCTATTTTTAGAATTTAAATGCTTGTTTATCTTAAATAAAAGTGTTTATTCGATGGGTTTTTTTGGTAGGAACGAATTTACTTTTCATTAAATATAAAAGCCTATTCAAAAGAATAGGCTTTTATTAATTTATTAATTCAAATAATTTACACAATGAAAACAGTTTACAAGGCTCTTTTCATATACTTAACTTAATAAGTACGTAGGCAAAAGTAAAAAATAAACTGTGTAAAATAGTGTTGAATTAGTTAATTGACATTTTTTTAACATTAAAACGTTAAAATGTTAAGGAATTATTAATTAGCGTGTTTATGTGCTTTGTAAGATGATCGTACTAAAGGACCACTTTCTACATACATAAATCCCATTTCTAAACCTAATGTCTCATATTTTTTAAATTGCTCAGGAGTAATAAATTCTTTAAGAGGTAGATGTTTTTTACTAGGTTGTAAATATTGACCTATAGTAATAATATCTAATCCTACACCACGTAAGTCTTTCATTGTTTGAATAACTTCATCTTCAGTTTCACCTAAACCTAACATCATTCCAGATTTAGTACGCATTCCTTTTTCCTTTAAGTACTTTAAAACACTTAAACTTCTATCATATTTCGCTTGAATACGAACTTCACGAGTTAATCTACGAACTGTTTCAACATTGTGAGAAACTACTTCTGGAGCAACCTCAATGATTCTGTTAATTTGTTTTTCGTTTCCTTGAAAATCAGGAATTAATGTTTCTAAAGTAGTATTTGGGTTTGCTCTACGAATAGCGTTTACTGTCTCAGCCCAAATAATAGAACCACCATCTTTTAGGTCATCTCTATCAACAGATGTTAATACAGCATGTTTAATGCTCATTAACTTAATAGATCTAGCTACTTTTTCTGGTTCATCCCATTCAACAGTTTCAGGTCTTCCGGTTTTTACACCACAAAAACCACAAGAACGAGTACATATATTACCTAAAATCATAAATGTAGCAGTTCCTTCTCCCCAGCATTCTCCCATGTTAGGGCAGCTTCCACTCGTACAAATAGTATTTAATTTGTATTTATCAACTAAACCTCTTAAGTCGGTGTATTTCTTACCAACAGGTAATTTTACACGTAACCATTTTGGTTTTTTTACTCTTTCAGGTATTACTAAAGATTCGTTTGCCATTCGATAAAAATTGAAATGCAAATTTACAAAGAAAAGAATTATAAATTCACTAAAAACCAAATACTAAATCCAACTAAAAAAACAATTCCTGTAATACTTAAAATACGTAAAGGCAATTTTGGCCTATTCTTTTTAGGAGTATGCTTTCCTGTAATAAGTATATAATTTAAAATAGCATAAAAAGGGGCTGTTAAAAATGATAAAATAGTTGCTGTTTTAACTAGGAATCCCATATCGGCTAAGAAATATTTTAATACAATAAAAGTACCAATGGCAAGAAAGAGTATCCAAAACCAATAGTTTAGCTTATTTTTTTTACTAAAGAGTAAATTAGATGTTTTTGTCATTGCTCTTGGTGAGGCATCTAAAGTTGTTAAAGTGGTGCTAAACATTGTTGTAAAGGCAGCAATTCCTATGAATAAATAAGAAAAATCACCTAGGTTTTTGGTGTATAAGTTTATTAATTGTGAGGCAAAAAGATTTCCTTTATTAGAAAAAGATTCTCCTGATCGATACATTACTAAGGCGCCAAGTATAACAAAACATACGCTTAAAAAGAATGTGCCTAGGTATCCAATGTTAAAATCGAAAATAGCATCTTTAGGTTTAATCTTTTCGAAAGTAGTTTTGCTCTTTTCGATCGACCATAATGAATGCCAAATAGAAATATCTAAAGGGGCAGGCATCCATCCTAAAAAAGCAATTAAGAAAGTAATTTGCGCAGTTCCGCTAGGTATTATTTGTTGAAAAGTGAATCCTTTTTGAGTACTGAATATGGCAACATTTACGGCTATAATTGTACTTACTGTTAATATAATAATAATGTATTTCATTAAATTATCCAGAAGCTTATATTTTCCGATACCTAAGATAATAATACTTATAAATAATATAATTACAGACCAAATAATTAAGTCGTTAGTAAAACCAAAAATAGTTGAAGCTAAGCTAGCGGTAACTATTGTTACAGCGGCCTGAATGGTAAACATAGTAGCAAAATTTAAGATGTAATAACAAATTAGAACACCTTTTCCTAATTTTTTATAACCATCTAATAATGTTTCACCTGTAGCAGCAGCATAGCGTGGACCGAATTGAAAAAAAGGATATTTAAAAATATTTACAATTAATAATGCCCAAAGTAAGCCGAAACCAAAATCGGCACCAGCTCTTGTAGATTGTACAAGGTGGGATACACCAATAGCTGCGCCAGCAAATAACAACCCAGGGCCAAGTATGCTTGAAAGAGATTTTTTCATAATGGGGAATGAAAATAAATTTATTAAAAAGGGGTGAATTTATTCAGATATGTTACAATGTTTTGGTAATCTGGTAATTAAAATATTGGTAAGTTAAGCTTTCTTTATTATTTCAGCTAATAATTTTTTAGCTCTCAATAATTTTATTTTAACATTATTCATTGGTTCACCAATTGTTTCAGAAATTTCTTTGTAGCTTAATTCTTGAAAAAAACGTAAATTAATTATTTCTTGGTATTTAGGTTTTAACTTTTTAATATCTTTTAAAAGTTTTGCCAAATTTTGTTCAGTAATAATTTTATCTTGAGGAGAAGGAGAGTTGTCAACAACTCGAAAAGCTGCTTCTTCTTGTTCTTTGGAGGTATCTAGTAAAATAAATGTTTTTTTCTTTCTTAAAGAATCAATATAAACATTTTTAGAAATAGAAATTAACCATGTTTTAAATTGATATTTTTCATCAAATGTCTGAATCTTATCAAAAGCTTTAGAAAAAGTACGAATGGTAATATCTTCAGCGTCATTATCATTTTTAATTTTTGATAATTGATAGTGATATACATTACCCCAAAAAGTATCTAATAAAAAATTAAAAGATAATTGATTTCCTTTTTTTGCTAGCTGAATATGCTCAAGTACTTCTTTTTTATTTATTTCCAATATGTAGGTTTAGAAATTGTATTTGATAAATATAATGATTTGTAATAGTAATTAGACAACTATTAATTATAGTGGTAATAAATTAAGTTTAAATTATATGTATCAAAAAAATATGATAATAGCGATAAAAAAGTAAAGTTAGAACAAATTTTATATAAAAAAAAGATGATTAATTATTGTGTTCAGAATCATTACAAGAATCAAACTGATCAGGTGTTTTTCCACAAAAACCACAAGATTCACCGCTTTCATTCAAAACAGGATTTTGACTAGCACAAGTACCTGCAAATTCTCCATCCTTTTTTGCCCAAATCTTTATTGCAATTCCTGCAAAAGCTAAAGCCAATAACCCAATGGTAACAAAAAATAGTTTCATTTTTTTCAAATTTTGTAATGCAAAGATACGAATTTACTCTTTTATAAAATTTATTTGTGATAGAATTATAGATGTGACTTTTAGTTTTTTTAGGGTCATAATTAATAATCAATCAATTTAAAATAATAACATATGAAAAAATATTTAGCAGAATTATTCGGAACATTTTGGTTAGTTTTTGGAGGTTGTGGTAGTGCAATTTTTGCAGCTGGTTTTCCTGATTTAGGAATCGGTTTTATGGGAGTTTCTTTAGCTTTTGGTTTAACAGTATTAACAATGGCGTATGCAGTAGGACATATTTCTGGAGGACATTTTAATCCTGCAGTTTCATTAGGTCTGTGGGCAGGAGGTAAGTTTTCATCAAAAGAATTATTACCGTATGTTGTATCTCAATTAATAGGAGCAATTTTAGCAGCAACAGCTTTATTCTTTATTGTTTCAGGGAAATCTGATTTTGAATCTATAGGTGGGTTTGCTGCCAATGGTTACGGAGCATTATCGCCTGGTGGTTATAATATGGCTTCTGCTTTTATCGCTGAGTTTTTATTAACGATGTTTTTCTTATTAATTATTTTAGGAAGCACAAATGAAAGAGCGCCTAAAGGATTTGCCCCAATAGCTATTGGTTTAGGATTAACATTAATACATTTAATAAGTATACCAATAACAAATACTTCAGTAAATCCTGCACGTTCTATGAGCCAGGCAATATTTGCAGGTGGTGAATACTTAACACAATCTTGGTTGTTTTGGATTGCACCTATTGCAGGAGCAATTGTGGCAGGGTTTATTCATAAATCATTATTTGATAAAGCGTAAAATTCTATTGAAAATTTGTGGTTTCTTGTATATAGCATCTGAAAATTAATAAATTAAAAGAATATCTCAATTTTGTTTTTAATAATATAACTTTTATTATATTCGGTAAAATTTTGTTGAAATAAGTTGTTTTTGATTAACAATAACACAAATTTTTATATAAAAAAAGTAGTAACAATTAATAAATAATAAGAAATGTCCCTCGTAAAAAATCAATGTAATATAATATTACCTCCAGGTGATTCTCATAGAGAAATAACAGAAATTGAACATTCTGGTGATATAACAATTCCACATAGTTTCGACGAAACTCCACCATTGGTTCCTCATGTAAGAGCCACTAAAGAAAATAATTATATTGCTATTGAAGCTATTGTTTTTATTGACTCAACAATAAAGCGCCCAAAACTTCTAGTATCGCAGCTTTTGTCTGTTAATATGGAAGGTAAATATCAATTGCAATTTTTTATTCATTGTAGTGGAGATGAAATTGAACGGTTAAGAGAAAACAGATCAAGAGTTTCATACAAAGCTTTTACTGTAAAATTCGACACAAAGAACACTGCGATTAACTTTCCAAAAGGTGTTACACTAGAGCATGTAAAAATAACACAAACATTTTTATGGAATATAGACCCTGAAACTTCAAGGGGAACTGAAACTGTTGTTTTAACGACTGAAACATTTTAAATAAAATAATAACTTAATAAAAAAACTAGTCTGTTTTTATGAAATGAAAGATGTATTACTTTATGTAATTACATCTTTCATTTCTATACACAAACCCGAACAAAAGCCAAATTTAGCCAGATATCATCTAAATCTTCATAAAAATAAAAGCAATATTTGAAGGCATACTGTATTCTTACATTTAGCTCAAATACAAAAACAAATCTCGTTTCAGTTTTATATTAGGTAAGGCATATTAAAATATATTATGTATTTCATTAAACTATTATTCTTGTTATTACTCCTTAACTTATCAAGTAATGTCTTTTTTCAATACAAAGAAAAGAAAACAGAAAAAGTTATTGCTGATCAAAAAATAGACAACAAGACTTCGAATACCAATGATTTTGATAGGGCAAAGCATTTTTTTGCAATTAAAAAATGGGACTCTACCATAGTATACACTTCAAAAGTATTACAAGCATCTAAAAAAAAAAAAACCATAGAGTATTGTCACTATATCAGAGGGCATAGCTTCATGAGAAAAAAAATTTTTAAGGAGGCTAAAAAAGAATACAGCTTCGTATCTGAAAAATTTCCTCTTTATTATCTAGTATTACAAAACTTAGGTGGAATTTCTTTAGAACAAAAAAAAATTAAAGAAGCTATCTGTTATTTTAAAACATTACAAGTACATCCCAATTATAGCCTCGTAAAGAGTTCAGTTCTTCATGCTCTCGGTTTAGCATATTTCCACCTTTCTCGTTTTGATAAAGCAGAAACCTATCTTTTAATGAGCTATTCTTTACAAGAAAAAGAGAAAGATACCATATCGTTAATCAGTTCTTATACAAATATAGCAAACTTATATTATGAACAATATAAAGACAGTCAAGCAATACCTTATTTTGAAAAGGCATATCATTTATCAAAAAAGATTAAAAGTTTTAAGTTTAGAAGAAAAACATCTTTGAATATGTCTGTAATAGAAGAAAATAGAAAAAACCTCACTAAAGCACTGATATATAGAAAGGAATTTGAAAAATGGAATGATTCTTTAAATGATCAAAACAAAATATGGTCTATAGCTCAGGTGGAAAAAAAATATGCTGTTAATCAGAAACAGAAACAAATTAAATTATTAGAAGTTGAGAATAAAGTAAAAATTACACAACGTAATGGCTTTGTAATCTCTTCTATTTTATTGTTATTATTACTAAGTACAAGTCTTTATTTTTATTATCGAAAAAATAAAACTAACAAAATTATTCTAACTCAAAAGAATGAACTAGACACATTAAATGCCACTAAAGACAAACTACTTTCTGTTATAAGTCATGATTTACGATCTTCTGTAAATGCCTTTAAGCAATCGAGTAGTAAGCTTTTAAAAGATATTGATGATAATAATTATGAAAAACTACCTAAAATTGCCCGTAAAAGCATAGCAATAGCGAGTAGTACCTCTAGTTTATTAGACAATATTTTACATTGGGCAACGATACAAAACCATCAACTATATTTTTCTAGAGAATCAGTTAATCTATTTTCGGTAATGGAACAAATAGCTTACAATTACAAACCTCTATTCGAGGATAAAAACATTATATTTAAAAACACGATTCCTAAATCAGTTTTTGTATGGGCCGATTTAGATTCATTGAAAATAACAACACGAAATTTATTAGATAATGCTATTAAATTCTCTAAGGAAACTGGCATTATTTCAGTATACTTATATAAAGAAGAAGATGGTTTTTATTATTTTGTAATTGAAGATACTGGAATAGGAATGGACAAGGAAACACAGGAAGCATTACTTAAGGAAGGAGTACTTCTTAATAAGAAGAAAAACCAAAAAGGATTAGGTACAGGGCTAGGTATACAGCTTTGTAAATCAATGATTAAGAAAAATAAAGGAAAGTTTTTAATTGAAAGTACAGAAGGTCTTGGAACGAAAATGATTATTGCACTTCCTAAATTAGTTCAAAATGGATAAGGTAAATATTCTAATTATAGAAGATACGACTGATGATGCATTCGTATTAAGAGAAATGTTAGAGGAAAATAACTATAACGTAGTTGCTATAGCAAGTTCTTATCAGGAAGCATTAACATTATTTTATAAACTAGATATTGATTTAATTATTATTGATGTTTTTTTAGATGGTAACCCAGATGGAATAACATTTGCAGAAACTATCTCTATAACTCCTAATGCACTTAAACCTTTTGTTTTTTTAACGAGTTCAAAGAATCGTCAAATTTTTGAAAGAGCTAAACTTACAAAGCCTTTCAGTTTCTTACTTAAACCATTTAATGAACTAGAGATGTTATATGCTTTGGAGATTGCTGTTGAAAAATTTTATGAGCAATCTAATATTTTTTCTAGTGAAGATAAAGATACTGTCATTAGTCAAGATTATTTATTTATAAAAAAAACAAATGCATTAAGAAAAGTAATGCTCTCTAGTATTCTGTATATTGAAGTAGATGATCGATACTGTAATATTATTACAGAAAAAGAAAAATACATCATTCAAGTTTCATTAGGGAAAATTAGTGAATTACTCGATAATAAAATATTTATTCGAACCCACCGAAAGTATATTGTAAATAGTAATGCTATCGAACAAATTATATTAAACGACAATCTATTAATACTAAAAGGGAATCACAAGGTAACCTTTAGTGGAAAATATAAAAACGTAGTTAAGAATTTTCATATTCTAAAATAAAATAGCCTCCATAAAACCTATCATTTCAATAGTCTCTGTATTTCTACACATTTATTTCATTTATTCACACCATTATTCTATAGTACTCACAGCAAAAAAAAGCCAACTCACGGCATCTTTTATATTCTCTTTCTTTTTTAAAAGTAATTTCACTTCAGGAAATAAAATATAGCGCTATATGATTATCCTTTAGTTATTTAAAGACAAGTATCTGAATTAATAAATTCAGAATATTTATATAATTACAATCAAAAATATAATGTTTTTAAAGCTTCTAAAAAGTAGTGGAGCAGAAACCACTTTAATAAACGGTTTCTTTTATAAAGTTAAACATAGAAGGAAAGTAAAATTAAATAGGGTATAAAATATTGAAATAATGAGTATAGAAATAGCTGAATTAAGTAAATTAAAAGGAATTAATGCAAAACCATTGGGTACAGAAATTAGTATAAAACCTTATGTAAGTTGGAGTACAAGTATTGTTGATGTTGCGGTATCTCCAGCGGGAACTCTTTGGTGTACAGTTTTACGTCCAGATTCATCTGAAGGGAAAGGTGGTTTTTTAATGATTTATAAAGAAGAAATTTCTGAATTTGAAGACCCAATCATAAAAAAGTTTTATGCAGGTGATGGATATTTTCGCACAGAAATAGCAAGTGATAAACTTGATTTTGAAAAGAATAATTATGTTGTAGTTTACAGCCCTTTAAATGAAGATGAGCCTACTGTTATTAGTGCTTATGTAAATGTTTTACTAGGTAAACCTGAAGAGAACCTAAATGGGTTTTCTGAATGTGAAGGACTTAATATTGTAGATTCAGGAGATGGCATTATGGTATATTATAACTTTCCTCGTACTCCACTTGGTTTTGATAAGTATAAAGGTTTTGTAGTTGCAAGAAAAGGGAATGAATTAGGGAGTGGAATTGAAATCGCGAAACATCAGATAAACGGAGCTCCAGGAATAATGTATTTACCAATGGGTGACTTAAAAGAAGGAGAGGTTTATAATATATATACAGCATTAAATTCTATAGAAACACCATTAGCTGGTTGTTTATTTGAAATGCCAAAAATTAAATAAGAACTCTTTTTACAGCATTCACAAAAAGACGTTGACTCACAACATTGCTATTATTTACATATTTATCTATTAGTGATTACACTTCATGAAAAAATGTATAAACTATATGAGTTTTTATCAGTTCTGAAAAAAAATATCAGTATTACTTAACCTTACAGGCATTTATTTGTTTTAAGGTGTAATTGGAGGAATTGATTTAGAATTATAGATAAGTGAGTAAGAACGGTTGTAAAAATATATATGATTGATACAATACGCATTTAATTTATGTTACAATTAATTAGGAGTGTATTGTGTCAATTTAAAAAGTAGTGGAGTAGAAACTACTTTAATAAAGGACCCTTTCTGAGGGGAAATACAGAAGGCGAAAATCGAAAAGCCTTATGAGTAGGTAAATTAAAAAACTTAAATTATGTATGAATTTCTTATTGCGACAGGGAGATCTCACGATGCTTCTACAGATAAAACTGTTGAAATGGCTTTAGTTTACAATAATGCTGGAAATGAATATACCAGCGATTATTTTAAGCCTGGAGATTACTCTAATCGAAAGGATGCTTATGAGAATGGACAATTAGACATCTGCGCTAATATAGAAGTGAAAAAAGATGG
Source organism: Tenacibaculum sp. Bg11-29 (assembly GCF_002836595.1). Lineage (NCBI taxonomy): Bacteria > Pseudomonadati > Bacteroidota > Flavobacteriia > Flavobacteriales > Flavobacteriaceae > Tenacibaculum > Tenacibaculum sp. Bg11-29. The sequence goes on from NZ_PJBB01000003.1 coordinate 2,430,008, forward strand.
CAAAAGTATAGATACTGATGATTTTATTGGGGTGAAAATAAAATTCTATGATAAAACTTGGGAACTTGACACAATATGGGTAACAAATCAAAATGGAGGAAGGTGTCGTTTCAATAAAGTAAATAAATTTTTTGGAACGGATTCAGGTATTGGAACTGAAGATAATCCGTTTAGAATAGATTTTGAGTTAGAAACATTGAGTGATACAGACCAAAATACAGATTCTTTTAAAATGGAAGTAACAACTGCTGATGGTGGTGGTACTGATGATAATGTTTACTACAAACTTTTTGATGATACAGGGCATGCTTCTAAGACATCTAGGGCTGATTTACCAGGGAATCAATATGAAGGAGGTGAAACAAATACAATACCTTCATTCGATACGTATTTTGGATTACTATCAAAAAACATAACACATATTTTAATCATAAAAGTAGGGAACGATAAGTGGGTACCAGAATATATCATAATTACTGAGATATTAGGAAGCAACTGTCAATTTAATGTAATTGATCACCTTCCGCCCGAAGGGTCTCTTGATACGAATCATAACTGGACAAGTGTTCCTGAAAAAATGTATGACACTAAGGTATCTAAGAAAAAAGAAGTGAAAATATAAACAATAAAAAGATATTTCTATTTTTAGAATGAGCTGGTAGTAATGCTCTTGATATGTGATATTTCTTAGTAGTTTCGAAAGATAGGAAGAATTGATATCATCAGTATTTATTACTACCAGCTTTTTTTAAGTTCTATACTACTTTGAGTGAATAGTTGAATTATTTTGAGTTTGGTTTCAGAGGTTTTTCTTGAAAATAGTGAATTGAGATAATTCAATGAAAGCTTATAAATAAGTACTTCTTTTTGGTTCAATATAGTTATCTTTTAATCAAATAACTCTATGGTATAATTAAGTTGCCTTTAAAAAAATGATTGTTTTTATATTGGTTATATTTCTCTATCATATTTTTTTTGTTTAATTTAACAACCAACTTAAAACCATGTATATACGTTAGCTAAAAACGAAAAATTAAATAATTTTAGAAACTAAAAAACGACTCTACTTCTCTTTAGAAGTAAACATAAAACACTCTCTGTTTTAGTGAGTAAAGTTTAACCCTTCAACTATAAAAAACCAAAGAAAAGTAATACAATTATTTTAGAAAATACGGTGCAAAAGATTGCTCGCATCTAGAAAACACAAAGATTAATATATTTAATTAAAAAAGGAGGATACGATAACTAAATGACATGTCATTAATTATCATATCCTAAATAAACAGGTTGTAAAAAATAATGAAAATTTTAATAATAAATAGTAAAGAACATTGGATAAATGGATGGATGACATCTCCTAAAAGTTTACAAATTGTTCTTAATACACTTCAAAAAATAGGATGTGAAGTAAAAACAATAGAAGTAGAAAAAATCCATGAATTAGAAGAAGTTTTAGAAAAAATAACTAAAGATACTTTAGTTTGGGCTAATGCTTATTGGGTTAATGGAGCAAATGGTAAGCAATATGCAATAAATGAACAACTAGAGAAATATGATGTACCTTTTCTTGGTTCCAATTTAAATACGTTGCTAAAACTTTTAGAAAAAGATACCTGTCAAAAAGTATTAAAAGAGTCGAATATTCCGATTCCTAACTACTTTATTATTGACCAAAATAATATAGAAAAAGCTCACGAATTGATTAATAATAGTATTCTTTCTTTTCCGTTAGTTATAAAGCCAGTTAAAGAATCTAGATCTCAGGGTATTACGAAAGTACACACAGCAGAAGAAGCGAATATTACAATTAAGAAAATTCATCATAATTACCCAGAAGGAAACATTATTATAGAAGAATTTTTACCTAATAATGATGTTACTTGTGGCTTTTTACGATTAGGTAATGAGATAATGCTATTACCTAGTTATAATGTTGTTAAAGGAATGGATTGTGTAACTGATATTTTTAGCGAAGATCATTATAAATTACCACCTTCTTATATGAGACAAGAAATGGTTAGCAACCCTAATATCCTTTCTCAATTGGAAAAATACGTACCAATAATCATAGATGCTCTAGGAATAGGAGCTGCTACTAGAGTTGATGCAAGATTAGATAAAAATGGAGTTCTTAAATTTTTTGATGTTAATGGTATGCCTGGGTTAAATTATCCTGCTTCGGCATTGATAAAACAATGCTTTATTCATTTCCCTGATTATTCAGAAGATTATTTATTTGAGTGCTTGATAAATACTATTGTTTTAGAAAACTTAAATAATTACAATATGCCTGTTCCTCCGCTTATGGAAACAAATCATCTTTTTAATTTAAAGAGTGAAACCATTATTAAGAGCACAACAGAATGTAAAAACATACGCATTCCAGAATTAATCAATTAAAATATATTACCGAAGTTATAAAAAAATGAATTCGGTGAAAAATATGCAGTTTATTATGGCAGATGAGTTTATGTTTTCGATTGATAAGGAAGCAGGGAAAGTGAAGATACTAAAAGTGTTTTAGCTTTTCAAAATGTAAATAATCTAAATAAAAATGAAGAAAATTACATATCTCTAGAAACTCGATAGTTGTTCCTTTTTTTATAAAACGACAAGGAAATACGGTAGTACTTAAAAAAAACATAGTGTTGCTGCTACTGTTTGTGTTCCTTGTGGGTTTCTATTATTTAGATAAGAATAATAAAAGTAAAGTAACTAAAATATATGAAGTTTTTAAAGAGTCTAAATAATGAACGTTTTTTTTTAGACCTAAAAACAATTCCGACATTAAATAATTTATTTAAAGAAAAGACTTTAATCGAAAAGTAGATTACAAATATTTTTTTAGGAGAATAAATGATAATTATACAATTTTTCTTTTCTTACTTATATAGATCTCATGAGTTTTAAAACTTATGAGGTCTTTATGAATACGCAAGGTTAGAAAACATTGCTCGATTTCTTTCTTAATTTTTAACTTAAAAAAAATAAGAAATGAATTCCTGAAGCTTTCATTAAACTAGCTTTTTAAATGTTGTTATTTTAAGATGAAATAATAAATAAATATATAAGAGCGGGCTCAATTAATTTTTATTCTGTTTTTTTTTGACAAATATTTAGCTTAAATTAAACCTTTTAGTCTTTTGAAGGTCTTAGTAAAAAGCAAAATTATGAAATCACTTATCTCTTGTTTAATTTTTATAATCTTATTCATTTCATGTAGTACAGATTCTGTAACAAAAACAGATACTGATGATTCAATTCCAATAAATAGTAAACCTAATATTTTATTAATAATAGCTGATGATATGGGGTTAGATGCAGCTCCAGGGTTTAATGTGGGAAGTGTAAAACCTACAATGCCAAATCTTCAAAACATGATTAACAATGGAGTTCGATTTAATAATTTATGGTCATATCCAACATGTACTCCAACAAGATCAAGTATTTTAACCGGTAAATATGGCTTTAGAACAAATGTGATGAAAGTAGATGATGTATTATCAACATCTGAGACATCTCTTCAGAAACACTTAGACAATAGTAATTCTGGTTATAATCATGCCGTTATTGGCAAATGGCATTTATCAAAAGACGCTTTACACCCAACACAAATGGGAGTAGGATATTATGCCGGTTTGTTAACAGGAGGTGTACAATCGTATACAAATTGGAATTTTACAGAGAACGGACAAACATCTAATTCTAGTGTATATACAACTACAAAATTTACAGATTTAGCTATAAATTGGATAGATAAACAAGAAAAACCATGGTTTTTGTGGCTGGCATATAACGCACCACATACTCCTTTTCATTTGCCTCCTGCAAGTTTACATACTCAATCATTAGGGGCTGATCAGGCTAGTATTGATGCAAATTCACAGCCTTATTATATGGCTATGTTAGAAGCTTTAGATACTGAAATGGGAAGATTATTAAGTTCAATGACTCAGGAAGAGAAAGATAATACTGTTATTATTTTTATTGGGGATAATGGTACACCTAATCAAGTAGTTCAAGAATATGCTAGTCAGCGAGCAAAAGGAAGTGTATATCAAGGAGGTGTAAATGTGCCAATGATTATATCTGGTAAAAATATAAATAGATTTAACGAATCGGATGATGCTTTATTAAATACAACTGATTTGTTTGCTACAATTTCTGATATAGCAGGTACTGGTACAACAGAAGTAAACGATAGTAAAAGTTTTAAAGAATTATTTACGGCAGCTAATTCTAATTTTAGAGAATATACTTATACCGAAATAGGTGAAGATAACGGAACTGTAAATTACACAATTAGAAATGCAACCCATAAGTATATTAAATTTTCAGATGGTACAGAAGCCTTGTATAATTTAAGTTTAAACTCTTTTGAAAACCCAAACTTATTAAACGCAAGTCAATTACCATTAAGTAATAGTGACGCTACTATAAAACAAGAACTAATAACAAAAGTGAGTAACTTAAGAGAATAAAGTAAACAGTAATTTTTAAAACGATATATATGAGAAAAATCCAATCAATTAAAATAATCGTATTGTTAATAACGATATCAAGTGTACTTTATGCTTGTGGTTCTAACGATACAGTAGAAGATTTAGGTGATAGTACTTCAGGAGTAACTAATTATGATATTACATCAATTTTATCGAAATTTGATGGCATAGCCGCTGTTTCGTATTCAGTTTCGGGTACTACAGTAACATTTACAACAACTGATTTGCCAAACCATAAAAGTCCGTATTGGGATGCCGGAAATGCATTGTATGAAGCTTACAACGGAACAAATGGTAGTTGGAATAAAAATCCAGGATCAATTGGAGAACAAAACATTACGTTTACAATGCCTTTAAATCCTAAAGAAGCTACAAATAAAGTAGCAACACCAATGGGACCAATTGGTATATCAAGAAATGGAGTAGTGTTTTTTAATCAATATGCAGCAGGAGGAGCCCCTTTAACAGGAGAGGTAAATTCTTTTGATCAGTATTTAGGACATCCTGCAGGTACACAATATCATTACCATATTAAACCTACTTTCTTAACGGGTACTTTTGGTGAAGATGCTTTTTTAGGTTTACTTTCAGACGGATTTCCTGTATATGGTTCTTTAGAAGATGGTAAAACAATTACAAATGATGATTTAGACGATTATCATGGTCATACTTCTGCAACGGTAGATTTTCCTAATGGAATATATCATTACCACATTACAAACGAAGATCCTTATTTAAATGGAAGCGGTTTTTATGGAACAGCAGGAAATGTAACAAGATAATTTTTTGAGAAATTCTATACTTTATACAATTACCATATTCGTTTTAGTTTCTTGTAATCTTAAAAACGAAAAGCAAGATGAAACTTCATTAATAAATGAGGTAACAATTCCGTTTATAAAAAAAAATATAAATAACACAGCTTTTAAACTTAAAAACGGAGTTTTACTTTTTGATGAAAAGCCTTATTCAGGAACCGTTGATGAATATTATTCAAAAGGAAAATTAAAATCGACAGCTACATATTATGAAGGAAAAAAACAAGGTGTTTTTAAAGGATGGTATATCAATGAAAATAAATGGTTCAAACGTTTTTATGAAAGTGGATTAAAGACAGGAGTTCATAAAGGTTGGTTTGATAACGGGAAACCAATGTTTGAGTATCATTTTAATACGAAAGGATTATATAATGGTAAAGTTACTGAATGGTATAAAAACGGAAATTTATTAAAAGAATTTCATTTTAAGGAAGGTAAGGAAGAAGGAAGCCAGAAAATGTGGCAGCTAAACGGAAAGATAAAAGCAAATTTTGTAACCAAAAAAGGTGAACGATTTGGATTGATAGGATTAAAGAAATGTTATACAGTACATACCAAAAATGAAGAATTTAAATAAACAGTTAGGTAGGTGTGAACGAAAAGAAGTAATCTTTACATTACTTGTTTTAATGCTAGTTTTTGCTTCTTGTAAAAGAGGAAGTAAAGTAAATAAAGAAACAACATTACCTTTTTTTAACTCGGCAGAATTTACACCAGAATGGATTGCTAAAGGTTCATCTGAATATAATTATATACATACAGTTCCTGATTTTAATTTGATAAATCAAGAAGGAAAAACAATAACAAAGCAGTATTACAAGGATAAAATTTATGTTACAGATTTTTTCTTTGCAACTTGCCCAGGTATTTGTCCTATTCTTGAAAAAAACATGAGTAAACTTCAAGAAAAATTTAAGAATGATTCAAATGTTTTATTATTATCACATACTGTTATGCCTGTAAAAGATTCTGTCTCAGTTTTAAAAAAATATGCTTTAGATAATGAGATTGTATCTGGTAAATGGAATTTAGTAACTGGAGACAAAAAACAGATTTATAACTTAGCAAGAAAAGGGTATTTTGCTGACGAAGATTTCGGGAAAACACAAGACGAAGATGCTTTTATTCATACCGAAAATTTTATATTGGTTGATAAAAAAGGAAGAATAAGAGGTGTTTATAACGGAACCCTAGCGTTAGAAACGAAGAGATTAATACGTCATATTGAAATTTTGAAAAAAGAAGGTTAAATTACGTTTACTTCAATTTCTAAAACAATATTAAAAGTGTTTAAAATTGTTTTTTGTATTTTTTTAGCCAATTCATAAATTTCTTTACCAGTTGCTTCTCCATAATTAACAAGAACTAGCGCTTGTTTTTCATGTACTCCGTAATTACCAAAACGTTTACCTTTAAATCCGCATTGTTCAATTAACCACCCAGCAGGTACTTTAATTTCTGACTCAGAAACAATATAACTAGGTATTGTTGGAAATTCTTTTTGAATTTTTTCGAAATCTGTTTTTGAAATTACAGGGTTTTTAAAAAAACTCCCGCTATTACCAATTTTTTTAGGATCGGGTAATTTACTTTGACGAATTGTTATTATAGCGTCAGAAATATTTTTTACTGTTGGTTTTGTAATGTTATTTAAGGTTAATTCAGATTCAATAGCACCATAAGAAAAATTAAGATCATGCTCTTTTTTAGTTAGTTTAAAACTTACAGAAGTAATAATATAGTTACCTTTTTCTGTAGTTTTAAAGATAGAATTTCTGTAACCAAATTTACATTCGGCATTAGAAAAAGTTACTAATTTACCAGTGTTAATATCGATAGCTTCAACACGGTTAATGGTATCTTTTACTTCAACTCCATAGGCACCAATATTCTGAATAGGACAGGTACCAACATTTCCAGGTATAAGAGATAAGTTTTCAATACCTCCATAATTTTCAGAAACACACCATAATACAAATTCATGCCAGTTTTCTCCAGCATTTACAGTAATGTATATATCATTATCATTTTCTCTATCAATAGAAATTCCTTTTAAATTTAGATGAACAACAAGTTTTTCAATATTCTTTGTTAATAGCATATTACTACCACCAGAAATTAAAAAAATGTCTTTTTCTGTTTTTAAAAGTTGTTGTAAACCGTAAAGCGAGTCAATAGAAACAAAACGTTTAGCATTAATATTAATGCCAAACGTATTGTATTCTTTTAATGATATATTTTCTTTAATATTCAAAAGAATTATTTATTATATTGTTCTAAAGCGATTTTTAAAATTTCTACAGAACGTATTAAATCCGTTTTATTTAAAACATACGCCATACGAATTTGGTTTTTACCTTCACCTTTAGTTGAGTAAAATCCGCTAGCAGGAGCTACCATAATCGTTTCATTATTATGATTGAACTTTTCTAAAATCCATTGCGCAAAATCATCAGCATCAGCTAAAGGTAATTCAGCAACACAATAAAAAGCTCCTTTTGGGTTTGCAACTTTTACACCTTCAATTTTTTGTAGTTCTGAAACTAATGTATTTCTACGACCTTCATATTCTTCAATTACTTCGTCAAAATAACTTTGAGGAGTGTCTAAAGCAGCCTCACTTGCTAATAAAGCATATGTAGGCGGACTTAAACGTGCTTGCGCAAATTTAATAGCAGTATTTATAAATTCTTGATTTTTAGACACGATACAACCAATTCTAGCACCACACATACTGTAACGTTTAGAAACAGAATCTATCATAATCGCATTTTGATCTAAACCTTCTAAACTCATTACCGAATTGTGCTTTTCACCATCGTAAGTAAATTCACGATAAACTTCATCAGCAATTAAAAATAAATCATGTTTTAAGACAATTTGTTTTAGTTTTTCAATTTCTTCAGCGCTGTATAAGTAACCTGTTGGGTTTCCAGGGTTACAAATTAAAATAGCTTTAGTTTTAGAAGTGATTAATTTTTCAAATTCTTCAATAGCAGGTAAAGCAAAATTATCTTCTATTTTAGAAATTACAGGAACTACTTTTACACCTGAAGCAGTTGAAAAACCATTATAGTTTGCATAAAAAGGTTCAGGAATAATAATTTCATCACCTGGATCAGTAATACTACCAATAGTAAATAGTAAAGCTTCAGAGCCACCAGTTGTTGCTATAATATTATTTGCATTAACCTTAATGTCGTTTTTAGCGTAGTAGTTAGCTAATTTAGTTCTGTATTCTTCAGAACCTTCAGAACGAGCATAAGATAATACCTTAATAGCATTGTTTTTAACAGCATCAAGAGCAACTTGAGGTGTGTTAATATCTGGTTGACCAATATTTAAATGAAAAACTTTTGTTCCATTTTTTTTAGCAGCCTCAGCAAAAGGTACCAATTTTCTTATTGGTGATTGAGGCATTGAGTTTCCTTTGATAGAAATAGCTGGCATTGTATAATATAATTAGTTGTTTGATTGGCAAATTTGCGAAATTTTTTCGAGAAAAGGAATTTGTTTTACATGTAAATTAGAGGTTAAAAAAATCATAAAAAACAAAAAAAATGGATTGAAGATTGTATATTTAAGATTAACAATCTAAAACACACTCTCATTTGAAAAGACTCATACTTTACATTTTTGTTTTATTATTATATACTTCGGTTTTATCACAAGGAAAATTTCAGTTTTATGGAAAAAATACTGATAAACAAGAGGTCTCTTTTAAACTGATAAATAATTTAATAATAATTCCTTTAGAGGTTAATGGTCATAAATTATCTTTTATTTTAGATACGGGTGTTAATAAAACGATTTTATTCAACGGTATAGATAGCGATAGTATCAGTTTAAATAATGTTAATAAATTTTTTGTTAGGGGGTTAGGTAGTGGTGAACCTATTGAGGTTTTGTCTTCAAAAGGAAATAGTTTTAGAGTTAAAAACATTTTAAGCTCAAATCAAGAACTGTATGTTGTTTTAAGAGATTCTTTTAATTTATCAGCAAAAATGGGAACCACTATCCACGGTATTATTGGTTATGATTTATTAAAAGATGTTATTGTTAAGATAAATTATAATAGAAAAAGCGTTGTTTTCTATAATCCTAAAACCTATAAAGTGCAAAAGTGTAGAAAATGTGAAACTTTTCCATTACAATTTTATAAAAACAAACCTTATATAGATGTTGAAGCTAGAATTGATACTATAAATAATGTAACTATACCTGTAAAATTATTGATAGACTCAGGAGGAAGCGATGCTATGTGGTTATTTGAAGGGACAAAAAAAAATATAAAAACTCCAATAAAACATTTTAGAGACGTTTTAGGAGAAGGAATGAGTGGAACTATTTATGGGAATAGGAGTAAGATACCTTATTTATCTTTGGGGAAGTTTTTAATAGAAAAACCAACAGTTTCTTTTTTAGATACAATATCAACACTTAATGCTCGTCAATTTAAAGAAAGAAATGGTAGTATAGGCGGCAATATTTTAAATAGATTTAAAGTTTGGGTTGATTATCCTAATAAAAAAATTACTTTAAAAAAGAATGCTTCCTTAAAAAAGGGTTTTTTTTATAACATGAGTGGATTACATATTATTTATGATGGCAAGGAATTGGTTAAAGAGGTCATAAGAAAGAAAACGGAAGATACGTATGGTGGAGAAAATAAGGAAGGGGATATTATTTCATTTATAAATTATTATCAATATAAATTTAAGCCAAAATATAAGATAAATGTAGTTGTAGAAGGTTCTCCTGCATATAAAGCGGGTATTTTAAAAGGAGATATTATAATGTCTATTAACGGACAAAAATCTTATGAGTATACATTAGAAGAAATAATGTTTTTATTTCAAACAAAACCTAATAGAAAAATCAAACTTAAAGTTAAGAGAGGTTTTGTTTATCTAAAATTTGAATTTAAATTAGAAAAAAGAATATAAAAAAAAGCGTCAATTAATTAATTGACGCTTTTTTTTATGTTTAAGTGTTTTTAGTAATTACTCACTATCATTCACCATAGTTTTTGCTTTCGCAGGAACAGCATCCTTAGAAATAAAACCTTTAATTTTAAGCATTGTTCTAGATTTCTTAGCATTTGAAATTACTGTAATTGCTTTAGAGAATCCTCCTGGTCTTTTTGTATCATAAGATACTTCAATTTCTCCTTTTTGACCTGGCATAATTGGTGCTTCAGGTTTTTTTGGAACTGTACATCCACAAGTAGATTTAATATCTTTAATAATTAAAGGTGCATCACCTATATTGGTAAATTCAAACACACGTTTTCCTTCAGAACCAATAGCTACTTTTCCATAGTCAATAGTTTCCGTTTCAAATTTAAATTCTTGTGCGTTTATTGTTAATGTAATAAAACAAACTGCGATAAATGATAAAATTGTTTTCATAATTGATAAAGTTAATTTAGGGGCTTAGACCGTTACAAATTTAGTATTATTTTTTTAGTTCCAAAAAAATCAACATCTTATTTTCTGAACATCAGAGATAATTGTATTTTTGCTTATTCAATTTCAAAAACAATGCCAAAAAGCACGAAGCTTAATTATTTGGTTATAAAGATATAAAAAACAGATGAATATTCCATCAAAATATAATTCTAAAGAAGTAGAAGGGAAGTGGTATGATTACTGGATGAAACATAATTACTTTCATTCAGAAGTAGACGAAAGAGAGCCATATACAATTGTAATACCTCCACCAAACGTTACGGGAGTATTACATATGGGGCATATGTTAAATATTACGATTCAAGATGTATTAATTCGTCGTGCACGTTTACAAGGTAAAAATGCTTGTTGGGTTCCTGGTACAGATCACGCATCTATTGCTACAGAAGCAAAAGTTGTAGCAAAGTTAAAAGAACAAGGAATTGATAAAAACGATTTAACTCGTGAAGAATTTTTGGCGCATGCTTGGGAATGGAAAAATGAGTATGGTGGAATTATTTTAGATCAATTAAAAAAGTTAGGAGCTTCTTGTGATTGGGAGCGTACTTCTTTTACAATGGATCCTGCATTGTCTGAATCTGTAATAAAGGTGTTTGTTGATTTATATAATAAAGGATTAATTTACCGTGGATATAGAATGGTAAATTGGGACCCTGAAGCTAAAACAACGCTTTCTGATGAAGAAGTTATTCATGTTGAAAAACAAGGAAACCTTTATTATTTAGAATATAAAATTGAAGGGTCAGAAGATAAATTAACCATTGCAACTACGCGTCCTGAAACTATTTTTGGTGATACAGCAATCTGTATTAACCCAAATGACGAACGTTTTACACATTTAAAAGGAAAGAAAGCAATCGTACCATTAAGTAATCGTGTGATTCCTATTATTGAAGATGAATATGTTGATGTTGAGTTTGGAACAGGTTGTTTAAAAGTAACTCCTGCACACGATGAAAACGATAAAGTTCTTGGAGATAAACACAAATTAGAAGTAATTGATATTTTTAATGACGATGCTTCTTTAAATTCTTTCGGATTACATTATCAAGGAAAAGATCGTTTTGTAGCTCGTAAAGAAGTTGTTCAAGAATTAGAAGAGAAAGGGATTTTAGTGAAAACTGAAGTTCATATGAATAAAGTAGGGACTTCAGAAAGAACTAAAGCAGTAATAGAACCAAGATTGTCAGATCAATGGTTTTTAAAAATGGAAGATTTAGCAAAACCTGCTATTGAAGCTGTTTTAGGTGAAAATAGTGAGGTAACTTTATATCCTAAAAAATTCGAAAATACGTACCGTCATTGGATGGAAAACATCCGTGATTGGAATATTTCTCGTCAATTATGGTGGGGACAACAAATTCCTGCTTATTTCTATGGTGATGGAAAAGAAGATTTTGTAGTTGCTGAAAGTATCGAAGAAGCGATTGTTTTAGCAAAAGAACGAACAAGAAAAGCTGATTTAGTAGCATCTGACTTAAGACAAGATGAAGATGCGCTAGATACTTGGTTTTCTTCTTGGTTATGGCCAATGAGTGTTTTTGACGGAATTAATAATCCTGAGAACGAAGAAATTAAATATTATTATCCAACAAACGATTTAGTTACTGGACCAGATATTTTATTTTTCTGGGTAGCACGTATGATTGTTGCTGGCTATGAATATAAAGATGAACGCCCGTTTGAAAATGTTTACTTAACAGGTTTGGTTCGTGATAAGCAACGTAGAAAAATGTCTAAATCATTAGGTAACTCACCTGATGCTTTAAAACTGATTGAAGAGTATGGAGCTGATGGTGTAAGAGTTGGTTTATTATTAAGTTCTGCTGCGGGTAATGATTTAATGTTTGATGAAGATTTATGTCAGCAAGGAAAAGGATTTTCAAATAAAATTTGGAATACTTTCCGTTTAATAAAAGGCTGGGAAATAGATGCTAATTTAGAGCAGCCTGAAACTGCAAAAATAGGACTAGCATGGTATGAGTCTAAATTTCAAAAGGCGTTAGTAGAAATAGAAGATCATTTTTCTAAATATCGTTTATCTGACGCTTTAATGGCTATTTATAAATTAATTACTGATGATTTTTCTTCATGGTTATTAGAAATCGTAAAACCAGGGTATCAACAACCAATTGACGCTAAGACATATGCAGAAGTAATACAAGTTTTAGAAAATAACTTGAAAGTATTACATCCATTTATGCCATTTTTATCAGAAGAAATTTGGCAGCACATTACAGAAAGAACATCAGAAGAGGCATTAGTAATTGCTTTATATCCTAAAGTAACAGCTATTAATGAAGAGTTAATAACTAATTTTGATTTTGCTACTGAAGTTGTTTCAGGAATAAGAACAATTAGAAAAAATAAAAATATTTCGTTTAAAGAAGCAATAGAATTATCTGTTGTAAATAGCGAAAAGTACACTACAGGTTTTGATTTAATAATTAAAAAATTAACAAACACTTCAGTTGTTAATTATGTAACAGAAAAGGTTGAAGGAGCTGCTTCTTTTAGAGTAAAATCAAATGAATACTTTGTACCAATTTCATTAGATAGTATTGATGTAGAAGCTGAAATAATAAAATTAAAAGCAGAATTAAAACGAGCGGAAGGTTTCTTGTTTGGAGTTCAAAAGAAATTATCTAACGAACGTTTTGTTAGTAATGCCCCTGAGCAAGTAATTACTATTGAGCGTAAAAAAGAATCAGATTCATTAGCAAAAATAGAAACGATTAAAGCGAGTTTAGCAAGTTTAAGTTAAAACTCTTTTAGTTCTAAGAAAAAAAGCCAGTTAAGTATTATACTTAACTGGCTTTTTTTGTAAATTATTCTTTTATTAGTTTTTATCAATTACATCTCCAGAACCTATTGAATTAGTATCTATATGTTTAGGAGTTCCTTTATAATAAACACTTCCAGAGCCTACAACACTTGCTTTTATTTTAGTACTTACAGTTGTTTCTACGCTTCCAGAGCCCGCAATACTAGCTTTTAAAGTTTCAGTATCTAAATCATATGCTTTTATATTCCCAGATCCTGCTATAGAGCATTTAAAATTACTTGTATTTCCTTTTAATTTTATGTTTCCAGAGCCACCAATTGAAGCTTTTATAGTATTGGTGTCAATATTTGCATTGATGCTTCCAGAGCCACCTATACTAATAGATATTTCATCCGATTTAATTATTTTTTGTACATGTACATCACCAGAACCACCTAAAGAAATAGCATTAATACTTTCAAAAGGAATTGTAACAATTAAACGTTTAGTTGTTCTAATGTTAGTGTTTTCTTTAAACTGAACTTTTAATTTTCCGTTTTTTACTGTTGTTTCAATATAAGGAAGTAAGTTTTCTTCTCCTTTAAGAGTAATCTTACCTTCAGTTCCTGCTATTAAATTAACATCAAACGAACCACCAACGCTAACCTTATCAAATTTATTTATTGATCTAGTTTTTGTGATAACCTTCCCATTTCCTCTAACTTTTTTACCTCCCCACCAGCTTTGCGCATTTAAAGTAAGAGAAATAAAAATTATTAAGGTTGTTATAAATTGTTTTTTCATTTTGTTTGTTTTAAAGTTAGTATTGGCTGTGTTAGTGTTTTATATATGAATTTATAGAGTGTGATTTTATTGCAGGCTATAAACAAGGTTTTTAATCGTTTAATTTAAGCGAAACTCCTCCGTATCTAGATTTTATCATTATAGTTGAATTAATATTCGCGTTACCAAAAGAACCTTCATAGTATTTTTTTGTGTTCTTTTTAATGCTTTTAGTGAATTCTACTTTATTTTCAGGGTAATTAAAACTAGCGTACCCTAAATCAATATTAAATTTAAAAGCGTTATCACTACTAGTACCTAATTTAATACTAGCATAACTTCCATCAATGGTAACATTTTCAAAATCTTTTGTTATGTTTTGAACTTTAATACTTCCAAAATCAGTATTAATTTTAAGTTTTTTTCTTAATGTACCTATTCTTATACTAGTATAATCAGAACTTCCTGATATATTTTTAGCCTCATTTATAGAGATACTACCATAATCGCAACTAAATTTTACGCTATTAGTATTGCCAAGTTTTACGGTTGAGTAGTCGGCATTAATGCTAAGTGATTTTGATTCTTTTATTTGTAGTTTAGAATAATCGATATTTAAACTACCAGATTTTATGAAATTAATTTCAGAATCTCCACAGTAATTTAAGTTTATTGTATTTGAGTCATTTAGTAATTGATCTATTTCAATATTTCCGTAATCACAATTTAAACTAGCCTTACCACTAAGTCTATCTAATTCAATAGCACCGTATTTATTGTGTAAATCAGCATTATTGGTTATCGGCATTTTTATAAAATAATTAATTTTATAATTGATGTTACTAGAACCCCACCATGACCAACTAGATTTTGAGCTTTCTATTTTGGTACGAGCTTCGACTAAGCTTTCTGAAGCTTCAAAAAGAACATTAATTGAATTTAATTTCCGATCAATATTTGTTAAATCATTTCCTTTTACAATAATTTTAACTTCAATTTCAATACGATTTTCATTCCATGTTGTTACATTAACCTTACCATATTTATTATTAATATATAAGGTAGCATTTTCATTTACAGAAAAACTTTTACTTATTGTTTTACTTTTTTCATGTTTCTTTTTATCGTTTGCTACCATAATAGTTGGTATTAATATAAAAAAGAATAAGAGTTTATATAATTTCATCATCTAATATTTCTAATTTTGTTGGGTTTTTTTGTCGCTCTAATTGTAATAAGAGCCTTTCTAAAACGGTTAGCCTTTGTTGGTAATTACCAATCATTTTTTGAATGACTTGACGTTTGTTTTCATTTTTTGTTAACTCGCTAATAAGTGCTTTATAATGGTCTTCTAGTTCTTCAATTTTCTCTAAAGAATCTTCAATTATTTTTTCAGTTTCTATATTCCGATACTGTTCTATTTCTTTTAATTCTTGGTTAATGGTTGAAACAAAAAAACTTTGAGTTTCAGCCATTTTTGGTGAAATATCGGCTAAATCATAATTGTTATTCTGTTGGTAACTACCAAGATAAAATCCTAAGACAAGCACAATTGAAGCAGCAATACTCATCCAAAATATTGTTGGTTTATGCTGTTTTTTTTGTTGTTGAAGTTTTCTTTGAAATCGATTTGAATGACCTGAATGCGGCTCGTATATATCAAAATTGTTTTCATTAAAAAACTCTTTTAGTTTATCTTCCATATACTTGTGTGTTTTTTTTGTTAGCAAGTAATACTTGTTTTAATTTTTTCTTAGCTCTAGAAATAGTTGTGCGTACATTTTCGTTTGTGTAATTTAATATTTGAGATATCTCTTCGTAATCATAGCCTTCTATTAAGTTTAAAGTTAAAATAACTCGATAATTTTCTTTTAAATTAAGTAAACTACTCATTACCTCTTTTACCGTTAAAGAACTATAATTTACAGTTGTCTCTTCTTCAGGGTTAGGAATAATTTCCATTTTCACTTCGTTATAACGATTATTTTTCTTTAATTGTGTAATACTTTTGTTGATTACAATTCTTTTTAACCAAGCGCCAAAAGTAACATCTCCTTTAAAAGTATTTAACTTAGTAAAAGCAGTTAAAAAAGCTTCTTGAATTAAATCTTCAGCTTCAAATTCATCTTTTAAAATGCGATAAGCAGTATTATACATTGCTTTATAATAGTCATTATACACTTGCATTTGTGCATTACTATCATTTTTTTTACAGCGTTCTATTAGTTGGTTGATATGCGTTGTTTTAGATTCCAAAGAGAATGATTCTATCTATGTTATAGACAATTTAACTTTTGAGTTGTGACAGTTTATTTCATAAAAATAAATATTTATTACAATAAAGAGTTAGTGAAAAGAGTAATAATCTTTTGTTAAGTTAAAATATATTTACAATAGCTTTAACATTCTGAAGAAAAACAAAATAAATAAAACGAATCAAAATTTGTATATTTGGCATAATGATTGACAGTATAAAAATTATAGAATGCCCTCGTGATGCGATGCAGGGAATTAAAAGTCATTTTATCTCTACAGAAGCGAAGGCAAAGTATATAAATTCTTTGTTAAAGGTAGGATTTGATACTATAGATTTTGGAAGTTTTGTATCACCAAAGGCAATTCCACAAATGAGAGATACAGCTGAGGTGTTATCAAAGTTAGATTTATCTACAACAAGAAGCAAATTGTTAGCAATTGTAGCTAATGTTAGAGGAGCTAATGATGCGTCTCAATTCGAAGAGATAAACTATCTAGGATATCCTTTTTCGATATCTGAAAACTTTCAAATGCGTAATACGCATAAAACAATAGCGCAATCTATTGATACGCTAAAAGAAGTATTGGCGATAGCTAATAGAACCAATAAAGAAGTAGTAGCGTATTTATCAATGGGATTTGGAAATCCTTACGGAGATCCTTGGAACGTCGAGATAGTTGGAGAATGGACAGAAAAATTGTCGAATTTAGGTGTAAAAATCTTATCTTTATCAGATACGGTTGGTAGTTCAACTCCTGAAGATATAGATTATTTGTTTTCTAACTTAATACTAAGTTACCCTCAAATAGAGTTTGGAGCACATTTGCATACGACTCCTGCAAAATGGTTTGAGAAAGTAGATAGTGCTTTTAAAGCTGGTTGTCGTCGTTTTGATGGTGCTATTAAAGGCTATGGAGGGTGCCCGATGGCAAAAGATGAATTAACAGGTAATATGCCTACTGAAAAATTAATATCCTATTTTACTACTCAAAAAATAGAAACAAATATAAAACCAATGAGTTTTGAAAGTGCTTATAATAAGGCATTAGACGTATTTTAACATATGATGAAATTTAAAATTTTTACTCTTTTTTTATTCTTTTCTGTCTTTTGTCAATCTCAGGTTGATATAAGGATAGGAGTATGGCAGATTCAAAATGGAGCTTTAATTAAAAATGGATCTAATAAAAATGACTTAGCTAATGATTATTGGGAAGAGTTTTATAGGATATTTCCTAAAGAGTTAACAAGGAAATATATTAAAAGAATCCTTTTAATGACTGATGGTGTAGATGAAAAAACAGGAGCACTTATTTCATTAAATTCAAGGAATGATAAATGGATGTTAGAGATTGATGTTAGAGATGTGAACCTTAAAACTAGGGATAAAAAAAGATTGCATGAATCTATTTATACAATGGTTCATGAATTCGGACATTTATTAACGCTAAACAAAACCCAGATAAGACCAACAAAGAAAAATTTGCAAGGAGAAGGAGAGTCATATTTAACTTTAGAAGGAGAAGCTTATAAGAAAAGTTATATAAATAAATTTGTTAATTTATTTTGGAAAGGAGCTTTATTAGATAGTTGGGATGTTATACAAAGGGATTATTGTTATACAGAAGCAAATTGTGTAAAGAAGAAACATGATTTGTTATATATGAATAATGATACTGAGTTTATTACCGATTATGCGGTGGAAAGCCCAGAAGAAGACATTGTTGAAAGTTGGACAGCATTTGTTTTAAGACCAAAAATTAGAAATCCTAAAACAATTGCAGAAAAAAAAATGAATTTCTTTTATCAATTTCCTGAACTGGTAGCATACCGAAAAGAAATTAGGAAAAATACACGTAAATATCTTCACTAATTTTTTTTATTTCTTATATTAAAAAGAACACAATGAGCCATTTTAAATTATTATTTATAGCGGTAACGACTGCTTTAATTTTTAGCTGTAATTTTAAAAAAAGCACAGAAAAGACTTCAGAACCTGTATATAGTTTTAAAAAAGAAGCAGGTAAAACATATTTTAATATACTTCAATTAAATGATGTTTATGAAATTGCGCCAATTCAAGGAGGACAGTTTGGAGGAATGGCAAGAGTTGAAACTGTACATCAAAACTTATTAAAAGAAGAAAAAAATACAATGCTTGTTTTAGCAGGAGACTTTTTAAATCCGTCTTTAATAGGTACTATGAAAATAGATGGAGATAGGGTTAGAGGTAAACAAATGATTGAAGTTATGAATGCAATGAATTTCGATCTTGTAGCTTTTGGTAATCATGAGTTTGATTTGAGTTACTCTAGTTTGCAAAAAAGATTAAATGAAAGTAAATTTAATTGGATTTCAGCAAACACTTTTCACAACAAAGCAGGGAAGCATGAATATTTTCATAAAGTAATCAATGAAAAAAAAGAATATTTAAAAGATTCATATATCAGAGAGTTTAATAATGCTGATGGTACAAAATTAAAAGTAGGTTTTATAAGTGCATGTATTCCTTCAAACCCTCGGAGTTATGTGTATTATAGAGATATTTATGAAGAAATTAAAAAATCATATAATGAAGTTAAAGATAAGGTAGATATTGTTATAGGCTTAACGCACTTAACGTTTAATCAAGATAAAAAAGTTGCTGAATTATTACCAAATGTTCCTTTGATAATGGGGGGACACGAGCATGCTAATAGTTATGATAGTATAGGGAATGTAGTTATAGCAAAAGCTGATGCGAATGCTAAGACAGCTTATATTCATCGTTTTGAGTATAATCCAATTACAAAAAAAGTAAAATTAAAATCAGAATTAAAGGAGATTAATGACAAGATTGCTACAAATAAAAAAGTAGGAGCAATTGTTGATAAATGGCAAAAGAAGTTAAAAATACAAATACAAGATATTGTATCAAACCCTTATGAAGTAATATATAAGACAACAATTCCATTAGAAGCTAGAGAAACTCAGATTAGAAGTGTTCAAACCAATATGGGAAAAATTATTACAAAAGCTATGAGTTTGGCTTATGATAATAAAGTTGATTGTGCCTTAGTGAATGGAGGTTCTGTTCGTATTGACGATGTTTTAGAAGGAGATGTTAATATTGTAGACATCTTTAGAGTTTTACCATATGGTGGAGCAATTTTAAAAGTTGATATCAAAGGAAATTTACTTAAAGAGGTTTTAGATTATGGTTATAACGCTGCCGGTACTGGTGCTTATTTACAACGTTATAATGTTAGTAAAAAAAGTGATGAATGGTTTATAAATAATAAAGTAATAAATGATAATAAAATTTATAAAGTAGCTTTTTCAGATTACTTACTAAGAGGATTAGATATTCCTATGTTATCAGACAAAAACCCCAATATACTTACTATATATAAGCCAGATACATCTGATTTAAGTTATGATATTAGACGTGCTGTTATTAGTTATTTAAAAACATTATAGCACATTATAGATTATTTTATAATGTAATAAAATAGCTTATCTTTATTTAAAATAAATCCAAATAAAATTTGATAGATTAGATTTGTTACATAGATTTGCATAAAATTTATTAAAATTAAATCTAAATAAAATGAAGAAAGTTGTTTTTTCAATATTAGCTATTTCAGCTTTAGTATTTACATCTTGTTCTAGTGATGGAGATACTCCAATTAATAACGTTACTGCGCCAACAACATATAAGTTTGAAAGAAACGGAAACTCTTCGGTTAGTTTTTCAGGGCAAACAACGCGTATTAAAATGGCAACAGAGTTAACATCTGCATTAAAAGATGTAACTAAAACTGAAGTTGCGTTAAATGAAATGTTTGCACATACTGCGGGTAATGCAGATTTTTCTGATGCAGATTTAAATACTTCAAGTAAAAGTGTACGTAGTAAAGTTGCAGCATCTGTTGATTTTTTTGCTGCTAATACTACCGATGCAAATGCAATTAAGGCAAAATTTGATTCTTGGATAACAGAACAAGTAGCTGTTGTATATCCAAACTGGGCTTTTAATGCAGTTGCAGGAACAGCAGGGAAGTTAGAACAGAATAGTGGTACAGCAAGATACATTAATGGTAAAGGAGTAGAATTAAATCAGATTTTTGCAAAAGGTTTAATAGGTGCTTTAATGGCTGATCAAATGTTAAATAACTATTTAAGTTTAGCAGTTTTAGATGCAGGTACAAATATAACAGATAATAATGCAGGTACTGTTGCTACAGGTAAAGACTACACTACAATGGAGCATAAATGGGATGAGGCTTATGGGTACTTGTATGGTACTGAAGTTAATCCAGAAGTTCCAGTTTTGGGTGCAGACAGTTTTTTAAATAAATATTTAGGAAAAGTTGAAGCAGATTCAGATTTTGCAGGTGTTGCAAAAAGTGTTTATGATGCATTTAAGTTAGGTAGAGCAGCAATTGTAGCTAAAGATTATACATTACGTGATAAACAAGCAGAAATTATACGTGAAAAAATATCAGAAGTAATAGCAATTAGAACAGTTCATTATTTACAAGCAGGTAAAACCTTATTAGCTACTGATAAAGCAGCAGCTTTTCATGATCTTTCAGAAGGTTTAGGATTTCTATATAGTTTACAATTTACACGTAAATCTAATAGTGCAAGCTCATATTTTACAAAAGTTGAGATTGATGGATATTTAAGTGATTTATTAGGTACAGGTAACGGATTGTGGGAAGCTTCTACCGTGGCTACATTAGATGCTGTTTCTAGTAAAATAGCAGCTAAGTTTAATTTTGTAGTAGCAGAAACTGTAAACTAATTTTTAAAAAATATATTTTATTAAAAAGTAGCTGTCTTAAACAGCTACTTTTTTTATATTTGCATACTTTATTTAGAATAAATAGAAATAACAATTATGAAGAAAATAATTTTAATTTTAGTTGTTGCTATAACGGTTTACGCTTGTAGCAGTTCTAATTCAGATAATCCAGCTCCAAAAGATAATTTTGATAGAAAAGCAATGTTAACACACATGGCTGATGATATTATTATACCTGCTTTTAAAGAGTTTAATGATAAGTTAATTGTTTTAAAAGAAAAAACTGCAATTTATAATAGTACACCAAGCATCGTTACTTTACAAGATGTTCGTGCTTCTTATAATGAAGCATATAAAGCTTGGCAACATGTAGCTATGTTTAATATAGGTAAGGCGGAAGAATTACAATTTGTAAATTATTTTAATATTTTTCCTACAAACGTTACTCAAGTTGAAACGAACATAATGAGTGGTACATACGATTTAGCACATACTAATTCAAAAGACGAAATAGGATTTCCTGCGTTAGATTATTTATTTTATGGAATTGCAGTAGGTGATACAGCAATCGTAGCAAAATATACAGGAGTAGATGCAGTAAAATATAAAAAATACCTTACAGATGTTGTAACTAAAATGAGTGAGGTTACGACTCTTGTAGTTAGTGATTGGAATGGGGCCTTTAGAGATTCTTTTGTAAATAATTCAGGGAATTCAGGAACAGCTTCAGTTAATAAAATAGTAAATGACTATGTTTTTCATTATGAAAAAGGTATTAGAAGTAATAAATTTGGTATTCCAGTAGGTAGTTTCTCAGGAGGAACAACTTTTCCTGAAAAAGTTGAAGCTTTTTACCAACAGAATTTATCAAAAGAATTGGCTTTAGAAGCATTAAATGCATCACAGAGCTTTTTTAAAGGTAAGAATTTTGGAGCATCAAATGTTGAGAAATTAGGATTTAATGCATATTTAATAGCTTTAGATAGAAGTGATTTAGCAACATTAATTAACAGTCAATTTGATAATTCGAGAACGCAAATTAATACGCTAGGTGATAACTTTACTGAACAAATTACAAACAATAATGTAGTAATGACAAAAGCATTTGATAAGTTGCAAAAAAATATTATATCTTTAAAAGTAGGTATGATGCAAGCATTTGGTATAAGCTTAGATGCGGGCTATGTAGATAATGATGGAGATTAATAAAAGATAAAAAATAAAAGCTGTCCTATTTGGGGCAGCTTTTTATAATTAATGACCAAAGAAAAATATATAAAGAATCAAACAAATGCCGCTCCTCTAGCGGTTTTTCGTATTTTATTTGGTATAATGATGCTTGCCAGCATTATTAGATTTTGGTATCACGGGTGGATAGAAAAATTATACTTAGAACCTAAGTTTCACTTTACATATTATGGTTTTGAATGGGTACAACCAATAGGAACGTATACATACCTACTTTTTATTTTATGCGGTTTATCAGCAATATTTATAACGATAGGTTACAAATATAGATTGGCAATTATTTTTTTCTTTTTAAGTTTCACTTACATTGAGTTAATGGATAAAACAACTTATTTAAACCATTATTATTTTATAAGTTTATTAAGTTTTTTATTAATTTTTTTACCTGCAAATAAGTATTTTTCAGTAGACAGTTTTCTTTTAAAAAAAGAATTTAAAAATATTCCAAAATGGACAATCGATAGTATAAAGCTCTTATTAGTAATTGTTTATTTTTATGCAGGATTGGCAAAGTTAAATTCCGATTGGTTATTTAGAGCAATGCCATTAAAAATATGGTTACCATCAAAGTATGATATACCGTTTATAGGAAATAACGTAATGCAACAAGAATGGTTTCATTACGTAATGAGTTGGAATGGAGCGTTATATGATTTAAGTATTCCTTTTTTATTATTATGGAAAAGAACACGCTTGTTGGCTTTTACATTAGTTGTATTTTTTCATGTATTTACTCGAATTTTATTTCCTATCGGAATGTTTCCGTTTATAATGATAATAGCAACACTCATTTTCTTTGAGGGTACATTTCACGAGAAAATAATCAATAACATAAAACGTGTTTTTAGATTACCCATAGAAAAAATACAAAGTATTGCTAATTACCAGTATTCAAATACAAAAAGAAAAACTATTACTGTAATAGTTGGTGTGTTTTTAATAATTCAACTTTTAATGCCTTGGCGATACTTATTATATCCTGGTGAGTTATTTTGGACAGAGGAAGGATATCGGTTTTCTTGGCGTGTAATGTTAATGGAAAAAGCAGGTTATGCAAGTTTTAAAATAGTAGATGGTAAAACAGGAAAGTTTTTTTATGTTGATAATACCGATTTTTTAACAACGTATCAAGAAAAACAAATGAGTTTTCAGCCCGATTTTATTTTAGAATATGCACATTATTTAGGGGATCATTTTAAAAGAGACGGACATAAAAATATAGAAGTATATGTAGAGAGTTTTGTAGCATTAAATGGACGTTTAAGTGAATCGTATATAAATTCAAATATTGATTTATATCAACAAAAGGAAGGTTTTAAACATAAAAAATGGATATTACCTTTTACCAATAAAATTAAAATTAATGGACTTTAAAAATATGTTCAAATACAAGTGTAAGTACTCTAAATTTAATGAGAGTATATTAAAAATTTTAGCAATCGTATTTTTGCTGTTTTCTACAACAATTTACGCGCAACATAAAGTATCTGGAGTTATAACTTCAGAAAAAAATGTGCCTTTAAATAAAGTTAATATTTATGCAAAATCAGGGAAATTACTTGCGGTAACAAATTCAAAAGGATTATACCAATACACTACAGATAAACAAAAATTTATTGTGGTTTTTTATGCGAATGAATTTCAGTTAAAAGAACAGGAAATAGTTGTAAATAAAAGCCTTATTTTAAATATAAAGCTACAATCTTTTACTGAAGAACTAACTGAAATAGTAATAAAAGCACAACGAAGAAAGGTGTTTGAATTAACACGTTTAAAAGATGTAGAACAAACTGCTATATTTGCGGGTAAAAAAAATGAAGTAGTTTTGGTAAGTGAAACTTCGGCTGCTTTAGCATCAAATAATGCACGTCAAATTTATAGCCAAGTTGTGGGGTTAAATATTTTTCAAAACGACGATGCAGGTTTACAATTAAATATTGGTGGTCGTGGTTTAGACCCTAACAGAACCTCTAATTTTAATACCCGTCAAAACGGTTACGATATTAGCGCAGATGTATTAGGGTATCCTGAGAGTTATTATACGCCTCCGGCAGAAGCATTAGAGAAAATTCAAATTGTTCGTGGTGCTGCTTCATTACAATATGGTACACAGTTTGGAGGTTTGGTAAACTTTGTTATGAAGAAACCAAATGCTAATAAACCTTTAGAAATTATTACTAGAAATACTTTAGGAAGTAATAATTTATTTACCAATTTTACGAGCGTAAGCGGTACAAAAAATAAGTTTAGTTACTTTGCTTATTATAATTATAAACAAGGAGATGGGTTTCGTCCAAACTCTGAATTTCACGCTAAAAATGCCTTTGCACATTTAGGATATGAATTTAACAATAGTACTAAATTAGAAGCTGAAGTTACCTATTTAACATATCTCGCGCATCAAGGTGGTGGTTTAACAGACGCTATGTTTAATGAAAATCCATTACAAAGTAATAGAACTAGAAATTGGTTTGAAATAGATTGGTTGTTATATAATTTAAAATTATCACATAAATTTTCAGAGAATACCAATTTTACATTTAATTTATTTGGTTTAGATGCTGCTAGAAAGGCAATTGGTTATAGAACAAATCGTGTAGATCAAGAAGATGATAATAATGAACGTGATTTAATTACAGGTGATTTTAAAAATTTTGGATTTGAAACTCGTTTATTAAGTAAGTATACAGTTTTTAATAAAAAAGCTACTTTTTTAATAGGAACAAAATTTTATAAAGCTGAAAACACCTCTATACAAGGGCCTGGAACTAATGGAACTGATGCAAGTTTTTCTTCAGCTTTAGCTAGTTATCCGGATTATAAAAATCAATCTAATTATAAAAATCCGAATTTGAATATTGCTGTTTTTGGGGAAAACATATTCTATTTAAACGATAAATTTTCAATAACCCCAGGTTTTAGGTTTGAATATATAAAAACCGAAAGTGATGGTTTTTATAAAAAAATTAATAGAGATGGGGCTGGTAATGTTATTTTAAATGAAACAGACTATAGTAATGAAAGTAATCAACGTACTTTTTTATTGTTAGGCATAGGGGCTAGTTATAAACCAAATAGTAATTTGGAATTTTATGGAAATATATCTCAGAATTACCGTTCTGTAACATTTTCAGATTTGAATATAGTAAACCAATCTTTTAGTATAAATCCGTTAATTGGTGATGAAAAAGGATATACTTCTGATTTTGGAATGCGAGGAAATTACAAGCGTTTAATATCTTATGATCTAGGTGTTTTTGGGCTGTTTTATAATGATAGAATCGGTGTAATATCAAAAGGATTACCAGATGGGAGGGCTGTTTTAGAAAGAGGAAACGTCGGTAAAGCTCGTATTTTAGGTGTTGAGAGTTTGTTTGATTTTAATTTGAAAAAAATACTAGATATTAATAATGATTTTAGTTTTAATTATTTTGTTAACGCTTCGTTTATTAAATCGAAATATACTGAATCTCAGATCAATGGGGTTAAGGGCAATCAAGTAGAGTTTGTACCAGATTTTAATTTAAAAACAGGAGTAAAGTTTGGTTATAAAAACTTTTTAACCAGTTTTCAATATACATATTTAGGAGAGCAATTTACAGATGCCTCAAACTCTGTTATTTCTGGGTTTAGTGCTATTAATGGAGTGATTCCATCATATAACGTATTAGACTTTTCTACATCTTATAAATACAAAATGTTTAAGATAGAAGCAGGTGTAAATAATTTACTTGACGAGAAGTATTTTACACGTAGAGCAACTGGTTACCCAGGACCTGGAATTATACCTTCATCTTCAAGAAATTGGTATGTAACATTAGAATTTAAAATATAAATTTCATTTATTTTTATTCTAAATAGAGCAGTGTATTTATAGTAAATACAAAATTTTAATTTTAACAAAATTATTTTAGAAATGAAACAAATCATATTAATTTTTATAGCGTCAATTGTACTTTTTTCTTGTAAATCAGAACAAAAAAAAGAAATTAAAAAACAAGAAGTAAACGTATATACACACCGTCATTATAAAGCAGATCAAGAGTTATTTGCACAGTTTGAAAAAGAAACAGGAATTAAAGTAAATGTAGTAAATGCAAAGGCCGATGAGTTAATGCAAAAAATGAGCATTGAAGGAGAACAATCTCCTGCTGATGTTTTAATAACAGTTGATGCTGGCCGTTTAGTAAGAGCAAAAAAGAAAGGATTATTACAAGCAGCTACTTCAGAATTTTTGAACAAAACGATTCCTTCTCATTTAAAAGATAAAGATAATAACTGGTTTGCTTTAACAAAAAGAGCACGTGTTATTGTGTATAATCCAAAGAAAGTAACCGAGGAAGAATTAACGACTTATGAAGACTTAACGGGAGCTAAATGGAAAAATAGAATTTTAATTCGTTCATCAGGTAATATCTACAATCAATCATTATTAGCTTCAATTATAGCGAATAAAGGTGAAGAAAAAGCAACAGAATGGGCAAACGGTATTGTTGCTAATATGGCACGTTCACCAAAAGGAAACGATAGAGATCAAGTAAAAGCTGTAGTTGCTGGTGAAGGAGATATTGCAGTAGTTAATACATATTATATTGGTAAGTTATTAAATTCTAAAAATCCAGAAGAAGTAAAAGCAGGTAAAGGAGTTAAAATATTTTTTCCTAACCAAAATGACAGCGGAACACATATTAATGTTAGTGGAGCAGGAGTAGCAAAATATGCACCTAATAAAGTAAACGCAATTAAATTTATAGAATTTTTAGCAAGTAAAAAATCACAAGAAGTATTTGCAAAAGCAAATTACGAATATCCAGTAAACCTTGAAGTTTCACCGTCATATTTATTAGAGTCTTGGGGAAGTTTTAAAGAAGATAATTTATCATTAACTAAACTAGGAGAGAACAATAAAAAAGCGGTATTAACTTTTGATATTGCTGGGTGGAAATAAGGTTGTAGAAATTTTTTTAAAAAGAAAAAATAAAATGTTAGAAGCGTTAGTATTAAAATATTTAACAAAAAAAGGAGTAATAGCTTATTTTGTAGGTCAGGTTATATTTATAGCTATTTTAGCGTATTATATATTTGGAATACTAGACTATTCATTAGATAGAGGACGAGATATGTTTTTTATAGGAATGGTTGTAATAGTACTACTTTGGATGGGGGTGTGCCTTCTTTTGTGGAGAAAACCAAAAGAAAAAATAGATGAAAATTCTAAAAATAATATATAGGTAGTTATTGTAATATATTGTTTATTTGTGATTTTTGTTAAAAATAAGAACTAATAAAATTCTTCATGATATATTTATCAGTCATAAGAATAGATCATACTAAATAACCTGTGAAATACAGTATTAAGAACATACAAAGAGATACCAATAAATGGTCAATATTTTTATTGACCATTGTTTTGTTTGTAGCTATTCCTATACTTATTGTTTTTATTAATTTACTTTATGGTCCGGGTGAAACATGGAATCATTTAGTCGATAATTTATTACCAAACTATATTAAAAACTCAGTTTTATTGATTTTTGGTACAAGCATTTTAACATTGCTTTTAGGTATTTCATCTGCTTGGATAGTTTCTCGTTATTATATTCCATTAAAAAAGCAATTAGAATGGTTATTAATACTTCCACTAGCAATTCCATCATATATTACGGCGTATGCGTATGCGGGTATTTTTGATTATGGCGGAATTATAGAAAATGTATTTGGTGTTAAGATTGATGTAATGAATCATTTAGGGCTAATTTTTGTGCTTAGTATTTCATTATATCCTTATGTATATGTAGCGTCAAGAGCTTTCTTTTTAAATCAATCTAATAATATAATAGAGGCTTCAAAATTATTAGGAGCAGGAGAGCGAAAAACATTCTTTAAATTGATTTTACCATTGGCACGACCTGCATTTATTGGTGGTTTAATTTTGGTTTTGATGGAAGTGTTAAATGATTATGGTGCGGCTAAATATTACGGGATAAATACATTTACTACAGGGATTTTTAGAGCTTGGTTTTCTTTAGAAGAACCAGAAACAGCCATTTATTTATCAGCCATTTTAGTAATAATAATATTTTTATTAATAACGGTAGAAAAATGGCAACGAAGAAAGATAAGGTACTTTAATGCTACTAAAAATCATCAAAAGGTAAAAATAGCAACTATTTCCAATAAATTGAAAATAGTTTTCTTTACAATTGCCTTTATACCTGTGTTATTTGGTTTTTTATTACCGTTATTTCAATTATTATATTGGGCATTTTTAACTTACAAAGAAGTATTTACTTCTGAGTTTATATATTTATCAATTGAGAGTTTAGGAGTGGCAACGATTTCAGCATTTTGCACCGTTTTTTTTGCTTTACTCTTAATATTTTTATCAAAATGGAATCGATTATCATGGATGAAATCTATTGCAAAAATAGGTGTTTTAGGATATGCAATTCCAGGAGCAGTAATTGCAGTAGGTGTTTTAATACCTACATTATCTTTAGATAAATGGCTGGTGATTTTTATGAAGAATATATTTGATGTAAAGATTGGCTTTATAATAAACGGAACGATAATGGTTTTAGTTTATGCTTATATTGTTCGTTTTTTGGCAGTTGCTTATAATCCTATAGAATCAAATGCGTTAAAATTTGGTAATTCATTATCAGAAGCGTCAAGAATTTTAGGGAGTGGTAATATTAGTACATTTATAAGAATTGAGTTTCCGCTATTAAAATCAGCAATATTAAGTGCTTTTATTTTGGTTTTTGTAGATGTAATGAAAGAACTGCCTTTAACTTTAATTTTAAAGCCATATCATATAAATACATTAGCTGTTAAGGCATATGAGTATGCAAGTGATGAGTTAATTGCAGAAGCAGCATTGCCATCATTATTTATTATTTTAACAGGAATAATGCCTATATTATTTTTAAATAGATTAATAGCTAAAGAAAGTTAACTAAGTTATGTTATTAGAAGTAAAAGGAGTTAAAAAAACATTTAATAAAGGAGAAATAGTTGCGTTGAATAATGTTTCTTTATCTTTAATTAAAGGAAATATTGTTGCAATAGTAGGAGAGAGTGGAAGCGGGAAAACTACACTAATTCGTTTAATAACGGGTTTAGAAGTTATAGATGCAGGCACTATTTTATTAAAAAATAAAGTAGTTTCTTCAAATTCAATTTTTATAGAACCACAGTTTAGAAATGTAGGAATGGTTTTTCAAGATTATGCATTATTTCCTCACTTTACAATATTTGATAATATTGCTTACGGAATTTCTAAATTATCAAACAAGAAAGAAAGAGTAAAAGAAGTATTAGATTTAGTAGGGTTATCTGATAAAGAGAAAAATTATCCACATGAATTATCAGGAGGTCAACAACAACGTGTTGCCTTGGCAAGAGCATTAGCACCAAAACCTGAATTATTAATTTTAGATGAACCTTTTAGTAATTTAGATGTTATTTTAAGAAATCAGTTACGTAAAGACGTTCAAAGAATCTTGAAGGAAACTAATACAACTGCAATTTTTGTTACACATGATATTAAAGATGCTATTGAAATTTCTGATGAAATATTAGTATTACAAAATGGAAATGTATTGCAACAAGGAATAACAAAAGAGGTTTATGAAAACCCAGAAGATAGTTATGTGAAGTTACTATTTGAAAATATATAAAACTTAAAAAGCATTAGTCTTTAAGTTTTATATATTAACCATTTAATTTTTAAAAAATAGTATCTAAATTAAATAAAGCAAAAAACTCATGAGTTCCGCTTTGATAAGGGCTTATTTTATTTGTATACATACTATAACTATAACCTAAGTCAATCCATTCTGTAGTAGTTATTTTACCGTTTATTTGAATAGAATTATTAAATGAATAAGAAAACCCTAGATTATATTTTTCTTTGATTTCTAAATCTGTATTTAAATCAAAAACTAATGGAGTACCTTGTACAATTGTAATTAGGGTAGACGGGGTTAGCTTTAAATAATCATTCAACTTAATAATATAACCACCTCCTATGTTCATATTTAATTTTTTTTCCTTTTTAGAGTTATTAAGTTCCTTATAACGATCATCAATTAACAAAGTATTTATTGTTGTATGGATATAATAATTTTCATGTATTAATGCAGTACCGATAGAGAAGTTAGGACTAAATGTATTAATAGATTCAGCAAAAAAAGCATCATTATTTACTTCAGTTTTAATAGTATTAAAATCTCCACTATATAAATTTGCTTGGCCTCTAATACCAAATAGTAAATTATGATTATCACTTACTTTTAACTTATAAGAAGCGTCTAAAGAAATTTGTGTTTGGTTAAAAATAAAGACTTTATCATTAATAATATTTAATCCTGCCCCAACATGTTCGTTCAAAGGAATATTTAAAGAAATTGTATTCGTTTTAGGTGCATCAGGAATTCCAACCCATTGACTTTTAGAATTTATAAGTATTGATGTATGGTTTTTTTGACCTGCAAAAGCAGGATTTATTAAGTTTAAGTTATAATTATATAAAGAATAACTTACCTTATTTTGAGAGAAAGCACAAAAATTAAGAATTAAAGTACTTATCAGTAATGTTTTTTGAAATGACATTTTTTTATTTTTTAATAATTTATATACAACCATCCTTTAAAAACCTGCTTGTTTTTACCTGTATTAAAAACGAAGTAGTAAGAACCTACAGGAAGTTTAGAGCTTTTAGAAATAGTTATTCTTCCATTAGATTCTCCATTCCAATCATTTTTATAAGGAGAAGCTTCATACACTTTATACCCAAGTCTATTAAAAACTAACAGACTATTATTAGGGTATGTTAAATGTACATTTGGTAAAATTTTCCAAGTATCATTAGTCCCATCACCATTAGGGGAGAATCCTTGTACTAAACTTGTAGGGTTTGAATTATTAGGGTTTCCTCCAGAGCCATTCTTTTTGATAAATTCTACTTTTTCAGTATCAATTATATCTATACCGTTTAATGTACCAGTAATAATAGCTGTCTCTTCTAAGGTACTACTGGTTAAAAAAGCGGTGTAAGAACCATCATTTTTATCTGTAATGGTACCTAAAAGACCAGCGGTAGTATTTAGAGTTATTGTTTGATTTGAATGGTTTAAAATTGCACCATTTTTATTATATAATTGCACTGTTATAAGGCTAGAAGAAACACCATTAGCTGTAATTTTTGTAGGAGAAGCTGTAATTAATGTTTTCTCTATTGAAGGAGTAAAATCTTCTGTGTTTATTTCATCAAAGTATAAACGGATAACAGGTAATTCTTTACTATAACTTCCAGTTCCATTTTTTTCTCCATTTTTAAAAAACTCATAAATAATAGTTTTTTCACCAGCGTAATTCCACAAAAAAGGAGGAGAGCTACCACAACCACTAAAACCACCTAAAGGTTTGTTATTCTCATTACTAAAATAAATAAGTAAATTCTTATTGCCATTATAATTAAATTCGTTTTGAAAAGTAATTTGAGTTTTAGAATTTTCGATATTATTTTTTCCTCTTCTCCAAGTAATATCTCCATCATATACTTTTGTAAAAGTAGATAAATCGGGTTCGGATGCAGAATTAAATTCAGAGAAATCAACCTCTTTCAAATATATTTTTTGGTTTTTTGCTGTATCAAAATTACAATCTTTAGAAGCAACACAATCGGCAAAAAAAGCGAGCCCTTTTATTTTTCCAGAGCCAGATATTTGTGATGCTTTATATAACATAGTTACCCAGCTATTCTCTTTTTCAAGAACATAATCATAACTAGCTGGGGCGTTTTTACTTATAGAACTGCCACATATAGGAGTACCAATTGTAACATCACTACCTTGTGAATATATAGTAATTGATAAGAAAGATAAAAAAAGAAAAGTTATTTTTTTCATTGTTAAATATTTATTTGTTAAAAACATTTGAGCCTTGATTTAAAAGAATTATTTGTTTCTTCTTTTAAGTGTATTCGTATAAAAAATTCGTGAGTACCGTTATTATTTTTTGCAATTTCATTTATGGGGATACCATAACTATATCCTAACTGTAACCAATTCGTGGTGTTAATAAGAAAATTAGTCATTAAAGCAGCGTTATATCTATAAGTTAAACCAATATCGTATTTATTGTTAACCGTAAGCATTGATGTAATGTCAATAGAAACCGGGGTACCTTGCATTGTTCGAAATAAAGATGTTGTCGTTAAGCCTAAATTATTATTTAGTTCATGATAAATTCCCATACCAAAATTAGCACGCATTAAATTTGAAGTTTCTGTAATTTTTACATTATTTTTTACTTCTTTTAGAATATTTAAGACAGAAAAGTGAATAAAATATCGCTCGTTTTTGAAAGCCAAACCAATAGAAATATTAGGCGAAATTATATCGATGTTTTTAGTGAATGAAGGGTCATTTTTTTCAAAAGTTTTGATTCTATTTAAATTAGGGCTAAAGAATTTTAAGGAGGCTTTTAAACCAAATAATAATTCGTTTTCTAAGTTTAATTTAACCTTATAAGATACATTTCCTGAGATATTTGATTTATTAAATAAGTAAAAACTATCATTAATAACGTTTACACCGATACCTATTCCTTTTTTTGTAGGCATACTAAACGAAATAATACTTGAGTGTATTGAGTTTTCAATACCTGCCCAAATTTTTTTATAATTTGAAGCTATTTGAGTTTTACCATTTACACCTGTAAAAGCAGGATTTATAATGTTTAAACTATGGTTGAAAACTGAGAAATCAGATGTATTTTGCCCTAGTGAATTATTAATATTACATAAAATTATTAATAATAAAGCTTGAAAAATAGTTGTAATTTTCATGTTTAATAGTTAATATAAACCCAGCCTTTAAAAAAATTATTGCTAGGGTTGTTTAATTTTAATATGTAATAATAAGGACCTGGAGGAAGTTTAGTATTTTTATTAATGATTAAGTTTGAATTTGCTATACCATCCCAATCGTTGTTATATGGAGATGCTTCATATACTTTATTCCCATGTCTATTAAATACAAGAAGATTATTTTTAGGATATTTTTTTAATAAACTAGAGGTAATTATCCAAGTATCATTAACCTGATCATTATTAGGAGAAAATCCATTTGTTATTTCAATACTTTCAATAATTTTTACAGTAGCTTTACTATTACTTTTGCAATTGTTTTTTGAACTTACAGTATATGTATAAAGGTTGTTTTTGTTTTTTGTCCAAATGCCATCTTTATCAGGGGTTCCACCTAAAGCACTAAATAATTCCTCTTGAGTAGGTGTAAGTCCTTTTATAATTTCTAGATAGCCATCTAATCCAGCGTTTGGTTTGGTTATAATAATAACATCAATTTCCGCTTTATCATCACACCCATTGTTATTTATAATCAAGATATAAATACCTGCCATTTCTGTAGAAACATTGGTGCGAACTAAATCAATTGTACTTATTATTTTTTTGTCAGGAGTAAACCATTGATAATTAGCGCCTAAATAAAAATGAGCAGTAAGTGCTAAATTTTCTCCTTCACAAATGGTGACTTCTGTTAAACTATTTTGATGTTTATCTAAATCATTTATCGTATAAATTTTATTTGCGGCATATGATGTACTAAAATGTAATATTACTAAAAGAATAAAGAATATTTTTTTAACCATTAGAATCAATTTTAATAAAAAGCCACGAGGTGAAAATGGCCTCGTGGCTTTAAAATTATTTTAGTTTAATAATTGCTTTGGGGCTCGGTAGCATCACATCATTTTGAAAAGATGCCGAGTTATTAGATTGACAGGTTCCTTTTTTAGCGATTACAGTATATGAAGTTCCAATAACCATGTTTTGAATTTCACCAGTAGCATTAACAGTAGGTCCTATGGGAGTAAAAACGTAAGTAACAGTAGCATCATAATTATCAATTTGATTAGCACCATCATCAGCACAAGAAGCAGGTGTATTGTTTAACGTTGGTAAGTTAGGAGTTGGTAACATTGCGTCATTTTTAATAGTAACTGAATTATTAGATTGACATGTTAATTTTTCAGCTATTACAGTATATGACGTTCCAATAACCATATTTTGAATTTCACCAGTAGCATTAACAGTAGCTCCTGTAGGAGTAAAAACGTAAGTTACAGTAGCGTCATAATTTGTAATTTTACTAGTACCATCAGAAGCACAATAAGCAGGTGTGTTGTTTAATATTGGTGTATCAAGAGCTTCGTTTATTTTGACAAGAATATCAACCGTATTTAAACAACCATTTTTCGTTACTGTTAAGGTGTATGTTCCTGCATCAGATAAAGTAACATTATTTATAATTAAATCTATAGTATTTGATTTTACAACAGCTCCTCTAGTCCATTCATAAGTTGCTCCAATTCCAGCATCTTCTGCTGTAAGTTCTAAGTTTTCATTTTCACATAGTGTAATTTTTGGTAAAGAAGGAGGGGGGATAGTTGTTTTTGATACAGCTGTGTTGTTTCCTAGAATAGCAAGGCAACAGAATAATAATAGGGTAGTTGATAATAATTTTTTTATCATTTTAATAGTTATTTATTTTTAATAGATGCGTTTGGAGGAGTAGAAATAGAAAGCGTAAAATCAGTATTACTAGAGCCGTCAGAGTTTGTTGCAGTTAGTGTTAGTATTACACTTCCATTCGTTTCATCAAGAGTACTTGGTGTATAGGTAGGATTTCTAATCTGATTATTATTAAATATTCCAGTACCTGATGTAGTCCATATTAATATAGGCTTAGGAGTTATTGGAATAACTTGAACCTTGGTAAAACTATAAGAATTTCCTCTGCATATGTTTTTGTCCAATTCCATTGTTATTTCTGGAGGTAAGCCCAATGGAGAAAATTTAAAATATGTAATAGGCAAAGTTTTATCTATATAACCCGTAGAATTAATTTTAAGACTTAATTTATATTGCGAATGAGAAACTTTATTATTGCCATGATTATCCCATAAAAAAGGAATGCTTCCAAACATGGAGACACTCGTACCAGATTCATTTTCAAAATAAATTAATAAATTTTTAGTTCCTGAATAAGTAAAAGGGTTTGTAAGTGTTATTATATTTTTATTAGCAGATAAGTTTGAACCTCTTTTCCAAGTAATATCGCCATCATAAACTTTGGTAAAAGTTGAAGTATCAGGAATATTTACGCTCGTAATTTCATTTTGATTAGTTTCTTTAACATAAATTCTTTGAGAGCTAAGAGTAGTATATATTTTGGTACTTCCACAATCAATATAAAAACCTAAATCAGTTAAACTTCCATTTACAAAATTCAAATCTTCTTTTGTATAGAGAAGTAAAGACCAGCTATTATTTTTTCCTCCATTCCATGAACCATTATCGTATTTAGCTGGAATTGATTGAGTTATAGAAGATCCGCATTTGGCAGTCCCAATAATGACTTCTTGGGCTTTGGAGATAATTGAGTATAAGATAATTATAGGTAATAAAAATTGTTTTTTCATTTACAAGTATATTAAATTAGACTAATTAAAAATTAATGTTAAATTTTCGACAAACTTATGTTTATTTATTCTAAATAAATATTAGTTTTGTCTGAAATTTAAAAAAAATGAATAAAATTATATTTTTGACTTTTGTTTTAGTAGGAGTAACAATTGTAAAAGCTCAAGAGTCAAAAAATGTTACGTGGTTTACAAATATCGAAGAGGCTCAAAAAATGGCGAAGGAAAAGAATAAAAAAGTATTCGTGTACTTTTCTGGCTCTGATTGGTGTAAACCTTGTAAAGAATTAAAAAATGAAGTTTTATCTTCTGAGGAATTTAAGAAAAAAGCATTTTTAGAATATGTTTTAGTAAATATAGACTTCCCTCGTAATAGAAGAAAATTAACGAAAGAGCGTATTAATTACATAGAAGAATCAGCTGAAAAATATAATAATTTAGGTGCTTTCCCTTTTGTTGCTATTTTAAGTGATAAGGCATTAGTTATTAATACGGTAGATGGTTATAAAAGCGAAACGGCTGCATACTACATCGAAAATTATTTATAATAATGATAAGAAAATATTGTTCATTATTGTTCATTATTCTTTCTATTTCTTTAACAGGACAAGAGTTATACAAAGAAAAATTGCTTTTAATGGGAGTCGATTTTGAATTTACTGTTGTAACGGAAACTAAAGATGAAGCTGCTTTTTTTGTAAAAGAAGCGATTAAAGAAACAGTACGAATAGAAGATTTAATATCATCATGGAAATTAACATCTCAAACTTCAAAAATAACAAAAAATGCAGGGATAAAGCCTGTAAAAGTAAGTCGTGAATTAGTTGATTTAATTCAACGAAGTAAGAGAATATCTAAGTTAACGAATGGATGTTTTGATATTAGTTTTGCTTCGTTAGATAAATTTTGGTACTTCAATAAACCAATGAAAAATTTACCAGACAGTCTGCTTATTTTAAACTCTGTTAAAAAAATTGATTATAGAAATATTATAATCAATGAAGAAAAAAGTACCGTGTTTTTATTAAAGAGAGGAATGAGAATTGGTTTTGGATCTATTGGTAAAGGTTATGTCGCAGAAAAAGTAAAAGAGAAATTAAAAAAGATAGGAGTAAAAGCTGGTTTAGTGAATGCAGGTGGAGATTTAACGACTTGGGGTAATCATCCAATAACCAAAAAATGGGTTATAAAAATCGCAGACCCTAATAAAGTATTAAATAACATTGGTTCATTTAAATTACATAATAATTCTGTAGTAACTTCAGGTAATTATGCGAAATATATACAATTTAATGGTATTAAATATTCGCATATAATTAACCCTAAAACAGGTTGGCCTGTTAGAGGTGTAAAAAGTGTAACTATTTTTTGTGAAAATACCGAGTTAGGAGATGCTTTAGCAACATCAGTTTACATTATGGGAAAAGAAAAAGGGCTTGATTTAATAAATAAATTAAGAGGGGTAGAATGCTTACTGATTACTAATAAAAATAAAATACTTAAATCAAATAATTTAAAATTAAACTAAAATATGATAAAAAAAACATTTATGATTTTACTTATCGCAATCATTTTTTCAAATTGTGCAAGTGTAAAACCATATCAAAAAATGTATTTAAATGATGAAGATATGGCATTATCATCGAGAAAAATTGAACAGTATGAGATAAGTTCACAAAATTATAGAGAAGGAGCGTCAGGTGCTAACGGAGGTAAATCGGGAGGAGGATGTGGATGCAACTAAATACTAAAATATTCATTGTTTTACTTTTTTTATTAAACATAAAAATTTTTTCACAAAAAAAAATAAAACAACTAGAAAAGGTTCAGGTAGATATTCTTTATAATTATTATGAACAAGAAGGTAATAATGCAGCGGTAACCGGCGGTTTTGGTACCGAAAAATTAGATAATAACGCACCACAAATATCTGTTTCAATACCTGTAAATAAAACAGCAACTTTTGGTGTAACTTTAGGATTAGATCACTATACCTCGGCTAGTACTGGAAATATTGATAAATATGGTGCAATAACCTCAGCAAGTACAAGTACAAGTACAGCTGCAACTTCAGAGGCTAATTTAGCAAGTGAAGATACCCGAAAATATTTATCATTAAATTTTAGTCGATTATTGGCAGATAATAATTCAGCAGTTTCTATTTTATATGGTTATTCGAAAGAGTTCGATGTTACTTCAAATTATGGTAAAATTACATGGCAAAAAGATTCTAAAGATGGAAATAAATTTTTAAGCATTAATGTTGGAATCTTTATAGATAAATGGCTTTTAATTTACCCAGGAGAAATTAGAGATGGAAGAAATACAGGAGCAGGCGGAGGAAACGGATATGACGACGACGATGATGACCATGATGACGATGACGACGATGATGACCATGATGATGATGATGACGATGACGACGATGATGACCATGACGATGACGACGACGATGATGATCATGATGACGATGACGATGATCGTCCTGTAAATCTGAATTATAGTGCTAGAGATGATGACGACGATGATGAGTATGAAAATCAAAAAGCAACTACTTTTAAGGGGTACGATAAGGATACTCGATTTACTTATAACATAGGTGCTACTTATGGAGGCACTATAAATAGAAGGTTAAATGCTTCTGTAACAGCTGAGGTAATAATTCAGAAAGGAATTTTAAACACTCCTTTTCATAGAGTTTATTTTAAAGATGGAATTTTTCAAGAGAAATTTAAAGTGGTAAAAAGCGAAAGATTACCCAAATCAAGAATAAAAAAAGCTCTTGGTTTTAGAGCAAATTATTTTATTAGTGATTTTATGATAACACGTTTGTTTTATAGATGGTATAGTGATGATTTTGGAGTAACAGGGAATACTTTTGAAATTGAGACACCTATAAAATTGGGTGATGGTTTTACATTATACCCTTTTTATCGTTTTCATACACAAACAAAATCAATGTATTTTCAACCATATGGAGGACATAATTTAGATGCTAATTATTATACTTCAGATTATGATTTAGCTAAGTTTACCACAAATAAATTTGGAATAGGAATGAAGTTTTCCCCAGTAAACGGTGTATTAAGTTTTAAAATAAATAAGAAAAGAGAATTTCAGTTCAAGTCGTTAGAATTCCGGTTTTCTAGTTTTGAAAGATCTACAGGTTTAAAATCTACTTCTATAACACTAAGTAATACGTTTACTTTTTAATAATTAAACTTTTTAAAATATAATGAATAAAATAACATATATAGTTTTATTTCTATTACTAGCTGCTTGTGCTAAATCAATAGATATAGAATATAATGAAACGGATAATAATAATGAAGCTAATAGTTTAGTTGGTATTTGGGATGGCCCAATGAACTGTTTAAATTGTTGTTCTAAAAAATATCGTTATACATTAACAATAACAAAACATGAAAACGAATTTATTGAAGGAAAACTAAAGATATCATCTATACCAGAGCAACAATATTTTGCCATTTTTAATTTAGAAATGAACCTTGAAAGTCATAAATTAATTATTAATACGAATGGTAAGCAAGAAGCTGGTTCTAATCCTAGCTGTGGAAATTACTGTACTGAAAACACGTATGAGCTTCTTTTATCATTAGATAAGAAGAGTCTTAATGGTATCTGGTCAAAATCAAATGAATGCACTGTATCAGCTTCATCAACTTCAATTAATCTTGAAAAACAGTAAAATGAAATTAAAAATATCTGTAATGATAAATATGTTTCTTGTTTGCATATTAACAATAAATGCTCAAGAAAATAATACACACAAAGGTTTATATACAGCAATCGGTTATGAGTTTGGTTTAACTGATGTTGTAATGAATAAAATAGCAATGCCATTTACAGAAAGTGATATATCTAATAATTTTAATAACTCACTTTCATTAACTGCAATTTATAAAACAGCATGTAAAGTACAAGTTAAATTAGGGTATATGGCTTCGTATGCGACGTTGACAATAAACGGGCTTAATGAAGGAAAGAGTTTTACTGTAAATAATAATTATTTTATGCATACCGTTTTATTAGGAGCTGGGTATAACATCTCTTTAAAAAAAGATTTAGATCTAATGATAGGTTTAGGATCTTCTATTTCTTTTGTTAACTATACTAACTATGAAGAAGAAAAAGGAAATGCAGATGATAAAATTATAGGTACTAATAATTCGATTAATCGGGGGAATGTATATTTAGTACCTGAATTATCACTTACAAAATACTTTAAAAATAAGAATATGATAACACTAGGAGCAAAGTACTATTTATCTGGCAATGATTATTTTTTAGAAGGAAGCGTTCAGAATATTAAAAATTCAGTAAAAACAAACCAAGTTAATTTTTCTACTCAAAATAATCAAATAGCAGTATATATAAACTACGGATTTAACTTTAAAAATATGTTCTAACTATTTTATTAAATTTGATGCCCAAAAAAAGCCTGATATTTTTTTTTATCAGGCTTTTTTTTATAAATGAAATAATAAGTTTAATCACCATCATTATCTGTTGGAAGTACAGTAACAGATAAAGTACTTGTTATATCTACAGAGAATAGTATACTTAAGTCTTTTAAGTTATTGTAAATAGGTCTTACACTTTCTGGATTGGTACTTATTGCTTCAAAAAGTGTACTATTTAAAGTAGTAATCTCTTGTTCAATATTACTAAACTTTATAGCTATTTCATTTGAAATTTCTTCTGAAGTATTAATCGCATTTACCATGGTTGCGAAATTAGTAGTACTGTTAAAGTAAAGATTTTTAACCTCAGCTAACATTGCTTGTATTAATAGTAAAGAGTTTTTACTTCTATAGGCTTGTAAGTTTGTAGGAACAGTATTGTTAGATTTTTCAAAACCAGCTGTTTTTCCAATTTTAGTAACTTTGGCTACATCTAACACGTTAATTATTTGATTTATACTTAAACATTTAGCGTTATTTGTACAAATAGAACCATTGGCAGCTATAAAGGTGTCTTTATAACCGTTTTCCCAGGTGTCAATGATTGTATTAGAAAGTCTAATAAGTTCTTGGTTAACACCAGCTAGATAAGCTATTCTATACGAATCGTTTAATAAAAGTGTTTTAGCCTCTATAGAATTTTGATTGCTAAAAAGTAAATATTCTATAGTAGCAAGCCCTTTTACAGTAGTACTTTGTGTTGAAAAATATGACTCGTTATAAACAGTTTTATCTATAATATTTTTTTCAATAGAACTTATGTTTACAGGGTAGTTATAAATGCTTATGTTATAAAAATTTTCTTTAATTACTCCTAAATTATAAATTTCATATTTTGAATATGCTTTTGCAGAAGTTAACCATTGAGAAAGTAATTTTTCATAATCTTCATCACTTTTTGATGCTTGAAAATTTGTAATATTGGTCTGTTGGGTTTCTAGAGCTATTTTTAAGTTCTTTATACTTGGTAAGATATTGTCTGAGTAATAAGTTTCAAAAAAAGCATTATTCATTACAGGCTCTTCATCTTCACTTTTACAAGTAATTATAGCAGTTAGTATAATTATTCCTAATAATATTTTTTTCATTTTATAAAGAGTTTAAGTATTGTAATAATTCTTCTCGTTCAGTTTTTGTTTTTTGTTTAAAACTTTCTTTTGAGCTTTCTGCTTCACCATTATGCCATAAAATAGCTTCTTCTATGTTTCTAGCTCTACCGTCGTGTAGTAAAAACGTGTGCCCATTTACAGCTTCAATAAGTCCTAACCCCCATAAAGGTTGTGTTCTCCATTCATTACCGTTAGCTAAAAAATCAGCTCTGTTGTCAGCTAATTCATCACCCATGTCATGAAGTAAAAAGTCAGAAAATGGGCTTATTTTAATATTATTTATCTGTGATAAAATTTCATTAGCACCTGTTGTAAAATTATCTACGTGACAAGAAACACATTTTAAATCTCTAAAATGTTTCTTTCCTTTAAGTACAGCTTCTTCTTTGTAATTTCTTCTCTTTGGTACAGATATAGCAGCCATGTATAATGCTATTCGGCTAAATTGTTTATCTGGTACTTCAACATTTTCTCCTGGGTTATTACCATTAAATAACTGTGAGCAATCTACCCCGTCAGGACAATTTTCATCTGGAAAAATTGATGTTGTTAAGCCCATATCTCCATTAAAAGCTCCTGCTACTTGTTGGTTTAGAGTGGGCTGGTTTGATTTCCATCCAAATTTACCTATAGTAAGCTTATCTTTTTTAACATTCCAAACATAATTTGCTCTTCCAGAAATCCCATCGTTATTAGTATCATTGGGGTCAGCATTTTCTAAAATACTAGCTTCAGAAAGGGCGTCTATAAAACCAAGACCAATTAATTGTTGCCCTATTCTTGGAGATGTTTGTACGCCAACTAGACTACCGTAATTTTCATTGATAATTGTATAGTTTGGTTTTCTTAATTCATAAGTACTACCATCAGCATACGTACCTTTTATATACGAAAAAACTACTTGAATACTAGCTTCTTTTTTAAGGCCTAAGTTAGACCTGTCTTGTAACTGTCCTCCATATGTTCCATGGCCAATTGGCCCTGTAGTAACTGAGTTTCCAGTACTTAAGCGGATTAATAAACCTTTTGAACTGGCACCTGTTTCTAAAATTGGCTCACCTCTTCCATCATTTAAATGACAAGCACTACATGCTCTTGCATTAAAAATAGGACCTAAACCATCTCTAGAAGTTGTGGTGGCAGGAGACGAAACCCAACTTTGGTTAAACATTGCATCACCAATACCAAAAAAAGAGGATTGTAAATTAGATAAAGAAGGAATACCTCTACCAAAGGCTTTATCAGCATTAAAAGCCTCTATAGATAACTCTGAAACTAAGTTTTCTTCTCCTAATTCGTATTCAAATTCAACAGGTTTATATACATCATCATCTTTAGAGCAAGATATTAATATAAATAATATGGTAATAAAAAAAATATTATTTTTCATGTAAATATTGTAAACAATAAAACTGAAACTAGAGAATTTCTAGTTTCAGTTTCTTAATTAAATATATAAGTTATATTAGTCTATCGTAATACTAACTCCTAATGTAGTCGCAACTTCAGCAATAGCAACTCCTTGAGATTTTAAAGCATTTGATAGTTGTATCGCTGGTCCATTACTAGTAAGCGTTTCTTGAGAAATAATTTCATCAAAAGTTTTATTTAATGCTAAAAGAGCATCTAACTTATTTAAAGTTGTTTGTGCTTTCGTTTCTAAGTTAGTAGAAATCTCTATGTTTAAAGTTTTGGTTATAGCAGTTAAAGAAACTCCTGATATTTTTGTTCCATCGGCTCTTTTATAAGAACCAATAATTACATTGTTAATTCCATTAACGTTAGCCCACATATCTTGATTCGTATTGTCAGAAAAACAAGAATGTTCATTTTCTTGACCTTCTTCTACAGCTGGTATAATTCTTTCTAAAGCAATTTCTCCGTTAGAAATAAAACCAACACCATTTAAAATATTTTTTAAAGCAGTAGCTTCATTTAATTTAGCAAATGCTGTTCTGTATAAGCCTCCAATAGCCCAAGTATTTCTTAAATCGTTTAAATCATTAA
This sequence comes from Tenacibaculum sp. Bg11-29, assembly GCF_002836595.1. Taxonomy (NCBI): domain Bacteria; kingdom Pseudomonadati; phylum Bacteroidota; class Flavobacteriia; order Flavobacteriales; family Flavobacteriaceae; genus Tenacibaculum; species Tenacibaculum sp. Bg11-29. The sequence continues at coordinate 2,473,752 of NZ_PJBB01000003.1, forward strand.
TTAATAAATTAGTTACAATTTGTAAATACTGTTTTCTTCTTTCAGCAAAATTTGCAGTTGTATAATCAGTATAACCTCTTTGACCAGCAGCTGCATAATTATCTTGTTTATGCGTAGTTGGGTTGTAATTTAAATCTTGCCCCCATAATAAAAACTCAATGGCATGCCATCCAGTAGCAACATTATCTGCCAAGTTGTTAAATTCATTTTTCCCTATAATACTTGCTTCAGTTAAAGCAAAATTAGCATCACCAATTAAACCATTTTGTACTGCACCTCCTTTGTTATCAGAAACATAATCGATAAAACCTTCATCTAAAGGCCATGCATTAATACGACCTTCAGTATTTAATATACCGTCAATAGACCCTAAGTCTTCATTATCTATAGGACCATTAGCAGCACGAAAAGCTTCTGTTTGTCCGTAAAAATCTCTTGCATACAACCAAGCATTTTGCGCAGCTTTATGTGTTTCTTCAGTTGGTGTCGCTAAAAAAGCATCAATTTTTGTTTTCATTGTCGCTGCTGTAGTGTATGCATCATCATAATTAGCGGCAGCAATGTTCGCATAGTTTTCTATAAACTTAGCTTTTGTAGGTGTATCTTTAATGTTTTCGTTGTCATCTGAACATGATGTCATAGCAATAGCTACTAAACATAATCCTAATATTTTCTTCATTACTTGTTTATTTAGATTTATTTAAAATAAAGTGCAAATATATTTTAGTTTTTTCATTATTCAAAGGTTATTTAGACTTATTTAAAATAAAGTACTTTTAATTACTTTATTGTTTATTCATTTTACCTTTTTTAGGATAAAAGGACATTGCAGAATCAATTTAATTAGATTAAAGAATAATAGACTATTATGTTTTGAATTTAAATATCTTACTATTTAGATTTAATTTAAACAATAAAGATAGATATGTTAACGTTAAATTAAGGTGGAGTTATCTTTATAAGTCGTATCTTTGCATGCAATTAATTAACAACCCACTAAATTAATTGCACATGCAAGCTCACCAATCAAAAATTATAGGCGAAGGTTTAACATATGATGATGTTTTATTAATACCAGCTTATTCTGAAATACTTCCAAGAGAAGTTTCTATTCAAACAAAATTCACTAAAAATATAACGATTAATGTACCTATAATATCTGCAGCTATGGATACAGTTACTGAATCGGCTATGGCAATTGCAATGGCTAGAGAAGGAGGTATAGGAGTGTTGCATAAAAATATGACGATTGAGCAGCAAGCTCAAGAAGTTCGTAAAGTAAAGCGTGCAGAGTCAGGTATGATTATCGATCCAGTTACCTTACCATTAACAGCTGTTGTTTATGATGCTAAAATGTTAATGAAAGAACATAGCATCGGTGGGATTCCTGTTGTTGATGAAAATGGTATTTTAAAAGGAATTGTAACCAATCGCGATTTACGTTTCGAGCATAAAAACGATAGAGCTATTGTTGAAGTAATGACTAAAGAAAATTTAGTTACCGCAGCAGTAGGAACTTCATTAAAATCAGCCGAAAGTATTTTACAAGAAAATAAAATTGAAAAATTATTAATTGTAGATGATAACTATAAACTTTCAGGATTAATTACATTTAGAGATATTACTAAAGTTACTCAGAAACCAATAGCAAATAAAGATACTTACGGACGTTTACGTGTTGCAGCTGCATTGGGAGTTACTGCTGATGCCGTTGTAAGAGCTGAAGCTTTAGTAAAAGCAGGAGTTGATGCAGTTATTATTGATACAGCTCATGGTCATACCAAAGGTGTGGTGAATGTATTAAAAGAAGTAAAAGCTAAGTTTCCTGAATTAGATGTTATTGTAGGTAACATTGCTACACCAGAAGCTGCTAAATACTTAGTTGAAGCTGGAGCAGATGCTGTAAAAGTAGGTATCGGACCAGGTTCTATTTGTACAACGCGAGTTGTAGCAGGAGTTGGGTTTCCTCAGTTTTCTGCAGTATTAGAAGTTGCAGCAGCAATAAAAGGTAGTGGAGTACCAGTAATTGCAGATGGAGGAATTCGTTATACGGGTGATATCCCAAAGGCAATTGCAGCAGGTGCAGATTGTGTAATGTTAGGATCTTTATTAGCAGGAACAAAAGAATCTCCAGGTGAAACTATTATTTATGAAGGACGTAAGTTTAAGTCTTACAGAGGTATGGGATCGGTAGAGGCAATGAAACAAGGATCTAAAGATCGTTATTTTCAAGATGTTGAAGATGATATTAAAAAATTAGTACCAGAGGGTATTGTTGGTAGAGTACCATATAAAGGTGAATTAGAAGAAAGCATTCATCAATTTGTAGGTGGTTTAAGAGCTGGTATGGGGTATTGTGGTTCTAGTGATATAGAAACATTAAAAAGTACAGGTAAGTTTGTACGTATAACAGCAAGTGGAATTAATGAGAGCCATCCACATGATGTAGCGATTACTAAAGAAGCTCCAAATTATAGTAGAAGGTAATTTTTTTATAAAATTTATAAAAGCAAACGCTGTTAATTTAATAATTAACAGCGTTTTTTTGTGCTTTTATTTGATATAGTATGTCGTAATTGTTTTAAAATGAGAATTACTTTTTTAAGAAGTGCTGATAGTTAAAAAGATATTTAAGCGGCTTATATATCAATCAAGGAATAAATAAATTAATAATTTTAATAAAAACAGAGAAAACATCATTGAAACGTACATTTTACCACCTTGTATTCTACGCGGTTTTTCTTACTTTAGCAATCGCAAATAAATAATTTACAATGGACCTTAACTTTAACAAGAATGAAGATCACAATAAACTTTTAGCATCAGATTTACGAAGACGTTTTGCTAAAGTTAAACTCGGAGGAGGACAAAAGCGTATTGATAAACATCATGCAAAAGGAAAATTAACTGCTAGAGAGCGTGTTGATTATCTTTTAGATGACAATGCTAAATCAATAGAAATTGGAGCTTTTGCGGGTGAAAACATGTATAAGGAACATGGTGGGTGTCCTTCTGGTGGTGTTGTTGTAAAAATGGGATACGTAAGTGGTAAACAATGTATTGTTGTAGCCAATGACGCAACTGTTAAAGCAGGTGCTTGGTTTCCTATTACCGGAAAAAAGAACTTAAGAGCTCAAGAAATATCTATAGAAAACAAGTTGCCAATTATATATTTGGTAGATTCTGCAGGGGTATACCTTCCTTTACAAGATGAAATTTTTCCAGATAAAGAACATTTTGGGCGAATTTTTAGAAACAACGCAGTTATGAGTAGTATGGGAATTACCCAAATTTCTGCTGTAATGGGAAGTTGTGTTGCAGGTGGAGCTTATTTACCAATTATGAGCGATGAAGCTATGATTGTTGATAAAACAGCAAGTATCTTTCTTGCAGGAAGCTATTTAGTGAAAGCTGCAATAGGTGAAAGTATTGATAATGAAACATTAGGTGGAGCAACTACGCATTGTGAAATTTCGGGTGTTACTGACTATAAAGCGAAAGATGATAAAGATGCTTTAGATAAAATAAAGTTTATTGTTGATAAGATAGGGGATTACGACAAAGCAGGGTTTAGCCGTAAAGAAGCTTTCCCTCCAAAAGAAAATGAAGAAGATATTTTTGGTATTCTTCCGAAGGAAAGAAATGCACAATACGACATGTTAGAGATCATCCATCGTTTGGTTGATAATTCTGAATTTGAACAATATAAAGAGGGGTACGGTAAAACTATTATTACAGGTTATGGTCGCATTGATGGTTGGGCAGTCGGTATTGTTGCTAATCAACGAAAGTTAGTAAAAACTAAAAAAGGAGAAATGCAATTTGGTGGCGTTATTTATAACGATTCAGCAGATAAGTCAACTCGTTTTATAGCGAACTGTAATCAGAAAAAAATTCCATTAGTATTTTTACAAGATGTTACTGGTTTTATGGTTGGATCTAAATCTGAACATGGAGGAATTATAAAAGACGGAGCTAAAATGGTGAATGCAGTAAGTAACTCTGTTGTACCAAAATTTACAATCATTATTGGTAATTCTTACGGAGCAGGTAACTATGCAATGTGCGGTAAAGCTTATGATCCAAGACTTATTGCTGCGTGGCCTAGTGCCGAATTAGCTGTAATGAGTGGGAATTCTGCTGCTAAAGTTTTATTGCAAATAGAAACTGCATCTTTAAAAAAGCGAGGAGAAGAAATTACGCCAGAAAAAGAAGCGGAGTTATTTGATAAAATAAAATCTCGTTACGATGACCAAATCTCACCATATTATGCAGCCGCAAGAATTTGGACAGATGGCATTATTAATCCATTAGATACTAGAACTTGGATTTCTATGGGAATTGAAGCTGCAAATCATGCGCCAATTGAAAAAAAATTTAATTTAGGAATCATTCAAGTATAATTTCACACATCATTAGTTATGAGAAAGAAAATTTTATGGACTATCTTAATAGCCTTTCTTGGCTTTTTAGCATACCAAACTTACATTTTCACGCTTGCTGAAGAAGATAATATTAAACCTATTTATCTTATACCTAATGATGCAGTTTTTATTCTTGACACCGAAAGACCTATTGACACTTGGGATGAAATTAGTGCCAGTGATATTTGGAAACACTTACAAAAAAACACCTTTTTTAATGACATTAGCAAGAGTTTAAATACACTTGATAAAGTTGTTAAAGAACAAAAAAGTATCCTTAATTTTATTGGAGAACGTGATGTTCTTATTTCTGCTCATGTTTACAAACCAAAAAAATATGATTTTTTATATGTAATAGATCTTGAAAAATTATCAAAACTTAATTTTTTAAAAAGTAGCATTTCTAAATTAGCAGGTGATAATTATAAAATTACTAAAAGAACATATTTAAACCATGAAATAACTGAGTTATACGACAAAATCGAAAGAGAAACGCTACATATTGCGTTTATTAAAAACCAATTAATAGCCTCTTATACGCATGTATTAATAGAAAACTCTATAAACCAATATCAAAAACCAATAATTGGTAGAGATGTTAATTTTGTGGAAATAACTAAAGAAACTCCTGAAGACGGTTTTTTTAAATTGTTTTTTCAATATAAATACTTAAATAAATACCTTTCTTGTTTTACGAATAAAACAAATGACGAGGTTGTTAAAAATATTCAGAGTTCACTTTTCTATTCAGGTTTTGATGTTTCTTTAATTGAAGGAACAATTATTCAAGCAGATGGTTATAGTAATGTTAAAGAAAATTCTGAAAGTTATCTAACAGCCATTCAAAAATCAGGAAAAGGAAAAAGAACAATTGCAAGTATTGCCCCAAGGAATACGGCACTTTATTTAAGTTTTGCTTTTGACAGTTTTGAACTGTTTCAAGAAAACTTTGAAGATCTTAAAAAAGAGAAACCAGAAGAGTTTGAAATTTATAATAAGCAAATTACAGACATTGAAAGTAAGCTAGGTATTAGTGTAAAAGAAAATGTATTTAGTTGGATAGGAGATGAGGTTGCTCTTATACATTTTAACTCTTCGCTTTCAAGAAATAAAAAAGATGTTGCTGCTGTTTTTAAAACAACTGATATTGATGACGCTACTGAAAATTTAAACTTTATTTTATCTAAAATAAAAGAAAAAACACCATTACAGTTTAAACAAATTACTTACAAAGAACACACTATTAACTTTTTAGATTTAAAAGGTTTTTTTAAAATGATTGTTGGGAATATGTTTAAAAAAATGGAAAAACCATATTTTACTATTATTGACGATTTTGTTATTTTTAGTGCAAGCCCAAACACATTAAAAGAAATTATAAATAATAAAATAACAAATTATACACTGGCTTCTTCTAAAGAGTTTGAAGAGTTTAATTATTTGTTTGATGATAAGTCAACTATTTTCACTTACATAAACACACCTTACATTTATACTGATTTGGTAAGTTTTGTTGATAGAAAAACACAGCTTCAAATAAAAAAACATAAAGATTATATTATATGTTTTTCACAACTAGGTATTCAGCTAACTTCTGAAGGGAATATTTTTAAAAGTAATATAACTACTACATTTAATGATCCTGTACTAGTAAAGGAGAAAATAAATTTAGATCGAAAATTAAAAAAGGAATTAACAAAGAAAATGGAATTAAGTACTGATTCCGTAGCTAAAATAGAATCAAATTTCCAAATAAAAGAAATTAATCCTTCTGATTTAAGCGCACCAAATTACAAAGAGTATTATGATGATGGTAAGTTAAAATTTGAAGTCGAATTAGATGATGGTATGTTAGATGGAAATTATAAAATGTACTATCCTAATGGAAATTTGAAGTTAAAAGGAAGCTATAAAAACGGGAAAAAATCTGGTACATGGCGCGCTTACGATGAAAAAGATAGTAAGTTGTTAATCAAAAAAAGATTTTAATTGTAAATAATTAACGCAATAGTTACATTTGCCGTTGCGTAAACATAATTTAAAGAAATGGGAAGAGCATTCGAACTTAGAAAAGGACGTAAAATGAAACGTTGGTCTGCAATGGCTAAAACATTTACCAGAATAGGTAAAGATATTGTAATGGCTATTAAAGATGGTGGGCCAAATCCAGATACAAACTCACGTTTAAGAGCTGTAATGCAAAATGCAAAGGCTGCAAACATGCCTAAAGAGAATGTAGAGCGCGCCATTAAAAAAGCTGCTGATAAAGACACTAGTAACTATAAAGAAGTTTTATTTGAAGGGTATGCACCGCATGGTATTGCAGTCGTAGTAGAAACTGCTACTGACAACAATAACAGAACAGTAGCCAATGTACGTGCTATTTTTAATAAATGTAATGGTAATTTAGGTACATCAGGTTCAGTAATTTTTATGTTTGATCGTGTCTGTAATTTTACAGTAAAGAAAGAAGATATTACTGTTGATTTAGAAGAGTTAGAGCTTGAATTAATAGACTTTGATGTAGAAGAAGTTTTTAATGACGATGAAGGAATTATTATTTACGCACCGTTTGAACAATTTGGTTCTATTCAATCATATTTTGAAGAAAATAATGTAGAGATTTTATCTTCAGGATTTGAAAGAATACCAACAACAACTTTAAAATTGTCAGAAGAACAACAAGCGGATGTTGAAAAGCTTTTAGAGAAACTAGAGGAAGATGACGATGTTCAAAATGTATATCACAGTATGGTTATGTAATACCAATAAACATAGTATCTATCACTTAAGCCCTCTATTTAATAGAGGGCTTTATTTTTTATATCTGTTATTTTTTGTTCATTTTATCGAAATAATGTACAAATGAGTTTCAACCTACAAATTAACACTTATAAAAGGCAAAATGGCACTCAGGCTATTAGGTTATGATTTTTTACAAGTTAAAATGATATTCAATACATAAGTACAAATCTAAATCAATGAGATAAAAAAATAAAGAGTAAAAAAAGCATAATTTAGAAGAAAAGTTTAATGCTAAATTAGCAGCAGCATTACTTTTTGATCTTAAAATAATTTATTACAAAATTAGCAACGACTGAACATTATTTAAAATATTTTTATCATAAAGATGAATCTGATACTATAAATAAACTATTTAATTAACTGTAAATAATCTTCAATTAAATACTTATAAACCTATTGTAAATTGACTAATGAAAAAACACGAACTATACTGGAAAAATATTGATATTGGAACTTTAAAAGAAACAAATTGGGATATGAGAAGTTCTGGCGATATCCAATTCAAATTTAATTTTTTGGACGAAACTTTTGATAACAATCAATTAGCTAGTTTCATTAAACACTCCATAAAAGCAAGTTACTACTTAGGTGAAGGGGATGATAAGAATTTTAATAGAATGTGTGAAGAAGAGGAATTAAAATATATTCATTTTATCAACAGTTCTGATTGGAAATTAATCAGTGAAAATCGAGAAGAAATAAAAATTCTTTGCCCAATATTTCACGATAATAATGAAATAACTTGGCAAATAGATTTAGAGAAATAAACTACTTACAATAACTAAGTGTATGGCGTGCCGATAGGCTAACGCTATATGCCTTGAACAATGGTCCTTTATTTACAAGAATTATTAGGTCATAAAACTAAATCTACAACCGATATTTATTTAGATGTATTCCCGCAGGAAAAAATAGACAATTATCATAGAATGGTTATTGATACGGTTCTTAATGTAGGTGCCATAAACGAGTACAAGAAAAAACCAACATGTTAATGTTGGGTTTATTTATCTAATTTACTTGTTATTAAACTTATAAAAACAGTTATAAATCGTATTGTTAAGGATAAGTGTAGTTAAACTGATTCCCCTTAATTAGAGGGGATAAAATCACATAATTAACAGCTACTTAATTTTTCTAAAAAGGGGATTATCTTCTTTTTATAAGAATCGTATAAATCATCAGGTATGCATGCAAAAGATTTTGATTGTTTATAATATACTGATTCTCCCTCACGTGCCCAAAAGAAAAGTATTTTACAATTAGGGTTTTGAGGTGAAAAATGAACTATACTAAATGTAAGATCACTAGGAAATTTATTGTTTTCTAACTTTTTATTTAAATTAGCTTCTATAGTTTTCATGGTCTTTATATTCATGATTTGATTGAATTAAAATTTTTAATAATGTAAAATTAATTATAAATAAAACAACGATTTCACCTCTATAGCTAAAACAAACTTCTAATTGTGGTAATTTAATAAAAACTGTAGGTTCTCCGGCACCTAAAAAAAACGGAAAAGTTCATTGACATAATTGTGGTAAGTGTTAATTTTCAACTAATTTTAAGTGTGTGAAAAATTAACTATTTTAACTATGAAACTTGAATCAAAGGAATTTTCAGAAAGCAATGAGTTTAGAAATTCAATGGAATTAATTATTGGAGATTATCTAGAAGGACTTAACTCACAAAATAAAGGTGATAAACAAAAACAATTAGAACTTTGTCAAGTTGGAAAAATGTTAGTTACATATTTTCCTGAATTCAAAATTAAAGAGATGAGGGAAGTTCCTGATTTTATAATTTCGAATAATGAATTAACTGTTGGTTTGGAACATGAGGTAGTTTCAAACTTTGAATTAAGAAGAAAACATGGATTTTTTGAAAATTTATTTCGATTAGCAGAAAGAGATTTATTAAAAAGTAACGACACACCAAATTTATTATTGAATTGTTTTCTGTATCAAGATCTAGAATTTCCAGCTGAATCAAAAGCTGAACTTATAGAAAATATTAAGGAGGTATTAAATCACTACTTCAAATATAATGAGATTATCGATAATGGATTAATCAAAGATATATTTAAGCAACCGCATAACACCTTAAGTCTTGCTCCAAATTTTGGAGCTCATATGGTAAGTGATATTACGGAGGGAATTATTCAAGAAGCAATTAATAAAAAGGAAAAAAAGATAGAAAATTATAGACGAAAAACAGAACTTCCTCAGTGGTTGCTTATAGTTGCAGGTGGAGTTTCTGAATATTCATATGATATTGAAGAATATTTTTTAAAAGATTTTAGAATTAAATCAACATTTGATAAAGTGTTGTTGATGTCGGATTTTAAAAATAAATTATATGAATTAGAAACTGTAAAGGTTTTTCTATAATCCTTAAAATATAAATAACTTACCACAAAGCACCTTAATTAAGGTGTTTTTTTATGTCCAAGATTTAAAAATTAAAAATTAAAATAACTGTAGTTAAAAAAATTAATGGCTTTCCCATAGTGTTCCTAAGGCTAATAAAATTGGTAAAATTAATGAAGCGATGATGCCAAGTAAATTTAATATTAAACCAAAAGTGTAGTAAATTCGGTAGGATTTGTATGTGTTTATTAAGTAGGTAATAAACAAGGTGATGCAAAAAATAAATGCCCAAAATTTATAGTAAAATATGTAAATATTAAACTTTTCGATATCTAAATACAGAAATATTTTAGCATCTAAACAGATTAAACAAATAGTATAAAAGGAGAGGAATATCTTTTTAATACAGCAAAAATAAATAAAAAAGTATAAAAAAAGGAGCATAATTACATGCTCCTAATTTAAAGTAAATACACTTTGAATAATTCAAATTCATTGAGTTAGACGTTCTAATGTTTTAAAACTTACAAAAGATTTATAGATAGCTATAATTATGAAAGAAAAATTAATTAATAAAATTAAATTTATAGAATAACCGTATCATTATTATTAATGCGAATAGGCTTGTATTTTTCATGATAATAGGAATACCTCTAGAAGAAGTTTGTGCGATTTTAGGTGAAAAATGGTTAACTTGTATTGAATCTGATTTACAATCATATCACTTTGCATTCATAAAGTAAGAAGTATAGTTTTTCTAAACTATTATAAATTAACAATATCGAAATATTTTATTTCAGGTGTTGATACGGTAAAAGATAAAAGCTTTTCCATAATACCATTTTCAGTAATAAAATTAAGGTACTCTTTATGATGTGCTGTAGTTTTCCATGTTTCATCAAATATCATTTTCGAATCATCAGCATTTTAATAAACCTTAACTTGTGAACAACCTTTAAAACTTCTGACATTTTCTAAATTATTTTCTAGAAAATTCATTAGCTCTTTTATTTTTCCTGAATTTACTTTTAATTCTAAAATTACTTTTTTTTTCATTTTTAGTTATATTTTATTTAAAGCGAAGATATTGTGAGTAAAAATGGTAAATATTAATCAAAATTAAGATTTACTTTTTTACTCACAGGTTTCAGTAGTTTATTCTCCTTTCGAAATATTATATAGATGTTGTTTTTTTAAGTTTTTTAAGTAGAAATTTTCTGTTATTTTAATGTGATACAAATCATGTCTGAGAATGTGATATTCTAAAGCTCTTACTGGGGTAATATGATTTGGATATTGAAGTATGGGGAATATTACTGATAAAAAGGTAAGTGAGTACTTGAAATATTATAGAACATCAAAAAATGACAGTGATGATTTTATGCTAGAGTAATCGAGTACTGCTGGCTTTAGTCGGGTAAAAAAAATATTAATTTTTAGTTTATAGTGGTTTCGCTATATTTCAGCTTTCTTGTTTTTTGAATTCGTAGTTATTCTTGAAAATTAAGCACGGGGTATTTTACGTATTAAGTTAGCTGTGTGTTTTAAGAATTCTCTATTTCTAATGCCGTAACCATCTAAACCTATTAATTTAACGTTATTGGGTTTGTCTCTATTTATTTCTAAGTAAAATCGAGTATAACCATTTTTTGAAGTGAATTTAAGTTTGTCTTTTTCTCGATATATAGTGTGTTTACTTAGTTTATCTGCATATGGGGAGTCACGTATCAATTCATAGTTTTCTATTGTTAAAAGTTTGCGGTCTTGTTCTTGTTTTTTTATTTCTTTTTTTTCAGAAGCGGCTAACATTAGAAGTAGAACTATTATTAAAACGATAACAAAAAAGATGATTAAAACTATTTTCATTGGTAAATTAAGATTGTCAATAATTTTATTTTTAGTTAAGCCTATTTATTTGATGCTAATGTATTGAAATGCGTTTAGATAAATAGGTAATCGAAATTTTAAAAATTAATTAAACTGTATGAATTGAGGAGTTTATTTTTTATGTTTTTTAATACCTTGAAAAAAAATATAGAAGTTTTCTCGTTTCTTAACCGTAAGAATGAGGTTCTTACGTGCTGTGATACGAGAGTATTATGTTTTCAACCGCTTTAGAAATTTCTTCATATTGGTTTGAGCGTTCAAGTCTCCAAGGTTTAGCAACTCGCTCTTTGCAATTTTGAACAGCACAGGTTTCGCAAGTTACTCCAACAATTTTTTTTGTAAAAATGCCTTCTTTGAAAAAACGAAGCTTCTTTTTTAAGTGAGGGGATAGTAACATTCCTATACTAACACTTCTGTTAATTTCTTTTTTAAAAGGATCAGGTGTTGCTGAGGAAAGTACAAGGTATTCGTTTTTCTCATTCTCATAAGAGGAAATTTGAACACCAAAAGTTGCTTTACTCTTTTTTAAATCTTCTAGATCTTGAATGGTTTTTAAAGAAATCCATCTTCTGCAATAATGCTCGTTATTTCTATTGGCATGCGGAGCTTGTTGTTGTGTAACGTGTAGTTCTTTACTTAATCTATGTATAGGGGAGTTAAGCTTATGTGTAAACCGTAAAAAGAATAAATTCTTAATATTAAAATGTTTAGGTAAAATATTGGTTAGTCGTTGGTAAAAAGTTTCATGAGAACAATTATAGTGCTTAATTATTCTGTGTAGTTTAAAAGGTTTCCATTCTTCTAAAGCAAAGAAGTTTGTTAATTGTTGAATAAGTGATTTTTTAGGAATAATTAAAGCACCAGCAAAATAAGAGGCAATAAAATTATTTAAAACTTGATCAAAACTATCAAATTTTACCCACGGGAAGGTATATAATCTATTTTCAATTTTCAGAAAATTATAAGCTAATTCTTTGGCGTAAATAAACGTTTTTTGAGCTTCACTTATTCCATTGTATATTAATAACGCTTTCTTTTTAGGGATAAATATGGTTCGTAACTCAGAAAGATTTTGGTGTTTAGAAAGTTCTTCTGTGTCAATAGTATAGTTAAATTCTTCTATTAATATTTCTTCTAGATCTTTTGAAAGAACAGGTTTGTTTAAGTCTATATGATAAGATTTCGCAAAGTTTTCAGCTTCGATTTCAATTTCTCCAAAATAGTTGTTATGAGCTTCTTGATAAGAACGAAGAGCAGCTAAAAAAAAGCTTTCTCGAGTAAGATTATAGTTTTGAGATATTTTAATAATGGTGCTAATGAATGCATTTACCTTGGCGGGAGCATTAGCAATGATATCAATTAAATTATTTTCTTTAATGCCGAATAAGTCTAGCGGAATTTCCTTTAAAATTTTAGATTGAAGAATTTCTCCAATAGGAGCAAGGTTTTTATCAAGTTTTAAGGAAACTAAATGATCGTATGGTACATCCAGGTTTTCTGATAGAAGCACTATTTTATCCGTTTTCGGATATTTTTTTCCTTTTTCAATTTCGTTTAAATAAGATTTAGATAAGCCTGTGAGCTTGGCTAAGCCGAAAAGAGAAAGCTTTCTGTCAGTACGTATTTGCTTTAATTTAAGCCCAAAAATTAAGCGGATATATTCTTCTTCCAAAGTAATTGATTAAGGTATTCGTAATTCAAAGGTATGTAAATTAGCGAATTAATAAAAATTAATTATTTTACGTAATTAGCGAACGTTCGCTTGTGGAGTTCAAAAATATTTTATAGTATTGTAGTGTTGAATCGAAAAAATGACAGTTATGCAACAAAATGGGATTACGAAAGAAATTGATTTTAAGGGTTTTGAGTTAGAAAGGTATCATCAGGTTTTATCTGATGAAGCAAAGAATTTCTTGTTAGAGTTACATGATAAATTTAATGAAGAAAGATTAAATTTATTAAAAGAAAGAGAAAATCAGCAAGTCTATTTTGATGCTGATAACTATCCGAAGTTTCCAAAAGAGACAAAAGAGATTCGCGAAAGTGATTGGGTGTGTGCCGAGTTGCCAGAAGATTTATTAGATAGGAGAGTAGAAATAACAGGTCCTGTTGATAGAAAGATGGTAATAAACGCTTTGAATTCTGGAGCTAAAACTTTTATGGCAGATTTTGAAGATAGTAATTCACCAGGCATAATAAATCAGTTAAATGGGCAAATAAATTTGCGAGATGCTAATAACAGAACAATTTCTTTTTATAATGAGAAGAAAGATAAAACCTATCAATTAAATGAGCAAGTAGCTGTATTGTTAGTGCGTCCGAGAGGGTTGCATTTAAATGAAAAGCATTTTTTGGTAGATGGTGTTGCTATGTCGGGATCTTTGGTAGATTTTGGATTGTATTTTTTTCATAATATTAAAACACTGCAAGAAAGAGGTTCGGGAGCGTATTTCTATTTACCAAAATTAGAACATTATAAGGAAGTTCGTTGGTGGAATGAAGTTTTTGTTTTTGCGCAAAACTATTTAGGTATTGCTCAAAAATCTATAAAAGCAACAGTTTTAATTGAAACAATTACAGCAAGTTTTCAGTTAGATGAAATTATTTATGAATTAAGAGATCACATGGCGGGGTTAAATTGTGGTCGTTGGGATTATATTTTTTCATATATCAAAAAATTTAGAAATCATCCAAATTTTGTAGTACCTAATAGAGATCAGGTAACTATGAGTACTCCTTTTATGAAGTCGTATTCATTGAGAGTAGTTCAGCGTTGTCATAAACGCAGAGTGCATGCAATGGGAGGAATGGCAGCACAAATTCCAGTAAAAAATGATGATAAAGCAAATGCATTAGCGTTTGCAAAGGTGTTAAAAGATAAGGAGCAGGAAGTTAAAAACGGGCATGATGGTACTTGGGTAGCACATCCAGGAATGGTGGATTTAGCGATGAATGTATTTAACGAAAATATGACTACTAAAAATCAAATTCATGTAAGCAGAGCAGATGTTAATATTCAAGAAAAAGATTTAGTAGAAATGCCTAAAGGAACAATTACAGAAGAAGGAGTTCGTAAGAATATTAATGTAGGTATTTTGTATATAGAATCTTGGTTAAGAGGAAATGGAGCAGCAGCAATATATAATTTAATGGAAGATGCGGCAACAGCAGAAATTTCTAGAACTCAAGTATGGCAGTGGTTGCATAAAAATATTGAGTTAGAAGACGGAAGAGTTTTTACGCAAGAAATGTATCAACAATTAAAAGAAGAAGAAATTGAAAAGATTAAAAAATATGTTGGAGATACTCAATATGTAAATGGAAAATTTGAGCTAGCAATTCAGTTATTTGATAAGTTGGTATTAAATAAGGAATTTGTGGAGTTTTTAACCTTACCAGCATATCAATACATTTAAAATATAAAATAAAAGCCCCTAAAATGCGGCAACATTTTAAGGGCGAAGCTATCAGTAATTAATAACTTATTAAAAAACAAACTTATGAAAAATTTAGCTCAAGGAAGTTATAATTCAGCATTAGAAACAGTAAAATCTTTAAAGCAAAAGTATGGAAGTACTTGGAGTGCGATTACTTCTGAAAATGCAGCAAGAATGATTGCTCAAAACCGTTTTAAAACAGGTTTAGACATTGCTAAATATACAGCAGCGATTATGAGAGAAGATATGACAGCTTACGATGCTGATTCTTCTAAATATACACAGTCATTAGGTTGTTGGCATGGGTTTGTGGCGCAACAAAAAATGATTTCAGTTAAAAAGCATCATAAAACAACGAGTAAGAGGTATTTGTATCTGTCGGGATGGATGGTTGCAGCATTACGTTCTGAATTTGGACCATTGCCTGATCAGTCAATGCATGAGAAAACAGCCGTTGCTTCATTAATTGAAGAGATTTATGATTTTTTGCGTCAAGCAGATGCTATTGAGTTGAACGATTTGTTTAGAAGATTAGAAGGTGGAGAAGATGTACAGGGGCAAATCGATAATTTTGAAACACACGTAGTGCCTATTATTGCAGATATAGATGCTGGATTTGGAAATGAAGAAGCTACATACTTGTTAGCAAAAAAAATGATTCAGGCAGGCGCTTGTGCTATTCAAATTGAAAATCAGGTGTCAGATGCAAAACAATGCGGACATCAAGATGGAAAGGTAACTGTACCACATGAAGATTTTATAGCAAAACTAAATGCAATTAGGTACGCATTCTTAGAATTAGGAGTAGAAGAAGGTATTATTGTGGCAAGAACAGATTCTGAAGGAGCTGGTCTTACTCAGAAATTACCAGTAAGTCAAGAGCCAGGAGATTTAGCTTCTCAGTATTTAGCTTTTGTTGAGGCTGAAGAAATAGCTGTAGACGAAGCAAGTGAAAATGATGTTTTATTAAAGCGTAATGGAAAACTAGTACGCCCGGTAAGATTAGCAAATGGATTGTATAAATTTAGAGAAGGAACGAATATCGATCGTGTAGTTTTAGATTGTATAACAAGTCTTCAGAATGGCGCAGATTTATTATGGATTGAAACGCCAACTCCGCATGTTGGGCAAATAGCTCATATGGTGAATCGAGTAAAAGAGGTGGTTCCAAACGCAAAATTGGTGTATAATAATTCACCTTCATTTAACTGGACACTTAATTTCCGTAACCAAGCTTATGATGAAATGCTTTCTGAAGGTGAAAATATGACTGATTATGATAGAAATAATTTAATGGATGCTCAGTATGATGGTTCAGAACTATGTTATCGTGCTGATGAAAAAATTAAGACTTTTCAAGTTGATGGAGCAAGAGAAGCTGGTATTTTTCATCATTTAATTACATTACCAACCTATCATACTACAGCGCTTCACATGAGTGACTTAACAGCAGGGTATTTTGGAGAAGAAGGAATGCTAGCGTATGTAAAAGGAGTACAGCGTCAAGAAATTCGTAAAGGAGTGTCATGTGTAAAGCATCAAAGAATGGCCGGTTCTGATTTAGGAGATGATCATAAAACATTCTTTGCAGGTGATAATGCTTTAATAGCTGGAGGAACAAAAAATACGTCTAGTCAGTTTGGTTCAAAGAAACAAGAAACTAGTGTAAAAGTTCAAAGAGGTATTGCAGTTTAATAATATATTTTTAACAGAATGATGTATAATTAGTTCCTGCATTTGTTTGGTTTATTAAGCAGTGCGGGAATTTTTAAAAGATTGATTTTAATATCAATCAGTAAATAGTGGATTTATAAGTAGTTGTTTATAAATTTTTAGTAATTGAAGTTACTTCCTTGATAATAATCAAGGAAGTTTTTTTATGGTTATAAATATGATTAAATAAGGTTTTTGTAACAAAAAGACCTCAGTTGCTACATATAAATTATGCGATTCATGTTTTAATTAAAAAAAAATAACGAAATTGCTTAACCAAAAATTGTTCAACTAAAAAAAACACGAAGCAACATGTCAGATGATTTTGATTTATTAGAAACTAATTCAAACGAAAAAACTGAGAAAGTAGATGTTAATTGGGGTAAAACCATAGACACAATGAAGTCTAAATTAGCACATGAAGAAGATCCACAAACACGTCAAAAAATACTAAATGCAACATTAGATGATGTGGTGCATATGGCAGAAAAGGATAGAGAAACTCTTTTAGATGCTATTAAAGACCTAACAGATTATCAAGATGAAGTAGGAATTATATTCGAAAAATTTTCGACATTAAACGCCAAAGAACAAAAAGTAATTGACGATGCTCAAAAAGCGTTAGAACGTGCTAAAATTAAATTAGAAGACGCACAAAATAAACCAGATACTTGGTGGAATAACCTTTGGGGAAGAAAAAGCAAAATTAAAAAAGCTGAAGACGAACTAAAAATTGTTGAAAAAACAAGAGAAGGCGCGGATAATAAAGCAAAGGCAATGTTTCAAGAGCGTATTGAAAGCGCAGATGTTCAAACATTGTTAAATGAATTATCGTATAAATCTCAAGCAGCTGTTACAAGATTAAAAAACCGTGAAGTAGAAATTAAAGAAGTAGAAGATAAACTACAAACGGCCATTGTAGAAGCAACAAAAAACCATACAAAAGCATTAGAGAAAAAGCAAGAAGTAGAAGGTAAGTTAGAAGAACAATATGTTTTATTAAAACAAGTACGACAAGAGTTAGAAGAAACGGTAGACAAACAATCACCAGCCTATTCAGAAATAATAGGTAAAATGACAAAAGTAGAGCAGAAGGTAGAAGAATTAGAAGGACTTAAAAACGCCTATACAACCTTAGCAGCCAGTAAAGATAGTTTTGTACACAAGCATAATTTAACCATAAAAGTATTAACATCTTTACGTAGTAACTTACAAACACATAGAGCAAAACTAAAATCAGACACCGAAGAGCGTTTAAAGTATTATGACGGATATGTGGTTGCGTTAAAAGCAAGAACAGATCAAGAATTTGCGGCAATTTTAGAACACTTAGGTGTAAAAACCGATGAACATATCGGAGCAACCTTAGCATCAATGCATTCAGCAAGTGCAAAAGCACGTCAAGAAATGATGGATAACATTCCTGTACACGAAAAAGTTATGCAAGGAGTATATGGTAGCTATGCTGAGGCATTACATGAAATTAGAGAGAAAGATATTGATATTCAAAAAAACTTTGCTGACCGCTATGGTATAGATATGAAAGAACTTTTTGAAGACTATTACAAAGCAGATAAAACGGTACCTTCTGGAAAAGATTCAGAACCAGAAGCTGCTCCAGCTCCAGAAGCAAATAATGACGATGACATGTTATCATAAAACGTTTTTGAAAGAGGTTTTGAAATTTAAAAAAGAGAAAAAATAATAATGAGGGCGTTACCTTCTTTTTGAAAATAAAAGAAGGTCAGGCTTTCATTTCAATCTTTTTTCGAAAAAGAAAAAAGGATACCAATTCAATCCTTAACGCAAATACAAGCAACAATAAAATAGCTATTAAACAAATATTGTTTACAAAATAATATGATTGTAACACCTTTAGATTCGGCAATATTAAATACAAAAGAACAATATGTTTTTTACCATAAAATGGTAGATTTTGCGCTGAAAGAATTAATAGTGAGTGTACAACAAAATGAGTTGTGCAGTTATCAAGAGCTAATCTTCTTCAAACAATATTCCGATTTGTTATTGTATTCAATAGAAGCAATGAGAGTTAAGTATATGTATGACGAAGAAGATAATATGAAAGTAGATTTAACCGATTCTGGCTTTCCAAATTATCTAGAATTTCGATATTTATACAACGATTTAGAGTTACGAAACGAGTATTTAGATAAATTACAAGACACAAGCATAATAAAAGAAGAGTTTTTAGATACACTATTGCGAAAAAAACAACCAATAAAAAAGAACGAACTCTTTAAAGCAGCATCAATTGTTTATTACAAATCTGTAAAACAGCAATACATATTTAACAAATTTGTACAAGGAAAAATAATCGATGCACCAAAAAACAGCAATGCAAGTTTGTTAATAAGCTGGAGTTTTTACGATGTAAGTACAAATAGACCTTATATATGTTTTATGTATTTCGATTACGATGGTAAACGAGTAGAAAAAGCAAAAGAAGAAATATATAAAGTACTAAAAGAAAGTGCCGATAGAGAAATGTCGTTAGATACAATGGCATATAATATCGACAGAAAATTGCCAGAAGTATATCCAAAACATATAAAAAGAATCGATTTAGGTCCTTTACATAATGTATTTGCAAAAGATGAAAATGAAATAACACATGCCGTTTTAGGTGGAATAGCAAAAAAAGAAATTCCTTTAGAGTCGTATGCATTGTCATTTAAAATAGATGAGGTTTTTTCTGGAGACACTTTTAAAGAAGGAAGTTTTTTTTCGAAACAAACCATGCAAAAATGGAATGCAGTAGAGCAGAAGAAATACGTTTTTGCTCCGCATAGAATTATACAGATGCTACATAATAAAGTGCCAAATGTGCTTAATAATTTAGCAAAACCACCAATTCAAGTTGCAGAACTTAAAATAAGTAAGCAGTAAAGTTAGTTTGAAAATAGATTTAGAAAAAAAATGAAAATGAAGAGGTGCTTATATTTATTCTTAGCTAATTTATTTGTGCTAATTGCGCAAGGGCAAGAATTAAAAATTATAGAAAAAACAAAAATTAATTGGGATGATTATGCAGAAAGAGTTTATCTAGATAAAACAGAAAAAACATTTAAGAAGTCATATAAAAGATTAAAGAGTATTGATATTTTTAAAATTAAATATTTAAGTGATGGTCTTAAAATAGAAGCATTTGCAGCTATTCCAAAAAAAGAAAAAGACTATCCTGTTATTGTATTTAATAGAGGGGGAAATAGAGATTTTAATGCTCTTAGCTTATTTGGAAACCGTAAAATGAAAGGGATTTCTGCAATAATGTATTTTTCTTATTTAGCAAGTAAGGGGTATGTTGTTGTTGGTTGTAATTATAGAGGTTGTGGTAATAGCGAAGGAAAAGATGAATTTGGTGGAAAGGATGTTAATGATGTTATTGCTTTATTAGATGTTGTAGAAGAGTTGCCTAATACAGATACTAACAGAATAGGAATGTTTGGTTGGAGTAGAGGAGGTATGATGGCATATAGAGCGTTAACAAAAACCAAAAAAATTAAAACAGCTGTTATTGGAGGAGCCGTATCTAATAGTTTTAAAAGTATTATTGCTAGACCAGAGATGGAAACTAGGGTTTTAGCAGAATTAGTTCCTAATTATTATAAAAATAAAGAAGTAGAACTTACGAAACGTTCTGCTGTAAAATGGGTAGATCAATTTCCTACTAATGTACCTATTTTTTTAATGCATGGAAGTGCAGACTGGAATGTAAGAGCAAATCAAAGTTTAGAGTTGGCATTAGAGTTTCAGAAATATAAAATACCATATCGTTTAAAGATATATGAAGGAGGAAACCACGGTATATCTCAATTTGGAAAAGAAAAGTTTAAAGATATAATAGCATGGTTTGATAAATATTTAAAAAATGATGCGCCTATACCTAACACCGCACTTATAAACCCTTTTGAAAATAGAAAGAATTAATTTTTTAAATAAGATTAATAGTTGTGAAAAATAAAATAAATAACGTCATCGCGAGAAGAAGAAAATAACAAGAGTATCCTTTTAAAATAAGAGATTACTTCATTTCATTCGTAATGACAGATAACATTAAAATACTATGGAACACAATTCAACTTTTCCAATAAAACAGAATGAACTTGATATGCTTCGAGATGAAGCAAGCGGATACTTAAAAAGTATTCAATGGGAGCAAGGACAACGAGCAAAAAATAAAAATAAAGACACCAAAGACGACTCTATATTATTATATTTATCTAGAGCAAACAACGGAAGTTCAACAACAGAAGTAACTTCGGTATCTAAAACAATATTAGCATTAAAAAAACGATTATTACCAGATTCTATCGCAATACCTGTGTATTTAAATCAAACACTGTACGCAGTTCAAGAAGGGCTTACCTTAGGTATTTGGATAAAAGATAGTTACTATGATGCATCAGGATTATCGAGCTTACGAGAACGAATAGCTGCGTTAGATGCAAATGGAAAACGAGAATTTGAAAGCAAAATGCAAACTGCAACAGCCTTTCAATTGTTTGCTACATCTTATAAAATAGTACACGACTTAAAACCGCATGCATCTGACGATTTATCAGTAATGAAACAGAAATTCGCAGGAATTCCTGAGGTTTCATTTATATCTCCATTAAAAGGAATAGCATGTAGTTTGTTTTATTATGAAAAATATTTAGGACATCCAGATATTATAAAATCAGATAAAGACGTTATCGATTTTACGGTAGTGTATTTTGAAGCTTTAATTGATGAAATTCAATTGCGAAAAAGTAGTTTAGAATATACAGAGACGATTGTAGATAGAACCTATAAATTAGAGAAGAGCGAATTTGCTATTTCTGGTTGGGAAAATGCTTTTTCAGGAACAGCAAAGAGTATCGAATTTAATAAAATTAAGTTTGAACAAATTGTTGGTAATAGAGATGCAAAACACTTTGCACGTAGGTTAACAGAACGAATGTTAAGTTACGATTTTGAAGCAAAGAAAAATCCGTTTCAAGAATTGGGAGGGTTTATGCCTGTGTTTATGGGGTATGGAATTCCAGGTACAGGAAAATCGATGTTAATTGCCGCAATAGCAACACGATTAAAAGAACATAGTGATAATTTAGACATTCCGTTTTTATTTCACCCAATGCCAGACACCTTAATCTCTACATTTCAAGGAGGATCGGCAGAAAAAATGGTAGCATGGATGAAGCCAATGCAAGATCCATCAAAATTAATATTTGCCCCGATTGACGATGCTGAAAATAATTTACAAGAACGTACAGCACAAGGAGTATCAGCCGGAGTAAAAGAAGTTATCGGAGTTTTCTTACGATATACCGAAGGAGCATACGCTGTAAATTACGGGAATAGTTCTATTGGTTTATTCACAAATTTACCTGAAATGCTCGATAAAGCAGTTATTTCTCGTGTGCAAGGGCGGTTTAAAATTGACGGAGCAAGAACGGAGCATGACTTTTTAGATCAAGATCATTTATGGTGGCGTAAGTTGCAAAAAACAATGCCCGATTTTGTAAATATGACAAGCCCTTCGGATTATGAGTATTTGAAAGATCAAGGATTGGCAAAAAGTATGGGAGATATTTTAAACTCTGTAGAAAAACCATCTGAGGCACGAGTTTTAGAAGCATATGATAAAGCAGAAAAACAACATAAAACGAATGATCATTTGTTTTATGCAAGTTTGTATAAAGAAATTCAGAATATATTTCCGTTTTTCTCATCAAGAGATGTTCGTAACATTCAGTCAGCAATATCATTACGATTAACCGATTTCGATTTAGAACAAGATTGGTTTGATAAACCAGAAATTTATTTTAAGCAGAATTACGAAACAAAGTTTAATATGCTACAAGAATTAATGAAATCGAATATGAAAGGATTGAATTTTTCTGAAGTAAGAAGACAAGAAGTAGTTCGATATTTAGACAACGTAGCAACAATTGCTGATACCGATTTTAAACGAAAAGTAGATGCTAGAGTAAACCAAATGAATATTGATTTAGAGGCTAGGGGACAGTTTAATGAAAGAAGCTAGTAAATGGCTACTATAAAGGAGGTGAAAACGATAATTGAGAATTCTACTATAGATTTAAATGAAATAGTAAAAAGGAATTGTTGGAATGTTTTATCAGATAATTATAAATATTTTTTACATGAAATTTCGAACGAAAGAGGTAACGTTGTAAAAAAGAAAAAACTGAAATTAATAAAAGAGGTGTCGGAAGATTTATCTAAAATTTATTTTGATATATATGATTTGAACTTTCATATTTATGCTTCAAAAAAAGATGAAACAATTATCGTAATTAAGTATTTTCTTAAGAAATTTTTAGATGAAGAGTTTTTTGAGGAGGTTAAAAATAATAAATCAATGATTCATTCTAAATTAAATATTCCTTTTTATAGGAAACATCAAAACCAAAAATTTGATGTTAATAGGGAGTTAGGAGGTTCAAGATATGAATGGAATTCTTTTTTTAGTAAATTATTATTTAAATTAAGATATATAAACAGAGAAACTTTTATTAAAGAGTAAAATTATAATGCAAAAATTAAAAGAAGCCAATTTATATAGAAGTGAGTTAATTCCTGTAAGCGGAAAGTTAGTAGAACGTTATAATAAATGCTTAATTAAATTAGGACTTACGGTAACAAAACTAGAATCATTTTCTATTGACGGACTCGGTTGGAGCCCTGAAATATCTGAAGAAAAAGAAGATATTCATTATTTAAATAATGGAGATGCAAACTCGCATTGTATTATTATTACACCATTTCAAAAAGGATTACCAATATACAATCCGTTTCATTCTTTTGATAAAGACTTAATGAAGTTGATTTTTAAAATACATGAAACTAAAATTCAAAATATTACGAGAGATTCAGCAATTTGTGTCGATTTTGATCAGAATATAGATGTTTTTTACGAACCACTAGATGTTTTAAGATATACAGATGTTGTAATTCGTTTTCGACTAATAGATAATTTAGACAAAGTAAAAGAAGAGCAATTACAATTAATAGTAAACTTTAATAAAGATAATAACTTTATAGATGAAAAGATTCATCAACAATTATTAGATTCAGCTAATAAATATGGGGATTTAAGAAATAGAGATTTAAACTTAGAAGATATTGTTTTTACATCAGACTCTTTTTATACAAAAGCATTTGGTGGTATCTATTTATTGCGTAATTTTCTAACACCTATTTTAATCTTCGAAGAAAAAGAAGCTTATAAAGAAGCTATAAATGATACAGTACATGATGTTTTAATGTATCATATTTCTCATTCAGAATTAATGGAGAAATTGAGAGATCATTTAATAACAGAGTGTGATTTAAAAGAAGAAAGAACGTTTAATCGTTATGAGCGAATACAAAAATATTTATTTTCAAAACATTTAGAAGAAGTAAACCACCCAATAAAAGATATTTTAGAAGACAATATGTTATTTAAAAGTTATTTGAATAAATTAAATATTGAAACTCGTAAAAAAGTAATGAGTGTAGATAGATATTTAGATAAACTGAAAATTAACAACGAAACAAAAATTAAAGATATTATTGATAACAGTGTGTATTTTTCTTTGCATAAACCACACTCATCATTAAGGTCAAATCATCAAGATTTAATTTGGAAACTATTGGTTAACATTTCACCAAACGATGTGTTGTTTTTATATTGGTATGATAAAGAAGAGTTTTACAAACAATATTTAAATTGGGATGCATCTATGCAAGATTGGGTAATTGAAACAATTAATAAAAATATATAAATTATGACACCAGAGCTTATTGTATTTATTGCCGCCATATTATTTGGTATTTTAGTTTGTTGGAGAGAATCTAAAGGAAATAAACTATATCGATTTGTAAATAAAATTTTGAATTCGAAAGAATTGCAAATGAAAGCATCAAATAAAAAAGGATTTGTGTATGAACAAACTTTTTTATTAAGATTGGTTTTTATCGCAACATTCTATTTAATGAGTGTGGTTGTTATTCAGTTTTTAATACCAATAACATTGGCAACGATATCTGTTTTTATATTTATGATTGTAGGTACATTAATAGGTGTTTATGTGGCTGATTTAATTTTTAAATCATCAAAAATAATTGAAGAGCAATCTGATTCTTTAGAGAATATAGTGCATGATTCAATAGAAAAAGGAAAAGATTTTATTGAAGATTTAAGAGGAGAATCAGATACTACATCAAGCAGTGTTGAAAACGATGAAGCACAAAAAAAAGTAGAAAAACCAAAAGCGCAAGAAAAAAGTGCTAGAGAAAGATTAAAAGATAAAGGGTTGTTGTAATTAAGAAATAACAACAAAATAATCTTTCAGATTAAAATAAATAAACATTTTGCTATAACTTTACTAAAAGTGATGCAATAATAAAATAAAGAGTATGATTAAAAAATACTGGCAAAAAGGAGGGAAACAAAAGAGGAGAGTTATATTGTTTTCTTTTATATTACTGATTGCGTTATTCGTTTTAAGAGACGATTACCAACCAGCATTATTATTTATTAGAAAATACATTTTTATAATTCTGTTAAGTTTTTGTGTGTTGTTTTTCGGATTGAGAAATTTTAGAAAATCAGCAAGTTCAGGAAAAAGGGTTTTTATTTTAGGAATGTTAATTTTATTTTTTGGTGCTTTGTATGGTATTGGATGGCATTATAAAATGTACGATTATATGAGAACCTATAATGTTTTTAATAATTTAAAACGCATTCAAATAACCGAATTGCCTTTAACACAAAATGAAAGAATACAACCTTTACGTAATATTTTTTCAATGGCAAATGAATCAGTCGGAGAAACAAAAGATATTTCTTTACCGCATTTAGTTAGAGTAGATTCAGTTAATAAATGGACGATGGCAATTCAGCCCACCGAAAAATATGTTTGGCAAGGAATTAGTGACAATACAGAAGAAGTTTTTTCAGTATCAAGTACAACACCATTTCCTCGGTTTTCAAGTGAAAACAGAATTTCAGTAACCTTTTCAATAGGAGAATCTTTAAAGTTTAGTCGTAATACATACAATGCAGTTGTACAACGATTCAGTATTTTTCAGTTATTTAACCTTGAGCCAAGCGATACTTTTTATATGAAAAACGATAAAGGAGCATGGGTGCAAGTAGTAAGTTTAATAAAGTGGAAAGGCTTTTTGTTTCCGTACCCAAGTTTTGGAGGCGTAATGGTTATTGAGAACGGAGAACATGATTTTGGAGATTATGTAGAACGTATTTTATTAGGAAAAGGAACTTATATTTCTCCTGAGGAAATGAAAAATTATCCATATTTAACAAGGCAAAATACGTTATCAGAAAAAGTATCACGTTTACAAGCAGAGTCTTTAAAGTTTTTAGGAGGATTTAGCGATCCATTACCTTGGAATATGAAAACAGCGGTAAAAATACCAAACCTACCAGATGATCAAAATCAGCAACCGTTTGTAACGGATTTTGATTTTTCTGAAACAAATTTAAACGCTTATAGTGGTTTATACCATTGGTTTGGGTTAGAACCTGTAGGAGATGAAAGAACAAGTTTAACTTACAGTGTTTTTGTACCTGCTGATGGTACTAATAAGTTTTATTATTACGACCATGCATCAAAAAAACAAGGTTATGCAGGTGTTTCGGCAATGCCTTTAAAAGTAATAGAATCACGTAAAGAATTTGATTGGTCGGTAAACAAACCAGTAGAATTTAGACCTTATATAAAAAATATAGCAGGTAAGAAAAGATTGTTTTTTATTGGTACTGTTTCAGCAATTAGAGAAGGTTCAAATAAATTTGATGGCTCAGCAACGCCAGATTTAGCGTTAATTGATAGTGAGTACAGAGACGTCGTTTGGATTGATGCAAAACACCCAAGTAAATGGAACGCTTCGGTGTATGAGCAGTTAGGTGAAGCTTGGAAAGAAAGTGAAACTTCGAACGACTATTTTAAAAATATTAGCTTTGCTAAAGAAATAGAACATATTAAAATAGATTCTATAGCGTTGGCTTCTAAACAAAAAATTGAAGCAGAAAAAATTAATAAACTCCAAAAACAAATAGATTCTATTAAAGAAAATTCGAATAACTAGAATTTTCTTTAATATCTTTAAAAATAGGATAAGTCATATGACTTATCCTATTTTTAATTCCATTTTTATATCAGAACGCTCATAAGGGCAGTTTTTTTCAACAGGAATTTCTATAAAACCATATTTTTTATAAATATAAATTGCATTTTCAAGTTTGGTATTTGAATATAGCGTAAGTTTTTTAAAACTATTTTCTTTAGCAAAATCAATACATTTTTGCATAAGATGCTGTCCTATTTTGTAGCCCCTATGTTTTGGCGATACGGCCATTTTTGTTAATTCAAAAACACCACTATTTATTGGCATTAAAGCAACTGTACCAACAACTTCATTATTAATTTTCGCAAAGAATATGTGTCCACCTTTATCGATAATGTATTTATCAGGGTTACTTAATACTTCTTCATCATAAGCCTCAACATAAAAAAAGCTTTTTAACCACTCTATATTTAAATTATAAAAATGAGAAGCATATTCATTTTTATAATTTGTAATTTCTAAGGCATTCATAATTTTAGTATTCATTTGTATATGTTCTGTAATAGCTTTGCTAAAAGATTTTTTGTTAAATTTTTCTTCTAGTATATTTAAAGTTTCAACTAAAGAGTTTGAAGATATTTTGGTATATTCTTTAATTATAAATTCAATACCATTCCAAATAGGAGTTACATTTTTAACTAATGTTTTCCCTTTTTTAGAAAGTATTATAACTTTTTTACGCTTATCAACTTTATCAATCTTTAAAAGGATTAGTTCTTTTTTTAAAAGCTTATTAATAGCTTGTGTTGTGGCAGGTTGAGAAATATGTAAACTATTTGTGATCTCAGTATTTGTTACGCCATTTTTACTTTTTATAATTCTAAAAGCAGGAAATAGATAAGGGTCAAAATCAATATTAAATGTATTATATACTAATTGAGTTTCTCGCATCATATATTCACTAACTCTTTTTAAACGAGAACCAATACCAATTTCTCCTAAATTCTTTAATGCATCCATAGTTATTAAATAAGTATTTATATAAGTACTTATGCAAATGTATACTTATTTTATTATTTGGCAAAACAGTATTTTTGAAACAATTAACACCCGTGATATTATTTACCATGGAATATAAAAAATATTTTTGTACCTTTGTATTAAACTTAAAGTTAATTAAGATGAAAAAAGACAAAATAATTTATTATTCAGCAACTGGTTTATTAACATTATTAATGTTGTTTTCTGCAGGTATGTATTTATTTAATCACGAAGCAGTAATGGGGATGTTTACAAGTTTTGGTTACCCTACTTATATTATTTATCCGTATGCAGTTGCAAAACTTTTAGGAGTTGTTGCTATTTGGTTTGTAGCGAATAAAACAATTAAAGAATGGGCGTATGCAGGTTTTTTCTTTGCATTTATATTAGCGTTTTTTGCCCATGTAATGATAGGAGATGGTGAACAAAAGGGGGCTATAATAGCAATGATATTACTTATTGTATCATATATTTATAGTAAAAAGATATAAAAATGGCAGCAAAAGTATCATCAAAAGTTGTTTTAACCAATCGTAACTATTTAGCAGAGGCAAAGATGAGAAATCATTTTGCTGTGTTAGACGAACCAGTAGATAGAGGTGGAGACAATAATGGGCCAACTCCAGTAGAGTATTTATTAACAGCAATTGGAGGTTGTGTTTCAATGACTTTAAGAATGTATGCAGAACGAAAAAAATGGGATGTAGGTGAAATCACTGTAAATGTAACTCAGAAAGAAGAACTAACATCTGATGGAATTAAAAAATCATTGACTGAAGAAATTTCATTTGAAAAAGAAATTACAGAAGTACAAAAAACAAAATTGTTAGAAATAGCAGGAAAGTGTCCCGTAGCTAAAATGGTAAAAGGAGAAACAGAAATACGAACTAGTATTAAATAAAAACAAATAGTTCGAGTGAATATTGAATTAATAAAAGAAATAAAAAAGATGAAGAAAATAATAACCTTTTCAGGTAGTAATAGTAAAAAATCAATCAATAAAGAATTAGTAACGTATACAGCAAGTTTAATAAAAGAAGTTGAAGTAATTACTTTAGATTTAAATGATTACCCATTACCTATTTATGGTGTAGATGAAGAGACAGCAAATGGAATACCTAAAAACGCTCAAAAATTCTTTGATTTAATTCAAGAAGGAGATGGTATTGTTTTATCATTGGCAGAACATAATGGAAACTTTACAGTAGCATTTAAGAATATGTTTGATTGGATGTCTCGTATCAATCAAAAATTATGGAATAACATACCAATGTTATTAATGGCTACATCACCAGGAGGAAGAGGTGGATCTTCTGTGTTATCAATAGCTAAAAATGGATTTCCACACATGGGAGGAAATATAATAGCAGATTTTTCTTTACCTAGCTTTTATGATAATTTTAAAGAAGGTGCTATCATTGAAACAGCTTTAAATGCACAATTAAATGAAGCTGTCAAAGCGCTTAAAATTTCGTTACAATAAAAATATTTGTATCGACTTTATATTCCTTGGAGTATAAAATAAAATTAATTAAATTTGTATTAAAAATTTAGGAGAAATGAAAGTGGTTTTATACGGTAAAAGAGGGCATGCGTATTCAGTTGCATTTAAAAATTACTTAAAATGCACAGATGTTGTTTTTGAATATAAAGATATTTCTATAGATGAACAAGCTAGTGAGCATACTAAAATGCTATATGGAGGAGCGCTAAAAGTACCAACATTATTTGTTAATGATAAGGTGTATTTAACCCCAACTACAGATGAATTTAATAGCATAATAAAAGAGTTATATTAAGAAGATGGGAGATATTTCTAAAGACATAAAATCTAAGTTTAAAAATAACAAGGTAAAAGCATTAATCAATATAAAGTACACTGCAAATTGGTTAAGTAGTAACGAAAATGATTTTTTTAAACCCTACGGAATATCTCCACAACAATTTAATATTTTAAGAATTCTAAGAGGTGCTGGAGAAGCTATAAAAGTTCAAGTTATTAAAGATAGAATGATAGAGCGAGCACCAAATGCAACTCGCCTAATGGATAAACTATGTGACAAAGAGTTTATAGAAAGAATTCGATGTGAACATGATAGAAGAGTTGTTTATATAAGTATATCAGAAAAAGGCTTGAGCTTATTGGCTACGATTGATAAATCATTAGAACTAGATTTTTTAGAAAATTTAACTGAAAAAGAAGCTGGTCAATTAAGTGACTTATTAGATAAAATCAGGTAAATAGTTTCATGAAATTACTAAAAAAAACAGAGAAAAATTTGTAAAAATATATTCCTTGGAAAATATTTTATTTAAAACTATTATCAATGAAAAAACTAAAATCAATACAATATAAAGTAGGAAGTCCATTAGTAAATATGGGACCAATAAAATTACGACAACCTTTACCTACTGAAGGTATCGAAAATGTAGATCCGTTTTTATTATTACATCATTATGGACCTTATGCAATTAGTCAATCTAATAATCCGTTTGATCTAGGACCACACCCACATAGAGGGTTTGAACCAATTACATTATTATTTAAAGGAGAGCAATTACACCGAGATTCTTTAGGTAATGAAATGTTAGTAAAAGCAGGTGATGTACAATGGACAACAGCTGGTCGTGGAATTATACATGCTGAAGGACCATCAAAAGAATTTGTAGAAAAAGGAGGAGAATTAGAAGGTATTCAACTGTGGTTAAACCTACCAGCAGAAAAAAAAATGATGCCTGCAAACTATCAACACATAAAGAGTGAAGATATTCCGTTAATTATAAATGAAGACAAAACAATTCAGCTTAAAATAATAGCAGGGAATCAAGCTAATGAAACGGGGTTAATTGAAACTCAAACTTCGGTAAATGTATTTACAATGAAAACTGAAGTTAGGGGTGAAATGTTTATAGATATTTCGAAACATCATAGATCTTTAGTTTATTTATTAGAAGGTGAGGTTACTATAAACAATGAAGCTACATTAAAAAAAGGAGCAACACAAATGGTAACTTTTAACGAAGATGGTGAAACTATTCAAATAGAAGCAAAAAAAGAAAGTGTTTTATTAATACTATCAGGAGAGCCAATTAAAGAAAAAATTGCACAATACGGCCCGTATGTTATGAACACGCAAACTGAAATTATGGAAGCAATGCGTGATTTTCAACAAGGTAAAATGGGGTATTTATATTAGTTTAGTTTATAGTTTTGATATTTTATAAAACCTCTAAAATATTTTTAGAGGTTTTATTTTACAGTAATTTTAGTTTCATTTTTTAATTGTCGTATTACAAATGAGCTTTGAATATTTGAAATAATTTTAAGCTGAGACATTTTATGTAAAATAAAGTATTCATACTCTTTAATATCTTTTACAATTACTTTTAATAGAAAGTCGTAACCACCAGCTATATATGAAACATCCATAATTTCATCTAAAGAGTTAATATATTTTTCAAATTCTTTAAACGCTGCATCTTGATGTTTCAATAAAGTAATTTGGCAATATACAATCAAACTTCGGTCTATTAATTCAGGATCAACAATGGCAACATATTTTTTAATAATACCATTAGCTTCAATTTTTTTAATACGTTCATGTGTTGGAGTAATTGATAAATTTACTTTTTGAGAAAGTTGCTTTATTGATTGTTTTCCGTCTGTTTGAAGCTCATTTATTAGCTGCAAATCAATAATATCTAATTGTTGCATAGTATATATTTCTGTTTCTGATTATTTAGAATAAAAGTAAAGTATATTTTTCTTTTATTTATGATTTTAAAAGCAAAATATTTCAAATTTTTGCTTTATATGAGTTTTATTTAATTGATTTTTATCTTTGTGTCGGAAAATAAACAACGTGATATATGAATAAAATAGATCAGATATATAATAGAATTAGTGAGAATACAAATACATTTTTAGGATATCCGTTGGCGAAAGATTTTTCTTATAAAGAGTTCGCTCCTTTTTTAGATTTATGTATTAATAATGTAGGTGATCCTGAGTCAGAATCAACATTAGCAATAGACACTAAAGAGCAAGAAAGAGAGTGTATTTCCTTTTTTGCAGACATACTTTCTTCTAATACGAAAGAAACATGGGGATATGTTACAAATGGAGGAACTGAAGGGAACTTGTATGGTTTATATCTTGCCAGGGAAAGTTACCCTAATGCAGTTGTTTATTATAGTGAATCAACACATTATAGTGTAAAGAAGAATTTACATTTATTAAATATAAATAATATTGTAGTTAGAAGTCAAGATAATGGTGAAATGGATTATGATGATTTAGAGCAAATATTAATGCTACGTAGAGATAAACCAGCTATTTTCTTTTTGAATATTGGTACTACTATGACTGAGGCTGTAGATAAGCTTGATGAGATTAAAAGAATAATTAAGAAGTACGCTATAAAAGATTATTATATACATTGTGATGCCGCATTTTTAGGAACTATAGCTCCATTTGTAACACCTAAACCAAAATTTGATTTTTCAGAGGGTGTAGATAGTATTGCAATATCTGGTCATAAATTTATAGGAGGGCCAATTCCTTGTGGAATTGTAATGGTTAAGAGAAAACATAGAGATCGTATAGCTAACTCTGTATCTTATGTAGGTACTTTAGATACTACTATTACTGGATCACGTAATGGATTAACACCTTTGTTTTTGTGGTCTTTTATAAAAAAACATGGAAAAGAAGGTTTAAAAAATAGAGTAAAAGAATCACAAGAATTGGCAGCGTATTTAGAAGTAGAACTTAATAGAATAGGAGTAAAGGCATGGAGAAATAATGAAGCCTTAACTGTTGTATTAGAGAAACCTTCTAATAAAATATGTAAAAAGTATCAATTAGCTTCAGAAGAAAATATAGCACATATAATTTGTGTACCGGGTATAAAAAGAGAACAGTTAAATGTCTTTTTAGAAGACCTTAAAAAAGAAGTGGAAGAAAACTTAGTTGTCTTAGTTTAAAGTATTACCAAAATAATATTAGTATCTGTTAAGTAGATCTTTTTTTAAATTTAAAAAAACTCAAGTATTTTATTAAAAATACTTGAGTTTTTTGTTTTCTAAAAAATTGTATATTGCAAAGTATTATGCATGCATAATAAATTTAAATTAAGATTATGAAGTACAAACATATTTTTGAACCATTAGATTTGGGTTTTACAACATTAAAAAATCGAATTTTAATGGGTTCTATGCATACTGGTTTAGAAGAAGAGAAAAATGGAACAGAAAGAATAGCTGAGTATTATGCTGAACGCGCTAGAGGTGGAGTAGGCTTGATTATTACGGGTGGGATTTCACCAAATATTCAAGGTTGGACAGCACCATTTTCGGCAAGAATGAGTACGAAAAAACATGCTAGAGAGCATAAAATAATTACAGATGCAGTACATGAAGCAGGAGGTAAAATTTGTATGCAAATTTTACATTCTGGTCGTTATGGTTATCACCCAGTAACAGTTGCACCATCAAAAATACAAGCCCCAATTAATCCATTTAAACCATTTGCTTTAAAACAATCAGGAATTCGTAGAACCGTAAAAGATTTCGTGAATTGTGCTAAGTTGTCAAAAGAAGCAGGTTATGATGGAGTTGAAATTATGGGTTCTGAAGGTTATTTAATTAATCAATTTATAGTAAAAAGAACAAATAAAAGAACAGATAATTATGGCGGAAGTTATGAAAATAGAATCCGTTTAGCAGTAGAGTTAGTTCAGAAAATACGTGAAGCTGTAGGTGAAAATTTTATAATCATCTATCGATTATCAATGTTAGACTTAGTTGAGCAAGGAAGCTCATGGGAAGAAGTTGTACAGTTAGGAAAAGAAATTGAAAAAGCAGGAGCTACCATTATTAATACAGGTATTGGTTGGCATGAAGCACGAATACCTACGATTGCAACATCAGTACCAAGAGCAGCATTTACTTGGGTAACACAAAAAATGAAAGAAGAATTATCAATTCCGTTAGTAACTTCTAATAGAATTAATATGCCAGAGACAGCAGAGAAAGTATTAGCTGAAGGGCATGCAGATATGATTTCGATGGCACGTCCATTTTTAGCAGATCCAGAATGGGTAAATAAGGCAGAAGAAGAACGTGATGATGAAATAAACACATGTATTGCATGTAATCAAGCGTGTTTAGATCATGCATTTCAAAAGAAAGTAGCGAGTTGTTTGGTAAACCCAAGAGCTTGCCACGAAACAGAATTGAATTACTTACCTACTAATAATAAGAAAAAAATAGCAGTTGTAGGTGCAGGACCAGCAGGTTTAGTTGCAGCAACGATAGCAGCACAAAGAGGGCATGAAGTTACTTTGTTTGATGCTGAAAGCGAAATAGGAGGTCAGTTTAATATTGCAAAACAAATACCTGGTAAAGAAGAATTTTACGAAACAATTAGATATTATAATAAGCAGATAGAGCTTCATAATGTAAACTTAAAATTAAATACAAGAGTTTCTGCTGATGATTTAGTTAACGAGAAATTTGATGAGGTTGTATTAGCAACAGGTATAATACCGAGAACACCGAGAATAGAAGGTATAGAGCATGATAAAGTATTAAGTTACATAGATGTTGTTAAGCATAAAAAACCAGTAGGAAAGCGTGTAGCTGTTATTGGTGGAGGAGCAATAGGCTTTGATATTTCAGAATATTTAGCACATGAAGGTGAAAGTACTTCTCAAAATATAGATGCTTGGTTAAAAGAATGGGGAATTGATAAAACAATGAAAGCTCGAGCAGGTATTGAGAATGTGAAAGCAGATATTCATCCATCACCGAGAGAAATTTTTATGTTTAAACGAAGTAAAGGTAAATTTGGTAGTAAGTTAGGTAAAACTACAGGTTGGATTCATCGTTCTGTTTTAAAAAAGAAAAAAGTAAATTTTATAAGTGAAGTACAGTACACTAAAATAGATGATGAAGGTTTACATTACGTTCAAAATGAAGAGCATATAATATTAGCTGTAGATAATGTAGTTTTATGTGCAGGTCAAGTTCCTTTTAAAGAACTATTAGAACCTTTAGAGGCTAAAGGAATAAAAACACATGTAATTGGCGGGGCAGATTTTGCTGCAGAATTAGATGCTAAAAGAGCTATTAATCAAGGGAGTAGGTTGGCTGCTGAGTTGTAAATAAGAATTAATATATTTAACAAAAAAAATCCTGTACGTTACAGGATTTTTTTTGTTAAATAATTAAACACTATTTTTAGCAAACTAACTACTAGAAATCAACATGAAATCATTTACAATAAAAGAAATTAATTCACTAGTTAATGGGGAATTGATAGGGGATTGTTCTGAGAAAATTACTGCTCCAGAACAGATTGAAAAAGCAAGAAAAGGTGAAATTACTTTTATTGGAAATAAGAAATTTACACGTTTATGGGAAAAGTCTAATGCAAGTGCTGCTATTATAGATAATAAATTAGATATTCAACCAGGAGAAAATAAAGCGTTTATAAAAGTTGCTAATGCAGACCTAGCTATGGCTACTTTATTAGAAGCCTTTCAGCCAGAAGCACCATATTTTGAAATAGCTATTCACCCAACAGCAGTAATTGATAGTTCTGTTAAATTAGGTAAAAAATGTACAATAGGTGCAAATAGTTATATCGGTAAAAACGTAGTTATAGGAGATGGAGTAGTTATATACCCAAATGTTTCAATTTTTGATGATTCTATAATTGGAGATAATACCATTATTTGGTCTGGTACCGTAATAAGGGAACGAAGTGAAATAGGAAAAAACTGTATTTTTCATGCAAATGTGAGTATTGGTGCAGATGGGTTTGGGTATAGACCAAGTGAACAAGGATTAACAAAAATTCCACATATAGGAAATGTTGTAATAGGTAATCAAGTAGAAATAGGTGCTAATTCTTGTGTTGATAGAGGGAAATTTAGTTCTACTATTCTAGGAGACGGGTGTAAGATTGATAACTTAGTTCAAATAGGACATAATTCTGTGCTAGGTAGGTTTTGTATTATGGCAGGAAATAGTGGATTAGCAGGTTCAGTTACTTTAGGAGATGGTGTTATTATCGGAGGGAGTGCTTCTATAAAAGATCATACAACTATTCATTCAGGAGCGAAAGTAGGTGCCGGATCAGGAGTTATTGCAGATGTGCCAGCAGGAAAGTCAGTTGTAGGTTACCCAGCAACCGATGCTCGTGAAATGATGAAACAATGGGTTACTTTGCGTAAGTTAGCTAGAAAATAAAAAGTAAATGTTATATTTAAAACCTCACTTTTAGTGCGGTTTTTTTATGCAATTTTTTTAAATAGAAATTATAAAATAAATACGATATTTGTAGTTCACATTTTTTATAAAAAAGTAAATCATGGCAATGAATAAAAACACGGTTCTAAGTTGGGCTACATTTATAATGATTTTAATTGGTCTTTTATTAATATGTTTAGGAGCTTTTAGATATAATGAAGTAGCAGGTTATGGGTTTGCAGCAGTTGGACTAGGTTTTTTTGCGAATGCCTGGGTGTTTAATGCTTTAAAAGGACGAGTTTAATTAATAAAATATAAAATAAAATGTCAGACGATAAGAAAGTCATTTTTTCAATGAATAAGGTCTCTAAGACCTTTCAAAGTACAAATAAGCAAGTTTTAAAAGATATTTATTTAAGTTTCTTTTATGGAGCTAAAATTGGTATCCTTGGTCTTAATGGATCGGGTAAATCTACATTATTAAAAATTATTGCTGGAGTAGAAAAAAACTTTCAAGGAGATGTTACATTTTCTCCAGGTTATAAGGTTGGATACTTAGAGCAAGAACCAAAATTAGATGATACTAAAACGGTTATAGAAATCGTAAGAGAAGGTGTTGCTGAAACCGTAGCTATTTTAGAAGAGTACAATAAAATCAACGATATGTTTGGTTTAGAAGAAGTGTATTCTGATGCTGATAAGATGGATAAGTTAATGGCGCAACAAGCAGAGCTTCAAGATAAAATTGATGCTTCTAATGCTTGGGAACTTGATACTAAATTAGAAATTGCTATGGATGCATTGCGTACTCCAGATGGTGATACTCCAATTAAAAACTTATCAGGAGGGGAAAGAAGAAGAGTTGCTTTATGTAGATTGTTATTACAAGAACCAGAAATATTATTATTAGATGAACCTACCAATCACTTGGATGCAGAATCTGTACACTGGTTAGAGCATCATTTAGCACAATATAAAGGAACTGTAATTGCTGTAACGCACGATAGATATTTCTTAGATAACGTTGCAGGTTGGATTTTAGAATTAGACAGAGGTGAAGGAATTCCTTGGAAAGGGAATTATTCTTCTTGGTTAGATCAAAAATCTCAAAGAATGGCGCAAGAAAGCAAAACAGCTTCTAAACGTCAGAAAACGTTAGAGCGAGAATTAGAATGGGTTCGTCAAGGAGCAAAAGGACGTCAAACAAAGCAAAAAGCACGTTTGAAGAACTATGATAAGTTGATGAGTCAAGATCAGAAACAAACAGATGAGAAATTAGAAATATACATTCCTAATGGACCTCGTTTAGGTACCAATGTAATTGAAGCTAGTGGTGTTTCGAAAGCATTTGGAGAAAAATTATTATATGATAATTTAGAGTTTAATTTACCACAAGCAGGAATTGTTGGAATTATTGGTCCCAATGGAGCAGGTAAAACAACTATTTTTAAAATGATTATGGGTGAGGAAACTCCTGATGGTGGAAGTTTTAAAGTAGGTGAAACTGCTAAAATTGCCTATGTAGATCAAGCGCACTCTAATATTGATCAAGATAAATCTATTTGGGAAAATTTTTCTGAAGGGCAAGATTTAGTAATGATGGGAGGAAAGCAAGTAAATTCTCGTGCTTACTTAAGTCGTTTTAATTTTGGAGGAAGTGAGCAGAACAAAAAAGTTTCTACATTATCTGGTGGTGAGCGTAACCGATTGCATTTAGCAATGACTTTAAAAGAAGAAGGAAATGTGCTATTATTAGATGAGCCTACGAATGATTTAGATGTAAATACACTAAGAGCATTAGAAGAAGGTTTAGAAAACTTTGCAGGTTGTGCGGTTGTTATTAGTCACGATAGATGGTTTTTAGATCGAATTTGTACACATATTTTAGCTTTTGAAGGAAATAGTGAAGTTTATTTCTTTGAAGGAGGTTTCTCTGAATATGAAGAAAACAAGAAGAAACGTTTAGGTGGAGATTTAATGCCAAAACGAATTAAATACAGAAAGCTAATTAGATAAATTAGTTACTACTTATTATTTTTATAAAACAAAACTCGAAGCTAGCATACTTCGAGTTTTTCTTTCTTTTTCATTTAACAATTTCCCCACCAATTTAAACTGTTTTGTAAATAGTTCATCATAGTTTGTAGTTTATGTTAAAGCTTTGTTAAATCCAATAATCGTGCCGAAATCTCAATTTTGTAGTTCTTTTTAATTATTAGTATTTTTTTGTACTATTTGTGGGGGTATTTAAAAGAGGTTTTTTCATTTAATATGAAAAAACTTTTTTCTTATTTTGAGTTTTTAATATAGCAACAAAAAAACTCCAAGAACTTAAGTTCTTGGAGCTAAATTAAAGTTTATGATAATTGTCTTTTAATTAAAAACCATTACCTGGTGCTTCGGGGCTAGATGCTTGTGCTTTTTGAGGGTTTAATACAAGGTAGGTACCAATAGCTGTTAAAGCAGCGTATTTACCATATTTCCCCATTTTTTTTAAAGCTTCGCCACGAGTTATATTTGTGTCTTTAGATATATTTTGTTTTTTCATCTTAAAATTCTTTTCTTAATTTTTTAAAATAATTTTTTTATTAATCTTTTCTCCTTCACTAGTTACATTTACAATATAAATCCCAGAAGAAATTTCAGGTAAGTTTATTGCTGTAACTCCATTAGATTTAAAGGCTTTAACCATAACCGTTTTACCAATTGGAGAGTAGATTTTAATTAAGTTATTTTTAGCTTGTAACCCTTTAATAGTTAATTGGTTTTTTGAAGATTGGTACACAGATATGTTACTTAAAGTATGTCTATCATTGTTAATTTTATTAGAAGTTGTGTGTATAAAGAATTGACTAGGTGTATTCGCTTTTTTCTTTAAGGATACACTATATTTTTCTTTAGATAAGTTAATGAATTTGTTATTAACTTTATCTTCTATATAAACTTGCGTATCACTAGGTAAATTAAACGATTCAGCAGAAAAGACAATTGTTTGATTTGTGTTTACTTCTAAGCCAACAGGAACAATAGTTGTTTCTAAGTTTTCTTTAGGTAAAGATTGAATAGCATATTCTTTATTATTCTCTTTATTAACTAATTGAGAATAAAAATTAAAGTTGCTTTTAGTTCCTTTAAAAGTACTACCATCATATCCATTATCAAAGCCAGTGGTAGCTCCTTCTAGGTAATATAGTTTGGTTGTTTTAGTAGTGCCGTTACTAGCTGTAGCTGTTATGTTAATTTGAGTTTTAGAGTTGGATTGTCTTTGAAAAGTACCTGAAGTATGAGATTGATTAGCTTTATCAAAAGTTACATTTGAGTTTGCACTTGCACTAATAAAGAAACCTTGCCCTGGAGCTATTTGAAAGGCTCCATCAATACCCGCTAATTTTAAATCATAACTACTAGTAGTTTGATTCCATACCCAAGCTGTAGCTTCAGATACAACTGTGTTTAAAGGATTCGCATTAAAAAAATCACCTAAATTGATGTAAGAAGTATAAGGGTTTCCTACTAGGTTGTAACTGTTTGTGTTCATTGTAACAGGATAAGTTACAGTAGTTGAATTTGTAGTCCCTGTAAATTTAAGGTCAGCTGCTAAATTAAGTTTAACAGAATACCCTTTTCCTGAAGTAATATTTCCTAAAGTGTTTGCGTTTTGGTAGTTCCAAGCAGTTCCATCATTTTGGTAAGGAGCTAAGCCAATATTATTACCAGTCCCTAAAGCAAAAACGTTGTTATCTAATAAGTTGGTTATAGTCTCATTTTTTAAGGGTGAACTTACCAAATACCAATTATTGGTCGCTAAATTTCTATTATAAGTAACAGTAGCAGTTAATTCGCTATTTGTAATTAAAGAAGCTCCAGATTCAATAATAACA
The DNA here is from genome assembly GCF_002836595.1 of Tenacibaculum sp. Bg11-29. Taxonomy (NCBI): domain Bacteria; kingdom Pseudomonadati; phylum Bacteroidota; class Flavobacteriia; order Flavobacteriales; family Flavobacteriaceae; genus Tenacibaculum; species Tenacibaculum sp. Bg11-29. The sequence continues at coordinate 2,513,669 of NZ_PJBB01000003.1, forward strand.
GCGCCAATTGTAGTTGGAGAATCGATTATTGGAAACATATTAGCATTTGCTGGTATTATAACTCCACTAGTAATTGTAGGTACGGTATTTGTACTCCAGTTATCAGGATTGGTCCAGCTAGTATCAATAGTCCCCGTCCATGTAATAGTGTTAGGTAATGTAGTACTACCTGCTACAATAGGGCTTTCAGGTTTGTTGTAGAAAGCATATTCATTAACGGTATATCCTGTTCCGTTAGCAGCTACAGTAACTTTTAACCATCCATATACAGTTTTACCTTTATATTGAGATTCAAAACCGATATAACCAGTTCTGTTACTCCATTCAGTATGAGTTGAAGTATATAAATCTAATTGATCAGGGTATGCTCCAGGAGCAGTAAAGTTACTAGTTGATGAAATTAATTCTCCATTCTCTAATAGTGTAATGTTTCTGGTAGTAGCATTTGTAACTAATCTTTTACCATATGTTTCTATTTTTAAATGATTAGCACCAAAATACCATGAACCATAGTCATAATATGCACCATCTAATTCGGGAATATAAAACCAGTCCCATGCAGAAGCACTATCTACAGATTCATTAAGTGTTCCTGTGATTATAGTGTAAGGATCAATAAAATTAATGTCGATACTATTAGCATAGTTTATAATGTTAGTAAAACCATTGTTAAAAGCAGAAGTATTAAAAGTTACGTTATAAGAAGTGTTGTTTGCTTCCGTATGATTTATAGCTGTACCAACAGCTACTAATTTAACTTCCGTGCTGTTTACATAAATAACTTTAAGACTATAATTGCTAGGTGCTGTAGTGGTAAAATCTACACCATTTACAAATGTTTTATTGCTAAATTGGGCTGCACCAGAAATATTAATTTCTGTAGCGAAATTAATGTTACCATTATTACCTGAACTTTCAGAGGCAGTATTAGATGTTAAAAGTAATTCAGCCGCATTAGGGTCAATTAATGTTTGACCAGCTGTAATGTCACCGTTTGGTTTAGTAGAAAAGGCATATTCATAAACAGTTAAAGTTTCTCCGTTGTCAGAAACACTAGCTTTCATCCACCCGTTAATAATTTCACCATTGTGATTTGTGGTAAAGCCAATATAACCTGTTTTTCCTTCCCAAGCAGTATATCCGTCATATCTCATATCTAATTGACCAGGATAGTCTTCTGGGGCAGTAAAATTGCTAGCTGTAGATATAAGATTACCTTGTTTTAAAAGAGTAATATCTCTTGTGCCAGTATTTGTAACTAATTTTTTACCATAAGTTTCAATTTTTAAATGTTTGGTTACATATACCCAAGTACCATAATTGTTGTTTCCATTAATAAGAGTTAAGTTGAGGTTATCCCATGTAGCTCCTGTTGTAGCTGAAACATCGGCAATATTTTCATAAATAATTTCAAAAGGATTATAAAATTTTAAATTTAAACTGATTGAGGTACAAGATAAATTAGAAGCTCCAGAAAAAGAAGAAACATTAAAACTTAAATTTTTAGTTTCATTGTTTGTTACTAAATGACTACTTGCTGTACCAGCAATGGTTAATATAGCAGTCGTTAAAGAAGTAATCTGAATAGAAGAATTTAAACCTTGAGGTAAAGCTAAAGTATAATCTGTATTTTCAGTAAGAGAGCCTGAAGCTGCAGAGAAATTAGCGTTATCAAGGGTAACATTTACTGTTTTATTAAAGCTACCATCATTAGCAACTAATTCTTTAATATCGTTAGTATCTACAACTAAAGATCCTCCAGTGTTATTAACACCAGTATCTATTAAGTTTTGAGCAGTCCATAATGTTTTACGTGCATCATGTTGTAATGCAGCTAACATACGATCTGTTTGTCCTTTTGTAAACATACTATAACAACCGTATGCAGCACCATTGTACCCCATGTAGTTTTCGTAGTTAATATTTTCATTAAAACAATTTAAACTAGGTGTACAAGATCCATCAGGAACTACTGATTCTGCTTCGGCAGGAGTATCATCTACTTCATCATTAGGAAGTGTACAGCCGCCATCAAAAGTATGTATAAGGTTAAAAAAGTGACCAAATTCATGTGTTAATACAGAAGCAAATTCATCACTATTAGCATTTCCATGTAAATAAGCACCATTATATACAATTCTTGCAATACCGTCATCAGACATCCATGTAGTTGGATACCAAGCTACACCAGAGTTTGTTGTAGCACCATCACCATATAAATCATTCTGGATGTATACATTAACATATTTATAATTATCCCATGCATCAGCAGCAACAGCAGCATTAGAACCTGTTCCACCATAACCAGCTTTTTCATCATAATAAACAACACCACTACTACAATTTCCGTTAGGATCTAGTTGTGCTAATTTAAATTCAATATCTAAAGTACTTTTTATAGGCGCAAATTGTGCATCAACAGTTGCAAAATCAGCATTTAAACCTTGAAAGTCTTCATTCATTTTATGTAAAGCTACTTTAATTTTATCAGTAGTTACAGTTAAACCATTTTGTACTTCACCATAAACATGAAAAACAACAGGTATGGTGTAAGTGCTAGCTAGTTTACTTTTTTGTTTTTTAGATATTTTTCTTGAATAGTTGTTGAACTCAATATATTCTTTTCTCGCTTCAGGATGATTTTTAAAATAAATCTCATTTTGAATACTAGCTTTACAAGCGCGTTTTGATTGTGAGTAGATTTTGGACTGTAAAGCAGAAACCAAAATAAATAGAACAATAGTAAAATTATTTCTCATTGAAATGTTTTTTTGAATTAATTAATAGATAGCTCCCCGTTAAAATTTTATTAATTTTCAGTAAACATACTGTTAATTGCTTTATCTGTATTATTTTAGTATTGTTATTGGTAATATCGTATGTGTATGTGTTTATTTTTTAATTTTATTTTAAAAATTATGATAAAAATTGGTTATGTAGTGAAGCTGTTTTTTGGTTTTTATTATCAGAATAGAGGTGTGGTGAAAGGTGTTTTTTATGTATCGTATTAAAGTGAGTTGTTTATTGATGTGTGTTGAGAGAGACAATTACTTGAAACTTGTTTGTCTGTTTTTGTTTCTTAGTTAGATAAAAATTAGTGTAATTATAAGTAATGGTAGTTTGAGTTTGTGGTTCGAAATACTATCACTTTAACTAAATAGGTTGTTTTGGTGAAAAAGGGAGGGGTTTGTTAAAAATAAATGCTTCTTCGGAGTGAAGAATATTGATGATTAGCGTAACTATTAATCTAATAAACTTATCTTAAGCTTATCTTTTTTACTCTTATGAAGTTTATTCATTTACTACATTATAAAGCTTTACTTTCTTTACGTTTTTTAAACTACCTGTTAAAGAGTTCACATCACCTTTTAAGTTATAGGTTTTTCCGTTAATTTCTACGATTATTCCTATCTTAATTATTTTGTTTTGATGGTGAGTGTTGTATATTTTATAAGTTGCTCCATTGTTATTGAAGGTTAGTTTATCTTCAGTTTTATTAATTTTAAAATCTGATTTTTCTAAACTCAATTTTATCGGGTACGAAAATTCAATTGTTTTATTAGGTTTAATTAATGCGTAATATAGCATTCGATTATTTACGTTAAACACTACAACTTGTTTTTGATTTTTTATAAGTTTAAATGAGGTTATTTTAGTGATTTCTTCTTCTTCTAGATTAATATATTTTGTAATTTCTATACTTTTTTTATTTCCATTCCATGTTGTTTTAGTTCTTTTTCTAAAAGGAGATATAGAAATTGAACCTTCTTCTGTATTATTGAAAATAGGGTTTTCTTCAACTATTAAAAAGGGCTTAGGAATGTTGTTAATTATTTTAAAATAAGTGTCTGTGAATCTACAACATCCACTCTTAATCATAGTGTGAATAGTTTTAGTTTTGTAATTAGGTTTAAACATTCCACAATACTCTTGTGCTAATCGGGTAAATTCAGGACTATGTTTTAACCCTTGTTTTGTTTCTAAGTAAATTTGATATGTTGGGCTACCGTAACAACTATATGCTCCATCGAGTATGGCTAAATCATTTATTCCATCAAAATTAAAATCTTGGTATATTATAATATTTTGATCAGCATAAGGTAGCTTTAAAGCATTTGTTGTTGTAACTCTACATTTATCGATGTTAACATGCAAGGCGTTCGATTTAATTTCTATAACCTCCTTATTGGTTTTTATATCAATAATTGTAGTTTTTCCTTTTTTTATAATTTCATTTTTAAGGCCTTTTTCAAGCGTTATCATTCCTTTATACTTGTCAGAAAAACTATTTATTATAAAGTTGGTTTGGCTAAATGTGTTAATAGTTGTAAAGCCAATAATAAAAAATAATAATACTCTTAATTTTTTACTTCCTTTTGGGTAATGATTAGCGAAAAGAGTATAGGAAAATAAATAAGTGTTTTGGTTTATTAATTCTTTAAGTGTACTTCTTTTTTCTTTTTTTTTCATAGCGATTAACTCTTGTCATTAGCAATAGTACAAATATACGCAGACCTTTTAATTAAGTGTAAATAAGTAATGTTTATGCTTTATGTTTTTACGAGGTAAAATTGAAAGAATAAAAGTGAAGTAAATGCCCTTGAGTGTTGATTGCTATATTTTTTCGAAAATAACTTTAGAGGAGGTATAAAATTAATACTAAAAAATATTGGTTAGAGTTACCTTGTAATAAATGTTTGTTTAAAATATTGTTTATATTAGTATAATAAGCTCAAAATACTATGATGTACTATTTTGAGCTTAAATTGCTATTCTGTGGAGTTAAGGAATATTTTATTTTAACTGTATTTTTTAGTTTATTTCGAGTATTTCACCATCTTCAGGAATTAAAACTTTATTTATTAGTTGATGTTGTGTTAGTGTTTTTTTTAACTCTTTTCGAGTTAATGGACAATGGTTTATAGATTCCATATGATTAGCTATAACTTTTCCTTGTGTGTTTTTAATAAACTTTAGAATATCATCAATATTCATAATAAGTTGTTTAAATAAATCGAATTGCACGATTCCGCAAGCTAAGACACTAATGTCGGGCTTATATTTTTTTAGAACTTTATTAACTGAGTCTGTGTAAATTGTATCAGAACTGAGGTAAATAGATTTTTGATTGGGTAATTTTATGTAGAAACCAATTACATTTCCCATTGTTTTAGCAACAAAGCCATAACCATATTTTACTGGAATACCTTCAATGGTTCCTCCTAATAATTTTTGTTTTTCCCAGTATTTTAGTGACTGAGTAACGTGTAAGCCTCTTTTTATAAAACCCTTTTTATCTTTAGTGCGACAGGTAATAGGAATGTTATTTTTTATTAAAAATTTAACTCCTGCTTTATCAATATGATCTGGGTGTTGATGTGTAATTATACAGTGTGTAACTCTATTTAATATAAAAGCTATGTTCTTAGTAAGGGAACAATCGGGTTTTTTCTTGCTTTATGTCTAAATAATGTAAAAGAAGGCATAATACCTATATCTCCTAACATTGGATCGATTAAAATTACATCTTTTTCTGTTTCAAGAATCATAGTTGCATTTCTAATGTGATGAATTTTTAACATTTTGTATGTGTTTTAAATTTATACAAAAGTCTAGTAAAGCATGGCTATTTCCATTGATTCAAATCAAGAAGTACGTTTTCTAATACGGCTTAATGTTTCAGGAGTTATGTTTAAATAAGAGGCGATGTGGTATTGATTGAAGCCATTCTGGTTTATAGATGAATAACTCGTTGTATAACTCTTTTGGTGTTTTAGTAACCCGATTAAACTCTAGCATTTCTTTTTGTTTTAGTAGTTTTTGAAATGATGCATCAATAAAAGATTTACCGCATTGGTATTTTTCTAATAAATCAAAAAAAGGATTTCTATCAATACATAAAACTTCAACAGAAGAAAGACATTCTTGATTTTTGTTAGTGTTAGAATTCTGGCTAAACGTTAGTAAGTCGGAAATAAATTGTGGTTTTATGTAGAAATTAATATTTACTTCTTTTTCTTGATTAGAGTAGTATTCTCTTACTATTCCTTTATTTAGAAATCGAAGTTGCTTTTCTTTGCTTTGAGCTTGAATTAATAAACTTCCTTTTCTGTGTTTTATAACCTTAATTAATGAGAATAGTTCTTCTATTCCATCTTGATTTAATGAATATTCAGTTTTAAAAAAATTAGATAGTTTGGAGAAATTTGTCATTTTCTAGTTTCTAGATGATCTTTTTAAGTTACAGGTTTATGTAATGATTACTTTATTTGTTTTTAAGAAATGGATTGTACATCATAATAGCGTGGTTTTCTACAATAATTTTTTCTGTTTCAGAATTTTCTGTTGAAATTATTTTAATAATTTGATTATGTCTTGAGTATCCACCCCAAGATTGTTGTTTTATTTGATGGTTTCTTTCCTCAATTCTATAAGATTCATTTAACTTTTCTTTTGATAATAACTCTCCATATAAATGTGTTTTATCCATCCATAAATTAATAACAAAATGATTCTTTGTTTCATTTTTTATTTGAAGATCAATGTAGTTATATGATAAAGTTGCTCCGGCACCAAAAGGGACTTTTCTGTTTACGTCAGGAAAAACATCAAATCCATGTCTGTATCTTTCTTTAATGGTTAAAGGGCTGTGTGCGAAAATCCAAAAAAGTAAATTACCCAGTTGGCAAAGTCCACCACCAATATCTTTGTCAATCCTCCCGCTTTTTAAAATTAAGCCCTCTAGGTAACCTTTTCTTTTAGTAGGACGTCCTACTAATTTCCAAAGTGAAAAATATTCATTTGGTCTAATTTCAATTCCATTTAAATGTTTTATTGCAATTTCAAGATTTGTTCTCTTGTTTTCTTGAAGATACATTTCTACATCTTTAAGAGGTCTTAAAATAAGTGATTTATGTTTAAATACTGTATGTTTAAGATTGTTTTTATTAATATGTTTTGAGTATTTCTTGGTGGAGAAAAACCAATTCCATTTTCGTTTTAATACAAAGTATTCTTTTCCTAAAAAGAGCCTTAGGGTTCCTCTTTTAATTGGTTTTTCAATTTCGTTCAAGTTCTTATTATATTAATAGGTTAGTGTAAGAATAAAAGAAGTCATTTTTACTTTCGTAGCTCTTTTTCTGACATTTCTAGATTATATGTTTTTCCGTCTTTGTTAAAATTCCAAATATTTGAAACTTCTCGCAGTTTAGGTAAAATAGTTTCACCTGAACTTACTTTTTGTTTTGTAGTTCTACGTAATTTTCGGTTTGCATCTTGCTTGTTTTCTTTTTCAGATTTGGCAGTTGTATTTCCGTGTATTTTGTTTTTCTTTTTTGAGCGACTCATTCTTTTGTTTTTCAGTAGCTTATTTATCCGTTTAAATATTTATTCTTTTTAAAGTTAATATTTTTTCTTATTAAATATGCGTGATATGCACTTGGTATATCGTGAGTCCACTTAGGTAAAATTAATATTATTAGAATTACATCGATATGGGAAATTAAGCCAATTATTACTGCGCTATAAAATGGTATTCCAGCATGGTTGAATCCAATTAAAGAGGTAAAAGCAATTAGTAGCGTAATTCCCCAAATTTTGGAAAGAAAAGCATGAGTGCAAGTTTCTTTTTTAAATTTTATAAAGCTTATTGCGTAGCAAGCTAATTCCATTCCGAGAATTGTCCAAATAACAATTGAATTATCAGAAATCAATTTAGGATATAATATCCAAGTAGCAAGCCCAATGGATACCCAAAATACCATATCTGTTTGACTGTCCATTCGTCTTAGTTTAGGAGAAGAGATGTTTTGTTTCCTAGCAATTATTCCATCTAAGATATCAGAAATCAATCCTAAATACATTAAGATTACAATAATTATTTTGGCATTTTCTCCTATAAAATATGCTAGTAGTAAAATTATTGGTGCTAATAATAATCGAAATAATATTAATGAAAGAGGTGTGTTCATTTTAATTTTCACAAGTTTGTTTTTGTTGTGTAAATTACTTTATTCCTTTTACTAATTAAAATAAAAGTGGTAAAAAAAGAAGTATCGTTGTTGTTTATGGGGTAGCGGTAAATTTAAAAATAAGATAGGAGATAATATATGAGGTGTCCACAATTTGAAATGTGGTTTTCCGCAAAAAAAACTATTCGTTATAAAGAAAGTAATGGGAGAGTGAATAAATAAAAATTATTTCACTTTAGAAGAAATGATACTTATTTGTCTTTAAAAAGAAACCCTAACCCCATACGACCTAAAAATTTCTTTTCGAAAGCCCAAAAGAATTTAAATTGACCAAATAACCAACCAACTAAAGGTAGTGTAGTTTGGTAAATAGGAAAAATAAGTAAAATACGTAAAGGCCAATATATCCAAGGGGAAGTGGTTTCAGGAGAAAGCCCAACAAAAGCTGTAATAGGTTTTGCAACCCAAGAAGCAAACGAGCCGTTAATAGAAAATACGATTAATACGGCAATTACATCCCAAGTAGTATTTAAACCCCAACGTTGTTTTAATTTTTCCATGGCGGCAAAAATAGTTAAAAGAAAAAGGGCAAACAAATGTTTACCCTTTTTGATATTATAAAAATGCAATATTTATTTTTTTCCAAAAATACCACCTAGCAATCCTCCTAATAATCCACCACTAGATTTTTGGCTTCCACCACCTAAAACCATACCAGCAACATCATCAACAATACTTCCGTCACCGTCAGCATCTAAAATTTGTTCTAAAAAGCTTTGTTCTTTATCAGCAGAGTTTCCACCTAATAAACCGCCTAATAAACCACCTAAATCATTAGAACTACTTACATTGTTTTGACGTGATTGTTTACCTAAAAGCCCCATTAAAAGAGGAGCTGCAGTTTTTAAGATACTAGCAACGGCACCAGAATCCATTCCAGATTTCTGACCAATTACTTGCTCAACACCTTGTTGTTTGTTTCCTAAAACATGCTTTAAAATATTACCTCCGTCTTGTAAAACGTTATCATTTACACCACCATTAAACAGATCTCCTAAATTATCTAAAATACCACCATCGTGTTTATTTAAAGCCCCCATTAATCCTTCAGCACCTTCTGGAGTTGCAGAATTACGTTGCATTGCTTTCATTAAAACAGGTAAAGCCATTGTTAAAACACTACTTGTTTTACCGCTATCTTGTCCTGTTGATCCTGCTACTCCAGATATGATTGATTTACCTAAGTCGCTGTTTAATAAGTCTAAAATTCCTGCCATTTTTCCGTTTTAATAAGATTAGTAATTAGTTCTATAGTAATTATGACACAAGTTACGTATTAATGGTCACATTTTAAATATTTATTTTATCTTACACCTTTTAAAAAATAATATAGATTACATGAAGAAACTAGCATTACACTGGCGTATTTTAATTGGAATGGTTTTAGGGATCTTATTTGGATTTTTAGCATTGCAATTTGGCTGGGATAATTTTATTGAAGATTGGATAAAGCCATTAGGAACTATTTTTGTAAAATTATTAAAACTAATAGCGGTACCATTAATTATAGCTTCTTTAATTAAAGGAATTTCTGATTTAAAAGATATTTCTAAATTTAAAAATATTGGCGTAAGAACCATGTTAATTTATATAGGAACAACAGTAATTGCTATTACAATTGGTTTGGTGTTGGTAAATGTAATTCAACCAGGAGACGGAATTTCACAAGAAACAGTTGAGAAATTAACAAATACCTATGCTAAAAGTTCTAGTATAACAGCTAAAATTACTGAAGCAACAAGACAGCAGAGTAGTGGGCCTTTACAGTTTGTGGTAGACATGGTGCCTGATAATGCTGTAAGTGCCATGAGTAATAATAAAGCAATGTTACAGGTAATTTTCTTTACCATTTTCTTAGGAATTTCAATGTTGCTAATTGGTGAGAAAAAAGCGAAACCATTAAAGAAATTTTTCGATTCGTTAAATGAAGCCATTTTAAAAATGGTAGATCTTATAATGTTAATCTCTCCGTATGCAGTATTTGCTTTATTAGCAAATGTTGTGGTTACCTCAGGTGATCCCGATATTTTATTAGCTTTATTAAAATATGCAGGAGTTGTAGTTTTAGGCTTATTAATTATGATTGTTTTTTACTCAGTTTTAATAAGTGTTTACACAAAGAAAAACCCATTATGGGTTTTAAAACAATTAAGCCCTGCACAATTATTAGCTTTTTCTACAAGTTCGAGTGCAGCAACATTGCCTGTTACTATGGAAAGAGTAGAGGAGCATATTGGTGTAGATAAAGAAGTGTCTAGTTTCGTGTTGCCAGTAGGTGCAACTATAAACATGGATGGAACAAGTTTGTATCAAGCAGTAGCGGCAGTATTTGTGATGCAAGTTTTATGGCCTGAAGGATTAGGTTTTGCAAATCAATTATCAATTGTTTTAACAGCTTTGTTAGCTTCTATTGGTAGTGCAGCTGTTCCTGGAGCAGGTATGGTTATGTTGGTAATTGTATTAGAGTCTATAGGTTTTCCAAAAGATTTATATCCGGTAGCATTGGCGTTAATTTTTGCGGTAGATAGGCCTTTAGATATGTTACGTACAACAATTAATGTAACAGGAGATGCAACAGTATCTATGATTGTTGCAAAATCAGTAGGTAAATTACATGACCCTAAACCTAAAAACTGGGATGATAATTACGATGAAGTAAAATAAAAAATTATCTTAATATATAGCATATAAGAGCATCAATGTATAAATAATCATTGATGCTTTTTTTTAGATAAAAAATGAATTATTAAATGAAGATAAATGAAACTTAAAGTTCCAAGTCCGTTAGTTACTGTTAATTGGTTGTCTGAAAATATTAACGCAGAAAATTTAATTGTTTTAGATGCAACTATTCCTAAAGTAGGAGGCTCTAAAGGTGATGAAAAAGAAAGGAGGCAGATATTAAATACAGTATTCTTTGATTTAAAGAATGTTTTTTTAGATTCAAAAGGAGTATTTCCAAATACAATTCCGAATGAAAATCATTTTGAAAAACAGGCTAGAGAACTGGGGGTAAATAACGACAGTTGTATTGTTGTTTATGATGATATAGGCGTGTATTCATCAGCGAGAGCTTGGTGGTTATTTAAAATTTTTGGTTTTAAGAATGTAGCGGTTTTAAATGGTGGATTGCCTAAATGGCAAGAGTTGAGTTTTTTAACAGAAGAAATTAAAAAAACAAAAATAAAGAAAGGTGATTTTAAGGTGAACTTTAATGTAGAAAAAGTAAGTGGTACTATAGAGGTGTTAAAGGCTTCAAATGATAAGAAATGTATTTTAGATGCACGTTCGAAAGCACGATTTAATGCAACAGTAGCCGAACCAAGAAAAGGTTTAAGGGGTGGGCATATCCCGAATTCAAAAAGCTTGCCATACACGGAATTGCAAGTAAATGGAAAAATGAAATCAGTTAAAGAGCTTAAAGAGATTTTTTTAGATCTAAACCCTAAAAAAGAGAATGTTGTGTTTTCTTGCGGATCAGGTATTACAGCTTGTATTTTAGCTTTAGGTAATGAAGTTGCAGGAAATGAAAATTATACAGTGTTTGATGGTTCTTGGACCGAATGGGCAAGTAATTTAGAATTACCAATAGAAAAATAAAAATTCTTATTTTGTAAAAGGAAAGGTTATTTGTAATACTGTTTTTTATTAAAATTTATATGTAATGGTGTGTAACCTGTAAGGAATAAAGCAGTAAAAGAAATGAGTTAGGTTATATAATTGCTGTTTTTGGATGTGAAAATAAATAAGTAGTTAACACTACTCTTTTAATTATGGTGTTTTAGGTTGAATTTATGTAGTTTAAAATTAAACTAGAAAAAGAATATAAAATTACGCTTTAAATTAATTTTTTAACTTCTTGTTTTAAATAAGCAATCGATGTTTGTGTTGGGTTTTCGTTTTGAGAATAATCAATTAATACTTTTTCGCGTAAATCTTTTGCGTTTTCAGCTGTTTCAGCTGTTTTTCTAAGTTTAGAAATAATTGTTAATTTAGCAGCTATAATTGCTTTCCAGCTATCTTCAGATACATACAATTGCTGTACCATGTTGTGCTCATACTCTTGCTCAATATTGGCAATTAATAATTGTAAATAACTGCTAGTATTATCTCCAATAGGATTTACTCTAAGCAATAGTTTTGTAGGATTAATACGTTCGCAAAATAAAAGTAAACGTTCGTAAGCTTGCAGTTTTACAGGTAAACTCTCACGTTTTTTATTAACTAAAGTTTCAAATTTTTTCTCGTTATTATCTTGCTTAATAAAAGCGCCTAATATAAAATATGCAACACCACCTGTAACTAAGGCAGGTAATATGTACGCTAAACTTTCAATAATTTTACTTTCCATAATGCGAATATACAAGTCCTGTTAAAATTGCCAATCCGAATTTTAATAAAAATTTTAATAAAAATACATTTAGTTAATTTATAACTTTTGTACTAAGGGGTAATTTAAAAAAAGGAGAACACATTTATTTAAAGTAATGTATATAAATTATAAATTAAAAAGACATGTTTTTTATTGTTGACACGCAAATAAAAAAAAATATTTGAGACAAGAAAATATGATATAATTTTAGCTGTTTTTGAGTATGTAAAAAAAGTGAATAAAAAAAAGCATACATTCTTTATAATAGTTAAAAGAATGGTTAAATTTCCGTTTTAAAAATTCTTTCAATCTTTTTCTATTGAGCACTTATTTAGAGCAACTTAACGAACCACAAAGAGCAGCCGTTTTACAAAAAGATGGCCCAATGATTATTATAGCAGGAGCCGGATCGGGTAAAACGAGAGTTTTAACGTATCGTATAGCTCATTTAATGAAGCAAGGAGTCGATTCCTTTAACATTTTATCGTTAACCTTTACTAACAAGGCAGCACGTGAAATGAAAGAGCGTATTGGCGGAGTAGTGGGCTTTAGCGAAGCTAAAAATTTATGGATGGGAACCTTTCACTCGGTTTTTTCTAGAATTTTACGATCAGAGTCAGATCGTTTAGGCTACCCATCTAATTTTACAATTTATGATTCGCAAGATTCTGTGCGATTAATATCTACGATCATTAGAGAAATGAAACTAGATAAAGATCGTTATAAGCCAAAGCAAATTTTAAGTAGAATCTCATCTTTTAAAAATAGTTTAATAACTGTTAGAGCCTATTTTAAAAACGCTGATTTACAAGAAGCCGATTTAGAAGCAAGTAGACCTAGAGTAGGAGATATTTATAAAGCCTATGTAGAAAGATGTTTTAAGGCAGGAGCTATGGATTTTGATGATTTATTATTAAGAACCAATGAGTTGTTAACACGTTTTCCTGAAGTACTAGCAAAATATCAAAGTCGTTTTAAGTACATAATGGTTGATGAGTATCAAGATACAAACCACTCCCAATATTTAATAGTAAGAGCTTTAGCAGATCGTTTTCAAAATATTTGTGTGGTAGGTGATGATTCGCAAAGTATTTATAGTTTTCGTGGAGCAAACATTAATAACATCTTAAATTTTCAAAAAGATTATCCTGATGTTAAAACATTTAAACTAGAGCAAAACTATCGATCAACAAGTAATATTGTAGAAGCAGCCAATAGTGTAATAGATAAAAATAAAACAAAACTAGATAAAGAAGTTTGGACAGCGAATGATCCTGGTGAAAGCATTAAAATAATGCGAACAATTTCTGATGGAGAAGAAGGACGTTTTGTAGCGCAGTCTATTTGGGATAACAAAATGAATAATCAATTAACAAATGATTCTTTTGCTATTTTATACCGTACCAATGCCCAATCAAGAGCAATGGAAGACGCTTTACGTAAAAAAGATATTAAATATAAAATTTACGGAGGGATGTCTTTTTATCAACGTAAAGAAATAAAAGATTTATTATCGTATTTACGTATACTAATAAACCCAAATGATGAAGAAGCTTTAAAACGAATTATTAATTACCCAGCACGAGGTATAGGTGCAACGACAATTGATAAATTAGCAATCGCTGCAAATCATTATAAAAAATCAATTTTTGAGATTTTATTAAATTTAGATAAAGTTGATTTAAAAATAAATATAGGAACAAAAAATAAGCTAGCTAATTTTACGAGAATGATTCAGCGTTTACAAATAGACGCACAAAAAATGAATGCCTTTGAAATTGCCGACTTAGTTGTAAAGCAAACACAATTAGTTAAAGATTTACAAAAAGATGGTACACCAGAGGGGGTAAATAAGGTTGAAAATATTCAAGAATTATTAAACGGAATAAAAGATTTTATTACGGATAAAATTGAAGCAGGAGATGATGCATCGTTGCCTATTTTCTTAGAAGATGTTGCATTAGCAACAGATTTTGATAGTGAGAGCGATGATACACCAATGGTTTCGTTAATGACAATTCACTTATCAAAAGGATTAGAATATCCGTATGTATATATTGTAGGTTTGGAAGAAAGTTTGTTTCCTTCAGGTATGAGTATGAATACACGTAGTGAATTAGAAGAAGAACGACGTTTATTTTATGTTGCATTAACTAGAGCAGAAAAAGTAGCTTACTTAACGTATGCGCAAACACGTTATCGTTGGGGTAAATTAACAGACGGTGAACCTAGTCGTTTTTTAGAAGAAATAGAAGGTAAATTTGTAGAACATTTAGCACCTAAAGTTCCTCAAGGTTTAGCGAATAGATTTATTGATGCAAGTGTGTTTGATGATGATTCGCCTAAAAATATTCGTTTTCAGAAGCCTATTCAAAAGAAACGAAAAGAGTTTTTAGCTAAAAAAGAGAAAGCAGATTTGATACCACCAAAAAGTAAAATGAAAAAGGTATCAGAAGTAAACCCGAAAATGAACTTATTTGAAGGTGAAATTGTTGTAGGTAATTTTGTTGAGCATAATCGTTTTGGAACAGGCGAGGTAATTGCCTTAGAAGGTAAAGGCCCCAATAAAAAAGCCGAAATTAAGTTTGGTACCGTAGGAAAAAAGAAATTATTATTACAATTCGCAAAATTAAAGGTAATCGGATAGATAATTAATCCGTAATAATTACCTATTTTGCAGCTATAAATACAGAGAAATGACGTTTGATTTAGAGTACAATTCAGAGAGAGATCACTTAATAATTCCAGAATACGGAAGACATATACAGAAATTAATAAATCATTGTATTGCTTTAGAAACTAAAGAAGAAAGAAATATAATGGCAAAAGCAATTGTCGATGTAATGGGAAATTTACAACCTCATTTACGTGATGTGCCAGATTTTAAACATAAGCTCTGGGATCAGTTGCATATTATAGCCGATTTTCAGTTAGATGCTGATTCTCCATATGAAATACCATCAAAAGAAGAATTGATAGAGAAGCCAAAGAAAATGGATTATCCAAAATCAGCTTCAAGGTATCGTTATTATGGAAACAATATCCAAACAATGATAAATATCGCGTTGACATGGGAAGAAGGAGAAAAAAGAGAAGCATTAGTCTTTACGATAGCAAATCACATGAAGAAATGCTATTTAAATTGGAATAAAGATACCGTTGATGATGCAGTTATCTTTAAGCATTTATATGATTTGTCTGACAAGGAAATAGATTTAAGAGAGTCTAAAGAAAGGTTATCTGAAAGTAAAAATTTATTAAGAAAACGTAGTAGTCAAGGGCAATCAAATCATAAAAACAACCCAAAGGTAAAATCTAATTATAGTAATAACAAATACAGAAAAAAATAAATGGCATCATTTAAAATTGAAGGAGGTCACAAGCTTAACGGAGTAATTACACCTCAAGGAGCAAAAAATGAAGCGTTACAAATTATATGTGCTGTATTGTTAACAGCAGAGAAAGTAACGATAAATAATATTCCTGATATTATTGACGTAAATAAACTTATTTTTATTTTAGGAGAATTAGGCGTTAAAATTGAAAAATTAGGAAAGAATTCGTACCAATTTCAAGCAGATGCTATTAACTTAAAATATTTAGAATCTGCTGACTTTAAAAGAGACGGAAGTTCATTAAGAGGTTCAATAATGATTGTTGGTCCTTTGTTAGCACGTTTTGGGAAAGGATATATTCCAAGACCTGGAGGTGATAAAATAGGGCGTCGTCGTTTAGATACCCATTTTGAAGGGTTTATTAACCTAGGAGCAAAATTTCGTTATAATAAAGAAGAATATTTTTACGGAGTTGAAACCGAAACAGGCTTAGTTGGTACAGATATGTTATTGGATGAAGCTTCGGTAACAGGTACGGCTAATATTTTAATGGCATCAGTTTTAGCAAAAGGAACAACAACGATATATAATGCAGCTTGTGAGCCTTACATTCAACAACTATCAAAAATGTTGAATTCTATGGGGGCAAAAATATCAGGTGTAGGTTCCAACCTGTTAACTATTGAAGGAGTAGCCTCTTTGAGTGGTTGTGAGCACAGAGTATTGCCTGATATGATAGAAATTGGTAGTTGGATTGGTATGGCAGCAATGACTCGATCTGAATTAACAATTAAAGATGTTAGTTGGAAAAATTTAGGACAAATACCAAACGTATTTCGTAAACTAGGAATTCAATTAGAAAAAAGAGGAGATGATATTTTTATTCCTGAGCAAGATAGTTATGAAATTCAAAACTACATCGACGGATCTATTTTAACAGTAGCCGATGCACCTTGGCCTGGTTTTACTCCCGATTTATTAAGTATTGTATTGGTAATCGCAACACAAGCAAAAGGAACAGTCTTAATTCATCAAAAAATGTTTGAAAGCCGTTTGTTTTTTGTTGATAAATTAATAGATATGGGGGCTAAAGTGATTTTATGTGATCCGCATAGAGCAACTGTAATAGGGCATGATTTTCAGTCAATGTTAAAAGCTACAAAAATGACTTCGCCAGACATACGTGCTGGAATTTCCTTATTAATAGCAGCCTTATCGGCAAAAGGTACTAGTATTATTAATAATATTGAGCAAATAGATAGAGGATACGAAGATATTGAAGCTAGATTGAAGTCTATCGGAGCAAAAATCGAAAGAATAGAAGATTAATTTAAGAAGTTAATTTAAATAAAAAAACCAGCAACTTTTATAAGTTACTGGTTTTTCTTTTAAGATATAGTATTACATTTCTTGGTCACAAGTATATACTTGTGGACAAGCAATAATCTTATGACAATAGAAAGGACCTGTAACACGTCCTGCGCAATCACAACCACATTTACTAGCATCTACAGAAGAGATACCTCCAGTTAGATTTTTTTGTTCTTGTCTAGTTAAAATTGTTGCGCCAGTAATACTTAATAAGTTATTTTTCATAATTAATGAGGGACTTAAATGTTAATTAAATTTATTTCCTATAAATATAGGAATTATACACGATTAAAAAAAGAGATGAATTAATTAATGTCAAGTTGACACAATTTTTTTATTGGCAATATTATTGATAAAAGTATGCTGAAGAATTTAAAGAGACTATTTACAATGAGTAAAGATCAATATACAAAAGAAGACGAGTTAAAAGACGCAATTGATAATGCGCCAGTAGAAGAAACTCAAGAAGCAGAGAAAGCACAAGAGGTTGAGGAGGTTGAAGAGAAAGTAGTACCTACAACTGAAGAATTGCTTCAAGCAGAAAAAGATAAGTATTTACGTTTATTTGCTGAGTTTGAAAATTATAAAAAACGTACTTCTAAAGAACGTATGGAGCTTTTTAAAACAGCAGGACAGGAAGTAATGACAGTTTTACTGCCAGTTTTAGATGATTTCGAACGAGCTTTATCACATGTTGAAGATGATAAAGATGATAAAAACGCTGAAGAACTACGTAAAGGTGTGCTATTAATTCACCAAAAAATGGTATCAACTTTAGAGCAAAAGGGATTAACAGCTATAGAGGTAAAGCCAAGTGATGTTTTTGATGCAGAAGTGCATCAAGCAATTACACAAATACCTGCACCATCTGATGATTTAAAAGGAAAAGTTGTTGATTGTGTAGAAAAAGGGTATAAGTTAGGAGATAAAATTATTCGTCATCCGAAAGTGGTGGTAGGACAAGCATAAATAATAGGTCATTAAAAAGGTTTTACTTTTAAAATTTTTTTACAAAGTTATATAACATCACTTTAATTATGGCACTGACAGAATAGAATAAAAATGGCAAAACAAGATTATTACGAAGTATTAGGTATATCAAAATCGGCATCGCAAGCTGAAATTAAAAAAGGATATCGAAAAATGGCGATTAAATATCATCCAGATAAAAACCCGGATGATAAAAGCGCAGAAGAAAAGTTTAAGTTATGTGCTGAAGCATACGAAGTGCTTAGTGATGATAATAAAAAAGCTCGTTACGATCAATATGGTCATGCAGCTTTCGATGGTCCACAAGGTGGCGGTGGCGGTTTTGGCGGCGGCGGAATGAATATGGATGACATATTTAGTCAGTTTGGAGATATTTTCGGCGGTGGCGGTTTTGGTGGTTTCGGCGGTGGCGGAGGTCAACGACAAGCTAGAGTTAAAGGATCTAATATGCGTATTCGTGTAAAGCTAACTTTAGAAGAAATAGCGAATGGTGTAGAAAAGAAAGTTAAAGTTCGTAGAAAGGTTCAGGCAGAAGGAGTTACTTATAAAACATGTACAACATGTAATGGTAGTGGGCAACAAATGCGAGTTACCAATACAATTTTAGGTAGAATGCAAACAGCAACTACTTGTGGTACTTGTCAAGGAGCTGGAGAAATAATTAGTAATAAACCTAACGGATCAGATGCTCAGGGTTTAATTATTAAAGAAGAAACAGTTTCAATTAATATTCCTGAAGGGGTTACTGAAGGAGTACAATTAAAAGTAGGAGGAAAAGGAAATGAAGCTCCAGGTAAAAACTCTATTCCAGGAGATTTATTAGTGTTAATAGAAGAAGTTCAGCATGAAACATTAAAAAGAGAAGGGAGTAACATTCACTACGATTTATATATTAATTTTTCTGAAGCAGTTTTAGGTATTTCTAAAGAAATAGAAACAGTAACAGGAAATGTAAAAATAAAAATAGAGGCAGGAACTCAATCTGGAAAAATTTTAAGATTAAAAGGAAAAGGATTGCCTAGTATAGAGCGCTATGGTAATGGAGACTTTTTAATTCATATTAATGTTTGGACTCCGCAGGAGTTAACAAAAGATCAACGTAAGTTTTTTGAATCGATGCAAGAGGATGAAAATTTTAGTCCAAACCCTCAAAGATCAGATAAATCATTTTTTGAGAAAGTAAAAGATATGTTTTCTTAAAGAATTATTTTAAATAAAATATTTTTAGACTACCTAAAACCCGCTCAAATACTGAGTGGGTTTTATTTTTTTATAAAAAAAGATAATTTTTTAGTAAAAACATTGTGTAAAGTAAAAAATATTTCTATATTTGCAGTGTCTATAAGACGTTATAGACACTTTTTCTTTTTCATAGCAATTTTCCCACTCAATTTATTGAGTGGGTTTTTTTTGAAAAATTATGAACTCATTTAAAAATAAATAAGTAGACCTATCTTATCGACTTATATTTAGTATAAGTAGGAAAGTCTGGACACCAAAGAGTAGTATAGCGGATAACAACCGTCCGATGCAAATCGAGGACAAGTGCAGCAGAAAGTATGTACAGGTAATGCTGTAGTGAAACCAGGTAAACTCTATACGGTGCAATGTCATGTACATTAGAGCTTGAGCGCTACTCGCGCGATTCTAAGGGGTAGGCAGATTGATTTTACAAGTAATTGTAAAACTAGATAAATGATAAGAGTCTTATTTATAAGAAACAGAATCCAGCTTACTGGTCTACTTTTTTATTTTTATATATTTGAGAAATAAGTAATTACTTAAGTTTTATAATATACTTCGTTTAATAAAAATGTATTAATTATTACTTGTTAGTTCGAGCTTTTTTCAGCACTATTTATCGTAAAAGGAGCTCAATGATGGTAAAGGATTAAAATTTTATATAAGAATTTACCTACTAATTTCTACCTTTTTATTACGAATCATTAATTTAAAACTTAAATCATTAGTTTTTGAATTATGAATTTGATTAAAAATTAACATTTAAATAGGTTTTTTTTTCGAATTGTGTTTTTTTTTATGTTTTATATCAAAGTTTATTTACTAATTAAGCTAGTTAAGTGTTTATTTTTTAAATTTTATTTATAAGTAGTACTTTTGCAATACAAAAACTAATAAAAATTACATTGTTTGGCTTTTCATATTAATATGATTAAAAATATTAAATGTAAATTTAAAGTGCGTTTAATATAAGCGATAGAATTTGCAAAATAAGCCATCAACATTAAAAGAAACCTTTTATGAACATTTATCAAGATTACATCAAGGAGATCGAAGAGCGAAAAGCTCAGGGGCTTCACCCAAAACCAGTTGATGGTGCTGAATTATTAAGTGAAATTATTGAACAAATTAAAGATTCAGGTAATGAGCATAGAGAAGAATCTCTCAACTTTTTTATCTATAATGTTTTACCTGGAACTACAAGTGCAGCAACTGTAAAAGCAAAATTTTTAAAAGAAATTATCTTAGGAGAATTTGTATTAAAAGAAATTACACCTTCTTTTGCTTTTGAGCAATTATCACACATGAAAGGTGGACCTTCAGTTGATGTCTTATTAGATTTAGCCTTAGGAACTGATGTTTCTTTAGCAAGAGAAGCAGCAGCTGTTTTAAAGACGCAGGTTTTTCTTTATGAAGCGGATACAGAGCGTTTAGAGAATGCATTAAAAGCTGGAGATGATATTGCAAAAGAAATTATAGAAAGTTATGCTAAAGCAGAATTTTTCACCAAATTACCAGAGGTAGATGAAGAAATTGAAATTGTAACATTTGTTGCAGGAATTGGTGATATTTCTACAGATTTACTATCACCAGGTGCAGATGCACATTCTAGGTCAGATAGAGAGTTACATGGGCAATGTATGTTTGAGCATAATAAAGATATGCAGAATGAATTGTTAGCTCTAAAAAAACAACACCCTAATAAGCGTGTTATGTTGCTTGCTGATAAAGGAACAATGGGAGTTGGTTCATCAAGAATGTCAGGTGTAAATAACGTAGCATTATGGACAGGTATATCGTCTAGTCCATATGTACCGTTTATAAATATTGCTCCAGTAATTGCTGGTACTAATGGTATTGCTCCAATTTTCTTAACAACTGTTGGGGTAACTGGAGGTATTGGTATCGATTTAAAAAACTGGGTAAAGCAAAAAGATGCTGATGGAAATACGGTTGTAGATGAAGAAGGAGATGCTATCTTAAAAGAAGAATATTCTGTGGCTACAGGTACGGTTCTTACAATTAATACTAAAGAAAAAAAGTTATACAACGGAGATAAAGAGTTAAAAGATATTTCTACAGCTTTAACACCACCAAAAATGGAGTTTATAAAAGCAGGAGGTTCTTATGCTGTTGTTTTCGGTAAAAAATTACAAACTTTTGCCTGTAAATTATTAGGTATAGATGTTCCTCAGGTATATGCTACTTCAAAAGAAGTTTCAGTTGAAGGACAAGGTTTAACTGCTGTTGAAAAAATATTCAACAAAAATGCAGTAGGAACTACTCCTGGTAAAATATTACACGCAGGCTCTAATGTTAGAGTTGAGGTAAACATTGTTGGATCTCAAGATACTACAGGGTTAATGACTTCTCAAGAATTAGAGATGATGGCAGCTACTGTAATTTCTCCAGTTGTTGATGCTGGTTATCAATCAGGATGTCATACTGCTTCTGTTTGGGATGATAAGTCAAAAGCTAATATTCCAAGATTAATGAAGTTTATGAATGACTTTGGATTAGTAACTGCACGTCACCCTGAGGGGAAATACCATGCAATGACTGATGTTATTCATAAAGTATTAAATGATATTGCTGTTGATGATTGGGATGTAATTATAGGTGGAGATTCACATACACGTATGGCAAAAGGTGTCGCTTTTGGAGCAGATTCAGGTACCGTTGCTTTAGCTTTAGCAACAGGAGAAGCTACAATGCCAATTCCAGAATCGGTAAAAGTTACTTTTAAAGGAGAGATGAAATCTTTTATGGACTTCCGTGATGTGGTACACGCAACACAAGAACAAATGTTAAATCAGTTTGGTGGTGATAATGTATTTCAAGGAAGAATCATTGAAGTTCATATTGGAACATTAACATCTGATCAGGCATTTACATTTACAGATTGGACAGCTGAAATGAAAGCGAAAGCTTCTATCTGTATTTCAGAAGATGAAACATTAATTGAATCTTTAGAAATATCAAGAGATCGTATTCAAATCATGATTGATAAGGGTATGGATAATAAGAAGCAGGATTTTAAAGGATTAGTTGACAAAGCAAATAACCGTATCAAGGAGATTAAGTCAGGAACTAAATCGGCATTAAAACCAGATGCAGATGCTAAATATTATGCTGAAGTTGTTATTGATTTAGATAAGATTGTTGAACCAATGATTGCTGATCCAGATGTAAATAACGAAGATGTATCAAAGCGTTATACGCATGACAATATTCAACGATTATCTTTTTACGGTGGAACCAAGAAAGTTGATTTAGGTTTTATAGGTTCGTGTATGGTGCATAAAGGAGATATGCAAATATTGGCGCAAATGCTTAAAAACGTAGAAGCGCAAAAAGGGAAAGTAGAGTTTAAAGCTCCCTTAGTTGTTGCCCCACCTACATACAATATTGTAGATGAATTAAAAGCAGAAGGAGATTGGGAAGTACTAGAAAAGTATGCAGGGTTTGTATTTGATGACAATGCGCCGAAAGGAGTTGCAAGAACTAAATACGAAAACAAGTTATATTTAGAGCGTCCAGGATGTAGTTTATGTATGGGTAATCAAGAAAAAGCAGAACCAGGAGATACTGTAATGGCTACTTCTACTCGTTTATTCCAAGGAAGGGTTGTAAGAGATACTGATGGTAAAAAAGGAGAATCGTTACTTGCTTCTACACCAGTAGTAGTATTATCAACTATTTTAGGAAGAACTCCAACGATGGAAGAATATGAGAAAGCAGTTGAAGGTATCGTTTTAACTAAATTTAAGCCATCTACAAAGAAATTAGTAGTGTAGAGTTATTATGCTGTTTTATATAATTAAAAAGCTCGAGTGTATAACTCGGGCTTTTTAATTATACAGTATTAATAAGAAATAGTATAGTTATTGTTATATGTAATAATAGTAGATGGTTTTAATAATTATATTCTTCATTAAATAGGTCGTAAATTTATATATATAATAGAAGTTTTTTAAGCTATGTGTAAGTTTCAATTTTATACTCGACTTAACAGTTGTATAATAAAATACTTACACAATTATGAAAAAAGCATTTTTAAGTCTATTGGCTATTGCAGCAATTTCTTTCACTTCTTGTAGTGATGATAATGATGATATTGCAACGACAAAAACAGTAACACAATCATTTCAAAATTTACCAGATTTAGGTGATAACTATGTGTATGAAGGTTGGCTTATTGTTGGAACAGAAAAAGTATCGACAGGAAGATTTTCTCATATTGAGGGAGCTAGTAATACAAGTACATCTCTAGATATAACTAAAGTGAATGCAGCAACAGATTATGTGTTAACAATTGAATCAGCAACAGAAACAGGCACAGATTTATCAAGTCCAAGTGGATGGATTTTTTCAAAAGGAACTTTTATAAACAGTACTGCATCTCCATCAACAGATAATACATTGTATAGTGGTTCAAGTAATTTAGAAACAGCAACAGGTCAAGGATTTTTAAAAGCACCTTCAGTTGGAACTGTAGGAACAGATGCTAACGGAATTTGGTTTATCAATGCATTACCACCAACAGGAGGAGGCTTTACTAATTTACCAACACTTGCAGATGGTTGGATTTATGAAGGATGGGTTGTTATAAATGATAATTCAGGAAACCCAACACCAATTTCAACTGGTAGATTTTCAGATTCTGATGCTGCGGATGTAAGTCTTTTCGGAGCTGCTAATAACAACGAATTTAAAGGACCAAATGGAGTTCCTCCATTTCCGGGAGAAGATTTTATCATTGACCCTAATAATAGATACCCTAATGTAACTTTTCCAATTGATTTAACAAGTGCTACAGTAGTAATTTCTATTGAACCAACAACAAATGATGCAGAAACTCCTTTCGGATTAAAACCTTTTGTACAGGCTTTAAGTAGTCAAACATTAGCAACGTCTTTTTCAGTAGATAATAAATATTCAGGTAAAGTAATATCAGGTACTGTAACTAGATAAATATAAATTTTTATATGAGTTTTTAATTCGTTCTATATATTAAAACCGTCTTTTATAGATGGTTTTTTTTGTAAATAAACTTATTACATAGTATATGTGTTGTCATTTTTTAGCTAGAACTCTCTTTTTATTTAGTATTAATTTTCATAAATAAAATTGCTCATACCCTAATTTATTATTAAAATTGCCGAATGAAGTACAGACAACTTACCAAAGAACAATTTGAAGGATTGCATGAAGAATTTGCCCGTTTTTTGGCATCTCAGAGTATAAATGCAAAAGAATGGAAAGAATTAAAAGAAGAAAAACCACAAGTGGCTGAAGACGAAATGAATGTTTTTAGTGACGTTGTTTGGGATGATGTGCTTAATAAAACCGAATATTTAGAACACTTTTCTCCGAAAGTGGTTAATTTATTTAAATGTGATGAAAAAGAAACTCATCGTATCGTTATTAATATAGATAAAGATATAAATTTATTAGAGCAAGAAGGTTTTGAGTGGTTAATGAAAAACCCTAATGATGATAAAATTGAATTTCTTACAGGTACTAAAAAATACGACAAAGAACGAAATATTGAAGTTTTTGACTTAATAGAAAAAGGAAGTTCAATTTCTAAAGGAGAAATATTTGAATATTTTAATCGATTAACATCTTAAGTAATTGTTCGGTTCCTAAACTAGCAACGTCTTTAATAATTGTTAAATTATCAAAGGCGTTTTTATTTACAACAGGTTTTGGATCAATAAAGTAAATAGGGGTGCTTGCAGGTACATAATCAATTAAGCTCGCAGCAGGGTATACTTGCATTGAAGTACCAATTATTATTAAAATATCAGCTTTTGCAGTAATTTCAATAGCTTTATCTAACATTGGTACATCTTCACCAAACCATACGATATGCGGCCGTAATTGAGAATCTTTTTCACAGTGATTGCCAAGACTAATATCTTTTGTACAGTTATAAACTAAATTTTTGTCAAAAGTACTTCTCGATTTTAATAATTCACCATGTAAATGTAAAACTTTAGTACTACCAGCACGTTCATGTAAATCATCTACATTCTGAGTAACAATATTAACATGGTAATTATCTTCTAACTTAACTAAATTTACATGTGCTTTATTAGGTGAAACAGTAAGTAGTTGTTTTCTGCGTTGATTGTAAAAATTGAGAACTAATTCAGGGTTTGCACGAAAACCTTGTGGTGAAGCAACTTCGTAAATATCATGACCTTCCCATAAACCATCAGCACCTCTAAAAGTTTCAATTCCACTTTCAGCACTAATACCAGCACCTGTTAATATTACCAACCTTTTTTTCATCTATTTATTATGTTATAACAAGAGCTATTATTCAGTTATTAGAAAAAACACTAATTATCATTTTTCTTGATACTAAAGTATGAATTTTTAGTGTATTTGTTGTGTGGCTGATCAAGGATTATTAGTTGGTATTAAATCCATTCCTCTTTGATTATCTCATTCAATTTTTATATTCATTGAATTTTGACATAGCTCATTTATATTCACTTGCTAATAAATACATTTCACCTTTCATTTTTGTCGAGTCACTTAGATCTTCATAGTATGCTTTTGAGGTTCAGGATATATTTGTATAGAATTTAAAACTAAACAATTATGACAACTCAAAATTTAACAATCAAGATTAATATAATTAATAAAATAGTTGAAATATTAAATAAAAAGGGAATGGAAATTTTAAAAAAAATAAGTAAAACTTTAAAAGAGTTAGGTAGTGGAGCAGGATATGCATTGAGGCATTAAACCAATTTTTAATCACTTTAAAACATCGTAATCGTGAAAATATTTTTTAAAACATTCGGAATATTAGTATTAACTGCATTACAATTTAGTTGTTCGTCAGTTGAAACACTTAGTTCATGGAAAAAGGACAAGTCTTTAGGTTTAAAGAACAAAAATATTATTGTTTTTAGTAAAACAGAAGATAATTTAATAAGAAGGCAATTTGAAGAGAATCTCGTAAATCGTTTAAATGATAATGGAGTACATTCTATAGAAAGCTATAAGAGCTTTCCTGTAATTGATAGTAATAAAAAACTTTCAGTTATAGAAGAAAGTGAATTAGTGAACAGAATTAAAAATAAAGATATTGATGTAGTGGTTTTAACAACATTAAAGGAGATACAAGAATATACGAAATCAGTAGAATCTAGTGCTGAATATTCAGTAAGAAGTTATCCTGTTTATTTTTATAATAAGTATAGTGGTAATTTTTATATAGACTATGTAAATAACTATTATCAAACTAAACCAGCACGTATTGAAAATTTTGAAGTAAAAAAATATATTTTAGAAACAGTTGTTTTTGATTTGACAGAAAAGGATGATAACCAGTTAATTTCTGTGATTATTTCAGAGATAGATAACCCTAAGAATTTAAGAGCTATCTCTAAAGATTTTTCAAAAGAAATAGTGAAATTATTAATTGATTAGGTTATCAGATTTCGTAAAAAAACTATCGCTAATTTCATAACTAAGTAGTTTTTTAAGTGTAAAACAAATTTATAAAAAATAGACAAACCAATTATTTATAACAAATGAAAAAAATTGAGACAAAAGTTATAAAAAGTATAGAAATAATAGAAAAGGGGATTCTAGTAATTTTATTATTAGCACTTTTATCAGTTGTTATTTACTCAGTAATAATGTTTATAGGACTACTTTTTAGTGACGTTATTTTAGGAGTACAAGATTCATTTTCTATAGAAAATGATATATTAATACATTTACATAAGGTCTTTGGCGGTTTTTTATCTGTCTTAATAGGTGTTGAATTATTACACACTATAAAAATGTATTTGAAAGAAGGTATAGTGCATGTAGAAATCGTATTACTTGTTGCTTTAATAGGAATATCAAGACATGTTATTGATTTGGATATAGCTCATATGAAACCTTTTGTTATTATGGCTATTAGTTCTTTGATT
The DNA here is from genome assembly GCF_002836595.1 of Tenacibaculum sp. Bg11-29. Lineage (NCBI taxonomy): Bacteria > Pseudomonadati > Bacteroidota > Flavobacteriia > Flavobacteriales > Flavobacteriaceae > Tenacibaculum > Tenacibaculum sp. Bg11-29. The sequence continues at coordinate 2,540,955 of NZ_PJBB01000003.1, forward strand.
ATAGCACTTTCTGTCGGTTATTTTTTAATAAAAAGAGGAATACGGAAACCTAAGTAGTTATCTTTATCCCCGCCTTAATAAAAAGAGCTTTTTCGTAAGAGAATATAACTTTAAAAGGTGAAAGTAAATTAATTGTTATATATTTAAAATGTTTATTTTACGTATTATTATGTCGCAAATGAAAAAAATACTACCATTTTTGTTTTTTGTATTAATTTTTAATCTAAGCTATGCACAAACTATTACTATAGGGCTTCTTACAGATAAAAATACTCCAGAAATTCAACCTTTATTAGAACAATTAAAAACAGAGATTAGCGCTGTTCTTGGGCAAGGCCAAATAATTAATTTTAATAAACCGTTGGAAAATAACTATAATTTAGAAAAAGCAAAAACAAACTATAGATCGCTAGTTGATAATAATGGTGTAGATATTATTTTATCTTTAGGTGTGTTAGATAATATTGCTATTTACCAGTATAAAACTTATGCAAAGCCAACAATTGTTTTTGGTTCTATAAATTCTGATTTTATAAACCTTTTACCAGAGCAGAAAACAAGTCAAATTAATAACATCACATATATCATTACGCCTTTATCTTATAAAAAAGATCTAGAGGCTTTTAAAACATTATTCGATTATAAAAATATTGGGATTATAGTTGATGACTATGTAGCTGATATATTACCACTTCAATCTGTATTTGAACCTTATTTTACAAAAGAAGGAAAGCAATATAAAATTATTAGAATTACCGAAACAGGTTTAATGTCTGAGTCATTAGATGGTTTAGATGCTGTTTATCTAGGAGGAGGTTTTCAATTAAATAATACACAATTCAAAAGTTTAATAAATACCGTAAATGTTAAGAAATTACCCTCATTTTCTGCTAATAGAATTGCAGATGTTGAACGTGGTATTTTGGCAACCAATCAACCACAAACAAATTTAGATCAATTTTTTAGACGAATTGCTTTAAATATTGAAGCCATAACAAATGGAACAAATGCATCAGAATTGCCAATACTATTAGAATATAAAAATAAATTAACGATAAACTTTAATACAGCTAAACAAATAGATTTTCCGCTACGGTATGCGATGTTAGGTTTTGCTGACTTTATTGCAGGCAATGAAGAACCTAATAAAAAAGATGCTTTATCTCTTTTAGATATAATGAATAGTGTTGTTGATAGAAATTTAGGGTTGTCTTCAGCTAAAAAAGGTATAGAGTTAGTTCAACAAGATATAAAATTGGCTAAAAGTGGTTATTTACCTAATGTTACAGCAAGTGTTAATGGTGTTTATTTAGATCCAAGGGTTGCTAAAATATCTAATGGAACAAATCCTGAGTTTTCAACTTCAGGAGCTATTGTTGCCGAGCAACTTATTTATTCTGAAAGTGCATCAGCAAATGTTGATATTCAAAAAGAATTACAAAAGGCTGAAAAGGCAAAATACAACGCTAGTGAGTTAGATGCTTTATTGAATGCATCTGTCGCTTATTTTAATGCTTTAATATTAAAAACAAATGCCACTATTCAGAATCAAAACTTGCAGTTAACAAAACGAAATTTAGAATTAGCAGAACAAAATTTTGAAGGTGGAGCTTCAGGGAAATCAGATGTATTACGTTTTAAAAGTCAATTAGCACAAAATACGCAAAACCTTATAGATGCACGAAATCAACTTAAACAAGCATTCTTTACGATTAATCAATTAACAAATACGACCATAAATAAAGACATAGATATTGCTGATGCAGTATTATCACAAGGTGTTTTTAAAAATTACAAGTACGAAGATTTTTATACGATTTTAGATAATCCAAAATTACAACCAGCATTAATTGATTTTTTAGTTGAAGAAGCTAAGAAAAACGCACCAGAATTAAAGAGTTTAGATTATAATTTAAACATTACAAAACGTACTTATAAATTAAATGATACAGGTCGTTTTATTCCAACAGTAGCATTGCAAGGACAGTATAATTTAGCTATTTCAAAATCCGGAGAAGGAACTACTTTTCCAACTGGTTTTCCAAGTGCTCCAGATGGAACATATAATTTTGGATTGAATGTGTCACTTCCAATTTTTAATCAAAATCAACGTAATATTAAACGTCAAACAGCTAAAATACAAGAAGAACAATTAGGTTTTGAGAAACAGAATATTGAATTAAGTATCGAAAAGAATGTTAATGATATTATTCTAGATTTAATTAGTCAGATAGCCAATATTGAAATTTCTAAAGTAGCAGAAAATACAGCTAAAGAAAGTTTAGACTTAACGCAAAACGCATATAAGCAAGGAGCGGTACCAGTGATTCAATTAATTGATGCACAAAACAATTATTTACAATCGCAATTAGGAAGTGCTACAGCAAACTACAATTATTTACTAACGTCAATGAAATTAGAACGTACTATTGGGTATTTCTTTTTAGCCCATACCGAAGTAGAAAATCAAGAATTCATTCAAAATGTTAACGCTTATTTTTTAAGTAAAAACTAACAGCTACCATCATGAAAATTAAACTATATACAGCAATAATTTTATTAACTTTAATTGCTTTTGTATCTTGTAAAGAAGAAGAAAAAACTAAGAAAATTGTTTTAAGGCCTGTAAAATATACAGTTGTTGGAGATGTTAATACGCAAAAGATAAGAACTTTTAGTGGAGTTGCCAAAGCTGGTGATGAAATAGAGTTAAGTTTTAGAGGTAGTGGAATCATTACTAAAGTGAATGTAAGTAAAGGTCAAAAAGTAAAAAAAGGAGACGTGATTGCAAAACTTGATAATGTAGAAGCAAGCTTAGCTTATGAGCAAAGTGTATCAGCTTTAAAAAGTGCTAAATCGTCAATGAATACTTCAAAATCTAATCTTAATCGTATAAAGTCTTTATATGAAAAAGGAAGTAATTCGTTGAGTGATTACGAGCAAGCTAAAAATTCGTATCAAACAGCTTTAGATCAATTTGAAAGTGCAAAACGAAACAAAAGTATTCAAGCAACACAATTAAGTTATGGAGTTATAAAAGCACCTAAAGACGGATTGATAGCAGATACCGAAGGTAGAGTAGGTGAACGTGTTGGAGCTGGACATCAATTTGCAATTTTAAATGCAGGTAAAGAAATGAAAATTGAAGTTGGTTTACCTGAAACAGTCGTAAATAAAGTGACTATTGGTATGATTACTAAATTAGAATTTTCAGCATTAGAAGGTAAAATATTATCAGGAAAAGTTATAGAAGTGTCTCCAATTATAGATACTGACGCAGCAACTTATAAAGCATCAATAGGTATAGATACTCCTTTAGAGGAAATAAAACCTGGAATGGCATCAAGCGTAACTTTTGATTTTTCTGAAGTTAATGTAATAGCTAATAAATCATTAATTATTCCTGTAAAAGCTGTTGGAGAAGATGGTAAAGGTCGCTTTGTATTTATTATATCATCAAAAGATGGTAAAAAAGGTAAAGTAAGTAAACATCATATAGAATTAGGTGAACTGACAACCGATGGTTTTAAAGTAAAAAGCGGTTTAAAAAATGGTGATAAAATAGCTACAGCAGGCTTACAAACCTTACTTGATGGTCAGCAAGTAAGGTTAAAATAATAAACTTAAAAATAAACTATGAATCTTACCGAGTTTTCAATAAATCGTAATCGTGTTGTTTTAAGTATACTGGCAGTTGTAATGGTTATGGGGGTGCTTTTTTATACATCATTATCAAGAGATAGTATGCCACCATATACTATTCGTGTAGCCTCAATTGTATCATCTTTTCCAGGAGCAAGTCCTGAACGAGTAGAGGAATTGGTTAGTGATAAAATTGAAAAAATCGCACAAGAATTACCTGAATTAAAATCTGTTAAAAGTACATCTCGTACTGGGCTCTCAATTGTTAATGTAGAGTTAAAGATGGAGGTTAAACCTGAAGAATTACAACCTGTTTGGGATAGGTTACGACGTAAGTTGAGTACAGTTCAAGGTTTACCAAATAATGTACATCCGCAGTTAAAAGATGATGGTATTGGTGAGGTTTTTGGAATTGCGGTTGGGTTAATCTCTGATGGTTTTGCATATGCAGAAATGAAAGATTATGCAGATGATTTAAGAGATGATTTAATTAAATTAGAAGATGCTGCAAAAGTAGAATTAAAAGGTGTGCAAGATGAACGTGTCTTTGTAGAATTTGAAAATATACGTTTAAAAACATATGGATTAACAGCTAGTAAATTGCAAAATATTATTGCTGGTACTAATATTTTAAGTTCTGGAGGAACCATTAATGTAGAATCAGAACGTATTATTTTAGAACCAACAGGGAATTTTAATGATATTGCATCTATTCGCAATATGTTAATTCCTGTTGGGCAAAATGGGCAAGTATTAGCTTTAAAAGATATTACTACTGTTAAGAAAGGATATATAAACCCACCAAAGCAAAAAGTACGTATTAATGGTAAAGATGCCATTTCACTTCATGTTTCACTTAAAAAAGGAGCTAACATTATCAAATTAGGTGAGGAGTTAGATGTTATATTAGCTGAATGGAAGGATAAATTACCAGTTGGTTTAGAGGTGTCTCGTTTAGCATCAATAGATACTTATATTGATTTAAAAATTAATAATTTTATAGGTAATCTTTTACAAGCTATTGCTATTGTATTAGCTGTAATGCTTTTCTTTTTAGGTGTAAGAACAGGGTTGGTTATTGCAAGTTTAATACCTATTGTAACCATTACAACTTTAATGATAATGGGGTTAATTGATATTGGCTTAAATCAAATTTCACTAGCTGCATTAATTATGGCGTTGGGTATGATGGTTGATAATGCTATTGTGGTTGCAGAATCGGTTATGGTAAAAATGGAAGAAGGTATTCCTGTTAAAAAAGCAGCAATAGAATCTTGTTCAGAATTATTTACACCTTTATTAATTTCAACATTAACAACATCTGCAGCATTCTTAGCTTTTTTTATGGCAGAATCTGTAATGGGTGATATAATGGGACCAATTTTTGTTGTTATTACTATTGCATTGCTAGCATCTTGGGTAATTGCGTTGAGTATCGTTACGTTATTCTGTGTGTTTTTCTTAAAAGTAAAGCCCAAAGAAGTTGGGAAAGTTAGCTTTTTAGATAAACTAATTAACGGACTTAAAAATAAATATAAAGACCTTATTCTTTTAGCGTTATCTTGGAAAAAATCTGTTTTAATCTTAATTGTATTCATGTTTTTCTTATCTATTTTTGGATTTGGATTTTTAAGTTTTGTTTTTTTTCCAGATAGTGATCGTAATATGATAACTGTAGACATTAATTTACCAGAAGGTACAAAAATTGAAAGCACGACCGCAGTTGTTAATGCCCTTGAAGATTATATGTTATCTGATTTAAAAGTAACAGCTAGTAAAACTGATGGAATTGTAGATTGGTCAGCTTATATTGGAGAAGGACCGGCTGCTTATGATTTAGGGTATAATGCAGATGAAGCGAATTCTAATTATGCTCATATTTTAATAAATACATCCTCTTTTTTAGTTAATAATCTAATGGTTGAAAAACTAGATGCTTTTGGGTTTGAAAACTTTCCGAATGCCGACATTAAGGTAGGTTTACTTGGTTCTGGTGGTGGTGGAACGCCTGTAGAAATTGAAGTATCTGGTGATAATCCTGATAAACTAGCAAGTATTTCTGAAGCTATAAAAGCAAAACTATTTACAATTTCAGGTACTAAAAATATTAAAGACGATTGGGGCCCAAAAGGTAAAAAGTTTGTTATTGATATTGATGCTAATAAAGCACAAACCGCTGGAGTAACAAATAAAGATATTGCAACGTCTTTGCAAACTGTTTTAGATGGTTTTCAAGCAGGAGAATATAGAGAAGGAGATAAATCTATTCCTATTGTAATGAAGAGCGATCAAAAGAAGCAGCAATCATTATCGTCATTAGAAACTTTAAACATTTATGCACAAAACTCTGGAAAGAGTGTGCCTTTATTACAAGTAGCTTCTATAGTACCTGAATGGCAATACTCAAAAATTAAGCGTGTTGACTTAACTAGAACAATTAAAGTATCGAGTGAGTTAACAATTACGGGTAATGCTTCAGAAGTTACACAAGCTATAACACCTTGGTTAGAAAAACAAAAAGAAGCTTGGGGTAAAGATTATAATTACGAGCTAGGAGGTGATGCTAAAAGTTCAGCAGAGAATATGGGAGCTGTTGCTAACTATTTACCTTTATCAGCATTTATAATTGTTATGTTGTTAATCATTCAATTTAATTCTTTTAGAAAAATGATAATGATAGTGTGTACGATTCCTTTAGGTGTTATAGGTATGGTTTTAGGTTTACTATTATTTGGTGTACCATTTGGCTTTATGGCATTTTTAGGTGTAATTTCATTAGCAGGAATTGTTATTAATAACGCTATCGTACTAGTGGATAGAATTGAAATAGAAGAAAACGAATTAAAAAGAAAACCACAAGATGCCATTATAGCAGCTTGTTTACAGCGTTTCAGGCCTATATTATTAGCAACATTTACAACTGTATTAGGTTTAATACCATTGTATCTTGGAGGAGGTGAAATGTGGGAACCTATGGCAGTAACCATTATGATTGGCTTATTGTTTGGTACTGTAATTACGTTGTTGTTTATACCCGCATTTTATAGTGTAATGTATAAAGTAGATTATAAGGATTATGAGTTTAATGAAGATTTACTGAATTAAAATGTTAGAACGATTATATTCACATCGATTTAGTATTTTCTTTATTAGCCAAATAGTAATATTATTTGGTTCATTATTAATTCCTTCTGGTGTTTTTGAAAGTTTAATACTATCTATATTTTTCCTAATAAATATTGTTGCAGGTATTGTTTTAGTCTCAAAAAGCAAATTTTTTTTATGGTTTTTTATAGGGCTTTTATGTATACTCTTCTTAAATTTTATTTTTAAGTTAGAAGAAAAAAAATTGCTATTCAGATACATAAAAATGGGAGGGTATTTTTTGTTTTATGGTTTTGTCGCTACACAATTAATTAAACAAGTTTGGCTAGCTAAAATTGTAGATAGAAATGTTATTTTTGGGCTAATAAGTGGTTATATCTCATTAGGATTAATTGGTTTTTTTATCTGTCTAGCAATAGAAATTTCAAATCCTGGTTCTTTCGAAGGTTTAAAAGTGATGGTTTCTAATACTGATGCTTTAACAGAACAATTGATGTATTTTAGCTATATAACCTTATTAACTATTGGATATGGTGACATATTACCTGTAACTACTTTAGCTCAGAAAGCAACCATATTAATTGGTTTAATGGGGCAAATGTATTTAGTTGTTATTACAGCCATTGTTGTTGGTAAATACATTAATCAATCTGTAGTTACAAATAAAAAAGATTGATAAAAAAAATTAAAAGGTGAAATTTATTTTAAGAATTAATCCAGTCTTTAAAATCTTTAGATTTCGCTCTACTAATTACAATTTTTTCTTTATTAATAGGATTTGTATTTAATATTAACTTACCTGTAAAATAGGGTTTTATGTTTACTATAGAATCTTTGTTAATTATAAACTGTCTATTTACTCTGTAAAATTGTATTGGATTAACATCCTCTTCAATATCTTCTAATTTTTCATTGATTATAAATGATTTATTATTAAAAGTAACAGCTCTAATTATACCTGTATCAATAGTAAAAAAAGCAATATCATTTATTTTTATAGGTAGTAGCGTATCTTGTTTCTGAACAAGGTATGTTGTTTTATATGTTGGGTTTTCTTTTTTAAGAAGATCTAAAAGTCCTTGAACTTGCGTTTGAGTTTTAGCTACTTCAGGTGTATTGTTTAATTGTTTAAACTTACTAATAGCTTTTTCTAATTCTTCTTTATTTATTGGTTTCAATAAATAATCTACACTATTTACTTTAAAAGCTTTAATTGCATATTGATCATAAGCAGTAGTAAAAATTATAGGGGTAGTTATATTTACTTGCTTAAATATTTCAAAAGAAATACCATCAGATAAGTGAATATCCATAAAAAGTAAATCAGCATCATTAGGTTTGGATAAATAAGAAATACTAGATTTTACAGAATCTAAAACTTTTAAAACCTCTATATTCTGATCTATTTTATTTAATAAAAACTCTAACTGTTCACTTGCGGTTATTTCATCTTCTATAATTACAACTTTCATTATAATGGTAGTTTAACTTTAAAATTATTATTTGCCTTGTCAATAGTTATAGTGTCTTTCATTAACAAAGAAAAACGTTTTTGTATATTTTTTAATCCTTTTCCTGTAGTAGGGCCGAATGTAATTCTTGGTTTTATTTCGTTTTGAACTATTAGTGTATTTTCTTGATTAAATACTTTAACAATTAAAGGGTTTTCTTTTGACGTTTCGTTATGCTTTACTGCGTTTTCAACAAGTAATTGTAAAGATAAAACAGGAATTTTATAGTTTAATAAATGTTCTTGAATATTAACATTTACTGAAACTCTATCCTTATATCTTGCTTTTATTAAATGAACATAGTTTTTTAAAAAATCTAATTCTTCTTCTAAAGTAACTACATCTTTTTCTCCACTTTGTAATATGTATCTGTATAGATAAGATAATTTAGTAATAAATGTTGTTGCTTCTTCATTATCTCTAACTAAAGCACTCAAAGAGTTTAAAGAGTTGAATAAAAAATGAGGATTTACCTGATTCTTCAAAGCCATTAATTCATTTTGTAAACTATGTATTTTAAGTGCTTCTTTTTCAATTAAATCATTTTTGTGAATAACTTGATAACGTAACAATTTAGCTATAAAAATTAATGTTAAAAAAATTATAGTATAACCAAAATATAGCAGCTCAATTTCAGATTTTGAAGCTTCTTGTTTTGTAATAAATGGTGAAATAAGAAGAAAAAGTTTAATGACAATAAAAAATAAGACTATATGAACAATTGTATAGATACCTATTTCTATAGAGAAATTTTTATTCTTTAAATGTTTATACCAATTAGTATTTAGTTGAAGTATGAACCAAGAAACTGAAAATAGAAATATCAATCTAAATACTATATCTAATAAAGGTGTATTTAAAGTGTTGTTACTTTCTGATGAAAAATTATTAAATACTGATAGTGCTTTATGTAAGTTAAATAGTATTGAATCTAATAAAGCGATAACTATTATAATTGCTTGATTAATTTTTTGTGATTGCCAATTATTGTTATTTAAAAGTGTGCTCATATAAATTCAAAATTACATTAATTTAGAGTATATATTAACTTGAAAGAAGTTTTTCTTAAAAAGAAAAGGTATATGGCTAAAGGAATTTATGTAGGCAGGATAATAAATTCTATTAAAGTTATCTATTTTTTTAAAAATTACTCATTATGAATTTTTATGAAACTAAAATATGAAATTTTAGTATGTTTGCTCTATGATTGATGAAGGATTATTAGCGTATTTAGAAGGTTTTATTACAGATAAACGTAAAGACACATTTAACAAGGTGTTAAATAAGAGAACACGCCATTTTGCGGTTGTGTTAGAGGATATATTTCAACCACATAATGCAAGTGCAGTTGTAAGAAGCTGTGATATTTTTGGAGTTCAAGATGTATATGCTATTGAGAATAGGTTTACAAACAAAGTATCTAGGCATGTTGCAAAAGGAAGTCAGAAATGGTTAAATATTAATAGGTACAAAGAAGATGGTGATAATACCAAAGCTTGTTTAGAAGATTTACGAGCAAAAGGATATCAAATTATTGGTACAACACCACATACCGATTCTTGTGTATTGGCTGATTTTGATGTAACAAAGAAGTCTGCTTTTGTATTTGGAGCTGAAAAAGACGGAATTTCTGATTATATAAAACAGGAAGCTGATGGTTTTTTAAAAATACCAATGGTTGGTTTTACCGAAAGTTTAAATATATCGGTTGCGGCTGCTATAACTTTAAACGATGTAACTTCTCGTTTAAGAAAAACAGCCGTGAATTGGGAGTTATCTGTTGAAGAAAAAAGAGTTTTGTATTTTGAATGGATAAAAAATACCATTAAAAACCCTGATAAGTTAATTGAGTATTATCACAATGAAAGAAAATAAAGCAATAGGGCTTTTAATTATTCTAGTAGGAGTCTTAGTCCTTTTTTATAAAAGAGATGGGTTTTATGGTTGGGGAGGATACGTTGACAAGTCTTGGGAAAACATAGTGATTAGCTTAGCCCTAATTATTATTGGAGTATTTCTGATAAAAAGAAATAAGAAAGTTAATTAGAACTTATGATTCTTAATACTAGCTCTTTAGTTAGCGGTTGCCCATTAGCCATTTTTTTGATGTTATCAAAAGTAAAAACAAACTTACATCCATTTTTATAATCTGAACACCCATAAGCCGATTTCCCTTTTAAAACAGTTCCTTTTTTACATTTTGGACATGTAATAGTATCTGGGGTTTCAGTTGTTCTCGATTCCGCTCGAACTGACACTTGTTTAGGTTCTAGTTTTAAATTAAAAACATCATCAAAACGAACTAAGCCTTCAATTTTTGCATCACCTTGTTTAAAACCTTTTAAGTTAGTAGTACAGCCTTTATCAATGAGACGAATTAATTGATTTTCAGATATTTTTTTATCCATAAAATCAAAAGGCAATTTAAAATCACAACCATTTTTGTATCCAGAACATCCATAAGCAGTACTTCCTTTTAGTAATTTTCCTTTTTTACATTTAGGACACTCTTTACTTACAACTGTTTTTTTCTTTGGAGCTTCTTTTTTTTCAGTAACTTTAGGTGTTTCATTTTCAGAAGAAAGACGTTTAATTTTAGTGTTTGAGCGAACTTCATAGACCAACTCATCCACCATTTTTTTCATGTTATTAATGAAAGTTCCAGCGTTAAATTCACCTCGTTCAATTTCTTTTAAACGTTTTTCCCAACGCCCCGTTAATTCTGCAGATTTTAATAATTCATTATCAATCAAATCAATTAAATCGATTCCTGTTTGAGTAGGGATCACTAATTTTTTTTGACGAGCTATATATTTTCTTCTAAATAAAGTTTCAATAATACTTGCACGTGTAGAAGGACGACCGATACCGTTCTCTTTCATTAGTTCACGCATTTCATCATCATCAACTTGTTTACCTGCCGTTTCCATAGCACGTAGTAAACTTGCCTCCGTATAATTACGAGGCGGTTTGGTCTCTTTCTCTAAAAAGCTAGGTTCATGCGGTCCTTTTTCTCCTTTTACAAAAGTAGGGAGTGTAGCATCTGTTGTTTTTTTAGAATCATTTCCATGTTCGAAAACAATGCGCCAACCTTTAGATAAAATTTCTTTTCCGCTTGTTTTAAAGGATATTTTATCAACTTCACCAATTACAGCGGTATTTGCGACTTCACTTTCTGGATAAAAAACAGCAATAAAACGACGTGTAATAATATCATACACTTGTTGCTGATTGTATTGTAAATTATTCTGAATTCCAGTAGGAATAATAGCGTGGTGATCTGTTACTTTTTTATCATCAAAAACCTTTTTAGATTTCTTTATTTTCTGACCTAATAACGGTTTTGTTAATTGACTATAGTTTGTTAATTTACTTAAAATACCTGCTATTTTCGGATACACATCATTTGGTAAAAAGGTTGTATCAACTCTTGGATAGGTTACTACTTTCATTTCATAAAGCTTTTGAACCATTTTTAATGTTTCATCGGCAGAAAACCCAAACTTATTATTACAGTATACTTGTAAACCTGTTAAATCGAATAATTTAGGCGCATATTCTTTTCCTTTCTTTTTGGTAACCGACGTGATTTCAAAATCACTTTCTTTTACTTTATCTGCAAAAACTTGACCTTCTTCTTTTTTAAGAAAACGACCTTCTTCATAACTAAATAGTGTTTCACGATATAAAGTTTGCAGTTCCCAATAAGGTTGTGGTTTAAAGTTTTCAATTTCTTTAAATCGATTAACGAGCATGGCTAGGGTAGGAGTTTGTACTCTACCTACAGATAATACTTGTTTGTATCCACCAAATTTAACGGTATATAATCGAGTTGCATTTAATCCTAATAACCAATCGCCAATGGCACGTGAAAAACCAGCATAATACAAATTATCGTATTGTTCAGAAGGTTTTAAATTATTAAAACCTTCTCTAATAGCTTCTTCAGTTAAAGAAGAAATCCATAAACGTTGTACTTCACCTTTATAATTTGCCTGGTTTATTACCCAGCGTTGTATTAATTCTCCTTCTGTTCCTGCATCCCCACAATTAATAACAACATCAGCTCTTTCAAATAAAGATTTAACGATATTAAATTGTTTTTGAATACCTCCATCGTTCGTTACTTTGGTGTCAAAACGTTCGGGAAGCATTGGTAAATTATTTAAATCCCAACTTTTCCAATGCGCTTTGTAATCTTTAGGTTCTAAAAGAGTACATAAATGACCAAAAGTATAGGTAACTGCATAGCCATTACCTTCGAAATATCCGTCTCGTTTGGTATTGGCTCCTAATATATTAGCAATTTCTCGTGCTACACTTGGTTTCTCTGCGATACAGACTTTCATTATCTCTATTTAGAAGTTCGAAATTACTAAAATATTTATGAATGTTGGAAAATCATTTTAATTTGTTTTTGGTATGCTTAGTTTAAAAAAAACGTTCATAGTTTAGCTTATGTTGTAAATTTATAAGTGCTTTAAAAAGAAAGCTTATGGAGCTATAGAAAATAATGCTATTCTAAATTTTGATTTAGGGAGTCGTAACTATGTGGTCATATTAAGATAATTATTCTATTCGAATAACTCATGGCTTAGGATTGTAATTTAATTTAAGGTGTTGTTCTAATATACATTTTGATGTAAACAATGATCAGTCATACTTTCTTCATATAATATAAAATCTACTGAGATATATTTATCTTTCATTTTTTGAAGAATAAAATCACTTTGCTTTCTATGCTAAAATTAATATTCTTGATTTTGGATGCTGTTTTTATCCATACAATATTTTCAAACATTGCTTTATCTTTAGTTAACTTGTTTTAACAAATTAATTTTTTCAGAATTTGTTTGCTGGCTAAGTGTTACAAAAGAATATAATAAAAAGAGGGTAGAAGTAATTGTTTACATTTAAAATAAGGGTAAAAGAAAAGCCACGTAAAATGCGAGGCTTAAACTTAAGACTATATTTTTTTATAAATAAATCCTTTGTGTTTTTATTATTGAGTATTTGTCATAGCAGTTAATTTAAAACCTGTATGATAAAGATAATCGTGCAACATCATTGTTTAGGTTAAATCCAAATCCAGAAATATCCCCTTTAGTTTCGGCACCACCATTTACTATTCTATTTTTTCCAGTTCTATAACTAAAGCGAGGTAGTAATTCTACTCCAAAAGCTAAGTTATCACTAAAAATATAGTTAGCACCAATAACACCAATTAAAGAAGGAGTGTATATTGTTCTTTCACTCTCATAGTAGTCATTATTATTTTTATTAATATTTTTAGACCAGTTATAATTAAAAGCAACATCAAAACCATAACGAAATTCTAAGTTTTTAGTAATAACTTTCCTAAATTCTTTACCAATGCTGATTCCTGCTCCCTGATTATAATTTTCGTGAACTTGTTGTTGTGTGTTTGCTTCTTCGTCTTTGTTGTTGTTAAAATTTATAGCTAAAATATTAAAACGCCATAGGTTTTTAGAAGTACCTATTTTATAGGTAACTCCGAAGTTGTTTAGGGATGTGAAATTAATACCAACCTCTTGTCTTTTTTCTTTTTCTTGAGCAAATGATATGTTTAACATAGCAAATAAAAACAATACACTTAAAGTGAAATTTTTCATAGTAATTTAGTTTAAATTAATTTAAATTTTAAATTTTAAGTGAAAGAGTGTAACAAATTTAATGCCATAATAAGGAGTTTTTAATTTTCTTTTACTATTAGTTAGTAAGGTGTGATTATTAGGTTTTAGGTAATTTTATAAAAGAAAAAACCTTACCAATTTGGTAAGGTTTTTTTGTCTTTATTTATATAAAGGCTATAAGTGTATTACTTCATCATAAGCATCAGCAACAGCTTCCATAACCGCTTCACTCATTGTTGGGTGAGGGTGGATAGTTTTTAATACTTCATGACCTGTAGTTTCTAATTTACGTCCTAAAACAGCTTCAGCAATCATATCGGTAACACCAGCACCAATCATATGGCAACCTAACCATTCACCGTACTTGGCATCAAAAATTACTTTTACAAATCCATCAGGAGTTCCAGCTGCAGTTGCTTTACCAGATGCAGAGAAAGGAAATTTACCAACTTTTAATTCGTAACCAGCTTCTTTTGCTTTTTCTTCAGTTAAACCAACAGAAGCAATTTCTGGAGTAGCATATGTACAACCAGGAATGTTTCCGTAATCGATAGCTTCGGTATGTACACCAGCTAATTTTTCAACCAAAGTAATTCCTTCAGCAGAAGCAACGTGTGCTAGTGCAGGCCCGGGAGTTACATCTCCAATAGCATAATACCCAGGAATGTTAGTTTGGTACCAGTCGTTTACTAAAATTTTATCTCTATCAGTAATAATACCAACATCTTCTAAACCGATGTTTTCAATATTCGTTTTAATTCCAACAGCCGATAATAAAATATCAGCTTCTAAAATTACTTCTCCTTTTTTAGTTTTTACAGTAGCTTTTATACCATCACCAGAAGTATCAACAGACTCTACAGAAGAACTTGTCATTACTTTAATTCCAGCTTTTTTGAAAGAACGTTCCATTTGCTTAGAAACATCTTTATCTTCAACAGGAACAATATTTGGCATAAACTCTACAACAGTAACATCAGTTCCCATTGAGTTGTAAAAATGCGCAAATTCAACACCAATAGCACCAGAACCTACAACAATCATAGATTTTGGTTGACTTGGTAAGCTCATTGCTTCACGATATCCAATTACTTTTTTACCATCTTGTGGTAAATTAGGTAATACTCTAGAACGAGCACCTGTTGCTATAATAATATTATCGGCGCTATATTCAGTTACAGATCCATCTTCAGCAGTAACATCAACTTTTTTACCAGTTTTAATTTTACCAAAACCGTTAATGATGTCAATTTTGTTTTTCTTCATTAAAAAAGAAACACCTTTACTCATTCCTTCAGCAACACCACGACTACGTTTAATAACAGCTTCGAAATCTTTATCGATAGCTTCTGCCTTTAAACCATATTGATCAACATGTTTTAAGTAATCATAAACTTGTGCAGATTTTAATAATGCTTTTGTAGGAATACACCCCCAGTTTAAGCAAATTCCACCTAAGCTTTCTTTTTCAATTACTCCAACTTTAAATCCTAATTGAGATGCTCTAATTGCAGTTACATATCCTCCAGGACCACTTCCTATTATTAATACGTCGTATTTCATGTGTATGTCTTTATTGTTGTTTGTTTATTATTTTTATTTATGTCACTTCAAGTTCTTTTCTTCTCAAAATTATATCGATAATTTTGGCGTTCGAACGAGCTTTCCGTTATATCTTTTTAAAAAATGTCATTGCAAAATTTACTTTTTGTAAACTGTGGCAATCTCTTAACTTAATGAGGTTACTTCGTCGTTTCTCCTCGTAATGACGTGTTATTATAATTTTTTAAAAAGGATGCCACTTCAATCCCTAACGCGTGTACTTGTTAATTTTCTACATTCTCTCAGGAACCTGAATTCCTAATAAATTAAATGCTGATTTTATAGTATCGGCTACCTTTTTAGATAACTGAACTCTAAATACTTTTTTATCTTGATTTTCTTCTCCTAAAATATGTACGTTTTGGTAGAAAGAATTAAATTCTTTTACTAATTCGTATGTGTAATTAGCAATAACTGCTGGTGAATAATTTTTGGCTGCTTGCTGAATTATTTCAGGATATAATTCTAACTGCTTTATTAATTCTTTTTCCTTTTCATGTAAATCAATAGCAATTTCTTTCGAATAATCGAAATTTGCTTTTCTTAAGATTGATTGAATTCTTGCATAGGTATATTGAATAAAAGGTCCTGTATTTCCTTGAAAATCTACCGATGCTTTTGGGTCGAACAAAATTCTCTTTTTAGGATCTACTTTTAAAATAAAATATTTTAAAGCACCTAAACCTATAATTCTATATAGTTCTTCTTTTTCTTCGTTAGAATATCCTTCTAACTTTCCTAATTCTTGAGAAATTGTACGAGCAGTATTCGTCATCTCATCCATTAAATCATCAGCATCAACAACTGTTCCTTCACGAGATTTCATTTTTCCAGAAGGTAAATCTACCATTCCGTAACTTAAATGATGCAATTGCTCTGCCCAAGAGTATCCTAATTTTTTTAAGATTAAGAATAATACTTTAAAGTGATAATCTTGTTCGTTACCAACAGTGTAAACCATTCCGCCAACATCTGGCATGTCTTTAGAACGCTGAATAGCGGTACCAATATCTTGTGTCATGTAAACTGCTGTTCCGTCTGAACGTAACACCAATTTTTCATCTAAACCATCTTCTGTTAAATCGCACCAAACAGAACCGTCTTCTTTTTTAAAGAAAACACCACTTTTTAAGCCTTCATCAATAACATCTTTCCCTAATAAATAGGTGTTGCTTTCGTAGTATAATTTATCAAAATCTACTCCAATACTTTTATAAGTAACATCAAAACCTTTGTAAACCCAAGAGTTCATTTCTTTCCAAAGTGAAACAACTTGTTCGTCTCCAGCCTCCCATTTACGTAACATTTCTTGAGCTTCAATAAATAGTGGAGCTTGCTTTTTAGCATTTTCTTCAGAAACTCCTGTAGCAACTAATATTGCAATTTCTTTTTTATATTCTTGATCGAATTTTACGTAATAATTACCTACTAATTTATCTCCTTTTAAGCCTGTGTTTTCTGGAGTTTCTCCGTTTCCGAATTTCTCCCAAGCCAACATCGATTTACAAATATGAATACCTCTGTCGTTAATTATTTGAGTTTTGTAAACTTTTTTACCCGAAGCTTTTAATATTTCAGCAACCGAATACCCTAATAATACATTACGTACATGACCTAAATGTAAAGGCTTGTTTGTGTTAGGAGATGAGTATTCAACCATACGAGAAGAATCATCTGCCGAAGGTGTAATAAACCCGTAAGAACTATTTTTTGTGATTTGATTGAAAAAATTAGTGTAAAAGCTATCGTTAATCACTAAGTTTAAGAATCCTTTTACTACGTTGTAGTTTGTGATTTCGGTTACGTTTTCAACTAAAAACTTACCTAAATCTTCACCAATTTGAACAGGGTTTCCTTTTTTGTACCTTAAAAGAGGAAAAACCACCACAGTGATGTCTCCTTCAAAATCTTTACGAGTTGCTTGAAATTCTACAGTAGGAATTTCTATATTATATAAGGTTAAAAATCCTTCTTTTACTTTGGCTTCTATTAAGGTTTGTATGCTCATTAGTTGTTGAAAATTGAGCAACAAAATTACATAATTTATTTGGATGATATTAAAAGTGAAACTAACAATTTATAAAAGGGTTTAGTTATTTGTTTTTTTTATCAGGCATAAAAAAAGCTACCCAATAATTTAAGAAAAATTTATTGGGTAGCAGTTTGTTAATCAGGATGTTTTTTATTTTCTCAACAAACTAAAGTTACCAGTATCTTGTTTTTTGTTAACATACTCTATTAGGTACCAATAATCAGTAGAAGGCATTTTTTGACCATTATAATAACCATTCCAATTATTATTTTGAGGGGTAAGTTTGTTAATTAATTTACCATATCTGTCATATATATTAATAAATGAAAAAGGAATTAATGCACTATTTATTTCCCAAGTATCGTTTTTACCATCTTCATTTGGTGTGAAATATGATGGTATTTTTGTGCAAATATTAACAGTTACTTTTGTTGTACTGGTTTTTGTAATTATAGCTCCCATACAGTTAGGTGCTGTTACCGAAATAGTGTAATCACCTTCCATTGCAAGAGTAGCGTTTGATATTAGCATATCTTTAGTATTAGCAGTAAATCCATTTGGTCCTGACCAACTATATGTTGCTCCAATTATATCGTTAATATCAATAGCTATTTCTTCAGTAAAACATGTAATTAATGTAGTAGGTGTTGCTACTTTAAAACTTTCGTTTACAATAACGTTTGTTGTACTTTTTTTGGTTTCTAGGATACCTGTACAATTCATGGCGCTTACAAAAACGGTATAATTACCAGCATTAGTTGTGGTAATATTAGGTATGTTAATTTCTCTAGTACTTGCATTAAAACCATTTGGCCCTGACCAATTATAATCTGCTCCACTAATAAGATTAGTACTAAGCAATAATGTTTCTGTTTCGCAAATTTCAATAGGAGTAGTGTTTTGGTTAATAGTAAACGTGTTTTCGTTTACAGTAACCACTGTTGTAACTTCTTTAGTTTCAACAATACCTAAGCAACTTGTTTTAGTAACAAAAACAGTATAATTCCCGTTTGCATTAGTCATTATATTTGGTATTTGAATATCTTTTGTGATTGCTGTAAATCCGTTTGGTCCTGACCAACTATAAGTTGCTCCAGTAATATTCTCAGCACTTATGTTTAATGTTTGTGTTGCACAAATAGTTATAGATGTTACAGGTGCAAGTGTAAAAGAATTTTGATTCGTTTTTACAGAAATAATTAACACTTCTCCACATTGATTTATTCCACTAGGTGTAAAAGTGTAATTTGTAGTTCCAGTTATATTTGTATCAATAGTTGTTGTATTCCAAGTACCAGTAATTCCATTATCAGATGTTGTTGGTAATGCATTTGCAGTTGCACCTTCACAATAAGTAGTTAAAAAACTAAATACTGGTGTTGCTGTTGCATTAATTGTTACTGTAATGGTTACAGGTGTTGCGCATTGATTGGCATTATTTGGAGTAAATATATAATTTGTAGCTCCAGTTATCTTTGTATCAATAATTGTTGTATTCCAAGTACCTGTGACTCCATTATCAGATGTTGTAGGTAATGCACTTACAGTTGCACCTTCACAATAAGTAGTTGCAAAACTAAATACGAGTGTTACTGTAGTATTGATTGTTACAGGGATAGTCACTACCTCACCGCATTGATTAGCATTATTTGGAGTAAATATATAATTTGTAGCTCCAGTTATATTTGTATCAATAATTGTTGTATTCCAAGTACCTGTAATTCCATTATCAGATGTTGTAGGTAATGTATTCGTGGTTGCACCTCCACAATAAGTAGTTGCAAAACTAAATACGGGTGCTACTGTAGTATTGATTGTTACAGGAATAGACACTGCCTCACCGCATTGATTAGCATTATTTGGAGTGAATATATAATTTGTAATTCCAGTTATATTTGTATCAATAGTTGTTGTATTCCAGGTTCCTGTGATTCCATTATCAGATGTTGTAGGTAATGTATTTGCAGTTGCACCTTCACAATAAGTAGTTATAAAAGTAAATGTAGGAGTAATATTAATACTTGTGTTAACTCTTACTGGAATAGTTACTATTTCACCACACTGATTTGCGTTATCGGGGGTAAATACATAATTTGTAGTTCCAGTTATGTTTGTATCAATAGTTGTTGTATTCCAAGCACCCGTAATTCCATTATCAGATGTTATAGGTAGTATATCCGCTGTTGCCCCTAAACAGTAAGTTGTTGTAAATGTAAATGTTGGAGTTACAGTTGAATTTACTGTTACAGTTGTTGTGCTAGTTAAAGTTTCATTAGCACCTGAACAGTTTACTATTGTTGCTGAAACAATATAATCTCCTGCTGCAGTTAGCGGAGTATTCAATATTTCTATGTCTTTAGTTGTTGCTGTAAATGAATTTGGACCACTCCAAGCGTAAGTAGCTCCAGAAATATCGTTAGCAGCTATATTTAAAGTAAGATTTTCACACAGTTCTAGTGTTGTTGGCGTTGTAACAGTAAACGTATCATCCGTTACAATTATGTTTGTGGTTTTAATTATTTCACATCCAAAGAAACTTATTTTTAGGGTATAAATACCTTCATCGACTTTTTGGGCATTGGTAAATACATATGATTTTGTAGTCGCTATTTCTATACCCATTGGGTTTAACCATTGGTATGATATTCTAGTATCACCATCAAGTATATCTTCAAAGTTATTTGTAACATTTAAAGTAAAATCATTGTCTTTACACACTGTTATTTCAGGTTGCGTTTTGTATTCTATGTCTTGAAAATTTTCTACGGTAAATAAAAATAACTGACTTCCTGCTAAACCATCACCATAGGTAATGTTTCTAAAATCAATTTTTTGTTGTGTACAATCTTCACTAACATATATGGCATGTATTTTACCTTTTTCAGAATACCTTCTATCTGTTCTTCCTCCTTGTCTTTGAGCTGTAGCGGGAATACTAGTCCATAAACGATCTTTTATAAATGCCCCGTTATCTATCGTTATTTCAGGTTCTTCGCCAAAATTTTCATGCTCAATAATTAATTTTCCTTTAATTTGATTGGTGTCATCTTCTGATTTTATACCACCAATAAGTCCGTCTTTTCCAACAAGGTCTGTACCGTGTAATCTATAATAAGTACCTGCATAATTACCTCCTTCAAAAGTAATATCATATCTGTATAAACCGAAATCCTCTAAACCACTAATAAGTTGAGAAGTAGGATCTGGTTGATTATTAGCATTAAACAAATCTCCATGCGCTCTGTTAGGGGTGTTTGTTGCTGTGAAATTATGATTTTCAATACCTACAGGTCGTTTCCCTCCACCTGGTTGTGAGCCTATACCTTTACCATCATTAGCTGTAAAAGCACCATTATATTCGTAAATATTGGGGCCTTGGTATGGGCCTAAATAAGCGGGAGATCCTTGTTTTCTAGCAGCTTTATCATTTTTGATAGCTATGGATGGCTGATGTAGTGTACCGTCGTAATTATAAATTTGTAATTGACCATTAATATTATTACTTTGAACATACCATCTTTCAGACGGATCATTATTGGCATCAATACGTGGTTTAATAATATTCCATGACCATTCACTACCATTTACATTATTTTGGGTATCATAAATATGTAGTCTATTGTCAGTTGTTTGAATCCTCCCTTGATCTGCCTTTTGAAAAGTTAATAGATGTACTTTTTTACCTGGCACTACTTTACAATCTAAAATACGTTGTTTATTTATCCATTCTGTTATTGGTGTTCTTTCAACTTCTGGTAAAATAGTTTCAAAAATATTTATTATTAAATTTCTAGTAGGTAATAATGTATAGTCAGCAGTTAATCTTCTGTAATACTCTGTATTAAACTTTTTAAAAACGTCTTTATCTTCAATGTATATTTTTTGCATAGCTGTTTGAGCTGCTCCATATCTTTCCCAATGTGCACCTGTACCAATATCACTTGAAAAGAAATCGGTTGTGGTTAATTGTTCGTGATTTTGAAAATCGTAATCCCAATCAAAAGGCATTCCTCGAGAGTGCCCCCAGTGAACTTTAAATTCATCAGCATTAAAAAAATTAGGATATCTTTCAATAAAAATATCCATAACAATAAGAGCAACAGCTTCTGCCATTCCTTCTTCAAAGCCACTAAGTACAGGAGTATAATGCCATTCATCATCACTACTTATAACAACATTATCTCTATAGCCATGTAACAACTCATGAATCATTAAACGAGGTTGCGATAAATCACCATTATTTTCACTATAAGTCGTACTTATTTGGTTTGGACCGTTGTAATAGGTGTTAGTTCCAATAGCGAGTCCGTCGTTTACAATATTAACGGTATGATTTCTAGATGGTGCACCATATACTTCTTTTAGAATAGGGTTAACTCTACTATAAAAAGCTTGCATTTTATCTCTTTGCCAAGTAGCAAAAGGGCCTAAACCATTCACACCGTATCCCATTTCAATATTAATGGTAACTTCATTGGTTGCAGTCCCTAAAGTTTCTACATTAAAAGACATCGGTTGTGAAACCCAAGGATTGGTATCACCACTAAAGTTGTATAGATTAATATAAAAAGTGTCTCCTAAATTAAAATTAGGTGTACCTTCTATTATTGCAGATTTTCTTAGTTCTTCATAAGAATGTCCTCGTGTATTTTTAGCATTAGCACCTAATAAACTACCTCTATTTATATTATTATCACCAGGACTTGTGCCAATATCATAGCGATAATAAGAACCCGATTCCCATTTAGCAATGGTGTTATGAACACTTTGTACTATGGCAGTTGTGCCAGCAGGTCTTAATGCAGCAGTGTTTTTTGATAAAGATTTTCTTTGTTGATTAAATTCTTGTAGCGTGATAGCTTCTGGGCGTTTTAAACTGATACAAGTAGCAGGGGTATTTTGTTGAGCCGCAAGCGGAATAATTAAAATAAGGGAGAAAAAGATAAAAAAGGAAAATTTCTTAAAAAACATAAAAGTAGTCTGTTTTAGTTTCTACAATAATTGATTACCTAGAGTTTCTTAAATTAATTTTAAAATAAGGTTAACATGGTAATAAAGTATTATTAAATATTAATTTGTGTTAAAGTCAATTAATGTACGTTAAAATTAATTTATATTTATTATTTTATAGGTCTTACGTGCTTTATTCGTAATATAGTCTAGGTTTTTGTTAATATAGTATACTTTTAGATGTTAGGGTATGTTTGTTTTCTGTAAAAAAGACCAACTAGTAAGGTTTTTTATAGAAAACATTTTTAGAGTATTCTTAACTTGTTTAATAGTTTATTTATTGTTAAAAATGTATTGTTTTTTTATAATTAAGAATCAGAGCTAAGTAGAGATGTTTATAATAAATTATTTTAAAACTTAGAAGGTTATATTTAAACTGATTCTAACGGTTTATATGTCTATTTTTGCAGTATGGATAAAGATTTAGAGAATTTAGAAAAATTAGCTGCAGACGTAGAGAAGCAGAATAAAAAATACTTTGCAACCATAAAAAAGCGAGTACCTAAAAATTTCGATGTTGTAGTACAAGATATACATGAGAAGGAATTTGCAAAAACAGATTGTTTAGATTGTGGTAACTGTTGTAAAACGACAAGTCCAATTTTTACAGATAAAGATACTGAGCGAATTTCTAAGCATTTAAAAATGAAGGTTCGTGATTTTGAAAACCAATATTTAGAGCGTGATAAAGATGATTTTATGGTGTTAAAAACAGCTCCATGTTCATTTTTTGATGAAAGTGATAACTCTTGTTTCATTTATGATGTGCGTCCAAAAGCATGTTCAGAATATCCTCATACAAACCGTAAGAAATTTATTCAGATTTCAGATTTAACGATAGCAAATACAGCTATCTGTCCTGCAACATATAGAATTGTTGAAGAACTAAAAAAACGTTTACCAGTTAGGTCTAACGAAAAAATTAAACGATTAGGTTAATTTTTATAATCTTAAATTTTTATATTCATTTGTCATTCCTGCGTAGACAGGAATCCATTTTCTTGTAAAATATCTCAACACAATTTTTTCCTAAAAATGAAAATTACTTGAAGTAATACATACGAATGTCATTCTCAATGAGGAGCGAAGAGGAATTTTATTTTAAGAATTAGATTAATAAGATTTTTCAATTTATAAAAAGCTCATATAGAAATAACAGCCCATGAATAATAAATGCTGTTAGTACGGGTTTTAAGCCTTCTCTCTATAATTTTTCCCTGAAATTAAAAGAACCCTATAATTAAAAAGACTTTAAATCTATTTTTATTTAATAAAAAAGACTGTTTAAGATATCTTAAACAGTCTTTTTTAACTTTAAAATGTAATTATTTTCTATTAATAGAATCAAACTTCTTTTTTGCTGCAATATAGGTGTTTTTTAAACTTTCATTATTTTTAAAATGTTCTCCATAAGTACGTACCTTTTCAATAGATTTCATGGCTTTATCATATAGTCCAACTTTGTAATATAATAGGTTTTCATATTCTGAAAAGTAGATGTCATTTTTAGCATTTGCTCCGTATTTCTTAGCGAGTTCTAGATGTTCTAAAGCTTTTTCTTTATTTCCTTTCATTAAATACATTATAGACATAAATTCATATCCTTTTGGTAAATTAGGAATTAACTCTGTGCTTTTTTTATAACATTCCAAAGCTTTGTCATATTCATTATTATAGTAGTATCCCATACCTAACGACCATATAGCAGCAGCACTATTAGGATACATATTTACTACTTTTTGAAAATATTTCTGTGCTTTTAAATAATTTTCTTCAACCAAAAGAGAATATTCTGCTTGCATGAGATCTCGTTCTGATTTTAATGTTGTTTTTTTAGAAAGATTATATGCCTTGGTTACTTTTTTCTTATACGCTTCAGAATCTGTTTCATAAAACCCACCCATTAAAACACCACTTGGATATTCAGGATCCAATTCCATAATTCTTGCTGCTTTTTTTTCATACTCATCTTTATCTCCATAAAAATAAAAATTCTTTTCCAAATCATTTAGAAGCTGATGTACTTCAGGTAATTCTGAATCTACAGCCAATGTAAAACCATAAGTTTCTAAGTCTTTTGGCGCATATTTTTGAGCAAATTCATCTTCTATTTCTCTATCTGTTTTTTTTTCTTGACAAGAAATGAAACTTAATAAAAATGAAATAAAAATAAGGTGTTTAATACTTTTCATATGTATATATTTAGTTATAGTTAATACTAAACTATAATATATGTCTGTGAAATTTAAAGAAAATAGAGCTTAAGAGAATAAATGAAGATAAAGAAGTGATAAGTATCTAAGAACTGTTTTAAATGGATTTAAGAATTAGATATTATTTTTAAAATTTCCGTTGAGTAGCTTGAGCCAATTGGGATTTCAATGTTTCCTATTTCTATATCTTTTTGTGTAAATGCAGTAATTTTATCAAGTGAAATAATATAAGATCGATGTACTCTTAAGAAAAGCGATTTAGAAAGTTGTTCTTCAATTTTACCAATATTACTTTTAACAACAAGCCGCTGATTTTTGCTGTGAATTCTAACATAATCTTTAAGACTTTCTATGTACAAGATATCATCAAAAATAATTTTAATTTGTTTTTTATTCACATTCACATAAAAAAATGAATTGTCTGCCTTTTTTTCTAATTTATTTTTAAAAGGAAGTTGTACTCTTTCATAATAACGATCTATAGCTTTTACAAATCGTTTAAAAGGAATTGGTTTTAAAAGGTAATCTACAATATCTAAATCATAACCTTCTATAGCATATTCTCTATAGGCAGTTGTAATAATTACTTTAGGTGGGTTTTTTAAGGTTTTTAGAAAATCTAATCCTTTTAAAACAGGCATTTCGATATCTAAAAATAATAAATCTATATCTTCTTTTTTTATAACTTCAAAAGCTTCAATAGCACTATAGCAACTTGCTATAATTTGAAAATTATCTAATCTTTTTATATAATTTTCTAAAAGATTAATCGCTGGTGATTCATCATCAACAAGTAGACATTTAACCATTTTAAGTTTGTTTTAAATTTAACTGAAGAGAGAAATAAGTGTCGGTTTCTTCTGTTGTAAATTGATGTTTCTCAGGATATATTAGGTTTAACTGCCGCTGAATATTAACAAGGCCGATACCTGTTTTATAATCATCTGTTTTATTACTCTCTTTATTTTCAATCTTCGTATTCCAAATACTAAATTTTAATTCAGAATTATTTTGTTTTAAAGATATGCTAACTTCTGGTTTTTTTATACTTCCGCTAACTCCATGTTTAAAAGCGTTTTCTACCATAGAAAGCAAAAGTAATGGTGAGATTTGAGTTGGATTTTCGGACATTTCTTTATTAAAACTTACCTTTAGACGATCTCCATATCTAATTTGTTCTAATGCAATATAATTTTGTATAACTTTTACTTCTTCAGACAATGAGACAAACTTATTTTGACTTTTATAAAGTATGTAATCCAGAATTTCTGATAATTGCAAAATCATATCTGGAGCTTTTGGAGACTTTGTAATTACATAAGAATATAAATTATTTAAAGTATTGAATAAGAAATGTGGATTTAGTTGTGCTTTTAAGTACTTAAGCTCTGTAGATACTTTTTCTTTTTCGAGTTGATGTAATAACTCTCTTTCTTGTTGTTGTTGTTTATTTACTTTATAAAAATACATTATAAAAGAAGGATAATGGAAAGATAACATATAAAGAGGGAAATCTTCTAAACTTATAAATGGATAAGGGCCATCAATACAAAACTTATCTAAATAGTAATAGCCCATAAACCTAAATAATAGCACTAATAATATTATAATTATAATGGAAGAAATTATAAAAGCTAGATATTTCTTGTTATTTAGATATTTAGGTACCTGCCAATAATTAAAACTATAGGTTGCTAGTATTAATAAAGGGAGCTTAAAAAGTGTCGTTTTTATATTTAGTAAAAACAATTCTCTACTTGTGGATGAAAAAATATAAAAAAGAAAAATTCCTACCCAAAATAAAAGATGATTTAATATCCTTTTTTTATTCAAATTCATGCGATAAAAATACTTAAAATTAAATCTGTAAAAAATTTAAATAGCTGTTAAAAGAGTAAATGGGTATAAATAGGTATTAAGCATCTATAAAGCGGTTTTGTTTTAAAAATATAAATCAAGTTATTTTAAACGGAATTACTGTTTATCAATCTGATTTATAAAATAATAGTTCTTTTAATCTTTTTTTTCTTGTAATACTTTAAGTCTTCTTTTGTAATTTGCATTAAAATCACTCATATTGGAAACCATAATTAATTATTTTGAGACGATTCCGTCTATACATCGAAGTTTTATTTTAATTAGCGGAATTACTTTTTTTTGGTTGTTAGAAAGTGCTGTTCCTTTATTTAGATTTAAATACAATAAATGGAAACATGCTTTTCCTAATTTGTTTTTTACAGCAACAACAATTGTTATAAATTTCATGTTGGCTTTTTTATTAGTGGAAACTGCAGATTGGGTACAAATAAATAATTTTGGATTAATTAATTGGTTACCTGAAATGCCTTTATGGTTATATGTAGTTTTAGGTGTATTCTTCTTAGATTTCTTTGGGGCTTATTTAGCACATCTTACCGAACATAAAGTAAAAGTACTTTGGATGGTGCATTTAGTACATCACACTGATCATAAAGTAGACACAACTACAGCTAACAGGCATCATCCTTTAGAAAGTATGATACGTTTCACATTTACATTATTAGGTGTTTTTTTAGTAGGTACCCCAGTAGCAATTATAATGTTGTATCAATCAATGTCATTACTATTTACACAATTAACACATGCAAATATTAAAATTCCGAAAAAACTTGATAAATTATTGAGTTATGTAATTGTATCACCAGATATGCATAAAGTACATCATCATAATATGTTACCATACACCGATTCTAACTACGGAAATATTTTTTCTGTTTGGGATCGATTATTAGGGACTTATATGGAACTGGATAGAGAGAAAATTGTGTACGGAGTAGATACGTTTCCTGATAAAGAAAAGAATTCAAGTTTAAAAGAATTATTGAAACAACCTTTTGTAGGTTATAGAAAGCCTACGAATTTGGATAAAAATAATTACCCAGATGCAAAGCATACGAGATATCTAAACTAAAACAGCGCCAATTGTTTTAATCTATATCTTGATTCGATATGAATCAAATATTTTGCTACTTAAAATAAGTATAGGGTAATCATTGTATAATCAGGTAGTGCTGTCTTTATATAAGTAATTAATCAAAACTAATTTCATGATTTATTCTTGTTTTAGACCCTGGTTTTATTTAAGTTTAATTTTAATAATACCTCCAGCTCCTCTAGATCCATAAAGACTTGTTTTTGTTCTTTCTGCTGAAATATATTTAATATCAGAAGGGGATATATTTGATATGTCATTTACGATTATTCCATTAACAATAAAGAGTGGTTTAATTAATCCTGGATTTCCATTAGAAATAGAAATTCCACCTCCTTTTATCCATACATCCTCTCCAGATACTAGAACATTAAAAAACTTGTTTTTTAGTAATTGAAAAACATCACTATAATTGGAATAATCATTTGATTTTTTTCTTTTCTTTTGATAGCCTAATTTAAAAAAATCTCTATTAGAAATTTTTTTAATACTTTCTGGAAAAATAAAATTTATTTTATCTTGGCCAAGATAGTCCATCTCTAAAAGTCCATGATTTGATGAGAAAACTGTAATCAGTTTATTTTTTTTGGAAATAACTACTTTGTAAAAACCTTTTTTATTAGTCTTTATTTTAGTTTTAATAGAGTCAATTAATATATAAGCATTTTTTATAGGTTTGGCTTTATAATCGGTAACAAACCCTGAAAGTTCAATTTTCTTTAACTTCTTTTGACCAAAAGATGCAGTATGAAAAGATAAAATTATAATAAAAAAGATAATTTTTTTCATGTTTTTATTTCAAATATACAAAATATTTATTAACTAAGAAGGTTAAGGTGTTAACTCATTTTATCAATAGTGTATATGTGTGTTTGTTCGTTATATATATGTAAAAACATATTGTCATCATATATTTATCCTTTTATCCTTTTATGCTTAGTGAAAATAAAACTAAATTTTGTGTAAAAAAACAAAGAGTTGGTAAGTTCTATAGCCGTTTAAATATTTAAAATAATAAATTACTTGTTTTTATGTTCAGTAAAGGGCTGATGTTTTAAAGACATGAATTAAATTTTGTATCTCTCAATCATTTTTAAAATATATTTTCCACGAGCTTTACATCCTTTACTTTCGTGAATAATCTTAGTACTAATTAAATGTTTTAATTCAGCGTGAACCCACTCTTTTTGTAGTCCAAACAAATACAAGGTATTCATGATGTAAGCACGTACGGCTATTTTTTGATCAGTAATTAACCAATCAAAACCAGTTTCAATAATTAAATCGATATGTTCTTGAGTTAATACGGATTGTGTTTCATTTTCTTTTTTAGATGTATATGCAGCTGCTAAGTGTTCACAGATTTTGGCGCATGGTCTAATAGCACTATCAAAATGAAGTGTTGAAATATTTTTAACAAAAACATTAATATAGGGATAAATGTGAGTAACTCCATGATGTGTGCAAATCCATTCTAATACCCAGGCAGCTTTAATTGATAGTTTATTATCTATATCAAAAGTTAAATCAACTAAATGTATAAGTAATTTCGGGTGTTCCAATACAATATTTGAAGCTTTATCTCTGTTTACTTTTGCAGCGGTTTTCATGTCGTTTAAAACAGAAATTAAAAAATCAATACTCATATTGGTACGGTTTGTGTATTTTTGAATTCAATAAGTTATTTTACTTAGTAAAAAATAATTATCAATGTTAAATATAAAAAGGAAATTTTCAATAGCACTTTTATTATCAGTTTATTTTACGGTTTCTGTAAATGCTCAGAAATTTAATAAGTTTGATGCTAGTGGAAAAAGAACGGGTGTGTGGAAGAAATTTTATAATAATGGAAAAATTCGTTATTCAGGAGTGTTTAAAAACGGAAAAGAAATAGGGAATTTTAAGTTCTATTCTAAAAAATCATCTTCACAGCCAGTAATTGTAAAAGTTTTTTCTAATGATACCGCTTCTGTTAAGTTTTATAATGAATTAGGTAGGTTGAAGAGTGAAGGAGCAATGGTAGGTAAAAACCGTATAGGCAAGTGGTTTTATTATTTTACAAATGGGAAGATTTTTTCTGAAGAAGAATATAAAGAAGGTAAGTTAGATGGGGTTCTTAAAAATTATTATCCTAATGGAAATGTGACTCAAGAATCTGTATATGTAGGAGGGATGAAAAATGGAGTTTCTAAAACATTTACTGATTCTGCTATTTTAATTGAACAAGTAATTTATGCTAATGGTAAGTTAGAAGGCGAAGCTAAGTATTACGATTTAAAAGGAGGTATAAAGGAAGAAGGAATGTATAAAAACGGAAAAAGAGTAGGGAAGTGGGATTTTTATATGGATGGTGAAATAGTTGATAAAAAGAAAAAAGAGAAATTATCGGATCTTAAGAATAATGATTAATAGCTATCAATTTAATTGATAGTTCTATTAGTTTTAACCATTATAAAAATAGAAACTTATTCGTAAATTTGCAGCTTCAATAATAAAGAATGAAAAGAGTAATAGTAGGACTTTCAGGAGGTGTAGATAGTAGCGTAACAGCATATTTATTAAAAGAACAAGGTTATGAAGTAATTGGTCTGTTTATGAAAAACTGGCATGATGATTCAGTAACCATATCAGATGAATGCCCTTGGTTAGAAGATAGTAATGATGCAATGATTGTTGCTGATAAATTAGGAATCCCTTTCCAGACTGTAGATTTAAGTGAGCAATACAAAGAACGTATTGTAGATTATATGTTTAATGAATATGAGAAAGGGCGTACGCCAAATCCTGATATTTTATGTAATAGAGAAATTAAATTTGATGTTTTTATGGACATCGCACTAAGCCTAGGAGCTGATTATGTAGCAACTGGTCATTATTGCAGAAAAGATGAAGAAATAATTGAAGGTAAGCCAGTTTACAAACTTTTAGCAGGAAAAGACACGAATAAAGATCAGTCGTACTTTTTATGTCAGTTATCACAAAAACAACTTGCTAAAGCAATGTTTCCTATTGGAGAGTTAACAAAACCAGAAGTAAGAGAAATTGCAAAAGAAGCCGATTTAATTACTGCAGATAAAAAAGATTCTCAAGGATTATGCTTTATAGGTAAAGTTCGTTTACCTGATTTTTTACAACAAAAACTGAAACCAAAAAAGGGAGTTATAATTCAAGTTCCTACAAGTTTTGAACAGTATAATCGTGTAATTCCAGTTTTTGAAAATAAAGAAGCTGAGTTAAATTACTTTGCAACAAAATTCTCTTATAAAAAAGAAGATGGTAGAATTGTTGGTAAGCATGATGGAGCTCATTATTTTACAAAAGGACAACGTAAAGGATTAAATGTAGGCGGTACTAAAGAGGCGTTATACGTAATTGAAACTGATGTTAATGAAAACGTAATTTATACAGGTGAAGGAAAAAATCACCAAGGTTTGTATAGAAATGTTTTATTTGTTTCAAATGAAGAATTGCATTGGGTTCGGGAAGATTTAAAGTTAAAATCAGGTGAAGAGATGCAAGTCGAATCACGAATTCGCTATCGTCAGAAATTAGAAAAGGCGACCATACATAAAGTTGATAGTGGTTTGTATGTAGAGTTTACAAATCCTCAATCAGCTATTCAAGAAGGGCAATTTGTTGCATGGTATAAAGAGGAAGAACTTTTAGGATCTGGAGTAATTTCTTAAAAAAGTAAAATTGTCATCTCGAGCGGAGTCGAGCAGTCAATTTTAAATTAATATTTTAAATAAGGTTTCGACTCCGTTCGACCTGATAGAAGTTAGTTTTGCAAAATAAAATAACCAAATTATTTAATATTCAATATCCAATTATTCAAGGAGGAATGATTTGGGTGAGTGGTTGGAAACTAGCTTCTGCTGTTTCTAATGCTGGTGGACTGGGACTAATAGGGGCAGGATCAATGT
Source organism: Tenacibaculum sp. Bg11-29 (assembly GCF_002836595.1). Classification (NCBI taxonomy): domain Bacteria; kingdom Pseudomonadati; phylum Bacteroidota; class Flavobacteriia; order Flavobacteriales; family Flavobacteriaceae; genus Tenacibaculum; species Tenacibaculum sp. Bg11-29. The sequence goes on from NZ_PJBB01000003.1 coordinate 2,572,618, forward strand.
ACCCTGATGTTTTACGTACTCATATTCAAAAATGTAAGAAAGCAACTAATAAGCCATTTGGAGTTAATGTACCAATGTTGTATCCAGATATTGAAAAAATAATGGATATTATTATTGAAGAAGGTGTAAAGATTGTTTTTACATCAGCAGGAAACCCTAAAACTTGGACTAGTTTTTTAAAGGAAAAAGGAATTACAGTGGTACATGTAGTAAGTTCTGTAAAGTTTGCCTTAAAATCAGAAGCTGCAGGGGTAGATGCTGTAGTTTGTGAAGGTTTTGAAGCAGGAGGTCATAACGGACGTGAAGAGTCAACTACGCTTACTTTAATACCGATGGTAAAAGAGCAGGTAAAAATTCCTGTAATTTCAGCAGGAGGTATTGGTTCTGGTAGAGGAATGTTAGCCGCTATGGTTTTGGGTGCAGATGGAGTACAAATAGGTAGTCGTTTTGCTGCGACCGTAGAGTCTTCTGCTCATGATAATTTTAAACAGACTATTGTTAATGTAAAAGATGGCGATACTCATTTAACTTTAAAAGAATTGGCACCAGTTCGTTTGGTTAAAAATAAATTCTATAAAGAAGTTCAAGAGTTATATCAACAAAACCCATCAATAGAGGATCTAAAAGAATTATTAGGTCGTGCAAGAGCTAAAAAGGGAATGTTTGAAGGAGATTTAGAAGAAGGAGAGCTTGAAATTGGACAAGTAGCAGGAATTATTCATGAAATAAAATCAGCCAAAGAGGTTGTAGAGGAAATTGTAAATGAGTTTAATGAGGCTAAATCATTAATGAGTATTTTATAAGTTAATAATACATCATAAAAAAAGCAAGCTTACTAAGCTTGCTTTTTTTATGATGTATCAACCATTTTAATAGTTTACATAGTCAACTATTTCTAAGCCATATCCAATCATACCAACACGCTTGGTTTGTTTAGTGTTAGAAACTAATTTAAGTTTATGTATGTGTAAATCATGTAATATTTGAGCGCCAATACCAAAATCTTTATTATCCATGATAACATTCGGAGCTTTCATTTCTCCATTTGTTTGATTTTCTTTTAAACCACGTAATCTGTTTAATAAATTTAAAGCTTGACTTTGTTGGTTAACAAAAAGAATAGCACCTTTACCTTCCTTATTAATAACGCTAAACATTTGGTCAAGTTTTTTATCAGCATTATTAGTTAAAGTACCAAGGATATCATTATTAACTAAAGTTGAGTTTATTCTGGTTAAAATAGGATCACTCTTTGTCCAGCTTCCTTTAGTTAAAGCAATATGAACCTGTTTATTGGTAGTTTGTTGATACGCTCTTAACCTAAATTCACCAAAACGAGTTTCAATATTAAAATCTTCTTTCTTTTCAATTAAAGAATCATGTTCCATTCTATAAGCAACTAAGTCTTCAATAGAAACAATTTTTAAATCGAATTTCTTTGCTACTTTTAATAACTGAGGCAAACGAGCCATAGTACCATCTTCGTTCATTATTTCTACGATAACTCCAGCTGGTTGTAAACCTGCTAAGCGGGCAAAATCTATAGCAGCTTCAGTATGTCCAGTTCTTCTTAAAACACCACCATTTTTAGCTCTTAAAGGAAAGATGTGTCCAGGACGTGCAAGATCAAAAGGCTTTGTTTCTGGATCCATCAAAGCTTTAATCGTTTTAGATCTGTCAGAAGCAGAGATACCTGTGGTTACACCTTTTCCTCGTAAGTCTACAGAAACGGTAAAAGCGGTTTCCATAGGATCGGTGTTATTGTTAACCATCATGTTTAACTCTAGTTCTTTACAACGATTTTCAGTAAGAGGTGTACATATTAAACCTCTACCATGAGTAGCCATAAAGTTAACCATTTCTGGAGTAACCATTTCTGCAGCAGCTAAAAAATCACCTTCGTTTTCACGATCTTCATCATCTACTACAATAATAACTTTTCCGTCCTTAATATCCTGTATAGCTTCTTCAATAGTGTTTAATTGAGTCTTAGCTGATGTTTGTGTTGTCATTAGTTATGTTGTTTTCTCTTTTTAGAGAATATGTTTTTAAATAAATTACTAAGTGCAGCAATAAAACCTTTAATATCAAATAAACCTTTGTCTTTACTTGCTCTAAAGGTTAATATTAGAGCCAAAGGTAACATTAAAAATACACTTAGCCAAGAGCCAGTTATAGCTGTTATAGAGCTTTCTTCAGCTAAGTTTCTACCAAAAGTGTTCGAGAAAAAATAGAGTACGTATATAGCAATAGCTAAAATCATTGGCAGTCCCATACCTCCTTTTCTTATTATAGACCCTAATGGTGCACCAATAAAAAACAGTAGTAAACAAGAAAATGAAAAAGCAATTCTGTTAAAAAATTCTACATCGTACAAATTAAGGTATTTCCTTTTTCTTTTTAAAGATTCCTTATTTGATTTATTATTATTTATAGTACGTTTAATTTTAGAACTAGCCACATTCATAATGTTTTGTTGTTCTAAAATGTCAAAATTTTCGAGAATATTGGGTAAAAGTTTTTTGTTAATTAATGAATCAGGATAAGAATGTAAATTTTGTATATCGATATTTAAAAACAAGTTTTTAGCCCTGCTCGAAAGAAAAATATCGTAATTTTTTTTCATGGTTGGTATCGTATCTTTTAACTGCCCCAAACTTAACATGTTGTATTGTGTTTTGTATCTTTCTTTTCCTAAGTCATCATTAATTGTAGATATATCGATGTTAATAGTATATTCATCAAAATAGGCATGGGAAGCTGGCATTTTTAGCTTTTCTTTATACGGTACTCCATTCTTAATATGATGTTCAAAGTAATAGCCATCTTCTAAAACTAGGGTCATGTATTTACTACCTTCTTCAGAGAATATTTTCCCTTTTTTAGCAGTTATAATTTTATTGTTTCCTTTTTTTGCTGATAAATCATAAATAATTACCTTTTTTAAAAGGTTATCATCTTCGCCATATTTTTCATCAAATTTAATTTGAAAATTAGGAATGTCAGCATTAAAACTTCCAGCGACTAAAGCAATTGCTGGTTGTTTGTTTTTTATGTTAACCTTCATGTTTAACTGTTTTAACATTGCATATGGGTATACATTGTTTAAAAACACAAAATTTATAACACTTAAAAATAAGGTTAAAATGATTAAAGGTCTAACTATTCTAGGTAATGAAATACCTGCAGATTTTGTTGCTGCAAATTCATAGTTCTCAGATAAACTCCCTAATGTCATAATAGAAGAAAGTAAAACACCAATAGGTAGTGCCTGAGGTATTACAAGAAGTGTTGTATACCAAAGAAACTTAAGAATAATTAGGAAACTAATTCCTTTACCTGCAAAATTATCAAAAGCAAGCCATAAAACTTGCATTACTAAAACGAATAGTATAATTAAGAATGTCGCAAAAAAAGGTCGTAAGAAGCTTTTTAAAATATATTTGTCTAATGTTTTCACAGAAACAAAGGTAGTAGGTTAGGTGAATAAAAAAACAAAAGTTTTGTTAATGATATTAAAAGTCATTAACAAAACTTGGTTTTATAAAATTAATCGATAAAATAGCCTTGTTTTGTGTATTTGCTTTTATCGAATAAAAATAAGTTTTTAGAAATAGGCTGATTACTTTTAAATCTAGTTATTGTAAAAGTAGTTTCCGCTCCGTTAGATCCTATTTGAACTAATTTATAGATATGTTTAGTTTTAGCATCAATACCTAATTGAACTTTAATAATGTCTGAATTACTATCAATAGGTGTTAAATCTACAAATTGAACTTTTCGACCATTATTATTATTTAACCTTCCCATTGAGAAGATGTAACCTTCTTTATAAAAAGTTAATAATTTAGATGGATAAATAAATCCATCTTCCTCTTCTAAATCACCATTAGAAATGGTTACTTCTTTTTCTTCTTGATTAATAATAACTAATTTTTCTCCATCAAAAACAAAATTGTTACCTAAGTAATCTAAATTGTATTTTTCACCAGAAAGTGTAATCTCTCCTCGTATTGGTGGGTCGTTAGTAATACCAGCTTCTCTATTGATTAAAGAAGAGTTAAACCCGATAACCATATTATTATAAGCTCCCATTTTACTAGATACTTCGTCTAATAATTTTTTAGCTTCAGAAGAAGTACTTTGAGCTATCATGTTTAAACTAATAAATAATCCGATAAATAATAATCCTATTTTTCTCATTTTATTTTCTTCCGTTTTGGAAATTTTTATGATTGTTATTTTTTTTCATTTGCTAATAATTGTTCAAGAGCAACAAAATCAGGAACTAATACTTGTCTTGCTTTACTTCCTTCAAAAGGACCTACAATACCTGCAGCTTCTAGTTGATCAATTAATCGACCAGCTCTATTGTAACCTAACTTTAATTTACGTTGCAATAACGATGCCGAACCTTGTTGTGCTGTAACAATAACTTCAGCAGCATTTTTAAACAATTTATCTCTGTCTGCAATGTCTATATCAACATTTGTGCCACCTTCTTCACCTACATATTCTGGTAATAAATAAGCATCAGGGTAGGCACGTTGAGAACCAATAAAATCTGTTATTTTTTCTACTTCAGGAGTATCTACGAAAGCACACTGAATTCTATTTAAATCATTTCCAGCTGTGTATAACAGATCTCCACGACCAATTAATTGATCTGCTCCACCAGCATCTAAAATGGTTCTAGAATCAATTTTAGAAGTTACCCTAAAGGCAATTCGTGCAGGGAAATTAGCCTTTATTATACCTGTAATTACATTTACAGAAGGTCTTTGAGTAGCTACAATTAAGTGAATTCCAATAGCACGTGCTAATTGAGCCAAACGAGCAATAGGTGTTTCTACTTCTTTACCAGCAGTCATAATTAAATCAGCAAATTCATCAATAACTAAAACAATATATGGTAAGAATTTATGTCCATTTTCAGGATTTAATTTTCTTGTTTTAAATTTAGTATTGTATTCTTTTATATTACGAACCATTGCGTTTTTAAGCATGTCGTAACGATTATCCATTTCTATACACAAAGAGTTTAGTGTATTTACAACTTTGGTCGTGTCTGTAATAATAGCATCTTCACTGTCTGGTAATTTAGCCAAATAATGACGTTCAATTTTATTAAATAATGTTAGTTCAACTTTTTTAGGATCAACCAAAACAAATTTAACTTCAGCAGGATGTTTTTTGTATAGTAATGATGTTAACACAGCATTTAGTCCAACAGATTTACCTTGACCAGTTGCACCTGCCATTAACAAGTGAGGCATTTTTGCTAAATCAACAACAAAGGTTTCATTAGAAATAGTTTTACCTAAAGCAATTGGTAATTCCATTTGAGATTCTTGAAACTTCTTAGATGAAATAACTGAGTGCATCGATACAATGGTCGATTTTTTATTAGGAACCTCAATACCAATAGTTCCTTTTCCTGGAATAGGGGCAATAATACGAATACCTAATGCCGAAAGTGATAAGGCAATATCATCTTCTAGGTTTTTAATTTTAGAAATTCTAATTCCAGCCTCAGGTACAATTTCATATAATGTAATTGTTGGTCCTACAGTAGCTTTAATTTGAGCAATACCAATTTTATAGTTTTTTAGAGTTTCTACAATTCGGTTTTTATTTGCTTCAAGTTCTTCTGGATCTATAGAAATTGTTTCGTTATATTCTTTTAATAAGTTAAATGTTGGAAATTTAAAGTTACCTAAATCTAAAGTAGGGTCAAATTCTCCAAAATCTTTAACTAATTGATCTGATAAGTTTTCGGTAACACTTTTTTCTTCCGAACTTTTTTCAATAGCAATTTCAACTTCTTTTATTGTTTCTTCCGAAACTTTTATAGAAGGTTCTTCTTTTTGATTTACTTCTAAAGTTATTTCTTCTTTTCTCGTATCGGTAGTCGTATTTACCTCAGAGTGTTTTACAATGGTTGGTTGTAAATCCTCAACAGATTTTTCAAAATTAGTTTTCTCATTTTCTAATTTCTTTTCATCTTCGTTTATAATATTTGTTTCTTTAGAAGCTTGTTTTATCGCTTCATATTTAGAAGCATTAGCTGCGGCTTCTTTTTCTTTAGATTTTTTTATTTTTTCGTTAATTTCTTCAGGTGTAATACTAAATCGAATAATTAAGTATGCAATTAAAAAGAAAACTAATAAGATAATTAACCCTGTTTTTCCTAAAAAAGTTTGTAGATATTCGTTAAGTTCAAAGCCAATAATTCCCGATAGAAGTGCATTTTTTTTCTCAATAAAACCTAAAGCTGTAGAAAGCCAAAGCATGGTTAATAGCCCCCAATTCCAAGAAATTATTATTCTTTTTAAATTTGTATGTAATAATATTCTTGAACCTGTTAAAAATAGAGTGAAGGGTAAAACAAAAGCACCAAAACCAAATCCTTTAAAAATAAAAAAGTTACTTAGTTTAGCGCCTATCTTTCCTAGTAAGTTTTTAGTAGGAATTGCTTTGTTAGAAAATTGTGATAATGCACTTTGATCTTCTTGCCATGAAAAGAAGAAAGAAATAAATGCAATCGTTAAAAATATCGAAAAAAGCACTAAAAATGCTCCTAAAATGGTTTGATTATGTCTGTATGAAAAAAAAGAAGAAACTTTTTTAATTGAATTGCTTATAGGTTGTTTCTTTTGAGTTGTTGTCTTTTTTTTTGCCATGTATTTATATTAGAAAAATATTGAATGTTACAATATAGCTATTATTTTAGGAATATAAATTATACCCGCAATAATCAACGATGCTAAGGCTGCAAAAGCAGGGCCTCCAGCGGCTATATCTTTTATAAAACCTATTTTTTCATGATAATCAGGATGTATAAAATCAGCTACTTTTTCAATTGCGGTATTTAAAGATTCGGCAACTAAAATCATGCCAATAAGCATACATTGAACCACCCATTCAGTCATTGAAATATTAAAATAAAAACCTAAAAGTGTAGCTATTAAACCAAAAAAAAGTTGCGCTTTAATGCTATCTTCAGTGGTTATTAATAACCACATTCCTTTTAAAGCAAACGTTATACTACGCAACCTTCCTTTGATAAAACCATCATTGGGATTTTTCATAAAGTATTATAAAGTTTTTAAAGCAGCCTCATAATTTGGTTCGTCAACAATTTCATTTACTTGTTCAGTATAGGTAATAGTTCCTTCTTCGTTAATTATAATAATACAACGTGAATGTAAAGTTGCTAAAGGTCCATTTTTAACCTCTAAGCCATAATTTTTACCGAATTTACCTGCTGAAAAATCAGATAGCATCACAACATTTTCAATACCTTCAGCTCCACAAAAACGACCTTGTGCAAAGGGTAAATCTCTAGAAATACATAAAACTTTTGTATTATCTAAATCGGCAACTTTTTTGTTAAATTCTCTAACAGAAGTAGCGCAAGTACCAGTATCAACACTAGGGAAAATGTTTAATATTAATCGGCTACCTGAAAAATCCGCTAGTTTTTTAATTGATAAATCGGTTGCGACTAAAGAAAAGTCGATTGCTTTACTACCTAATTCTGGTAAGTTTCCTATTGTTTCTATTGTATTTCCTTGTAGTGTTATTGAAGCCATTTTCTATTTGTTTTATAAAAATCAAAGGTAATTAAATTAATTAAAAAATGAAGAAGATAAACGCAGTCGACTACTAAAAAAGTTATCTTCGCGTCTTGAAATAAATGAAGTTTTGAATTTACAGCAATATACATCAGAATTTAAATACAATTGGAAACTAGCTGCACCTGTAATGCTAGGAATGTTAGGGCATACCTTTGTTAGTTTTGTAGATAATATTATGGTAGGGCAATTAGGAACGGCAGAATTAGCAGCGGTTTCTTTAGGGAATAGCTTTATGTTTATAGCAATGTCTTTAGGAATAGGTTTTTCAACAGCAATAACACCTTTAGTTGCTGAAGCAGATTCTTCGAATAATTTTAAAGAAGCCAAATCTACATTCAAACACGGACTTTTTTTATGTACTGCTATAGGGATTTTAATGTTTTTATTGGTTTTTTGTTCAAAACCTTTAATGTATTTAATGAAACAACCTTTAGAGGTTGTAGAGCTAGCAATTCCATATTTAGATTTAGTTGCTTTTTCTTTAATACCAATGATTGTTTTTCAGGCGTTTAAACAGTTTAGTGATGGTTTGTCGATGACGCGTTATCCTATGTATGCTACAATTTTGGCAAATGTTTTAAATGTTATTTTAAATTATTTGTTAATTTTTGGGAAATTTGGTTTTCCAGAAATGGGAATTGTAGGTGCAGCATACGGAACATTACTTTCTCGATTGGTTATGGTATTACACCTTTGGTGGATGTTAAAAAGAAAAGAGCATTCGAAAAAATTAGTAACCAATATTAAATTATTTGTACTTGATAAATTAATGCTACGAAAAATAATTAATTTGGGAGCACCAAGTGCTATGCAAATGTTTTTTGAAGTGGGTATATTTACTGCAGCTATTTGGTTAAGTGGTTTATTAGGTAAAAATGCGCAAGCAGCAAATCAAATAGCATTAAATTTATCATCAATGACATTTATGGTTGCTATGGGGTTAAGCGTAGCATCTATGATAAGAGTAGGAAATCAAAAGGGTTTACAAAAATTTTCAGATCTTAGAAGAATAGCCTTTTCTATTTTTTTATTAGGGATTATTTTAGCGGTAGGATTTGCAACATTTTTTTATTTATTTAATAAATCACTTCCTAATTTATATGTAGATTTAAGTGATGTTGAAAATTATGCAGATAATATGGAGGTAATGAAAATTGCAGCAAATTTATTAATAGCAGCAGCATTTTTTCAAATATCAGATAGTATTCAAGTGGTTGTTTTAGGAGCTTTACGTGGGTTACAAGATGTGAAAATTCCAACAATTATTACCTTTGTATCTTATTGGATGGTTGGGTTTCCTATTAGTTATTTTTTTGGTACTAAAGAAACTTATGGTAGTTTTGGTATTTGGTTAGGCTTATTGGCTGGTTTAACTACTGCATCTATCTTATTATTTATTAGATTTAATAGATTAACTTTAAAATTGATTAAAAAAAATTCTGTAATTACTACGGAAGAATAAAATATAAAAAATACATTTTCATGAATTTACCAAAATTTTTATTAGCAGATAATAGTGAACATCCGGAAGATGTTTTTGTATTACATACAGCATATCCGCGTTTTTTAATTAATTTAAAAGATGATGAAGTAGAGTGGTTTGAAGATTTAACAGGAGAGAAAGAAGAGGACGTTACTACCGAACTTGCTGACTTAATGGATAAAGCGGGTGAATTTTATGATAAAGAAATGGAAGGTTTAGACTAATTATTTATGTTTAGTCTTACCAGGTGTTTTCGTGTATAAATACAGCAAAACATGAGACTAAGTACTATATTAATAGAAATGAGTTTGATAATTAATCAAGCTCATTTTTTTATAAAAACAATTGAGTTTATGACTTGAATTCAACCTTTAATATATAGTTTTTTAGCTATTTTAACGGTTTTCTTGTTATTCGAAATCTCAATAACTTCTTTTTTAAACTGCTGTTCTAATACATATTTAGTAACATATTTTGTGCTTTTTTTAATTCATTTAAAAGGCCAATACCATCAAAATTCAAATAATTTTTATCGGATATTATTAAATGGGCAAGATTCCGGTATCTATAATAATTATGACTTTATGTATACATTAGTTTATACTCTATTATGGTAAGTGTGTCGATCGCATTTATTATATACTCTCATTAGAAAAGAAAAGATCTTTTAAATTATCAAAACTAATATATTTTTATATTCTTTTAATTTTTATTTTCATAACTTCACAAATGAGACGTTCGCACGAGCGGAACTTATTTTATTATTATTTTTTAAAACTATAGGATTGCACAATAATTATTTATTTAATATTTAAATATAGATCACGTCTAAGTCCTCCTTCTTTAAAGAGTGCTCTCATTCTTTCTTTTTGTCCTTCTGTGAACATATACATTGCATCGTCAGCAACATAATCCATAAAATTCATAAACATATCATTACTACCACATGAGGTCTGAGGATAAGTAGGTTTTCCTGAATATGATTCATATTGATTAGGTGTGTCATCAACAAGATCTGAAGTATCACAATTTTTCTCGCCTGCATAAATATGTTTAAGATTTAGCCAATGACCAATTTCATGTGTGGCTGTTCTCCCTAAATTATTATACGGAACTAATGGCTCTAGGGTACCAAATACTCTAGGATCCATTACAACACCATCTATTCTAGGGTCTGACCCAGGAGGGTTGGCATACCCAGGAAGCCCTAAATTTCCGAAACGATTTGAAGAATCGGCTATCCAAATATTTAAATATTTATCATTTGGCCAAGCATCTTGCCCTCCTTTTTTAGTAAAATATAGCGCTAAATCTTCAATTTTTTGATCACCTGTTTGTTGACCATTACCAGCAATTATAGTGCTTTCTGATCTAATAATTCCGGTGGTTGGTTTTCCATTTGGATCTACAGTAGCTAAATGAAACTCAAGACCAACATCAGCAACTAAATTAATAAACTCATTAGGGGTGTTTAAATGATCTGGATTCAATTTTCGAAAATCTTTATTTAAAACAACTATTTGTGAGTGTATTTTTTCATCACTAATTATAAATGGGGCTGGTGTATAATTAATTACATGAACAACAATCGGAATTGTAATAACTTCAGTTGAAGGTATAGTAGGATTTTTTACAACAGGAATTTTGTCATGTTTAGAGCATGATAAAAAGAAACTGATTGTAATAAAAATTGCTATTTTTTTATTCATTGTATAATTGGGGTTTGTAATATTATATGAAGAGTTTAGCAAAGGTATATTTAATAACTAATTGGTTTCATAAAATGAACAGGCTTTAGGCAAGTAAAAGAATTAAAATAGTTTCTGATAGTAATGTGTATCTATATTTTTTTCCTTTTTTAAAGACAAAAGAAAGTAAGAACTAAATTTTAAAACTGCATTCCAATTTTAAAATTTAAGACTCTTCCAGTCATGTAATTGGGTATTCCGTATTGCCGTTTACTGTATGCATCACGAACCCAAGTATTTGTTATCGAGTTACGAATATCAAAAAGATTGAATAATTCTAAACCAGCAGTTAATTCTTTAAAATTTCGTAAAAAACCAGTAGAATGTTTTTTACTAGCATCTGTGAAAATGTAAGATATTCCAACGTCAGCACGTTTATAATCGTTTAATCTACTTTGATATTCATATACATCAGAATATGCAGGAGCACCACCAGGAAGCCCCGTATTGTAAACAATATTTAAATAGGCTTTTAAATCAGGTATGTTCGGAACATAATCTTGAAACAAAACCCCAAACTTTAAACGTTGATCTGTTGGTCTTGCAATATAGTCTTGATTATTAATATTTTCTTCGGTCTTTAAATATCCAAAACTTACCCAACTATCGTTACCAGGAACAAATTCACCATTTAAACGAACATCTAAACCATAGGCATAAGCATTCGTTACATTATCAGCACGATAACGAACACGCACATTATCTACCGAATAAGAATTTACATCAGTTAAATTTTTATAATATAACTCGGTAGTTAGTTTAAAAGGACGCTCCCATATAGTAAAACTATAATCATTACCAGCAACTAAGTGAATAGATTTTTGCGCTTTTACATTCGGGTGCACCTGTCCGTTAAAATCACGTAACTCTTTATAAAAAGGAGGTTGAGAATACCAACCACCAGAAATTCTAAAAAGCATGTCCTTATTCCAATCAGGTTTAATAGCAAATTGGGCTCTCGGGCTAAAAATAAATTGATTTTTAGAACTTTCTAACCTTGTTGTAACTTTCCAACTATGAGCACGCACTCCAATATTCATGTATATTTCATGATTGTTCCATGCTGTTTTTCTACTGAATTGTAAAAAACTAGAAAAACGATTGATGTCTACTTCATTTTCAGCCCTAACATTTTTAAATGGTTCGATTGGTCCAGTAAAAGGTTCGTACGGTTGATTGTTACCTGTATGATGGGGAGGACGAACAGAAAACCCTAAAGAGTCAATAACTTCCCATTCACGTATGCGATCTTTAATGTTTTCGGTCTGATATTTCGTACCAATTTTCCATTCATTATTACCATCTTTTAGAGTAGCTTTAATTTGAATATTATTAATTAAGGCATCTAAATCGTTACGGGCATGGTTAATTTGCGAACCAATACCTTGTGAAAAAGCAACCTCACCAAAGTTTTCAGAACCAATATTACTATCAACTTCACCTAGGTGATACGATGCAGCAATGTCAAAATATTCTTCTTCTTGTGTATTAAAAGAAGATACAGTTCCTGTTATTTTTAAATTATCATTTACTTTATAATCGGTTGAGAAAGCACCAAAGAGTGTTTTAAATTTATCTTGTTCTTGTCCTTGATAATAAACAATTAATTCTAATGGATTTGCAAGTGTACCGAAGCGAGTTTTTCGAGTTAATGGTTTATAATTGTAATTATTTAAAGAAAAATTACTTAAAAAATTAAAAGTAAGTTTATCATTTACTTTATAAGATAAAAAACTCTGTACATCAGTAAAAGTTGGTCTAAAATTTACTTCAACCTGTTTACTATTAACAAACAAACTATTATCTCTGTAACGAACACCTACAATAGCACTTAGTTTATTCTTAAAAAAAGTATCTTCAATAGTAAAGCTTCCGCCTAGCAAACTTAAATCTATTTTAGCTCCGAACTTAGTAGGTTTTCGATAAGTAATATCTAATACCGAAGAAAGTTTATCGCCATACTTTGCTTGAAAACCACCAGCAGAAAAATCAATATTTTGAACCATGTGTGGGTTTATAAAACTCAAGCCTTCTTGTTGACCAGAACGAATTAAAAAAGGTCGGTATACTTCAATACCATTAACATAAACCAAATTTTCATCAAAATTACCACCACGTACATTATATTGTGTACTTAGCTCGTTATTATTACTAACTCCTGGCAAAGTCATTAAAATATTTTCGACCCCAGCATTAGCCCCTAAAATATTTTTAACTTTATTGGTCGAAATCTTTATAATTCCCTCAGCTTCTTTCTTTGTATTCTTAAGAACAACGGTTTCTAATTCTTGCGATTTAAACTTAAAGGTAGGAGAGAAGCGAATTATTTTTTTTCCGCGAGAAGTAAATTTTTTTGTAACTGTTTTATAAGAAACATGGCTAAAAACTACCGTAACCGTTTTACGCATAGGAATACTAAAACTATAATTACCATTAGCATTAGTTGTTGTACCTTCAGATAAATATGATATAGCAATACCTTCAATAGGCGTATTAAATTTGTTTGTTATTGTTCCTTTTATAATTGCTGTTTTTTGAGCAAAAACAAGTGAAGGGAATATTAGTAAAAGAAGTAGTTTTTTCAATTTTTTTATAATTTATTTTTTAAAGAAGGTAGCAGAAAGTTTTTTTATGTTTCCAACATTATCTGATACTACAAGTTTAAAAATATGTTTACTACCTACTAGTTTTTTATCAGTAAAATCGTAGGTAAGTATTCCTTTTTTATGATTTAATTCCATTAAAATCCATTTTCCATCAATAGAAGCTCTGTAATTTTTAATACCAGACTTACTATCTTTAATCTTTACTTTTAAAGTTTTGTTTTTTGAAAGCCATTGGCCATCTTTAAAGTTATATAACTTAATTATTGGTTTTGTAGTATCATAAAGTAAAGTATAATTACCTAAGTTTTTTGTAGTGGTATATATTTTATCAATTTTCTTTTTTGTAGACGTATACCTAGGGTATTTAGAATTCGTAACATTAGCAATGTATACTTGTTGTTTTTGTTTTTCATTTAAAAAAGAAGTATTAAATGTTAATGTATATCTTTTATCTAGAGGTATAGTTGGGTTATGAATTTTAGCAATACCATTTGTAATAGAAAAATCTATAAAACAATCTTCATAAAAAGTGTTTTTAGGAAAAGCAATTGTAACATTGTTTAAATTAAATTTATGAAAATTTTTAGCAACAATTTTATAGTTGGTCGTATCTTTTTGTTTGAAAACTAAATTACTTTCAACACCTCTAATAGGTATTCTAACAGATGATACGTTATTTTTTAAATCTTTAGCAATAATATCAACATTGTAACTTGCGCCATTGATAATCGTAATTTTACCATTGTTAACTAAACCCTCATATAAACTTAAACGATTTGCATTTACTTTATGAGTTTTTTGAACTTTGTCTCTATAAGTTTTGTAATGCTTATAGTCAATTAATAAATTAATATATTTACTTTCTGCAAAAGAAAAAGTTTCAACATCATGGTAATAAACGGTACTACCATTTACTTTCATTTCTAAGCTATAAATACCGTTTTTATTTAAGGCCTCACTTAATCGATCAAAAACACTAATTCCAAAACCTATAATACCACTAGCAGTAATACTTTCACTTATGTAATTATTGTCTTTTATTTTTTTAAATGAAATAACCGATTTTAAGTTAGAGTTATTTACTCTCGATTGGCCATTTAAAGGATATGCAATTAGTTTTTGAAATGTTGGAGATTTATCATCTTTAGGATCAATACCAAAAAGTAATGGGTTTATAATATGTTCGGTTTTATTGTCTCTAATTTCATAATGTAAATGCGGACCACCTGAACTACCAGTGTCACCAGTATACGCAATAATTTCACCTTTTTTTAGAGGGAATTTATCTTGTTTAGGAAATAGATTACCCGTTTGATAATTTTCTTTTTTGTATTGAATAGCTTTTATATATCGTTGAATAGTAGGAGCAAATTTTTTGATATGTGCATATACAGTTGTATAACCATTTGGATGTTCTACATATAAAGCTTTTCCAAAACCATATTGCGATACTTTTATACGAGAAACATAACCGTTTGCAGGAGCGTAAATAGGAATACCTTGTTTACCTTGAGTTTTAATATCTATTCCTGAATGAAAATGATTACTTCGTAACTCTCCAAAAGTACCTGATAATATAATAGGTATTTTTAAAGGCGGAGAAAAGTAATTTTTTGGATATTGCTTTTGAGCATTACCAAAATAAAAAAAAAGTAGAAAAAAAGTAGTAAAATATAATTTCAAATCACAGTAGTTTTTAACAAAAATACTAAATTTATGCTAAACACTTAGATGTCTTATAACCAGTTGTTTGGTAAAAATCAATGAAATAGTTGCTATTTAAAATCTAAAATAATAACTTTGTAGATATAGTTTTATTCTCAAAAATAAATGAGTAACCATTTAGAAGCAATTCATTTACTGGAAGATAAGATAAAAGAAATACTTTATAAGTATGATTTTTTAAAAGAAGAAAACCAGGTATTGCTTCAAAATAATGCAAAGTTACATATTTTAATACAAGAAAAAGAAGAGCAGTTAAAAAGAGGGCAGGAGGAATATCGATTGCTGAAAATTGCTAAAACTATAGAAGGCAGTAACGAAAATACAAGAGAAACAAAACTCAAAATAAATACCTTAGTTCGAGAGATTGATAAATGCATTACTCTTTTGAATTCATAAAAAGTTCTTTACATGGCAAAGATTAAAGTTAATGTAGTTATTGCAGGAAGAACGTATCCGTTGAGTGTTAAAGATACTAATGAAGAACAGGGGATGCGTATGGCGGCAAAAAGTATTAATAATCTTATAGCTAAGTTTGAACAAAATTATGCGGTAGCAGATAAACAAGATGTATTGGCAATGTGCGCATTGCAATTTGCATCTAAATTTGAAATAGAATCTTTAACCAATACTAAAGATACAATTGAAATAGTAAATAAAATAAATGATTTAACTAACTTGTTAGATAAACATTTGTAACGTTCTTTAAAATAATAATTATTAATATACTGCCTACATTAGTACATTGTTTGTTAAACTCAACACTATTTATTTAGAAAGGATGAGTCTTGGTTGGTAAAGCATGCCGATTTATCTCGGATCCTTGATAAACCAGTTAGTCCTAAACCTGTTTTCTGGAGTTTATAAAACCCATATTAATGTAGGCTTTTTTTATACAATCAAATTAAAATTATGGATGGAATATTATTTCCTGTATTAGCAGGAATTATAGGATTAGCGATAGGTTTTTTTATAGCTAAAATGTTAGAAAAGTCGAATGCTAATAAGTTAATACAAGAAACAAAGAAAGAGGCTAGAAATATTGTAAAAGAAGCGAAAGTAGAGGCAGATGCAATAAAGAAAGACAAGATTTTACAAGCTAAAGAAAAGTTTATTGAATTAAAATCAGAACACGAAAAAGTGATTTTTTCTAGAGAAAAAAAGATTTCTGATGTAGAAAAAAGAGTTAGAGATAAAGAAAGTCAAGTTTCTTCAGAACTAGATAAAAATAAAAAATTAAACAAATCTGTTGAGAAAAAAGCAGCAGATTTTGACTATAAATTAGAGTTCTTAGATAAAAAAGAATCAGAGTTAGATAAAATGCATAAGCATCATGTAGATATGCTAGAGAAAATATCTGGTTTATCAGCAGAAGATGCAAAAACCGAGTTAGTTTCATCATTAAAAGATGAAGCAAAGGCAGATGCAATGTCATTTGTGCAAAATGCTGTTGAAGAAGCTAAAATGACAGCACAACAAGATGCTCGTAAAATTGTATTAAATACAATTCAAAGAGTAGGTGTAGAACAAGCTGTTGAAAACTGTGTATCAGTTTTTAATTTAGAATCGGATGATGTTAAAGGTAGAATTATTGGCCGTGAAGGACGTAATATTCGTGCTTTAGAAGCAGCTACAGGTGTTGAGATTATTGTTGATGATACTCCAGAAGCAATTATATTATCATGTTTTGACCCTGTTCGTAGAGAAATTGCTCGTCTATCAATGCATAAATTAGTGACAGACGGAAGAATTCACCCCGCAAGAATTGAAGAAGTTGTTAAGAAGACAGAAAAACAAATTGGTCAAGAAATTATAGAAGTTGGTAAACGTACAGTTATCGACTTAGGTATTCATGGTTTACATCCTGAATTAATTAAAATAGTTGGACGTATGAAGTACCGTTCATCATATGGTCAAAATTTATTACAACACTCGCGTGAAGTAGCAAACCTATGTGGTATTATGGCATCTGAAATGGGCTTAAATGCTAAAGCAGCTAAACGTGCTGGTTTATTACATGATATTGGTAAAGTTCCAGAAACTGAAAGTGAATTACCGCATGCTTTATTAGGAATGCAGTGGGCAGAGAAATTTGGAGAAAAACCAGATGTATGTAATGCAATTGGAGCTCACCATGACGAGATTGAAATGAAAAGTTTATTATCACCAATAGTACAGGTTTGTGATGCTATTTCAGGAGCAAGACCAGGAGCTCGTCGCCAAGTATTAGATTCTTATATTCAACGTTTAAAAGACTTAGAAGATATCGCTTTTGGCTTTAATGGTGTTCAAAAAGCATACGCTATTCAGGCAGGACGTGAGTTAAGAGTTATGGTTGAAAGTGCTAAAGTAAATGATACAAAAGCAGCTGAATTATCATTTAATATTTCTCAGAAAATACAAAATGACATGACCTATCCAGGACAAGTAAAAGTTACAGTAATTAGAGAAACAAGAGCTGTAAATGTAGCTAAGTAATTATATAATAAAGAATATTAAAAAAGCCTCATCATTTTTGATGAGGCTTTTTTGTTTATCTATTTCTTCTAGATTTCCCTTTTTGTTCAGGAGTTGTTCTTTTAGAGTATTTTTTCTTAAAGTAATTTTTATTTTTACGTCTTTTTAGAAGTTTACCACGTTTTCCTGTTTTTGCATTAGGTACTGCTCTGTAATAAAAAAAGTTATTATCTTCTTTATATTTACGATAGTTGTTTCTAAAACCTCTTTTGTAAAAGTAAACATTATCATAATCAAAAACATTACCAATATTAATGTCGATATCTATGTTTCTGTCATCATTACCATGATAATCATAATCATCGTCGTCATCACTACTACAATAATCATTGTACTTTACATTTCCATAGAATTTAGGGTTTCCCCAACGATCATATCTAATTTTTAAATTTCCAACTTTTGAAAGTTTTCCAAAGCTATAATCTATATAAATACGGCCAATTCTCTTTACATTTCCTCTAATATCGTAGTTTATGAACGTACTTCCTACACGTCTTACCCTACCTTTATAATCACGTTCAATTCGTACACCATGATTGGTTTTAATACGTTTTCCGTAGTAATCTGTATATCTAGTATTTTTATAATGAGTGTTGTAATCAAAATCTCCATTTAAGTATACATGAAATTCAACATTTCTTTCAATAAAGGTAACAGCGTCGTCGTAACGATTTGTAACCCCAATTTCACTAATTGATTTGTTTATGTTATTTGCGTTTACTGTGGCTAATGATATGATTGCTAATAATAAAAGTATCCCTTTTCTCATAATTGATAATCTTAGGGTTATGCCTACTCTATATGCTTTTCGGCTACCGCGTTATACTCTTAATTTCAAAGAACGTGCCATAAAATATTATTGAAGAATCAAAATATTGTAAAAGTATGTCTTGTTTGTGGGTATTCTTTTTGTTTTTAGGTGTTTACGTTTTTTAAGAATTCTTATATTTTAATGAACTATTATAGTACAAGTAGTATATACTTTGTATAAAGCTGAAAGAATTATCTTATTAGAGGTTGCTAATTTGGATTGATAACTATAAAAAGATAAGATTAAAAAAATATAGAATGCGATTAGTTAGCCATTTCCATTAATTTAATAGGTCAGTGTTTAAATTTTATTAACACTATAATTATAGAGAAACTATTTTGAAGTTAAATAAATTCGTTATTGAGAGTATTATGTGATATTATTTTAATTATAATAGGTATTATTTTACTCTATAGGTTGATGGTATTGAATATAGTTTTTAAGAATTCAATACATTTAGTGTTAGGAATAAAATTTCTAATACAGTTGATCGTTTTATTAATGAAAATGTGTTTTGTAATCATAATAGAATTAAAAAAAATATCAAATAAGTAATACGACCAATGAGGTATTATCATGTTTTTTAAATTAAGAAGTTTAGACCGGTGGGAGTTTAATTATGTGAAAGTGGAAGGGAGGTATAGATAACACAATTCGTTTTTATGTTGCCAAAATTTTAAAAAAAGCAGAAGGAAGCTATTCAATGAATGAAGAAAGGGTAGATTTAAACTCATATTTATTTGCTGAAAAATTATATTTAAATACATTAGCTTTATCAATAGATAAAAATAAAAAAATTATTAAAGCTGCTATTCAAATAATAAAAGGAGTAAAATGTGTTTTATAGTAAAGAAATATCTATTCGAGAAAATTACCACGCTATAACAGATGAAGGTTTAAAAGCAAATAACTTTAGCTGGAGTGAAGTACATATAATTATGTTATTACAAAATAAATAAGATGAAAATTAGATTATCAGTTATAAGTGATTCAGAAAGTATCATGAAAATTATTAAAGGAGCTCAAAAACTTTTAGCTTCATTAAATATTGATCAATGGCAAGATGGATACCCAAATGAGGTTCAAATTTTAAATGATATTAAAAATAATGAAAGCTATGTTATATTAAATAAAGAACAGAAAATTATTGCAACTTTTATGTTTACAACAAATAAAGAACCAAATTATAGTATTATAGATGGTGAATGGCTTACTAATAATTTAGCAAAATACGGTGTTATTCATCGTGTTGCTGTTTCTCAAAAAACAACGAATAAAGGTATAGCAAAACATATTATTTCATATTGCGAAGCGAGTTTAAAAAAGCAAGAAATTCCTGCAATGAGAATAGATACACATAATGATAATTTAGGAATGCAGCACATTTTAAATAAGTTAAGTTATATATATTGTGGTATTATTACTGTAACGAATGGAGATAGTCGATTAGCATTTGAAAAACTATTACAATAAATAAAATGAACTACGATAAAATAAAAATAACATCCCAACAAGCAGAAAATATATTATTACAAGAGTTTAATATAAATGGTAAAGCTAAAGAATTACCTGGTGAAGTTGATTTTAATTTTAGAATTAAAGTTGAAGGAGAAGATTTATTTATATTGAAAATATCTCGCCCAAATGAAAATGAAAGTTATTTAGATTTTCAACAAAAAATATTACAACAAGTTGAAAAAAAAGGAAAAGATTTACTTGCCCCAAAAGTAATTAAGAATAAAAACGGCAAAACAATATCTAATATAACAGATGATTTTGGAAACGAACGTAAGGTTCGTTTATTATCTTGGATTTCAGGAAGAGTTTGGAGTAGTGTAAACCCGCAATTAAACGAGTTAAGATATAGTTTAGGTGAACAATGCGGTAAGTTAACAAAAGCGTTAGAAGGTTTTGAGCATTTAAAAGGAAATAGAAAGTTTGAATGGGATGTAGCACAAGCACTTTGGACTACCGAGTATATCCATCTATTTGATAAAGAAGAAAAAACAATACTTCAATATTTTCAAGATAAATTTAAAAAAGAATCAAGTTCTTATGAAACATTAAGAAAAGCAGTAGTTCATAATGACGCTAACGATAACAATATTATTGTTTCAAATAGTCTTGTTAGCCCTAAAGTAAAAGCGGCGATTGATTATGGGGATGCTATTTACACACAAATAATTAATGATGTTGCCATTACTTGTGCCTATGCAATAATGCATCATAATAATCCATTACAGGCAGCTTTACCGATAATTAAAGGATATCATGCATCGTTTTCTTTAAATGAAGAAGAATTAAAGCATTTGTATACAGTAATTGCTATGCGTTTGGTGATTTCTGTTACAAAATCGGCAATTAATAAGCAAAAAGAACCAGATAATACGTATTTATTAATTTCTGAAAAACCAGCATGGGAAGTCTTGAAAAAATGGATGCAAGTGTCATCAGAATTTGCTGAATATTCATTCAGAAAAGCATGTGACTATTCAGCACACCCAAAAGAAGAAGAATTTAAAGAATGGGTTTCAGAACAAAATGTATCATTTTCGGCATTGTTTCCATCAATAAAAAAAGAAACAATTTATCCATTAGATTTAAGTGTAGCGAGTTTATGGTTAGGAAATACATCCGAATTTAACGATTTAGAATTATTTCAATTTAAATTAAATCAGTTACAAAAAGAATATACTACAAAAATAATAGCTGGCGGATATTTAGAAGCAAGATCGTTATATACATCTAGTGATTATGATCGTGTAGGTAATAACGGAAAAGAAAGCAGAACTACGCATTTGGGTATTGATTTTTGGTTGCCTGCTGAAACACCTATACATAGTCCGTTTAACGCAACTATTACAACAGTAACTAATAATGATAAATTTAAAGAATATGGAGGGCTTATAATTTTAAAACATAAAATTAATACTTTAGAGTTTTATACACTTTACGGACATTTATCAAAAGAAAGCTTAGAAAATAAAAAAGTAGGAGATGCTATTTTCAAAGGAGATTGTATAGGGTATTTAGGTAATTCAAACGAAAATGGTAGTTGGGCATCACATTTACACTTTCAAGTAATGTTATCTATGTTAAATTTAGAAAATGATTTTCCAGGAGTTGCTTATTATTCAGAAATAGATGTTTGGAAAAGTATTTGCCCTAACCCAAATTTGTTCTTTAAATCAAAAATATTAAATCAACAGACTAAACAAACCAATGAAGAATTAATAGCTTATAGAAAAGAGCATTTAGGTAAAAGTTTAAGTTTACAATATAAAGTACCTGTAAAAATGGTACGAGGTAATGGTGTTTATTTAATAGATCAATACGGAAATAAATATATAGATACAGTAAATAATGTAGCGCATGTAGGACATGAACATCCAGCAGTTGTAAAAGCAGGACAGCAACAAATGGCAGTTTTAAATACCAACTCTCGTTATTTACATGAAAACATTAACGAGCTAGCAAAAGAGTTAATAGCTACATTCCCACCAGAATTAAATGTAATACATTTTGTAAACTCAGGTTCTGAGGCAAATGAATTGGCAATACGAATGATAAAAGCTAATACAGGACAGTGTGATATTATCGCTTCAGAAGTTGGATATCATGGTAATTCTAATATGTGTATAGATATTTCCTCTTATAAATTTGATGGAAAAGGAGGGAAAGCAACTCCTGAACATACGCATATTATTCCTCTGCCAGATACATTTAGAGGAAAATACACCGATGATGATGCAGTAACTAAATATGCAAAAGAGGTATTAAAACAAATTGTTTCTATTAAAGAAAAGGGAAGAAATGTAGGAGCTTTTATTATAGAGCCTATTATATCTTGTGGTGGTCAGGTAGAGCTACCTAAGGGCTTTTTAGCAAAGGTTTATGAATACATCCGCAATGAAGGCGGTTTGTGTATTTCTGATGAAGTACAAACTGGTTGCGGCCGTATGGGAGAAACCTTTTGGGGTTTTGAATTACATAATGTAGTTCCTGATATTGTAACGATTGGTAAACCGTTAGGAAACGGACACCCTTTAGCGGCAGTTGTTTGTACACAAGAAGTAGCGAATAAATTTTCGAACGGAATGGAGTATTTTAATACGTTTGGAGGGAACCCTGTTTCTTGTGCTATTGGTACCGCAGTAATACAGACGGTTAAAAGAGAAAAATTACAAGAAAATGCATTAGTAGTTGGTAAGTATTTAAAAAGTGAATTAAAAAAATTAGCAAATAATTATCCAATAATAGGTGATGTTAGAGGTAAAGGATTGTTTTTAGGTTTTGAATTGGTAGATGTTGATAAAAAACCGTTACCAGAGCATGCTTCTTATTTGGCAAACAGAATGAAAGTTCATAGAATTTTAATGAGTACCGATGGACCTGATAATAATGTATTAAAAATAAAACCACCTATTATATTTTCTAAAGAAAATGCAAATGAGTTGCTATTTTATTTAAAAAAAATAATTAAAGAAGATTTTATGATGCAATTTAATAGTTGAAAAAATGAGAAATTTCCTGATGTAACTTATGCTAGATTTGTAAACCTCATTTTAGTACCAGTAACTGATATATATATGTTAAAATAATGTTGAAGATAATTAAGAAATAAAGCTGAAAAAGATATTAATTAAAAATAAAAAAAATGAATAAAATATACGTATGCATAATATTTATAATGTTGTCATTAAATAGTTTTGCGCAAAAAAATAATGAAGCTAATGATAAAAAAGAAATTTTATCAATAATGAAAAAGCAAGAAAAAGCTTGGTCTAATCATGACTTAGAAGGTTTTATGAAAGGGTATTGGAAAAGTGATTCATTGAAGTTTTATGGCAGTAATGGATTAACGTACGGTTGGAAAAAGACTTTAGCAAATTATAAAAAAGGATATCCAACTAAAGATCACTCAGGCGTATTAAAATTTAAAGTAAATGATATTTCTAAAATAAATGTAGATGCTTATTTCGTTATGGGAGCATATCATTTAACGCGTAAGGTTGGTGATGCAAATGGGGTGTTTATGATTATCTTCAAAAAGATAAAAGGTAAATGGAAAATAATAGCAGATACTTCTTGTTAATTTAATTTTATAAATTTTTATTTAAAGAAGTGTTTTCATAAACGTTATAATATTTTAACTGGAGAATTAGTATTGGTTTCACCGAATAAATCAAAACGATTTATGTAATATTATTAGGAAGAGGTGGTGAGTAATATCAATTCAATCTATGATTTGAACTGTTATTTATGTACAGGAAACACAAGAGTTAACGAAGAAAAAAAATAAGATTATAAAAATACACTTGTATTTGTTAATGATTTTGGTGAGCTATACAGGATAAGACATAATAAGATCATGTTTTTTAAGGGGCGAATTGGAGTAAGGTAATTTGTTTTAATTCATATCATTGTATGATATTAGCAATATGCATATAGATATTCCTTAAAAAATAGTATAATTCTGGTAAAACGAATTTATAGGACTTATGAATAACTACATAATTATATATATGAGAATAAAGGTACTATAGTGAATGTAGTAGTCTGTATACTCATGGGAAAATACGGTGAAAATTTAGTGTGTCTAATGATGTTCAAAAAAGAAAATAGGCAACGAGTCTATTTTAAAAATAATAAAGAATCATTGTTAGAAGACTATCTAGAGCAAGAATTAGTATCGCAAGAGCGTTTTTATTTTAAGATAAATAATTTTGTATTGTTAATTCCTTTTTGGGCTGTTTGTTCTTACGTAACAATGATAACCCCAAAAAGAATAATTTTTAATACTGATGATTTAAAGAAGGTAGAGCTTGACACTTCTACAGAAGTAATATCTAAAATAACCAAAGGAGACGGTAAATTATTTAATTATTCATTCTCTTATTCTAGTGAAATATATTAATCACCAGTTAATATTATGATAACTAAATATTGGTATCGGCACATCTATTTTATATGCCTTTATTACACAATACTACGGATAAAGATTATTGTAGGTTATGAACTATTTTGGGATGCCTCTGTGTTAATATTATAGCTTAAATTGCAGTTTTTAGATTAAGAGTATTATTATAAATATAATATTTGAGTCAAAATATTAGAGGTAAATTAAATTTAAAGGCTTTTAATTCTTCTAAAACTGTGAATTTAATTTTGTGATGTGTAGAGGCGGGGGAGTTAACCATAATTACTTTATGTTAAAAAGAGTATTATACTATCTTTATTACTTTCTATAAATAAAAAAACCAGAGAATTTATTTCTCTGGTTTTTTTATTTATAGAAAGATATCAACTAATCTTATTTAATAGAAGAATAAGATTAATTATTTATTTTCAGATGATTGTAATGTGAAATTTATAGGTATATAGTATTCAACATTAGCAAGTTCTCCATTTTGTTTACCTGGAACGAATTTAGAAAGTTTAGTAACCATTCTTTTAGCTTCTTGTTCTAATAATTGACCATTTTTAGGGCCTCTCATTCTTATATTACTTACTTTACCGTCTTTCTGTATAATAAAACGAACCCAAACTTTCCCTTCAATATTTTGTATTGCAGCAGCTTCTGGGTAATTAAAGTTTCTTTGAATATGGCTAACCATTCTTTCGTTAAAACAATTAACTTTTTGAACATCAGAAACTTTTAAACAAGCTTTAAATTGAGGTATGCTTTGAACTTCATCAAATTTTATAAAATCAGTAATTAATTTTTCTTTTTTAGCAACTTTATTTATAGGTTTCTTTATTACTGTTTTTCTTACTACTTTTTTCTTTGCAACTTTAGAAGCATCAGGATGTCTAAAAGTAATTGGAATTCCATATTTAACTTTTACAGATTTACCATTATGTTTACCAGGAATAAATTTTGGTAATTTACTTACAATTCTACTAGCTTCTTTTTCTAGAGAAGCAGCATCTTTAGGACCTCTCATTTGAATACCATCTACATCACCTTGTTCATTTATTGTAAACTGAACCAATATTCTACCTTGTATACCTCCATCAATAGCATCTTGAGGATATCTAAAGTTACGCATGATATGTTTTGACATTTGATTTTCAAAACATTTTGCTTGTTTTATCAATGGAACGTTATTACACTTTTTAAATAAAGGAATTTCTTCAACAAGGTTAAACGGAATTCTTTCAATAGTTTCAGAATTATCTTCTAATTCAAGTTTACCAACTAATAAAGTGTTTTTCTTAATGTTAGCAACTTTTTGAGAAGTACTTGTTCCCCCAATAGCAGAAACAGTTTCGTTTTTTTTACGAACGACACGTCTTCTAGTAGAGACCTCGATTGATAATTGTTTCTTTCCCCCATCTTTACCATCTTTAATAGCACACTTTGTAATACTATTAGGATCAGCAATTGATTCATCAGGGTTTTCACAAACTTCTTGTTGTGCAACGGCTATCATTGATACAAACATAGCTGCTACTAATATGGGGAATTTCATCATAATCTCTTTCTATTTTTAAGGTGTTAACAAGAGTAGTTAACATATTTATGCTGTAAAACTACATAAAAAAATATATTTATGCAAATATGTTTGTGTTTTATTTTTTTTATTAAAACACTGGTATTGTAGTGTTTACTTTTTTTTGAAGAGAATAAGAGGTTTTTTTGCTATTAAAGAGATTATTGTTGAGTCTTTTTTATAAAGCCTTTCTTACTCAAAAAATTAATATAGAGTTAAGTTAAGAGGAAAGGAATATGTAACAATAACTGGTAAACCTTTTTCTTTTCCAGGGGTAAACCTAGGTAATTCGTGCATGATTTTATTTAACTCTCGATGCAATAAAGTATTTATTTTTTTGCTCTTTATTTTTGTGTTAATTACTCTTCCGCGAAGGTCAATACTAAATTGTAGATATACTTTTTTATCAATATCTTGATTAATAAATTTATCAGCATTAAATTTTTTAGAAAAGTGTTTATTTATTTTTGCTTTAAAACATTTAACATCATTTTTTCGATTCGATTTTACACAAGACTCGAACATTGGTATTTCTTCAACTATTGCAAATAATAATTTTCTAGATAGGTTGGGAGATATTTTAGTAGACTTACTAATAACTCTTTTTCTTACAGCTTTAATTTTTTTTATTTTTCTAGCCTTTTTTTTATTTTCTGTTATTTCACACTTGTTAATTGATATGGCATTTATATCATCAATTGTTTCTTCTGGTGATTCACAAACTGATGCTTGTGAGTAAATGGTAAATAAATTTAAGTTTAATAATACTATAAGTAAGGAGAGCTTTTTCATCTTTATATAATTGTTTATCACATTTCAAAGATCAAAAAGAAAAACCATTTATGTTTTAAGCGACTGTCATATGTAGTTTAACTAATTATTTAATAAATGTTATGAAGGTTAATTTAGTGTAAATAGAAAAACTCTCTATTTTAAATAGAGAGTTTTTAAATATTTTAAATATTTAAGGATTATTTTACATCCATTAATTCAACATCAAAAATTAAAGTTGCATTTGGTGGAATTACTCCTCCAGCACCAGCAGCGCCATAAGCTAAGTCTGAAGGAATCACAAACCTTGCTTTGTCTCCAACTTTTAATAATTGGATTCCTTCGTCCCAACCAGCAATAACTTGTCCCATACCAATAGCAAAATCGATTGGTTGCTTACGTTTGTATGAAGAGTCAAATACAGTACCGTCTAATAATTGTCCTTTATAATGTACAGAAACGTTAGCTCCTTTAGTAGCTTGTTTACCATCACCGTTTTGTAAAATTTTATAACGTAAACCAGTTGGTGTTTCATCGTAACCATTAGCAACAGAATCTAACAATTCTGTTTGTTTTGCTTTTTCTTCAACTTCACGTTTTTCACGAGATCCTTCAAAAGATCTAAAAGCTTCAACAGCATTGAATTTTTCAGCAGTTTCACCTACACGAACAATTTCAACATCCATACTATCTCCTTGCGCTACTGCATCAACTACATTTAGTCCTTCAATAACACTACCAAAAACAGTATGGTTACCATCTAAATGTGGAGTTGCTACATGAGTAATAAAAAACTGAGAACCATTAGTACCAGGTCCTGCATTAGCCATAGATAATTTACCTGGAGCATCATGCTTTAAATCAGGATGAAATTCATCATCAAATTTATAACCAGGGTTTCCCGTTCCCGTTCCTTGTGGACAACCACCTTGAATCATAAAATCACCAATTACACGGTGAAACTTTAATCCGTTATAATAAGGAGTTCCTTGTGGTTTTGCTTCATTTTCTAAATTTCCTTCTGCTAAAGCAACAAAGTTACCTACAGTTCCAGGAGTTTTTTCAAATTCTAAATTAACTAAAATATCGCCTTTAGGCGTAGTAAACTTTGCGTAAATTCCGTTATTCATTGTATTCTGTTTTTATTTATAGTATCTTCATTTCTAGAAAAATGAAAGAGTTTTTATTATTATTATTATTATATAATTTTTATTAAAGGCAAAATTAGTTTTTTACAGATAAAGTTGAAAGGTTAAAACTTAAACCTATGTTAATATTGTTTGATTTTACATTCCCGAAAGGAGAGTAATATTTACCTCCAGAAGCAAGAATAGCAATTCCATTAGTTATATCGTAGCTTAAACCTAGGGTAGGGCGTATAATAATACCTTCATCGGTATCTACACCTGCGCCACCACCAGCACCAGCCATTAATTCAATAAATCCACGAGCTTTACGGTTTAAAAAACGAGGAGAATATATTCCTCCTCCAACTAATCCATGAGCATAACCACCAGAACGACCTCCGTAAGCAAAACTAGCTTCACCAGCAATGTACAGCCATTTGTTAAGATCATAGTTTACTTTTAATCCGATAAGCTGTAGATCGATTTCTTTAGCTTTAAACTTATCATCCGTTTTAGCAACATCAAAATATAATTGATTTTGAATTTCAATTCGTAATCCTTGTGTATAAAAGTTAGTGTGTTTTTTTTCATTGGATGTTGTTCCGCCATTTAAACCGAAATATTTTAATCCGAAACCAACGGTATAGGCTTCTAAATCGCCTGCAATAGCACGATAGTAACCAGCATGACCACTTAAAGCTAATTTTTTAGATATTTTTAAATCAATTCCTGCGGAAGGATAAACCATTAACCCGCCTTCTGGAGCCACACGACCACCAGCTGCACCGATTCCTAATTTTGTAAAAATATTAATGTATTTTGATTGATAAGGATGGTAACCAGCACCAAAGAACAAATCCATAAAACCAGCTCGTAAACCTTTATATATAGCATCGGTATGGGCAAATAAGAAAATGTTTTCGTTCAGGTATTTTTGATATTCAAAGCCAATAACATACAGTGTCTCATTTAAGGCAGTACCATTATCTTTTTTAGAATTACCTATAGGTTTAAAAAAATCAAAACGTACTTGCTGGGCATTTTTCACAATAGATTTACTCCAAAAATTATCAGAAGATAAATTATTCGTTATAAATTCTTGATGTGCCTTGTTGTAATCAGTAAAACGTAAAAGACTTGGTATTTCAACAAAGAAAGAAACTGAGTTACTTTTTATTTCACCTGAATAAAAATTTAAATGACTGTATTGTATACCAAATGAATAATTATTCTTTTTATATTGTAATCCTATATTTGGATTTATAAATCCACCATCATTTACAAGATTTCTGTATCCACCACCACCACCAAAATGGAAGTTAGCATCAAAATAAATATTTTTGTATAATTTTTTATTTACACCTATTTCCGCACCTAATGTAAATAAACCCCCTTGATCTCCGGTAGTTGCAAAATGAAATGCGGCTCCTCCATATAACCAATCGTTAATAGGTATTTGGTAATGTAAACCTGCTAAGCCCATTGTAGGTTTTAAATTAGGAAACTTATCGGTAGGCATTTCAACAGGAATAAAATTCAAACGAACTTTATTGTGTAATTCTTTTCCTTTTAAATTGGATAAATTTTCTTGACTATGTAAGGTGAAGAATAAAAGACAAAAGCTAAAAGATAAAAAAACGTCATTGCGAGTAAAACGAAGTAATCTCTCAATAGATGAAAAGATTGCTTCGTTCCTCGCAATGACATTGTAATTTTTATTATTCATGTTATATAAATGCTTAAAACCAATTATTGGTTATTCAAACTCACTCGTTAAATGCAGTTTTACTGTAGGATATTTACTTTGTGTCATTTGCAACGTAAAAGAAGAATCTGCTAGAAACACCATTTTACCTTCTTTATCCTTTGCTAGATAACGTTGCTTAACGCGCTTAAATTCTTTGAATTCGTCATTTTTTTCATCTTCAGCTTCTACCCAGCAAGCTTTATGTACAGCGATGTTTTCATAAGTACATTTAGCTCCGTATTCATGCTCTAAACGATATTGAATTACTTCGTATTGTAAAGCACCAACGGTACCTACAATTTTACGACCGTTTATATCCATAGTAAATAACTGCGCTACACCTTCATCCATTAATTGGTCTAAACCTTTGTATAGTTGTTTAGATTTCATCGGGTCAGCATTATTTACATAACGGAAATGTTCTGGAGAGAAACTTGGAATTCCTTTAAAGTTTAATTGTTCTCCTTCTGTTAAAGTATCACCAATTTTAAAGTTTCCTGTATCATGTACACCAACAATGTCACCAGGAAAAGATTCATCAACAATTTGTTTCTTTTCTGCAAAAAAGGCATTCGGACTCGAGAATTTCATCTTCTTACCGTTACGAACGTGTAGGTAGGGAGAGTTTCTTTTAAAGGTTCCAGAAACAATTTTAATAAAAGCAAGTCTGTCTCTATGTTTAGGATCCATATTTGCATGGATCTTAAATACGAAACCGGTTAGTTTTTCTTCTTTCGAATCTACTAAACGTTCTTCAGCCTTTTTAGGTTGTGGTTCAGGTGCAATTTCAATAAAAGCATCTAACAATTCTTTTACTCCAAAATTATTTAAAGCAGAGCCAAAGAAAACGGGTTGTAAATCTCCTGCTAAATATTCTTGTTGATTAAATTTAGGGTACACTTCGTATACTAATTCTGATTCTTCTCGTAACGTTTCAGCAGCGGTTTCACCAATGATTTCATCTAATTTTGGATTAGAAAGATCATCAAACTCAACAGCTTCTGATATTTTTGTTTTATTATCTCCAGAAAAAAGGTTCAATTTTTTTTCCCAAATATTATAAATCCCTTTAAAATCATATCCCATTCCTATAGGAAAACTCATAGGAGTAACACGTAAACCTAATTTTTGTTCAACTTCATCTAATAAATCGAAAGCATCTTTACCTTCACGATCTAATTTATTAATGAATACTAACATTGGTATTTTACGCATTCTACAAACTTCAACCAATTTTTCGGTTTGAGGTTCAACACCTTTGGCAACATCAATTACAACAATAACACTATCTACAGCAGTTAAAGTTCTAAATGTGTCTTCCGCAAAATCCTTGTGACCAGGGGTATCTAAGATATTTATTTTTTTATCTTTATAAATGAAGGCTAATACAGAAGTAGCGACAGAAATACCACGCTGACGTTCTATTTCCATAAAATCGGAAGTCGCACCTTTTTTTATCTTATTATTTTTCACAGCACCAGCTTCCTGAATCGCTCCACCAAATAATAATAATTTTTCTGTTAAAGTAGTTTTACCAGCATCGGGGTGTGATATAATTCCGAATGTACGTCTTTTTTGTATTTCTTCTAAAAAACTCATCTATAAATTTTAAGGCAGCAAAGATAAGGTTAAATGCTTAACTGTTCAAAGGTTTAATTGTTGAACTGATATCATTTTTGTAAGTTTGCTTTAAGTATATTTTTAAGATGAAAGAACAAGTAATTTTAGTTGATGAGCAAGATAACCCGATTGGGTTAATGGAGAAGATTGAAGCTCATGAAAAAGCATTATTGCATAGAGCATTTTCTGTTTTTATTTTTAATGATAAGAAAGAATTAATGCTACAACAACGAGCAGCAGATAAATATCACTCTCCTTTATTATGGACAAATACTTGTTGTTCTCATCAAAGAGATGGAGAAACAAACCTAGAAGCAGGAAAAAGAAGGCTTCAAGAAGAAATGGGTTTTGTTAGTGAGTTAACGGAAGTTTTTTCTTTTATTTACAAAGCTCCTTTTGATAATGGATTAACAGAGCATGAATTAGATCATGTTATGATTGGAAGTTTTAATGACGAGCCTAGTATAAACAAAGAAGAGGCAGAATCTTATAAATGGATGACTTTACAAGCAGTAAAAAAAGACATTGAAGATAACCCTGAGGTATATACTGCTTGGTTTAAAATTATATTTAAAGAATCTTATGATAAATTAATAAATGCCTAAAGTAACAGTACATAGAAAAGCGCATTTTAACGCAGCTCATAGACTATTTAATCCAAAATGGTCTGATGAAAAAAACTTTGAAGTTTTTGGTAAATGTAGTAACCCCAATTATCATGGTCATAATTATGAATTAATTGTTTCTTTAAGAGGAGAAATAGATAAAGAAACAGGGTTTGTTTATGATTTAGGAAAGTTAAGGGAATTGATTAAAACAAAAGTAGAAAATGTTCTAGATCATAAAAACTTAAATATAGAAGTAGAGGAGTTTAAAAGTTTAAATCCTACAGCCGAAAATATATCTGTAGTAATCTTTAATAAATTACGTGTAAGTATTCCTGAAAATTTAGACTTAGAAATTACATTATATGAAACACCACGAAATTACGTAACTTATAACGGAACATAATAGTATGATAAACCAACTACTAAGATTTGAACCAATTTTGAAATCTAAAATTTGGGGAGGAGAGAAATTACAAACTTTACTGAATAAGAAATCTGATAAAAAAGATATTGGTGAAAGCTGGGAGATTTCTGATGTAGATGGAGATGTTTCTATAATTAGTAATGGTGATTTAAAGGGAGTAAGTTTAAAAGATCTTATAAAGGAATTTAAACAAGATGTTTTAGGAGAAAAGGTTTATCATATCTTTCAAGAAAAATTCCCGTTATTAATTAAGTTTATTGATGCTAAGAAAAAATTAAGCTTACAAGTACATCCTAATGATGTTTTAGCGCAAAGAAGACATAATTCTTTAGGTAAAACAGAAATGTGGTATATTGTTAATTCAGATAAAAAATCAAAAATGATTGTTGGTTTTTCTGAAGAAACAGATAAAAAATCTTTTTTAGAAACTATAAATTCAGGTAATGAGTTAGAGTTACTTAATATTGATTATGTAAAAAAAGGAGATACTTTTTTAGTGCCAGCAGGAAGAATACATGCAATAGGGAAAGGTATTTTATTAGCAGAGATACAAGAAACTTCTGATGTTACTTATCGAATATCTGATTGGAATAGAAAAGATGTAAATGGAAGAAAGAGAGATTTACATTTAGACCTAGCATTAGATGCTATTGATTACTCTGCAAAATCAAATTATAAGGCCGAATATCAAAAGAAAAAAAATAACCCGTCGAATATTGTAGACTGTAAATATTTCACAACCAATTTCTTACACTTAACAAAGAACTATACAGTAGAACATTTTGATAAGGATAGTTTTGTTATTTATATGTGTGTGGAAGGAACAGCAATATTTAAGTATGAAAACCAGCAAGAAAAGTTAGAAATGGGGGAAACTATTTTAATTCCTGCATGTATAAAAAAGGTAGATATTATTGTTGCAAATGCTAAACTTTTAGAAGTTTATATAAAGTAATACAGGTTTAATTAATAAAAACAAAACCTGTACTAAATTTAAAACTATTGTAAGTTGTAGCTAAAAATAGCGTTACAAATGGTTTCCTTTTTCACAGATACTGTTATGTTTAAAATAATTTCAGTATTACTTAATTTTTTAATATTATTTTTAATAATAATATTATCGTTTAAATAAGCCTTTTTTAAAATATCGAATTCAATACTCTTGAAGTGAAAATTAGAGTATTTGTAAAGGTTGATGGAAGAATTTACACTAAACTCAACCTTGCTGTATAAAATAGAAGTTTTTAATGTTTTGTTTTTGTTAACCTGTTTTTTGTTAACGGTAAAATATGATGAATTATTTTGATGAATTATTTGAGTTTTCATGATATTAAGGTGTTATAGAAGGTGATTTAAATTTTCTAAAAAAGATGTTTTTAACTAAATACATTGTTTTTATTACGTACATACAAATTTGCTTAGTATTTCCTAATGTGTTCATTATTATAAAAATTAAAAGTTATTAAATAAAAAAAAGGTGCTTTTTGTTAAAAAAGCACCTTTTGTAGTTTGTATTAAATGTTGGTTTTAAAACCGTTGTTTAAACTTATTTTTCTGAGAGCTTTCTATTACATATGAATATTTTTTACGCATGCAAATATTATACATAATAATGCCTGCTGTGTTTAAAATAACCATATATGTTTTTAAAAGTTCTTTCATAAAAATCAAAAGTAATAAAAAAATAATAAAAGGAGGTAAAGTAGAAAATATTAATATTTAATTTTAAAAGAAGTTTTTGGATGATTTTAATAAACTGTTTAAATATGTATCTTTGAAGATAGTAAATAACTATAATTTATGAAGATAATAGCAATGATTCCTGCTCGTTATGAAGCGTCTCGTTTTCCAGGGAAATTGATGAAGGATTTAGGAGGTAAGCCAGTAATATTAAGAACTTATAAAGCAGCTGTTGATGCTAATTTATTTGATGAAGTTTACGTTGTGACAGATTCTGATGTTATTTATAAAACAATAACTGCTGAAGGCGGGAAGGTTCTAAAAAGTGTAAAAGCGCATGAGTGTGGTTCTGATAGAATTGCAGAGGCAGTAGAAGATTTAGATGTAGATATTGTTGTAAATGTACAAGGGGATGAACCATTTATAGATACGGTTTCATTATCTAAGTTAATTGAAGCTTTTAAGAATGATGTAAATGAAGAAATAGATTTAGCATCTTTAAAAGTTGCAATGACAAATATAAAAGATATTGAAAACCCTAATAATGTAAAAGTAATTACAGATACGAATGATTTTGCAATTTATTTTTCGAGAAGTGTAATTCCTTTTCATAGAGATAAAGAATTGAGTGTTACTTATTATAAGCATAAAGGTGTGTATGCTTTTAGAAAGAAAGCATTAATCGATTTTTATCATACACCAATGACACCGATTGAAGCAGCAGAAAAAATAGAGTGTATACGATATTTAGAGGTAGGTAAAAAAATAAAAATGATAGAAACTTCAGTAGAAAGTATTGGTATAGATACTCCTGAAGATTTAGAAAAAGCAAAAAAAATAATAGAAAATGAATAATATTAAAGTAATTGCTTTTGATGCCGATGATACGCTTTGGGTAAACGAAACTTATTTTAGAGACGCTGAAAATGAGTTTGCAAAACTCTTATCAGGTTATGAAACAGAAAATAAAATTCATCAAGAATTATATAAAAAAGAAATTGATAATCTTAAAATTTACGGTTACGGAATAAAAGGATTTGTATTATCTATGGTTGAATGTGCTTTAGAATTATCTAATTATAAAATTAATCAGAAAACAATAAATAGAATTCTTGAGATAGGAAAAGAAATGCTTGAAAAGCCTATTAATTTGTTAGATGGGGTAGAGGAGGTACTAAAAAAATTGCAAGGCAATTATAAATTAATTGTAGCAACTAAGGGAGACTTGTTAGATCAAGAAAGAAAATTAGATAAATCAGGTATTTTAAAGTATTTTCATCATACGGAAGTGATGAGTGATAAAAAAGAAGGTGATTATTTAAAATTGATTAAGCACTTAGATATTGATGCATCAGAACTATTGATGATTGGTAATTCATTAAAATCAGATATTTTACCATTGGTTGAGATAGGGGCTTCTGCAATTCATGTTCCATTTCATACAACCTGGGCTCACGAAGAAGTAAGTGAAGCGCAAAAAACAAATACGTACAGTACGGTATCAAATATTACAGAGGTGTTGACTTTTTTATAAAAAATTATAAGAGAGAATAATAAAAGGTTAATGTAAATTGTGGTAAATATAACCAAGTATTTGGTCATAGATTTCAGACTAAATAATTTTATTAGAAATTTGAAGCTGAATTAGATAAAATAAATTAATTTTGCATCAAAATTATAATTATGGCAAGCATAAAGAATTTAAAAAAAGATATCAATTATACATTAGGCGATATTATTGAAGAGTGTTACATGTGGGAGTTATTAAACTCTAAAGAAGAGACTGCAAAATCTGAAGCAGTTATTGATGAAGCTATTGCAGTTTTTGATAATTTATTAGAAAAAGTTAATGCTAAAGGAGTTGAGAATAAAAAAGCTCATTATAAGGCAATTAGTACTGAGTTAGAAACTAATGCAACTGCTTTGATAAATAAAGTAAATAACTTATAATAAGATATAAGTAAAATGTAAAAAACCGATACTAAATTTAGTATCGGTTTTTTTTATGAAAATTTAACATACACTAAGGAATAAAAAATCGTAAATTACGTTTAGATTATATGAACGATTAAATTCCCCTTAAAGTATGGCGAGAGCAATGTACGAGTACACTAAAACTGTATTAAAAAAAGTGAGTTTTAATACAGATTTATTTAAAAGAGAACTAGAAAAAGCGTTAAATAGGTTGTTACCTTATGAAATAGATGAATTAGCTATTTGGTTAAGACAGTTTACGGCAAATAAACCAGATTTATATGTTTGCTTAAGACTCGTTAAGAAATAATAAAAAAAAAGAAGCTTTTTAGCTTCTTTTTTTATTTCTCTTACCTCTGTGTTTTTTCATGAGTTTACGATTAAATTCATGTTCAGAAATTTCTAATTTTAGAATTTTATTAAAAGACAGTATTTTAGAAATTTTTTTATGAAAAGAAGTTTTGATCTCGTGTTGTTGTTGCTTTATTAACTGAATTTTCTTTAAAATTTCTTTTGATTTTTTTTCAGACAAACTATCAATACCACCATTTTTTAATATGTTTTTTTTAATATTAAAATGTTCTTCTCTATGAAGCTGCATCATTTTTTTGTTGTACTTATTGTAAAAAGGCCAAAATTTTTGAGCTTCATCTTCTGTTAAATTTAACTTATCTGTTAGGTAAGCAATTTTATAAGCGCGAATTTTTTCATAACTACGCTTTCTTACTTGAGCTTGACCAGGTAGGTTACTTAAGAAAGTAATAAATAATAGTAAGAGTATATTTTTTTTCATTATTATTGAATTTCATTTATAAGTATTGAGTTGTCCATTGTGTTTAGGTAACTCTCTATGCTTTCATCATTTATTGTCGTTAAAAAAGCTTCATCAAAATCAGAATTATCTATAACAGTCGCTAATTCATTGCTATCTGCACTTCCGTAGCCATTTTCATACCAAAATGTTATATCGGCCTCAGTTATATCTTCAAAATCATATGTGGTACTAGTATTAAGGTAATTTAAACTGATAAATAATAAAACGGATGCAGCAGCAATAAGAGGAACAAACTGTAATATTCTTTTACGTAAAGAGATAACTTTTATATTTTTAGTTTTCTTTATATTTAATTTTTCGAAAATATCATCTTCAACAGTAGTAAAATAATTGTCTGGAGTTGAAAAAATGTTAATTCCTTTAGATAAAGATGTAGGTTTTATCATTGATAAAATACGATCATCTACTTTATTGAAATAACTATCAGGAGTAGAAAAACCAGTTTTCTTACCCATTTTTTTGTTTATATAGTCTGTGCTATTTTTTGTTGTTTTATTCATCTCTATTTTAAGACTTTAATTTTTTAAAAAGGTTTAATTGTAGTCTTTAATAAATTGTTCAATTTTTTTTACAGCAATATGGTAAGATGCTTTTAAAGCACCTATTGATGTTTCTAATATTTCAGATATTTGACTGTATTTCATTTCATCAAAATACTTCATATTAAAAACCAATCGTTGTTTTTGAGGTAAAATTGCAATAGCTTTTTGTAAGATGAGTTGAATTTCATCACCAGTAAACCAATGATCACTATCTAGTGTTGATATTAATTGTTGTTGATATTCTGTTATATCAACATTTCTTTCTTTTGCTCTTTTATTAATAAATGTTATAGCTTCATTAGTTGCAATTCGGTACATCCAAGAATAAAGCTTGCTGTTTTTTTTAAAATTCTCAATATTTTTAAAAATTTTAATAAAAGTGTTTTGTAAAACATCATCAGCATCATCATGAGAAACTACAATTTTTCGGATATGCCAATACAATCGTTCTTTATATAACGATAATAGTTGTTTAAAAGCTACTTCCTTTGTTTTTTTGTTTTGTAGCTGTGTTATAAGTGTAATTTCGTCGGTCAACTAAAATTGTTTAGCTGTTAGACTTTAAAGATACTAAAAGGTTTAAAACTAAACTTTATTTTTAAATTCGTTTTCTAGAGCAACCAAATAAACGTTTTTCTTTAATGGTTTCAGAAACACCTTCAGGCAGCATTGCTTCCCAACCTTCTTCGTTGTTTTTAATCATTTTCAATACTTTTCGAGAGAAAATATGTAAACTATCTTGGTCAAGATTTTTAATATCGATAAGTCTACCATTATTTTTAAAGAATTTATATAACTCTTTCATTCTAGGGTGTACCTTTAAATTTTTACTGGTAATAAATTCACCAGTTTCTTCATCTTTATAAGGGTACATGTATACTTTTAAATCTTTGTAAAAAAGTTTACCAAAAGCTTCTAAAATACCGCCACTTAAATCACGATAGTACTTTTCATCAAAAATTTGAATTAAGTTGTTAACTCCCATAGCGAGACCTAATCTTTCTTTAGTGAATTCACTAAAATAATCAACTAACCTAAAGTACTCTTGATAGTTTGTTATCATTACATTTTGTCCAAGAGCACAAAGTAGTTCAGCTCTATCTAAGAAATCACGTTCATTAATTTCTCCTTCGGCACGAAGGTTACTTAAGGTGATTTCAAAAATAACTTGTGTTTTTTCAGGATTAACTTTCTTTTCGGCTAAGAATAATTCTTTAGCCCTTTCGAACATATCCATATTTACTTTCGTAACAGGGCGATAACTTCCGCGTAATGCTAAAATATTCTTTTTATATAGTACTTGAGCAGGAAGTAAGTTGTTTCCGTCAGGGCCAAACATAACTGCATTTGTCATTCCGTTTTTAACTAATTGTAAACTCATTAAACGGTTATCAACATACATAAAACGAGGTCCAGAAAAATTAACCATATCTATTTCTAAACGATCACTATCAATATTATCGTAAAAAGATTTTAATAGTTCTTTTGGGTTATCATTTAAATAATATGCTCCGTAAACCAAGTTAACCCCTAAAATACCTAAAGTTTCTTGTTGTTGGCGTGCATCAGTCTCTTTAAAACGAAGATGTAAAATAATTTCATTATAATCTTCAAGCGGGTCTAGTTGAAAACGAATACCAATCCAACCATGTCCTTTAAATTTTTTTGTAAAGTTAATTGTAGCTACAGTATTAGCGTAACTAAAAAACAATTTATCAGGATGTTTTTGACGATCAAGACGATCTTCAATTAAATCCATTTCATGCTTAAGCATTTTTTTTAAACGATCTTCAGTAACATATCGATTATCATTTTCAATTCCATAAATGGCATCAGAAAAATCCTTATCATAAGCACTCATTGCTTTTGCAATAGTACCAGAAGCTCCTCCTGCTCTAAAAAAATTACGAACGGTTTCTTGCCCTGCACCAATCTCAGCAAATGTTCCATAAATGTGAGCATTTAAGTTGACCTTTAAAGCTTTACTGTTAGTTGTAGGTACGGTACTTATTTTCTGATCTCCTTTTAGCGTAATTGCCATTTTGTTGTTTTTTGTTACGATCAACAAATGTACTGAAAATACGAATTACCAGACAATTTTTGTTGTATTTTTGTATTAAAATATGAAAGAAAATAAAGAATTAAAAGTAACTTTTTTAGGAACAGGGACTTCCACTGGAGTTCCGATGCTTACTAGCAAGCACCCTGTAGCGTTATCTAAAGATTTTCGTGATAAAAGATTACGTTCTTCAATTGTTATTTCTTGGGACAATATTAATTATGTTATTGACTGCGGTCCTGATTTTCGCCAGCAAATGATGCGTGAAGAGGTAGCGTCTATAAACGGAATTTTATTTACGCATGAACATGCTGATCATATTGCAGGATTAGATGAAATTAGACCTTATTGTTTTCAAATGGGAGCTGTACCTATTTATGTAACTGAAAGGGTTTTTGGTGTTTTGAAAAGAAGATATGATTATATTTTTAAAACAGAAAATAGGTATCCTAGTGCACCACAGGTAGCAACCAATATAATCTCACATCATGAAATTTTCTATTTAGATGATGTGAAAATTACTCCAATTGAGGTAATGCATGGTCGATTACCTATATTAGGTTATCGTTTTAATGATATAGCATATATAACAGATATTAAAACAATATCTGAAGAAGAAAAAAATAAATTATCTAATTTAGATACATTAATAGTAACAGGGTTAAGGAAAGAACTTCATACAACACATTTTAATCTTGATGAAGCTTTGGCGTTTATTGCAGAAGTTAAACCTAAAAAGGCATATTTAACACATATAAGTGAATTATTAGGTTTACATAAAGAAGTTGAAAAAGAGTTGCCTGAAAATGTTTTTTTGGCCTTTGATGGCTTAAAAATTTAAGAAATAATAACAACATTACTATTATCTATAGCACTATTGATTGAAATTACTACGAATAATTTGAAGTTTTAAAATAGCTCCTTATTTTCACATTAAATATTAGTTAAATGAAAATTATTATATCTCCAGCAAAGTCATTGGATTTTGAAAGTAAAGCAATTACAAACTTATATACACAACCAAGGTTTTTAGAACAGTCAATAAAACTGAATAAAAAATTAAAAACTTTATCACGAAAGAAGCTAAGTGAATTAATGAAAATTTCTGATGATCTAGCCAGTTTAAATTATGAAAGAAATCAAAATTGGCAAACACCATTTGAATTAGATAATGCTAAACAAGCTATTTTCTCTTTTACAGGTGAGGTTTTTAGAGGTATTGATGTAAATACAATATCTGAAGGCAAGTTGCCTACTATGCAAGATAATTTACGAATTTTATCAGGATTATATGGTTTATTAAAGCCGTTAGATTTAATTCAACCGTATCGTTTAGAAATGGGAACGAAACTAAAAGTTGGTAGAACCGAAAATTTATATAAATTCTGGAGTAATGAATTGGCCGATTCTTTAAATGATGAATTAGAAAACGATGAATTGTTGGTTAATTTAGCAAGTTCAGAGTATTTTAAGGCATTGCCTAAGAAAGTGCTAAAAGTACCAATGATAACACCTGTTTTTAAGGATTTTAAAAACGGTGAGTATAAAACGATCATGACTTTTGCTAAAAAAGCACGTGGTTTAATGGTTCGTTATATTATTGAAAATGATATTAAAACAATAGAGGGGTTAAAAGGGTTTAATGTTAACGATTATCGTTTTTCTGAAGAAATGTCAACAGAAACAGAATTGTTTTTTACTAGGTAAATGAAAAACACTATTATTAAAATTATAAAAAGATTGTTTTTATTAGGACTGTTTTTATTAATTGTAATTTATGCTTGTAATTTTTTTGTTAAAAAACAGGCTAAAGATAAATTATATGCTAATGTAAATAATGTTTCTGTTAATAAGGTAGGACTTGTTTTAGGTACAGTAAAGTATTTAGCCAACGGACGTGTTAATTTGTATTACAAGTATAGGGTAGATGCAGCAGTATCTTTATATAAATCAAGTAAGATTTCTTTTATTATTGTAAGTGGTGATAATAGCTCTGAAAAATATGATGAACCAACTAGTTTTAAAAATGATTTGATAAAAGCTGGTATTCCTGCGAGTAGAATTTTCTTAGATTATGCAGGTTTTCGAACATTAGATTCTGTTGTAAGAGTAAAAGAGGTGTTTGGACAAACAGACATAACCATTATTTCTCAAAAATTTCATAATGAGAGAGCTATTTATTTAGCGAATCATTTTGGAATTAAAGCGATTGGTTTTAATGCTAAAGGTGTTTCTCGTAGATATGGGCTAAAAGTTCAATTAAGAGAATATTTAGCCCGAGTAAAAGTATTTGTAGATATCTTATTTAATGTTCAACCTAAATTTTTAGGAAAACAAATAGAGATAAAGTAATTTAACAAGCTGCTAAACCAACAGTAATAGCTAAACCACCTTCTGAGGTTTCTTTATAATTTTTGTGCATATCTTTTGCCGTTTCCCACATTGTGTCGATAACCTTATCTAAAGGGACCAAAGATTCTTTTGGGTTTGTTTCTAAAGCTAACTCAGCAGCATTAATGGCTTTAATTGCTCCCATTGCATTACGTTCAATACATGGTATTTGAACTAAACCTCCAATAGGGTCACAAGTTAAACCTAAGTGGTGTTCCATAGCTATTTCGGCAGCAACTAAACATTGGCCTGGACTTCCTCCTAAAAGTTCGGTAAGAGCAGCTGCAGCCATTGCAGATGAAACACCAATTTCTGCCTGACATCCACCCATTGCTGCAGATATTGTTGCATTCTTTTTAAAGATACTTCCAATTTCTCCTGCAACTAATAAGAATTTTTTAATATGTTCAAAATCAGCTTCATGATTTTCAATAACTAGGTAATACATTAATACAGCAGGAATTACTCCTGCACTTCCGTTTGTTGGTGCCGTAACAACTCTACCTAAAGAAGCATTTACTTCGTTTACAGATAAAGCTAAACAACTTACCCATTTTAATATTTCACGAAATTTTACTTCGGTACTTCTAATAGCTGTAATCCATTCTTGTTCATTAGAATAGTTAGCATCTTTAATTAGTTTTGTATGAGTACCATATGCTCTACGCTT
This sequence comes from Tenacibaculum sp. Bg11-29, assembly GCF_002836595.1. Classification (NCBI taxonomy): domain Bacteria; kingdom Pseudomonadati; phylum Bacteroidota; class Flavobacteriia; order Flavobacteriales; family Flavobacteriaceae; genus Tenacibaculum; species Tenacibaculum sp. Bg11-29. The sequence continues at coordinate 2,615,089 of NZ_PJBB01000003.1, forward strand.
TACATTTAATCCACCAGGTAAAATACCTCCTGTATGACAACCAATGTACATGCATTCTAGCATGGTGTCCCAAACACGTTTTAATTCAGAATCTATCTCGCTTGAAGATTTTAAAACTAGTTCATTTTGATAAACAATATCAGAAATATTTTTAAGTTCTTTTTCGCAATACGCTTCTAATTCCGTTGCTCTATTTATAGGGAAAGGAAAATTACTTTTATTTATTTGGGTACTAGAAGGTGTTTTTGTTTCTTCTTGTATAACAAAACCACCACCAATAGAATAATAAGTTTGAGAAGAAACTTCTTTTCCTTTAGAAAAACCTTTAAAAGTTAATCCGTTAGAATGAAAAGGTAAGAAATTTTTATTAAAAACAATATTTTCAATTGAGAAAATAATTGGCTTTTCAGCATTAAAATTTAAGGTAGTTGTTTCTTTTATTTTATTGATAATTGTATCAATATCATTTACAGGAATGTATTCAGGATCGGTACCGCTTAAACCCAGTAAAACTGCTAAATCGGTAGCATGACCTTTTCCTGTTAAGGATAAAGAACCATATAAATCTATTTTAATACCATCAATAGTATTAAAAAGAGCTGTTTCTTTTAAGCTTTCAATCCATTGTTGGGCAGCTCTCCAGGGACCTAATGTGTGTGAGCTAGAGGGGCCAACGCCAATTTTTAACATATCAAAAACACTAATGAATTGCGACATATATATAGTTTGTTTGTGGGGGCTAAAATAAAAAAAGTCCTGTATTAAAATCAATACAGAACTTTTTTTTTATATAAAATTAAGAATTCTACATTCCGTAGACAGCTTCTTTATCAAATTTCTTAGCTAACATGTAATAAACTACAGCACGGTATTTACTTCTTTCAGATCTTCCTATTTTTTCCATTACTTCGTCAATAGCTTTATCTAACTCAGGGCTATCAGCTAAACCTAACTTTTTTATTAAGAAGTTTTTCTTAACAGTCTCTAATTCTTTAGGATCACTACCTGATACTGTTTCAGCATCTTTTTTGTATATAGAAGGTCCTAAACCTTTAGTAACAGCTTTTAGTAAATCAAGGTTAGCAGGAAGGTTTCTATCGTCCATAAACTTTTTATATAACTCTACTTTTTCGTCAAATTTACTCATAATTTTTTATTTATAATTAGCTATTAATATTGTGTTAAAACTTTAATCATTCCAAATATAGAAAAATAATCTGTTCTTTCATATAAGAGAAAGCAGTTAATTTTATTAAATATCGATGGTATATATTGTTAATTAAATTGTTGAAAACAAAAAGAATTACAAGTAAATAAGCGTTATTTTTATATTAAATTTATATATATTCAAGTATATAGCTTATGTCGATATTGAAATTTGAATCTATGTTGAAAACCAACGATGTATATTTTTTTGATGCTGTTGAGTTTGAAACTATTATTGAACATTATTTAAATATAGCTAAACATGCCTTAGCTAAAAAAGCGATGGAGTTAGGTTTAGAACAACATCCATCTTCAATTCAGTTAAAATTGATGAAGGTTGAAATCTTGGTTTTTGAAGATGAATTACAAGAGGCAACTAAAATGCTTAAAAATATTGAAGCTGTAGAGCCTCACAATGATGAAGTATTTATTCAAAAAGCATTAATTTTATCTAAAAAGAAACAACATGTAGAAGCTATCTTAATTTTAAAAGATTCGTTAGAATATATTGAAGATCCATCTGATATTTGGTCAATGATGGGAATGGAATATTTGTATTTAGATGATTTTGAAAACGCACGTTTAAATTTTGAAAAATGTGTAGCAGAAGAACTTGAAGACTATTCATCTTTATACAATATTGTATATTGTTTTGATATGGAAGAGAAGCATGAAGAGGCAATAGTTTATTTAAATTCGTATGTAGATAAGAATCCGTATTGTGAAATAGCATGGCATCAATTAGGTAAGCAATATTCAGAATTAGGTAGGCATAAAGAAGCGCTTACTTCGTTTGATTATTCAGTATTAATTGATGAAAGTTTTATTGGGGGCTATTTAGAAAAAGCGAAAGCTTTAGAAGAATTAGGTAGCTATGAAGAAGCTATTAAAAACTATTTAATAACTTTAGAGTTAGATGACCCTACTGCTTTTGCATACAAAAGAATAGGAGAATGTTATGAGAAGTTAGAAAACATTCATACAGCTATACATTTTTATAAAAAAGCAGTTCATGAAGACCCTTTGTTGGATAAAGTTTGGATACTGTTAACAAATGCTTGTTATAAAGATAATGATTTTCAAAAAGCATTATATTATGTAAAAGAAGCAATACAAATTGATGAAGGAAATGCTTTTTATTGGAGAATTTATGGTGATATTAATCTGAAGCTAAATTTTTATGAAGAAGCAGTAAAGGCGTTTTATACATGTATTGAACTAGGGGATGAAGAGATAGAAATTTATATAGCACTAGCTGATATTTTGTTTTTTTTAGGCGAATTCAATGATGCTTTAAAAATAGTCATAAAAGCAAAAAAAAACTACAGAGAATTTGCTGAAATAGAATTTCGTTTATGTGGTTTGTTTATTATTTTAGATAAAGAAGAGTATGGATTAACACATTTAAAAAATGCTTTAGCAATAAATTACGAATATCATTTAACTGCAAAAGAGTTATACCCTACAGTTTTTGAAAATAAAAGAGTTCAGGAGATATTATCAAGTTATAAAAAAGCCTTAAATTAAAGCCTTTTTTATAAACTATATTATTTCAACTGAAAATGTATATGATCGTCATGTCTAACAGCATTACAACCTTGAAATCGTATTTTGTTATTTGTTAAATTCATTCTTTTTTTTAAGTGAGGTTCAATAAATAATTTACCAATACTTTTTTCTTTTAAAATAAGTTTGATTAGATCTCGTGTTCCTTTTTTAGAAAACTTAATACCTTTATTAATTTTACCCAATGTTAAGTACTTAGGAAAATCGTATTGCCAATTCCCTCGCTTTTTACAAATTTTATTTTGGTTGTATTCTTTATGAGTAGGTTCCTCATAAGCACCATAACCACTTATAGAAGGTTTTTTATTGGTTAGTTTTTTATTTTTATTTATATAAATAAGTGATATGTCAATTTTATTTCCGTCGTTATGGCTTAGATGGGGTAGCAGGGGAAATTTATCTATAAAAGGGAAATTAGCATCTAAATATACCATTCTAATACCATTATTCTTATTTTCAAAATCAGCAGCTATTTTACTTATTACTTTGTTTAATTTTGGTTTAACATAGTTTCTATTAGCTAGTTTATAAAAAAATGAATGTGCTTTTAAAAAATTAGTTTCTTTAATTTTTTCTCTACCAAAAAAAGGAGCTAAATAAGGAATAATTAAAAAGGTTGTAAAAAGATATAATACTGTGAAAATAATAATTCGTTTTACTCTATTTTTAGTAGATAAAACAGTAATTAAATATATAATACCACCAGTTTGAGTAACTATAGTTAGAAAACTAAAAATTAAAACATGCAAAAGTATTTTTAGTACTAGAATATGCACAGATTTTTTATTTTTCATTGCTATTTGTACGTTACTGAAAGTGTTTATTTTTTGTTTATAAAAAGCTCATACTCATTACCAGTCATTATTGATGATTGGTAAAGCGTTACTCCATTAGTATTCTCCTCATTATATTCGTTAAGTATTTTAGTTATAGTATTACCTCTTATTGTCTTTAACTCTATACTAGTGAAGTAATAAAGTTTCCTTTTTTTCCTAGAATAGTAATTTACAAAATTAGGAGATCTTTCTAGAAGTTCAAATATACCACTTTCTAATATTTCAGGTTCAATATCGCATCCGTGTTCTCGTAATTTAAAATTAATGTTTTTGGGAAATTCAATGGGTTCTTTTGCTATAAATTCAAAAGTTATATCAGTTGAATAACAATCAGGTGTTCCACAATCAAACCCGTGAAGATTAAAAGGTAACTTAAATTTAATTTTATTATTTACTTTGTTTACAAGTCCTCTAATATATAACTCTTGTAAAATACTCGATTTTATATTTTTATTAGGTTTAGTATTTAAAAGCACTTTTCGCAAAGAATCTTGCGTTTCTTCAAAAGTGCTTTTTGGATTAACTATGGTCTTTTTTTCTTTATAAGAACAAGATATAGTTATTAATGAGCTAAAAACGATTAGGCTAAGTTTAATACTTCTTACACTGATTGTTTTTATCATAAGGTTTTAGATCTTAAGAAATGCGTTTCCAAATTTTAGTTAAAATGTAAATACAAACTAATGTTAAAACACTAAGTATTATAGCTAAAGTAGTTTTACCATAAATCCAATTACCAGTTGCAAATAAGAAACTATAAACACCAATAGTACCAGTAATAAAACCTACTATTTTAACACCTATGTTTTTAAATTTATCTTCCCCCTCGAAAATTAAAAGTTCAAATTTATTAATAGTATCTGTGTCTGTAGGTTGCGTTAAAAGTGTAACTAAGACCCATCCAATAGTTGTTATAACAACTCCTATAATTAATTGCCAGTAACCTGCAATTTCTATAAAAGGATTTTCCATTTTTCCATTTATAAAAAAGAAAAAAGCAATAATAAACGAAATACCCATTGCAGCAATTTCACTATACGGGTTTATTCTACTCCAAAACCAACGTAAAATAAACAGCAATCCTGTTCCAGCACCTATTTGTAATAATAAATCAAATACATCTTTTGCAGATTGTAAGTAGAAAGAAAATAACGCAGCAAATAACATTAGCAAAACAGTTGATACTCTACCTACAACAACTTTTTGCTTTTCTGAAGCATCTTTATTTATAAATCGGCTATAAAAATCATTTACTAAATATGAGCTTCCCCAGTTTAATTGGGTAGAGATCGTACTCATAAAAGCAGCAATTAAAGAAGTTAATACAATACCTAGTAATCCAGCAGGCAAGTAAGTCATCATTGCTGCATATCCAACATCATGTCCTTGCATATCTGGAGACAAACTAGGAAATGCTTGATTCATACTTTCTAAACTAGGAAAAATTACTAAAGAAGCCAAACCAACAATAATCCATGGCCAAGGGCGTAAAGCATAATGCGCAAAATTAAAAAACAAAGTAGCCCATGTTGCATTTTTTTCATCTTTAGCAGCTAACATACGTTGTGCTATATAACCACCACCACCAGGTTCTGCTCCAGGATACCAAGTACTCCACCATTGTACAGCAAACGGAATTATAAATAATGTAATTAACGACTCTGTATTAGAAAAATCTGGAAGCATTGCTAATTTACCACTTACATTAGGGTGACTCAATAAATTAGATAAACCATTTATTTCTGGTAGGTTTACAATGTAAATAGTAGCCCATACTGAACCAATCATTGCAATTATAAATTGAACAAAATCAGTAAGTAAAACGCCTTTTAAACCTCCTAAAGAAGAATAAATAACAACAATAATAGATGAGTATAGTAGCATTTCACCTTGAGAGATACCTAATAAAATATTTGCAATTTTTGCGCCAGCTAAACAAACACCAGCCATTGTAATTATATTAAATATAACACCTAAGTAAATTGCTCTAAAACCTCTTAAAAAACTTGCCATTTTACCAGAATAACGTAATTCGTAAAATTCTAAATCGGTTGTAATTCCTGATTTTCTCCATAATTTTGCATAAAAGAAAACAGTCAACATACCTGTAAGTAGCATCGCCCACCAAACCCAATTACCTGAAACCCCTTTTTTACGTACCAATTCTGTTACTAATCCAGGCGTATCGGCAGCAAAAGTAGTTGCAACCATAGAAACACCTAATAACCACCAAGGCATGTTTCTACCAGATAAAAAGAATTCAGAACTGCTTTTTCCTGCAGATTTTGATGCCCATATACCTATTAATAAAGAAAGAATAAAAAAACCGATAATAATTGAAGTATCGAGTAAGCTTAAGTTAATCATTATTTTTATTTTAGAATTGAAATTTAGTTAAGTTGAGCATGTATAGGTGAATAAATTCTACTAACAACATTGTTTTTTTGATAAACAACATTAAACATTATAATAGTTGTTTTACTCATTGTTATTTTTTAAAATAATTTGCTTAGTATTATTTAAGTATTTTCTTCCAATAGGTATTCTTTTGTTATTTATATTTAGTGAATTTCCTTCAACATAATTTACTTTATCAAAGGCAATTGTATAAGACCTATGTATCCTTAAGAAGCTTTTACTTGGTAGTTCTTCTGTCATACTAGTTAAAGATTTATGAACAATATAGTTATTAACGGTTGTAGAAACTCTTATATAATCTTTTAAACTTTCGATGTATAAAATATCATCATGTTTTACTTTTACTAGTTTTTTATCAACTTTTAAAAATACATGAGAATTTTTTGTTATTTCTGAGTCAGTATTGTTATTGTGTATGCGTTGTGTTAATTTGTTAATAGTCTTTAAAAATCTAGGGAAAGGAATCGGTTTAACTAAATAGTCTAACACATCTAAATCATAGCCTTCAATGGCAAACTCTCTATAGGCTGTTGTAATTATAACATAAGGTTTTATTTTTGTATTTCTTAAAAAATCTAGCCCATTCATTTTAGGCATATTAATATCTAAAAAAAGGACGTCTATTTTTTCACTTTCAATTGTGCTAATTGCTTCTATAGGATTATTGAAAGTATCAACAATTACAATGTTTTTAAATTCTTGTAAATGATTTTTGATAACATTTATGGCTAATGGTTCGTCGTCTATAATGACACAGTTTATTTTCACTTGTTTGTTTTTAAGTTAAAGGGATTTGAAGGTTTACTGTAAATACTTTTTTTGTTTCCATAATTTTTAAACTGTACTGATCTTTATAAATTAAATCTAACCTTCTTTTTGTATTAGAATTACCAATACCACTTTTCAATCTTTTTTTAGCAAGAGGGTTAGTTGGCTCAAAAGAGTTTTTAATGTTTAAAATAAGAGAATTGTTTTCCTTTTTTTCTATATCAATACAAATATAAAAATCGCTATTGTTTTTATTACCATGTTTAAAGCAATTTTCAATAAAAGAAAGAAAAACTAAAGGTGGTATTTTTGCATTACTAATATTCCCTTTTAAGTTAATGTTTATTTTAGCGTTTTCATGACAGCGTAAAAGTTCTAAATCAGCATAATTTTGAATATACTTAATTTCATTTAAAAGATTTACTTTGCTTTTTTTTACATCATAAATAACATATTGCATTATATCTGATAGTTTTAAAACAACATCTGGAGCCATATCAGACTTTTCTAAGGTTAAAGCATATAAGTTATTTAAAGTATTAAAGAAAAAGTGAGGTTGAATTTGAGATTTTAAAAAATTTAATTCACTTTTTAAATGTTCTTCTCTTAAAGTTTTTATTCTGTTTTTTTGATTAACCCAATCTATTGTAAGTTTTATGGCAGTAGCTAGAGCTAGTACATATAGTTCTCCAATAGTAACAGCAACAACATGATTAAATGTAAAAGCTTGTTGGTAAGCATCTGTTTCTGGCCATATGTTTTTTGTAACTAAAATATAATTTAAGCCAGTACGAATAGTATAAAGTAATCCTAAGGCTAAAAATAATAGTGTAACATAAGTTTTGTATTTTTTAGTTATTAAAAATTTAGGAATAAAATAATACACATTTGTGTAAACTAATACTATATGTAAAGGAAATTCTACTAAATTAGATTTTATAGAGTACCAATAGTCGTCAAAATAACTACCCCATCGTATTACATTAAAGATAAAATAAACTAGCCAAAAGATAATATGGTACTTTCGTGAAATAGTCCTATTATTTTTTTTGATAGAAAATAAGTTATTGATCATTTGTTTTTAATATGTTAAAAAAGTAGGAATTTAATTTTTTTTTAGCAAAAAACACTGTTAATTTTCATTGAATTATGATTTTTTTTTAAAAGATGTTGTTTGTTGCCATTTTTGAGTCGTTCGTATATTTTTTTTAATTTAACAATTGGTTTATACATATTTTTATCTCAAAACTATTTCTAAATTTTTACTTAATATGAAAAAAAATAAAATCTTATTGTGTTTTTGTTTTTTCTTGTTAATGATCCAAGTATCAGTAGCTCAAGAAAAAACTATAACGGGGGTAATCTCATCTAAAGCTGATGGACTACCATTGCCTGGTGTTAACATAATAGTAAAAGGTACAGTTAAGGGGGTTGAAACCGATTTTGACGGTAAGTACAAAATTAATGCTTCATCGAAAGATGTTTTGATGTTCTCTTTTGTTGGAATGGAGAATTCTTCAGTTCTTGTAGGTAATAAATCAATAATAAATGTTCAGTTAAGTGAAGGAACTTTATTGAAAGAGGTTGTAGTAACAGCTTTAGGGATTAAAAAAGAACGAAAAAGTTTAACGTATTCTGCCCAAGAAGTTAGTGGAGATGAGTTAACAAAAGTAAAACAGACAAACCCTATTAATAGTTTGTCTGGAAAATCAGCAGGAATAACTATATCAAGAAGTTCTTCTGGTTTAGGAGGTACAGCAAAGGTTGTATTAAGAGGTAACTCTTCAACAACTAATAATGACCCTTTATATGTAATTGACGGGATACCAATGTTAAACAGTGGAAACGGGTCTAATGGTTCAGAGCCAGGTACAGATATTTTTGGAAGTCAAACAGGAAACAGAGACGGAGGAGATGCAATGTCTTTAATTAACCCTGATGATATAGCTTCAATTACAATTTTAAAAGGAGCATCGGCATCTGCTTTATATGGAAGTCAAGGAGCTAATGGTGTAATTTTGGTTACCACAAAAAAAGGTAAGGAAGGTAGATTATCAGTAAATGTATCCTCTAGTTTTACTGTAGATAATGTAATGTCATTACCAAAGTTGCAATCAGAATATCAATCAGCTTCAGTTGGAGGGGCGATTGCTGAAAACGGTAATGTTATTGATGCAAAATCTTGGGGGGCAAAAAAATCTGGTTTATCTAATGATGCAAAAAGTTTTTTTAATACAGGATATACATCAATAAACTCAATAGCTTTAACATCAGGTAGTGCTAAGATGCAAACATATTTTTCATATGCTAATACATTAGCAGAAGGAGTTGTTCCGCAAAATAAATTAATTAAAAATAATGTAACATTAAGAGAAACGGCTAAGTTTTTAAACGATAAGATAGATATCTCTGCTAGTATTAATTTATCAGATCAAAGAATTAATAATAGACCTACAAATGGATTATACTCAAATGCTTTAACAGGAGTTTATTTACATCCAGTAGGTATCGATAGAGATACCTATAAAAATAAGTTTGAATATTTTAATCAAGTAACGAATATGATGGATCAATATACTACATCATTTGATGGAAATATTCAGCAAAATCCATATTGGTTAATTAATAGAAGTCCTAGTAAAGATGTTGTACAGAGAGTTTTAGCAAATGTGTCTGCTAAATATCAAATAACTGAAAACTTCTCATTACAATCAAGAGTAAGTTATGATAAGTCATTTTTTAAATTTGATAAAAGACAGTATGCAGGTACAGATCCTGTAAACTCTGGAGACAACGGAAGGTATATTTTAGAAAAAACAGAAAATACACAGCAGTATATTGATTTAATAGCTAATTATTCTAAAGCTTTTTCAGAAGATTTAACTTTTACAGGGTTACTAGGTACTAGTTTAACAAAATACGCTATTGGTGATCAAATTTTATTAGATTCAGGTAGGGACGGAATGGGATTAAACTTTCCAAATGAATTTACGATAGCTAATTTTACAACAACTAACAATATTAGGCAGTCGGTAGGAAATAGAGAAGTTCAGTCTGTGTTCGGATCAGTTAACTTGGGGTATAAAGAAATGATATATTTAGATGTAACCGGTAGAGCTGATTGGTCATCTACGTTAGTAAATACAAACTCAACCTCATTCTTCTACCCATCTGTAGGTTTAACAGGGGTTTTTTCTGAAATGTTTAATATGCCAGAAGCAATTAATTTTGCAAAACTTAGAGTTTCTTATGCTGAGGTAGGTAAAGATATTCCTGTATATGCTACGATACCTTTAAATTCAATAAACTTAACAAATACATCTGTAAGTTCAGCATCTTTTGCACCTATTGAAGGTGAAACATTAAAACCAGAAAGACAAAAATCATTTGAAATAGGTACAGAATGGAGGTTTTTAAATAATCGTTTAGGTTTTGAATTAACGTATTATAATACAAAAACAGAAAACCAAATATTCTTTATTCAAGCAGCACCTAATCCAAATGGATATTCACAAAATATTGTGAATGCAGGAGAAATATCAAATAAAGGTATTGAATTAGTTTTAAATGGTAAACCAGTAAGAAATGAAAATTTTACATGGAATACAGCCATAAATTTTGCGCAAAATAAAAATGAAGTAGTGTCTGTACATCCATCATTACAGGATGGTGAGGCTATCATAACAGCAAGAGGTGTTAATGGATACGAGTTTTCGTTAATAGAAGGGGAAGATTTTGGAAGTATTAAAGCAAGATCTTTAGAGAGAAATGAAAATGGAGTGCCAGTAATTAATGACTCAGGAACTTTAAAAGATTTAGGTTTTAAAACTGTGGCACATGCACAGCCTGATTTTGCTTTAGGTTGGAATAATACTTTTGATTACAAGAATTTCTCTTTTGGTTTTTTAATAGATGGGAAATTTGGAGGAGATGTAGTGAGTGTTACAGAGGCTGTTAACGATAAATATGGTGTTTCTCAAGCAACAGCTGATGCAAGAAATACAAATGGAGGAATGATAAATGTGGTAAATGAAGCAGGTGTTGGGTCTCAAATTACTGCACAAGAGTATTATAATGCAATTGGAGGTAGAGATGGTATGTTAGGAGAATACGTATACAATGCAACTAATGTAAGTTTAAGAGAGTTATCTATTGGGTATAAATTACCAATAAAAGATGATTTCTTTAAAAGTGTAAGATTATCTTTAATAGGAAATAATTTATTCTTTTTCTATAAAGAAGCTCCATTTGATCCAAACATAGCTGCCAGTACAGGTATCGGTTTACAAGGGGTTGATATTTATAGCCAGCCATCAACAAGAAGCGTAGGGGTTAATGTTAATATAAACTTTTAAAGAAATGAAACGAACGATAAAATATATACAGTTATTAATAATTTTAATAATTATTAATGCATGTACCAATGATTTCGCAGGAATTAACACCGATCCAAATAAAATTTCTAACGAAAGTTTAACACAACGAAATAATCATATAGGTTCTAGGTTTTCACCAATGTTTTCGAATGTAATTCGTGTTGAACCAGCTTGGAATTATCAATTACAACAAAATTTAAATGCAGATGTTTTTTCTGGTTATATGACTTCACCTACACCTTTTGCAGGAAATATAAACAATCAAACTTATGCTTTAGTTAATGGTTGGAATGGTTTTATATGGAGTGATGCTTACGATGCAAACAATGGTAATGGAGTAATGCCATATGCTAGAGGTATTAAAGAGCAAGTTGAATTGACAAATTCAGAAGGAGGAGAAAAATTTGTGTTTTTAGCAAACATTATTAAGGTAATGGGAATGCATAGAGTTTCTGATGTTTTTGGTCCGATACGATATTCAAAATACGATGATTATAATACTACAGGAGAATATGATTCTCAAGAGAATGCTTATAAGGCTTTCTTTAAAGAGTTAGACGAAGCTATCGTAGGGTTAAAGCAATATGAAGGTAATGTTCAATTTGTTCCTTTTGATGAATCTAACTTAAACGGAATTATCTCTTCTTGGAGAACTTTTGCAAATTCATTAAGATTAAGATTAGCAATTAGAGTATCTAAAGTAGATCAAGCATTAGCAAAAATTGAAGGAGAAAAAGCATTAGCGAGTGATGCTGGTTTTATTACAGAAGCAATGACAGTTGATATGGGAGGTTTTTCACATCCATTGGCAACTATTAGTGGAACATGGGGAGATATATGCATGAGTGCAGAGATGGAAGCTATTTTAAAAGGTTTTAACGATGGAAGAATCTCTGAATATTTTAATGCACCTGCTGATGTAGCTTTAGGAACTCATAAAGGTGTTCGTCAAGGAATTGAAATTAATGCAAAATCTCAATATGGTAGTCATTCTTTATTAGGAAATGTAGTTGAAAGTGCTACGCATAAAGTATGGATGACAAATGCAGAAGTACACTTTTTAAAAGCAGAAGCTGCATTAAGAGGTTGGTCAGGAGCAGGAAATGCTAAGATGAATTATGAAGAAGGAGTGAGAGTATCTTTTTCTCAACATGGAGCTTCAGGGGTAGATGCTTATTTAGTAGATAATACAAGTACACCTGCAAATTTTGTAGATGCATTAAATACAGCAAATGATATAGCTTATGCTAGCGATGTTAAAATAGCATATGATAATGCAGCAACACAAGAAGAGCAATTAGAACAAATAATTACTCAAAAATGGATTGCAATGTTTCCTGACGGTCAAGAAGCTTGGTCAGAGTTTAGAAGAACAGGATACCCTAGAGTATTTCCAGTTGTTGTAAATAATAGTGGAGGAGATATTGATACAAATACGCAAGTACGAAGAATTAATTTTGTAGATAGTGAGAAGAATACGAATACAGCAAATGTAACAACTGCAGTAGGATATCTAAATGGACCAGATACTGGAGGAACAAGACTTTGGTGGGACACAGGGATGTCAAACTTTTAATGAATACATTAATTTTTATTTGAATGAAACAACCAGGAGTATGTAATGTATTTCTGGTTGTTTTTTATGTCTTTTTTTTAGCGTTTAGTCGAAAAAATTAGCAAAAAAAAGAGATAGCTATTAAATTTACTAAAAACAAAAAGATGGTTGGATACTTACAAATAGACACCCCTAAAAATATAGCATATAAACCTGCTGGACAATTTGAAGAAACACGTTATGAAAAGAATCATAACATAATTTTTAATAACTCTCTTGAAGCTTCAAAGATTGTAGCAAATGAAATAGCTGATCTGATTAAGCAAAAGCAAAGAGAAAATAAAAAATGTATTTTAGGTTTAGCTACAGGGTCATCACCAATAAAAGTATACGAAGAGTTGGTTCGTTTACATAATGAAGAAGGCTTAAGTTTTACGAATGTAATTACATTTAATTTAGATGAATATTGGGCAATGCAACCAGATGATGTTCAGAGTTATCATTATTTTATGCATGAGCATTTATTTAATTATATAGATATATTACCAGAAAATATAAATGTTCCAGATGGTACTATTAATGCAAATGAAATTCATCAATATTGTATTGACTATGAATTAAAAATAAAGGAAGCAGGAGGTTTAGATTTTCAGCTTTTAGGTATTGGTAGAACAGGTCATGTTGGTTTTAATGAACCAGGATCTCATTATAATTCAGGAACAAGAAGTATAACATTAGATCATATAACAAGACAAGATGCTGCCTCAAGTTTTTTAGGAATAGATAATGTTCCTCGAAAAGCAATAACAATGGGAATTAATACTATAAGAAACGCAAAACGAATTGTATTGCTAGCTTGGGGTATTAATAAAGCTAAAGTTATTAAAGAAACAATAGAAGGAGAAATAACATCACAAATACCAGCAAGTTATTTACAAGATCATAAGAATACTACTTTTATTATAGATGTAGAGGCTTCTACAGAATTAACGAGAATTAAAACACCTTGGTTAGTTGCGTCATGTGTGTGGACAGGTGAACTAAAAAAGAAAGCTGTTTTTTGGTTAAGTCAAGAGGTTAAAAAGCCAATTTTAAAACTTACCGATAAAGATTATAACCAACACGGAATGTCTGGGTTATTATCAGAAGAAGGAAGTGCTTATGATTTAAATATAAAAATTTTTAATAAGTTACAGCATACAATTACTGGTTGGCCAGGAGGAAAGCCTAATGCAGAAGGGAGTAATAGACCAGAGAGAGCTCAACCATCAAAAAAGCGTGTACTTATTTTTAGCCCGCACCCAGATGATGATGTAATTTCGATGGGAGGTACTTTTGATAGATTGGTAGAACAAGGACATGAGGTTCATATTGCTTATCAAACATCAGGAAACATTGCTGTAGCTGATAGCGATGCTTTAAAATTTGTTGAAGTTGCTAAAACTTTATCTCTTAATCAAGACAGGTTAGATGAAATTGTAAAAAGTATAAAATCTAAAACGTTGAATAATATAGATTCTCTTGAAGTTAGACAATTAAAAGGAAGTATTAGAAGGGCAGAATCACTAGCAGCAACAAGATATTTAAGTCTTAAAGATAGTAATGTTCATTTTTTAAATCTTCCTTTTTATGAAACGGGGAGAATTAAAAAAAATAGTTTATCTAAATACGATTTAGATATAATGTGTGAATTAATAGAAGATATTAAACCACATCAAATATATGCAGCAGGAGATTTAGCAGATCCTCATGGAACTCATAAAGTATGTTTAGATGCTTTATTTGAATCATTAGAAATTCTTAAAACTAAAGCATATATGAATGATTGTTGGGTTTGGTTATATAGAGGAGCTTGGTTTGAATGGGAATCATATGAAATTGAAATGGCAGTACCTATGAGTCCTGACCAAGTAATAAAAAAACGTCATGCCATTTTTTATCATCAATCTCAAAAAGATGGGGTTATGTTTCAAGGAGGTGATGCTAGAGAGTTTTGGGTAAGAGCAGAAGATCGAAATAGATTAACTGCAGAAAAGTATCATGATTTAGGTATGGCAAATTATGCAGCAATAGAGGCGTTTAAACGATATCATTTTTAATAAATGAAAGGAACAATATATTACTTAATATTTCTGTTTTTTATTTTCTCTTGTGGTAAAAAAAACACACTAAAAAGTTCAAAAAATATAGAAGGTACTTGGAAAATGATTTATGCTGAGGTTGTAGAAAATGATTCTGTTAAATTAAAGGATTTATCAAACACAACGTTTATAAAAATTATAAATAAGACACATTTTTCATTCTTTAACCAAGAAAGTACAGGAAATAAAAAATTTTATAGTGGAGCTGGATCTTATGTTTTAGAAGGAGATAAATATACAGAAACATTAGCTTTTACAACAATAGAAGTAATTAAAAATCATCAATTTTCATTTAAGGTTTTAATAAAAGATGATACTTTAATTCAATCAGGAATAGAAAAAGTAAAAGCAGCAGGAATAAATAGATTTATTATTGAAAAATATATAAAATTGAATAAATGAAGAAAATAATTTTAATTATAATCTTAGGTATTTTTATAGAACATTCTTTTTCTCAAAAAGCATTATCAGAAAAATACAATTTAATGCCTTGGCCACAAGAAGTAGAAGAGAATAATACTCATTTTATAATAAATGAAAAACTAACAATTAGTGTTTTAGGAGCTGATTTGAAAAAGAGGGCTCACAAAGCATCAGTAAGTTTTTTAAGAAGACTTTCTAACAGAACAGGTATTTTTATTAATACAGGTTTTCCTGTAAAAACAAAAAAAGGAGCAATAGAGATTAATTTCGAAACTGTATCTAATTTAAATATAGAAAGTGATGAGTCATATTCTTTAGAAATTAAAAGTAACAAGGTTAAAATTAATGCAAAAACAGATGTTGGAGCTGTTAGAGGATTAGAAACTCTTTTACAGTTGGTTAATTTTAATAGTGATAATCATTTTTTTGAAGGTGTAACGATAAAGGATTCACCACGCTTTGTATGGAGAGGATTAATGATTGACGTTGCAAGACACTTTCAACCAATTGATGTTATAAAAAGAAACTTAAAAGCAATGGCATCTGTGAAATTAAATGTTTTTCATTGGCATTTAACAGATGATCAGGGGTTTAGAGTAGAGTCTAAAGTATATCCAAGATTGCAAGAAATTGCGGCTGACGGGTTATTTTATACCCAAGAGCAAATAAAAGATGTCGTTGCTTTTGCTTCTGATTTAGGAATTAGAGTTGTTCCTGAGTTTGATGTTCCTGGCCACGCATCTGCAATATTAGCAGCATATCCAGAGTTAGGAAGTAAGGAAGGTTATGATTATAAAGTTGAGAGATTTGCAGGTGTTTTCGATCCGACTTTAAACCCTGCAAAAGAAGTTACTTATCTTTTTTTAGAAACTTTATTTAGAGAGATAGCTCCACTATTTCCAGATGAATATTTTCATATTGGAGGAGATGAAAATGAAGGCAAACATTGGAATGAAAATGTAGAGATTAAAGCATTTAAAAGAAAACATAAATTAAAAACAAACCACGATCTACAAACTTTTTTTAATATTAAATTAGAAAAAATATTAAAAAAATTAGATAAAAAACTAATGGGATGGGATGAGATTTTAACACCATCTCTTCCAACAACAGCAGTTATTCATTCTTGGAGAGGAAAACATGAGGGGTTAAAACAAAGTACTTTAATTGAAGCTGCTAAAAAAGGGTATCAAACAGTGCTTTCTAATGGATATTATATAGACAGAGTATTGTCTGTAGAACATCATTACTTAGTAGACCCAATAGGTAATGAAATATTAACTAAAGAAGAGTTAAAAAGAGTTTTAGGAGCTGAAGCAACCATGTGGAGTGAATTAGTAACACCTCTTACAATTGATTCTAGAATTTGGCCAAGAACAGCGGCAATTGCAGAAAGATTTTGGTCTTCTAAAGGAGTGAAAGATGTTGAAAATATGAAAAAACGATTGAAAGTTGTAAATAATCAATTAGAAGAATTAGGTATTACTCATATAAAGAATAAAGCTGTTATTTTAAGAAACCTTACTAAGAATCAAGATATAAAACCTTTAAAAGTTTTATCAAAAATATACGAGCCTTTAAAAATATACTCAAGAAATAAAGGAGGTACAGAATATAAATCATTTTCACCTTTTACTCTTTTTGCAGACGCTTGTTCTGTAGATGCCGATGATGCAATTGCTTTTAATAAAGCAACAGAAAGTTTTTTAAGAAAATATTCTAAAGAAGATAAAGATAAAATTGTTTTTTTATTAAATAAATGGAGTAATAATTACAATGATTTTTTTAAGTTAGAAATGAATCCATTATTAAAAAATATAGAAGCATCTTATAGAGATTTAAACTCCGTATCTATATTTCTTTTAAAAGTATTAAGAGATAAAAAAGTTCCTGGTTTAAAAGAGCGAGATTTAATTAAAAAGAGTGTTGATAATCTGAGAAAACCTATGGAAGATACTGAACTTATGATTCATTTATCATTAGAAAAACTAATAAAAAATATTAGTTTAAATGAGTAAAATAAAAATAGAACAGAAGAAATTATTTTATTATTTAAGTTGTCTGATATTTTTATTTTGCTCCTGTAAAAAAGAGAATTATTATATAGCGTTTGATTTTACAAAAGAACATTTATTTACCAAAGGTATTGAAGGACCTGCGGTAGATAGTAAAGGAAATCTTTATGCTGTAAACTTTAATAAAGAAGGTACTATAGGAAAAGTGGATAAAAAAGGTAATTCAACCTTATATACTACGCTTTCTAAAAGCAGTATTGGTAACGGAATTAGATTTGATAAAGAAGACAATATGTATATAGCAGATTATGTTAATCATAATGTATTAATTGTTAAAAAAGATTCAATAAAGCCAAGTGTTTATGCTCATAATAAAAATATGAACCAACCTAATGATTTGGTTATATCGCCTTCAGGTATTATATATTTAAGTGATCCGAATTGGTCTAGTAACACAGGTAATTTATGGATGCTAAAAAATAATAAAATAATATTGCTTGAAGAAAATATGGGGACAACAAATGGTATAGCAGTTAATTCATTAGGAACAAAATTATACGTAAATGAATCTCATCAAAAGAAAATTTGGGTATATGATCTTAACGAAGATGGTGGTGTTAGAAATAAAAAATTATTTAAAAGTTTTATTGATTTTGGTTTAGATGGTATGCGTTGTGACAAGTTGGGTAATTTATATGTTTGTAGATATGGCAAAGGTACTGTGGCTATACTATCACCTAAGGGAGAGTTGCTACAAAAGGTGTCATTAAAAGGAAAAAAGCCTACTAATATAACTTTTGGAGGATTAGAAAAAAAACAATGTTTTGTAACAATGGCCGATAGGGGATGTTTTGAATCTTTTTATACTCAAATCAGCGGAAAATCTTTTTAAATATGCAAAGTACAATAACCTTAAAGAACATTGCTTTAGAAGCAGGATATTCGATATCTACTGTCTCAAAAGCCTTAAATGATAGTCATGAAATTAGTAGTATAACTAAAGAGAAAATAAGAAAAATTGCCTCGTCGTTAAACTATATACCTAATTTTTTTGCACGAAACTTAAAGAGTAAAAAAAACTTTATAATCGGTGTGATTATACCTGATTTTAAAAATGAATTTTTTTACAATTTAGTAAATGGTATAACAGAAGAAACTAGTGATAATAGCCACAGAGTTATGGTTTATCAAACCTGTAATAACCCAAGAAAAGAAATTAATTATATTAATTTATTATCAGAGGATATAATAGACGGATTAATTGTGTGTACGAGCTTTTATTCAGAGAAATATTTAGATGACAATAAAAATTATTTTAATTTCTCACAAAAAAACACACCATTTACTATTGTAAATAAAAAAAATAAAGAGAATATTATGTCTGAAAAAGCAAAAGAATATGCTGTTAAATATGGAAAAACATTAGTAAATGACTTAATAGTTCGAATAAAGCAGAATAACATACAATTAAAAGCTTCTTAGGATGATTTTAATAGCAGACAGTGGTTCTACAAAATGTGATTGGTTTTTGTATGAACTTAAAAGTAATAAGGTAGTTATTAGGTTGCGAACAGAAGGAATAAACCCTTCAGTTTTAAAGAAGAAGCATATTAATGATATTCTTAAGAATAGTAAAGAATTAACCAATTATAAAAATATAATAGAAGCTGTTTTTTTTTTTGGTGCGGGATGCAATAATATAAAAGGAGATAAAAAGGTAAAGGATGTTTTTAACAGTTTTTTTCCTGTTTTATCAAGAATAGTAATAAAAGAAGATTTAATGTTGGCAGTTTTGTCCGCATCTCAAACCCCATCGGTAGTATGTATTTTAGGAACAGGTTCTAATTGTTGTTTTTTTAATGGGAAAACAATTGAACAGAAAGTAAAGTCAATGGGTTATGTCTTGATGGATGAAGGAAGCGGTAACCATTTAGGTAAACAGGTTTTAAGAAGCTACTATCATAAAGAACTTCCTGAAGATTTAAAATTTTCTTTAGAAAAAGAGTTTAATTTAAATAGTGATAAAGTGCTTTCTAAACTCTATGGATCAAAAATGCCCAATAAATATTTAGCTAAATATGCACGGTTTTTATTTGAAAATATAGAACATCCATATGCTAAAAATATTATAACCTTTTGTATATCAGAATTCATTGAAAAACAACTACTTAAGTATGAGTCAGAGTTAAAAGAAGTCCCATTATATTTTATAGGATCTGTAGGGTATCATGCAAGAGGAATAATCAAAGAAGAGTTAGGTAAAAGAAACATAAATCTGCCTAAAAAATTTATAAGAAGACCTTTAACAGCTTTTATTCAATCTATAAAAGAAGACGAATTATTTTTAAAAAAACTAGAGTAGTTAATAAAATTTTGATTGATAGACTTTGTATTTAAAATGAGTAAATTTGATATTCATCTTATGGAAAAAATAAAAAAAATAGCAGTCATGACTTCAGGAGGGGATTCTCCTGGTATGAATGCGGCAATTAGATCGGTAGTAAGAGCATGTGCTTATTATCGTACTGAATGTATGGGGATTTACAGAGGTTATCAAGGGTTAATAGAAGGAGATCTAGTTCCTTTTACAGCGCGTAGCGTAAATAATATTATTAATAAAGGAGGAACGATATTAAAATCAGCAAGGTCAAAAGATTTCAGAACTAAAGAAGGTAGATTAAAAGCATACGAAAACCTTAAAGAACATAATGTTGATGCTTTGGTTGTAATTGGTGGAGACGGTTCGTTTACGGGAGGTGTAGTTTTTAATAAAGAGTTCAGTTTTCCTATTATAGGTATACCAGGAACTATAGACAATGATATTTCAGGAACCACACATACAATTGGGTATGATACAGCTTTAAATACAGCAGTTGAAGCTATTGATAAAATTAGAGATACAGCATCATCACACAATAGGTTGTTTTTTGTGGAGGTAATGGGAAGGGATGCTGGTTTTATAGCTTTAAATGCGGGTGTAGGAGCTGGAGCAGAAGAAATACTGATCCCAGAAGAGAATTTAGGAGTCGAAAGAATGCTAGAATCTTTAAAGAAAAGTAGAAGAACAGGAAAGTCATCTAGTATAGTAGTCGTTTCAGAGGGAGATAAAACAGGTAAAAACGTTTTTGAATTAGCTGATTATGTAGAAGCGAATTTACCAGAATACGAAGTGAGAGTTTCGGTTTTAGGACACATGCAAAGAGGTGGTTCACCTACTTGTTTTGATAGAGTTTTAGCCAGTAGGTTAGGAGTTAAAGCAGTTGAACTTTTACTTGATAACCAAACAAATTTAATGGTTGGTTTACAGAATAATAAAATTGTAGCCACTGATTTAGAAAAAGCAATTAAAGGAGAAAATAGTATTGATATGGAGTTATTAAGAGTCTCCGATATCATGACAACATAAAAATTATAATAAAAATAATAAATATGATTAAAATAGGAATTAATGGATTTGGAAGAATAGGTAGAATCGCTTTTAGAGCAGCAATCAACAGAAGTAATGTTGAGGTTGTCGCGATTAACGATTTACTAGATGTAGATTATTTAGCATATTTATTAAAGTACGATTCTGTTCATGGACGCTTTGATGGAGAAATATCTGTAAAAGAAGGAAAGTTGGTTGTAAATGGAAAAGAAATTAGAGTTACATCTGAAAGAAATCCTGAAAATTTAAACTGGAGTGAAGTGGGAGCAGAATATATAATTGAATCTACAGGTTTCTTTTTAACAGAAGAGGCAGCAAATTTACATATAAAGGGAGGTGCAAAAAAAGTATTTATATCTGCACCATCTAAAGATGCAAAAATGTTTGTAATGGGGGTTAATCATACCGAAATGACCAAAGAAGATACTATTATGTCTAATGCTTCTTGTACAACGAACTGTTTGGCACCTTTAGCTAAGGTTTTAAATGAAAAATTTGAAATAGTAGAAGGTTTAATGACTACCATACATGCCGCAACATCTGGTCAAGGAGTGGTAGATAGTCCGAATAGAGATAGAAGAAGAGGTAGATCGGTTTTAAACAATTTAATACCTGCATCAACAGGAGCAGCAAAGGCAGTTACAAAAGTAATACCAGCTTTAGAAGGAAAATTAACAGGAATGGCAGTAAGAGTTCCTGTAGCAAATGTTTCTTTAGTAGATTTAACTTTTAAAACCAAAAAATCAACGTCATTAGCAGAAATTAAAGCAGCTTTAAAAGAAGCTTCTGAAGGAGAGTTAAAGGGGGTATTGGGGTATACAGATGAAAAAGTTGTATCACAAGATTTTGTATCAGAAACAAAAACATCAATTGTTGATGGAGACGCTTGTTTAGAATTAAATAGTACTTTTTACAAAGTAATCTCTTGGTATGATAATGAGTTTGGTTATGCAACTAAAATTGTTGATTTACTAGAATACTCGGCGTCTTTATAAAGTAATTTTTCATTTTGATTAAAAACCTGTTAGTTATTATAACTAACAGGTTTTTTTATGAAAAGAAGTTTTTATCTTTGTTTATACAATTTAGATAAGAAATGTCGTGTTTTTTAAGTTAAAACGACAATTAGAATATAAAAATAAAGAAATGATTAAAATAGGAATTAACGGTTTTGGAAGAATAGGAAGACTGGCTTTTCGATCAGCAATTAATAGAAATAATATAGAGATTGTAGGGATTAATGATTTATTAGACGTAAATTATTTAGCTTATTTATTAAAATATGATTCTGTTCATGGACGTTTTAAAGGAGATGTAGAAGTTAAAGATGGTAATTTAGTTGTAAATGGAAAAGAAATTAGGATTACAGCAAATAGAAATCCAGAGGATTTAAAGTGGAATGAAGTAGCTGCGGAGTATATTATAGAGTCAACTGGTTTTTTTACAGATAAAGATAAAGCTGCGTTACATATAAAAGGAGGGGCAAAAAAAGTAATTATTTCTGCACCATCAAAGGATGCTAAGATGTACGTTATGGGCGTGAATCATAAAGAGATGAAAGCAGATGAAAATATTATTTCTAATGCCTCATGTACAACCAATTGTTTAGCACCATTAGTGAAAATTATTAATGATGCTTATGGTATGACAGAAGGTTTAATGACAACTGTTCATGCAGCAACATCTACGCAAAGTACAGTTGATGGACCAAATAAAAAATGGAGAAGAGGACGTTCTGTAATAAATAATATTATACCAACTTCTACAGGAGCAGCAAAAGCAGTAACTAAAGTGATTCCAGAAATGTTAGGTAAATTAACAGGTATGGCAGTTAGAGTTCCTGTAGCTGATGTTTCTTTAGTAGATTTAACATTTAAAACAGCAAAAGCAACGTCGTTAAAAGAAATTATGGCAACTTTTAAAGCTGCTTCAGAAAATGAATTTAAAGGAATTGTTGGATATACTGAAGATGCCGTTGTTTCTCAAGATTTTGTTTCTGAAACAAGAACATCAGTAGTTGATGCAGATGCTAGTTTAGAACTAAATGAAAACTTTTTTAAAGTAATTTCTTGGTATGATAACGAGTTTGGATATGCTACCAAAATTGTTGATTTATTAGAGTATTCAGCTTCTTTATAATATAGATCGACCTTAATTTAATACGGATTCCCGCTATTAGCGGGAATTTTTAGTTAATTTTAAAATTATGGAAATAGCAATTATTGCACACGACGGAATGAAAGCAGAAATGGTTCAATTTTTAAATGAGCAGAAGTCTGTTTTACTTCAAAAAAATATAGAATTAATTTCAACTGGAACAACAGGTGCTAAAGCCGAAAAAGCAGGATTTAAAGTAACTAAATTTTTATCAGGGCCTTATGGAGGTGATGCTCAAATAGCAAGTAGAGTAGCTGAAGGTAAATGTAACATGGTATTGTTTTTTAGAGATCCTCATGAAAAACATCCACACGAACCAGATATTACGATGTTATTACGTTTGTGTGATGTACATAATGTTCCGCTAGCTACAAATCCTGCAACAGCCGAATTACTAATGAAAGCTATTTAGAATAATTTATGTTTATATAAGAAAACCGAAGCAATTTGTTTCGGTTTTTTATGGTGGCTTTTAAAATTTTCGCTAACGGTGTTGTATATGAAAATTAGCGCTGAAAATAAGCGATAATTTTCGGATGAAACACAAGCCGAATTTTAAATTTTACTAATTATTTTATTTTTGGGAATTTGTCAAATTTAAAAATTTGGCGACTTTCCAAAAATGCTCGAACCTTTATCTTAGCAACGACGCGCTATTTTTATATACTGCTTAAGTTAGCAATTTAATAAAAAGGTTAAATTTAAAAGATATAAATCAGAAAGAATAAAAGAGAAAATTAAGGTTAATTTATACGGTGAAGCATTGACTTTCGACAACATTGATAATTGGCTCTCTTTTCTACTAAAAATCACGTTCAGTTCTGTGAGACCTAGATCTCGATTTCAAGTTGTTGTGAGTCAAGTAGCTTATTCTTTCATAAATCAGTTCTTATGAATAAATATAAGGAAATTTTTGGAGTTGACATTAGCAAAGACGTATTTGATGTTCATGGAAGTAAAAGTTGCCATGATCAATTTAAAAATAATGCATCTGGTTTTAAGTCCTTTCTAAAAAGACTTACTAAAGAATCATTAGTTGTAATGGAGGCAACAGGGTATTATCATTATCGATTAGCTCAGTTTTTATACAAACAAAACATTATTGTTTCAGTAGTAAATCCTTTATTGGTTAAGCGATTTATTCAAATGAAATTAGCGAAAATAAAGACAGATAAAAGTGATGCCAAAGCCATTTGTGAATATGGGCAAATAAATGAAGTGCCTTTATATATAGCGCTTACAAATGTTCAAAGTGAATGTTTGCAATTGTTTAGATTGATGGATAGTTGTATGAAGAAACGTACAGCGACAAAGAATAAAATCCATGGAGAGGAAGTTTTAGATATTCCATCTAAATATGTATATCGTAGTTTAAAACGAATAAAAAAGTATTTAGAAAAAAAGCTATTATCATTAGTAAAACAAGAGCAGCAAGTACAATTAACTTTATTGACAAGTATTCCATGAATAGGACTTAAAACAGCCTTATTTATGATTGTAATAACCGATGGTTTTACCAAGTTTGAAAACTCAAAACAACTCTGTAGTTATGTTGGTATAACCCCAACAATACGAGAGTCAGGAAGTAGTGTAAGAGGACGAAGTAGAATAAGTAAAGTAGGTAATCGAAAATTACGGAATCTCTTGTTTTTATGTTCCTTTAATGCATGTAAACACAATAAAGCATGTAGAGATATTTATGAGCGTATTGTAAACAAAGGAAAGAGTAAAAAACTAGCTTTAATAGCCGTTTCAAATAAGTTAGTCAAACAAAGTTTTGCTATTGCAAAATCTGGTTTACCTTATGATGAAAAGTATGTTTCCGTTTTGTCAAAATAAGTAGTGTTTATCTAAAAAATAAAAGCTCAAAATACCAAGTAATAGCATTTTGAGCCTAGAATAATATTACATAAATTTAATGAAGAAAAGATTTGTTTTCTACCTCAGTTTTTTGTTGTACACTGAGTTTATTTTTCCCATTTGTATTTCTCCATTATTTCATCAACTTCTGTTTTCGCAATTACATTCACATAGTTAGAAATTGTTTTTGCAGAAATTCCTCCAATTATTTCAATCACGTTCTCTTGTGTAAATCCAGTGTCAAAAAAAGCACTTAGTATTTTCTCATCAAGGTGACCTTTATTCATCATTAATTTTTTTGTAAAATCTCGCAACATTTCCAATCTAGAGTCTGCAATTGGATTTCCGTTTCTTAAAGATTCTATAACATCTTTTGGGACTTTAGTCATTTCCATCCCCCAAGTATGAACAGCCATACAGTAAGGACTATTGTTTTCATAACTTGCAGTCATAATAACGATTTGTCCTTCTAAAAGACCTAAACTCGATTTTCCTAGAAATAAATCAAATGATTGATTATATGCTTGATAAATTGAAGGTGAAATAGCAAGGATTTTGTCTTGATTTGGTATGAATCCAAACTTATTCAAAACTTTTTTCAATAATTCTTTAGATTTTTCTGGTGCTGTTTCCGTTGTATGTTTGATAAATTTCATTCGTGTTTTTGAGTTTGTTCTTTACTTGTGTATAATCTTTAAAAATATGATTCCGCACCAATGAATTATATTCAATGTTAATGAAATTCATCTAAAAAAATAAGAATCAAACTAAATTTTAGTGGTTATTTAATAGCAATCATACTTATTTCTACATTAACAAACTTAGGTAAGTTAGCAACTTCAACAGTTTCTCTTGCTGGTGCAGTTTCTTCATTAAAATAATTAGCGTAAACACTGTTTATTTTAGTAAAGTTATTCATATCTGAAATAAAAATAGATGATTTTACAACATTTTCAAAAGTCATTTCAGCAGCAGCTAAAACCTCTTTCATGTTCTCCATTACTTGTTTTGTTTCTATTTCAATAGAATCCATCACTAATTCTCCTGTTTCTGGGTTTAAAGCAATCTGACCAGAAGTATATAAAGTATTTCCGCTTAATACAGCTTGATTGTATGGACCAATAGGAGTAGGGGCTTTACTAGTAGTTATAATTTTTTTCATTATGTAAATATTAAAGTTGTGTTTGTTTTTTTGATATTAAAATAGAACTCTATCTGGTGGTTTATTTTTATCCCATTTTAAATCGCTTAAAACAGATGATTTTACCCCAATAAAGAAATTATATGAAGAATTTATACCGAAAGGAGTCCAATTAAAATTTAAACGCCAACTATCTAAATCTCTAGAGAAAGAAAGTCGAGTATAGGTAAATGCATTATCTTTAATATCGTAACCAGAAGAAAAACCAACTTTCCATTTAGGAGACAGTTCTACATCTCCACTAAACATTAAAGAGTTTGTTGCAACATTGCTGGCAAGTCCATCGTTGGTATAATTCATAGCATAGGCTAAGTTTAATTTCCAAGGAATTTTAGCCTTATATAGTTCCGTTTCTTTAGTCTTATTTTCAGAATTAGTAGAAAAATCATTTGTAGCAGGTGTGTTTTGTCCAAATACATCGGGAGTATTTTGGGCTCCATTACCACTTTTTTTAGAGGTGTCTTTTTCTCCCTTTTTTTTCTTCTCAAAATCTTGGCTAGATAAAGAGTAGTTTGCAGTAACCCCTACATTGGTTAATCTTAATATGTTTGAGTTGAATTTGTTAATGTTATTTCCTTTACTATCTATTTGGTAAGGATTAAAACGAGCATTTACATTTAAAGCCAATTTATCTTTAAATAAACGAGTTCCTGCATTTGCACTTAAAGGACTCCAACGCAAACTATCTTTGGTAATATCATAACTCGTACTAAAGTTTAAGTTATTTAAGAGAGTTATTTTTTTATCTTCCTCATCACTGTCAGGGTCTTTAGGAGCTACTTTAGCCTCTAAAACATTGTTAACAGAGATATTAATAGAATTACTTACGCCACTACCGGGTACTCCGTATATTCCTCCTTCAAAAGGAGAGTAGGTTAATAAATCATTAGGGTCTGCATTTTGTTGTGTTTGTAAATTGTAATTTTCAGCAAAATTAGGTCTATACCCATAAGAAATAGTAGGTCTAATAGTATGTCTAATAGCTTTTAAACGACCTTTTTTAAAGTTAAAAGTTCCATAAATGTTGGTTGATAAAGATACTCCAAAATTATATTCATGAAAACGATTAAAACCGCTTATTGTATCATTAACAACAGCACCCAAATTACCTTCAGAATTTGTTGCGTTAGGGTCATAGCTTTTATTAATTTTATCAAAATACCAAATATCCTTATAACTAACATTTGGTGATAGAGTAAAATATTTAAAAGCTTTTAAATTAGTACTTGTACTTAAATTATGTTGAATTCCTTTTTTTGCAGTTTTAAACATTTTAGAAGTAAAGAATTCATCATCAGTTGTGCTAATTCTATAATCTCCTTGCATGCTATAGTTTAGCCCCATTTTTTGAATAGGATTATTCTTTACGCCTCCTTTACCTGTAAACGGATAAATACGATCCATATTTAATTGCAATGAAGGTAATGTCATTGTAATGGCTTTCGTATTGGTGTTTTGAGAATGTGTTGCAGTAACATTCATGTTAAATGGTGTACCTACAAACTTTTTGTAATAAGAGATAGAAGAATTTAAGGTATTGGTTAAAAACTGAGAACTGTTAAGTTCATTTAAAGATTGCCTGTAATAAGTGCTACTCCCTAAGTCTACAGAAGCAGTAAATCTTGAATTTGGACTAGATTTAGTATCTTGACTATGACTCCAACGAATATTAAAGTTTGAAGATTTATTATAATTACTTAAACCACGAATACCTTGTATTATATTTTCAAAACGAGTACTAAAGCTACCACTAAATTTATAACGAACATAGTAATTTGAATCTGCTCTTAATCCCCAACTTCCGTTAGTGTATATATCTCCTAAAAGACTTAAATCAAAATAATCACTTAAGGCAAAATAGTATCCTCCATTTTGTAAAAAGAAACCTTGACTATTACTATCTCCCCAAGATGGAATAAGAAAACCAGAAGTTCTTTTATCTGTCATAGGAAAATAAGCAAAGGGTAAAAATACAGGTGTAGGTACATCTGCGATAACCAAATTACTACCACCAATAATTATTTTTTTACCAGGAACTAACTTTGCTTTATTTGTTTGAATATAATAATCTGGTATTTTCTTCTTTGAGGTTGTAAAACGTAACTGACGCATGTATATAGTAGAATCATTTACACGTTTTGTTTTTTTTGCATACGTTATAATTCCATTCTGATCCGTTTTTACACCGTAAACTAATGCTTTTTTTGTTTTAAAATTAAATAAAATAGAATCTTGTTCAGATTCTTGCCCTGATTGTTTAAATACTGGACGTTGATGGTACCCTAAACTATCTTTAATACCTTTAGCAGAAACAGTATTGTTTTTATAGTCAAGAAGAATTATCCCTGCCTTTAAATCAATATCTGTATAAATTACTTGTGCTTCATTATATAAGGTAACAGTTTTGTTTTTTGCATTTTGTATTGTATAGTCTTTCGCGTTATGAGTTATAATTCCATCAATAACCTCTTTAGGTTTTATAGAGTCATTGGCTATAGAATCTCTTTTTATGTTTAATTGGCTTTCTTTTTTTAAATTAATTAAAGTATCTTTTGAAATATTTAATGCACGTTGTGTCTCAGGTTTTTGCTGAGAAACACTTGCTTTTTCAATATTTTGAGCTATACTTAATTGAAAGCAAAAAAGAGATATAATTAAAAGTATGTAAGTTAGATTTGTTCGCAATTTTATAAATACTATTTTTGTGTTAAATTAAAAACTTTGGCGTACTATTTGAATGCCTTAAAGTAAAATTCAAAAATAGTTAAATTTTATTGATGGAATTCTTAAAATTAAGTAAATATAATCTTGTGAAAATATATTTTTTGTTTTTAACCTCAATCTTCTTTTTGTTGGGGTTTTCAACTACAGTTTCTGCACAGAAAAAATATACAGTTGTTTTAGATGCTGGACATGGAGGTAAAGATAGTGGTGCTTCTAGAGGAAGCTACAAAGAAAAGAAAATAGCATTACAAGTAGTGTTAGATTTGGGTAAAGAGTTGTTAACATCTAAAGATATAAAGGTAATTTATACGCGTAAAACTGATGATTTTATTGAATTACATAATAGAGCTAAAATAGCAAATACAAAAAAAGCAGATTTATTTGTTTCTGTACACTGTAATGCTAATAACTCTAGTAAACCACATGGAGCAGAAACTTATGTGCTCGGTTTAAACGGTAACAAAGAAAATCTTGAGATTTCTAGAAAAGAAAACGCAGTTATTTTATTAGAAGATAATTATAAACAAAATTATGATTATGACCCTAATTCACCAGAGTCATTAATAGGTTTATCTGTCTTACAAGAAGAAAATTTAGATTTAAGTTTAGGCTTTGGAGGTTTAGTACAAACAAATTTTAAGAGTTTAAAACGCTATAATCGTAAAGTAAAACAAGCTAATTTTTTAGTTTTAAGAGAAACGGTAATGCCAAGTGTATTAATAGAACTAGGTTTTTTATCAAATAAAACAGAAGGAAAGTTTTTAAACTCAAGAACAGGACAAATTAGAATGGCTAAGGCTATTGCTAAAGCGATAAAAAAATATATAAAAAGATTACAGCTGAATAAGGTTCAAGATAATTATATCGTAAAAACCGAAAAGAAAAGAACACCTCTTAAAATAGTTGTAAAACCAAAGAAAAAAAGTACCGCAGAAAAAGTAGTAGTAAAGAAAGTTGTAAAAAAGCCCATAGAAAAAGTTGTTGTTAAAAAAACACCAGCAGGAGTAAGGTTCAAAGTACAAATAGCAGCTTCAAGAAAATACATAAAAGAAGCTAGCTATAATTTTAAAGGCTTAAAAAATGTAGAGTTAATGTTTATAGATAATTATTATAAATATTATTATGGTAGTACAGCTGTTTATACAGAAATTAAAAAAGTTTTGATAGAAGCAAAAAAAGTTGGTTATAAAGATGCTTGGGTAGTTGCTTTTAAAGATGATCAAAAAATTTCAATTAAGGAAGCCCTTAAAAACCTTTAATTTAGAGGAATTCTATATTTATACTCACAAAATTATTAGTATTTTCGTGCTATAATTTTTCTATGATGTCAAAAGAACTTAAAACAGGTATAGTTGCTGTAGTAATTATAGCTTTATTTATTTGGGGGTATAATTTTTTAAAAGGTCAAGATTTGTTCAACGGAAGTAGCAGGCACTTTTTTGTTGAGTATAAAAATATTAATGGATTAAACGAAGCTAGTTTAGTAACTATAAATGGTTTAAAGGTAGGAAAGGTTGATAATATATCTTTCAATTCAACACCTGAGAAAAAAGGACTTTTATTAGTTAAAATTTCTTTAGAAAATGAATTTAATTTTTCTAAAAATAGTATTGCTAAAATTTATTCAGCTAGTTTAATGGGAGGACAAAATTTAGCAATAGTTCCTAAATATGATGGGATAGTTGCCGTTTCTGGTGATTATTTACAAGGAGAAGTAGAGTCTGATATTTTTTCTTCAGTAGGAGAAAAATTAAACCCTATTCAATCAAAACTACAAAATGTATTGGTAGGAGCGGATTCTTTGTTATTAGGAATAAATCAGGTGTTAGATGAGAAATCACGAAGAAGCTTAAATAGAAGTATTATAGGTTTAGAGGGTACTATTTATGGAGTTAGAAAAACATTAACATCTGTAAATAAATTATTGGTTGATAATAAGGATAATTTAGATTCGACTTTTAAAAATGCTAAAAAAATAACAGATAACTTTTCTAAAGTATCAGATGATTTAGCGAAATCTAATATAGGCGCAACAGTTAAAAAGCTAGAAAGTACATTAACAAATGTAAATGGTTTAATAGCTAATATTAAAGCAGGTAAAGGAACTTTGGGTAAGTTAATGACAGATGAAAAAATGTATACAAACTTAACCAATGCCTCTAAAGAAATGGAAGAGTTGTTACGAGAAATGAAATTAAATCCAAAACGATTTGTTCATTTTTCATTATTTGGAAAGAAAGCAAAACCATTTAATGATAAAAATAGTATCAAAAATGTAAGTACTAAGTAAGCTTATATATTAATTTAAAAATAAACTTAATAATTAAAGAACGATGGAGAAAATTTTACCAAACATCTTTTTTGCAATCATTTTAATCGCAGGTCTTGGATACTTTGTAATGAATGTTCGAAAATTAGTGAGAAATATTAAACTAGGAAAAGACATTGATAGGACTGATAGAAAACCTGAGCGCTGGAAAAATATGGCTAAAATAGCCTTAGGTCAATACAAAATGGTTCGTCGCCCTGTTTCAGGAATTTTACATGTAGTTGTATATGTAGGATTTATTTTGATTAATATCGAGATGCTAGAAATTGTTATAGATGGGTTATTTGGTACGCATCGTGTTTTTCAACCAATAGTAGGAAATACAATTTACGGCTTTTTAATAGGGAATTTTGAAGTTTTAGCAGCCTTAGTTTTTGTAGCAGTTGTTATTTTCTGGTTTAGAAGAAATATTGAAAAAGTAAAGCGTTTTTGGAGTAAAGAAATGACTGGTTGGCCAAAAAATGATGGTAATATCATTCTATATTTCGAAATGGTATTAATGTCATTATTTTTAATAATGAATGCAACTGATGTTAACTTTCAAAAAGCTGGAGTAGGTAATGTAGTTTCTCAATTTATAGCACCTTGGTTTCAAAGTTTTTCACATGAAGAATTACATATAATAGAAAAAGCATCTTGGTGGATACATATAATAGGTATTTTAATTTTCTTAAATTACTTATATTACTCTAAGCATTTACATATTTTGTTAGCGTTTCCAAATACATTTTTTGCTAATTTAAAACCAAAAGGGCAGTTTAATAATTTAGAAGCAGTTACTAAAGAGGTGAAAATGATGATGGATCCAAGTGTAGATCCATATGCAATGCCAGAAGAAGGAGCAGAAGAAGAAGAACCAGCAAAATTTGGAGCTTCTGATGTTACCGATTTAAATTGGGTTCAGTTAATGAACGCGTATACTTGTACCGAATGTGGTCGTTGTACATCATCATGTCCTGCTAATTTAACAGGAAAAGAGTTGTCTCCTCGTAAGATTATGATGGATACCCGTGACCGTATAGAAGAAGTAGGAAAAAATATAGATGCAAACAACGGAACTTTTATAGATGATGGAAAGCAGCTATTAAACGATTATATTTCACCAGAAGAATTATGGGCATGTACAAGTTGTAATGCATGTGTACAAGAATGTCCTATAGGTATTGATCCTTTATCTATTATTATGGAAATGCGCCGTTATTTGGTAATGGAAGAGTCTGCAGCACCGCAAGAATTAAATGCAATGATGACTAATATTGAAAACAACGGAGCGCCTTGGCAGTATAGTCAACAAGATAGATTAAACTGGAAAGACGAATAAAATTGTTTTTCAAACCAAAGAATAAAAAGAAGCATATCAATTAAAAAACATAAAATTATGAACGTACCAACAATGGCAGATATGATGGCTCAAGGAAAACAACCAGAAGTGTTGTTTTGGGTAGGAGCAGCAGGAAGTTATGATGATAGAGCCAAAAAAATAACCAAATCGTTTGTGAAAATATTAAACATGGCAGGCGTTGATTTCGCCGTGTTAGGAACCGAAGAAAGTTCAACAGGTGATGCCGCTAAGCGCTCAGGAAACGAATTTTTGTTTCAAATGCAAGCAATGATGAATATTGAAGTTTTAAACGGATATGAAATAAAAAAAATTGTTACTTGCGATCCACATTCATTTAATACCTTAAAAAATGAATATCCTGAGTTAGGGGGGAAATACGAAGTATATCATCATACACAATTTATTAGTAAATTAATTAGTGAAGGTCGTTTATCAATAGATGATACGAATCTAAAAGGAAAACGAGTAACATACCACGATCCATGTTATTTAGGTCGAGCAAATGATGTATATGAAAGTCCGCGTGAATTAATTCGTCGTTTAGGAGTAAAAATGACAGAGATGAAACGTCATAAATCTACAGCTTTATGTTGTGGAGCGGGAGGAGCACAAATGTTTAAAGATGCAGAAAAAGGAACAAAAGAAATTAATGTTTTACGAACAGAAGATGCTTTAGAAACAAATCCACAAATTATAGCAACTGGATGTCCATATTGTAATACAATGATGACAGACGGAATAAAGTTTAAACTTAAAGAAGATCAGGTT
Source organism: Tenacibaculum sp. Bg11-29 (assembly GCF_002836595.1). NCBI lineage: Bacteria > Pseudomonadati > Bacteroidota > Flavobacteriia > Flavobacteriales > Flavobacteriaceae > Tenacibaculum > Tenacibaculum sp. Bg11-29. The sequence continues at coordinate 2,648,201 of NZ_PJBB01000003.1, forward strand.
GTTGTAAAAGATATCGCTGAGTTAATTGCAGAAGCAAATAATTTATAGCTTAAAAAATATAAAGATGCCTTTAATAGATGACGATGAATTTCTTAAAATGTGTAATGAATTAGACAGGTTAAAAGAAAATGAAAAAGATTTAAAAAAAGGGTATATAGATTTAAAATTAGAAAATATTAAAGTTAATAATTATAGGAAATATAAATCTTTAATGATACTAATTTTAACGATTACTATTTTACTGTTAACTTTATATGTTTTTAAAAAGAAGTCTGGATTTACAGTTATCTTGGAACAAAAAAATCAATTAGAAAGGTTAATAGATAGTATAAATAACAATAAAGCACTTATAACTGAGAGTATAGAAAAAGAAGAGAATCAAAATATTGTTATTTTTGCAGTTCAAATAGGTCATTTTAAAGATTTTAATATTCCAGAAGAAAGAACCGATTTAAAAGGAGGTTTAAGAAAACTACCTAAGGAAATCTATAAAGGGGGTGAAAAATACATAGCAGGTGAGTTTTATACATATAATGACGCTAAGATACTTAGGGATGAAATAAGAAGGATAGGTATTAAAGATGCATTTATAGTTGCTTTATATAAAGAAAAAAGGATACCTATAAGAAACGCCTTAAAATTATTAGACAACTAAGATACTTATAAGTGTATATAAATGTAAAAGGAAAGGTTTAACCTTTCCTTTTGTGTTTTAATTATTTTAAAATATTACTTATAATATATGAAAAACTACATAAAAGTAGCACGTTTACGAACTTTACCACTATCAATATCAGGGATTGTTGTTCGAAGTTATTTAGGTTGTGCAAATGATGTATATGAAAGGCCACGTTAATTAATTTGTTGTTTTGGAGTAAAAACGACAGAGATGAAGCGTCATAAATCTATAGTATTATGTTGTGGGGCAAGAGGAGTACAGATGTTTAAAGACGCTGAAAAAGGAATTAAAGAAATTAATGTTTTACGAACAGAAGATGCTTTAGAAATAAACCCACAAATTATAGCAACTGGATGGCCATATTGTAATACAATGATGACTGATGGTGTAAAGTTTAAGATAAAAGAAAATCAAGTTGTTATAAAAGATATAGCTGAAGCAAATTATTAGAGAACTAGCCTAGTATAAGTTTTTATTAAAATAGTGCTACAAATGTAAAGCTATTTTTTTTTGGTGTAATTTTTGTTAATAGTGTAAACTAATAACCAAAATAATTCATAAAAATGAAATACTTTTATACCCTTCTATGCTTATTTTTATTATCATGTAATGACGTAGATTTCTCATTAGATGATAATAATAGTTTTTCATCTGTAACTTTTAAAGTAAATGGGAAAGAGGTTAATCGTCAAGCAAAAATAAGAACATTATTTATTGAATCAGGTTTTTTTAAGTTTGATGATACATATAATATAGGAAATTTACCTTTTAAAAAGGGGTATAGCGAGGAAATTAATTTTGCAGCTAGCTTATCTTTAGAATATGAAGATAAAACTATTAAAAATTTTAATAGTTATTTAATAGATATACAGATGTTTAGAGATAATGTATTAATTCAAGAAAGAGCTTTTATGATTGATTATCTTGGGAAAAAGGTTAATTTCGATGTAATGATAAATAAATAAAATATTATTATATGTAAATATTTATCTTTGAAAATTATATTAGATAAATGAAAAACTACATAAAAGCAGCACGTTTACGAACTTTACCACTATCAATATCAGGGATTATTGTTGGAGCCTTTTTAGGAAATCAAGATTTTTTCAACAATATTATTGAAAGTAATAGTCAAACATTTTATTTTGTTTGTTGTGCAGGTTGTCCTACAATTTTACAATCACCAATTTTTTGGTTAGCAATTTTAACAACGATAGGATTTCAAGTATTATCAAACTTTGCAAATGATTATGGTGATGGTATAAAAGGTACTGATGATAATAGAGAAGGAGAAGCACGTATGGTTTCATCAGGTGCTATTACTCCAAAACAAATGAAAATGGCAATGATAATTACAGGCGCTATAACTTTAGTAGTAGCACTGTTACTTATTTATGTTTCTTTCGGAAAAGACAATTTTTTATTTTCAGTAATTTTCTTTGGGTTAGGAGTCATATCAATTATTGCAGCAATTAAATATACCGTTGGTAAATCAGCGTATGGCTATAGCGGATTCGGAGACGTATTTGTATTCCTGTTTTTTGGCTTATTAGCCGTAGTCGGTACTTATTTTTTATATGTCAAAAATTTAAATTTTATTATTTTCTTACCTGCAATAACAGTTGGTTTATTAAGTACGGCAGTGCTTAATTTAAATAACATGCGAGATATAGTAAATGATGCAAAAGTTAATAAAAACACATTAGTAGTTAAAATAGGAGCCAAGCTTGCTAAGTATTACCACTACGCTTTAATACTAGCTTCCTTTTTGTTTGCAGTAGTATATGTTATCATTACATTTCATTCACCACTACAATTTTTATTTATAATAGCTTATTTACCAATATTAAAACACCTAATTTTTGTTTATAAAAATAAAGAAGAAGTGTTGTTAGACGGTGAATTAAAAAAAGTAGCATTAAGTACCTTTTTGTTTGCAATACTTTTTGGTATAGGGAACATTTTGTAAATTCCCAATAAAATAAAAAACATGAAAAATTTATTGAAAATTGCGCTAGTATTTTTACTTTTTATAAGCTGTAGTAATGAGGGGAAAGTTACGTATGATAATTTTGGAACAGAAGAAGTAATAGAAAACTTCATTGAACCTACAAAAGAAAAAAATATAACCGAAGTAGTAGAACGAAAACTTATAAAAAAAGGAACTATCTCTTTTGAAACAGATAGTTTAATGAAAACCAGAAAGCACATACTAAAAGTAACAAAAATATACAAAGGATATATTTCTGAAGACAGTGAAAACAAATCTTATAATAAAATAAATACAAACATTACTGTAAGAATACCTATTAATAAATTCGATCAATTTTTAGCTGACGTATCATCAAAAGTGAAAAATTTTGACAGTAAAAACATTACAACAAGCGATGTAACTGAACAGTTTTTGGATGTGCAATCACGTTTAAAAGTAAAGAAAAAACTAGAAGAACGTTATACCCAATTATTATCGAAAACAAAATCGGTAAAAGAAATTTTAGAAGTAGAAAGAGAATTAAGTACTGTTAGATCAGAAGTAGAATCAATCGAAGGACGCCTAAAATATTTACAAAATCAAACATCATTTTCAACACTTAATATCCATTTTTACAAAAAAGAGATAAGCAAATCACCAACCAGAAGTTTTGGAAATAAATTAGGAAATGCATTTTTAAATGGAGTAGATAATATTAAAGATTTCTTTTTAGGGGTAGTAAATATTTGGCCATTTATCCTTTTAGGAATTGGTACATTTATTTTTATAAAAAGAAGACTTAAAAAAAAGAAATAAACATATTTAATTTTATAGAATAAAAATGAAAGCAGTAAAAATAGTTTTAGGAATTGTAACCGCATTTGTACTGGTATTTCTTTTAACAGGAATAATTGTTACAGAAGTTAAGTATACCGCTGAAATAGAAATAAACAAACCTATAAATGAGGTTTTTAAAAATTTCGAAAATGTTGACTTCATGAAAAAATGGTTGCCAGAAGTTAAATCGATAGAACCAATTGAAGAAAAAAAGGGAGTACTAGGTAGTACTTATGCAATGACTGTTATTAATCAAGGGCAAGAAATGAAAATGGTTGAAAAAATAACAGCATATATACCTAATGAAAAAATGACATTTCAGTTTGATTCTGACCAGATGACTAAAATTGATGACTACAATTTTATAGCAAATGGTAATAAAACAAAAATGATACAAAATTGCAGTGTAAATAGTAAATCATACATGACAGCATGCTTATTTCCTTATTTTAAAGGAACATTTAAAAACTTAAGTTTAAGTTATATGAAACGATTTAAAGAAGAAGTAGAAAAATAAACTTTTTGGCGTTCGAGCGGGCTTTACACTACAATTTTTTTACTCGTACCTCACAAAAAGATTTTCATTGCAATACCTAACGCAAATCAACAATAATCAAAGATGATAAAAGCAACCTATCATAAACATCTTCTTAAATTTAAGCAAGCAAGCGGAACATCTCGCGGAATTTTAAGAACCAAAGAAACTTGGTTTATAAAGCTATCAAAAGATAATAAACAAGGTTTTGGAGAATGCGGATTGTTTAGAGGTTTGAGTGTTGATGATACACCTAATTATGAAGAAAAATTAAAATGGGTTTGTGAAAATATTAATCAAGGGTTAGAAATATTATTGTTAGAAACTGCTCACTTCCCGTCTATTCAATTCGGATTAGAGCAAGCTTTTTTATCTTTACAGGCAGATAATCCGTTCGAATTATTTCCTTCAGACTTTACAAAAGGAAAACAAAACATTCCGATTAACGGATTAATTTGGATGGGAGATAAGTCTTTTATGCAACAGCAAATAAAAGATAAGTTGGCACAAGGTTTTTCAACAATTAAAATGAAAATTGGAGCAATAGACTTTGATACAGAAATAAACTTATTAAAATCAATTAGAAACCAATTCTCAGCAAAAGAAATAACCTTACGAGTAGATGCAAACGGAGGATTTACACCAAATGATGCCTTAGAAAAGTTAAAACGATTATCTGAATTAGAAATACATTCAATCGAACAACCTATAGAACAAGGACAATGGCAAGAGATGGCAAGTTTGTGTGAAAAAACACCGCTACCAATAGCTTTAGACGAAGAGTTGATAGGTGTTTTTACATCCGAAGAAAAAGAAAAATGTATCGAAACAATAAAACCTCAATACATTATTTTAAAACCAAGTTTAGTTGGTGGTTTTAAAGGGAGTGAAGAATGGATTTCGATAGCTAAAAATTACAAAGCAGATAATTGGATAACATCAGCATTAGAAAGCAATGTAGGATTAAATGCAATAGCACAATTTACATATATATTAAATAATCCTTTACCCCAAGGGCTAGGAACAGGTGGTTTATTTACCAATAATTTCGATAGTCCGTTAGAAGTCTCAAACGGCAGTTTGGGTTATAATAAACAAAAAGAATGGGAATTTAATTTTGACTAACGTTATTCTGAACTTGTTTCAGAATCTCATCATACATTATAAATAACATATGAATTTTATACAACAAGCATATAAAGGAAGAAATAGTTGGCCGTATTACTTGGGCGGTATTTTATTAGTCATATTTGGCTGGCAATTTGTAGGAATAATTCCGTTAACAATTACAGCAGCATTACACTCATCAGGTATTGGAGAGTTTACTCGTGCAGCTAATGATAGCTTTATGGGACTAGGAATAAACAAAAATTTATTCTTATTCATAATGATACTAATGTTTGCTATTGGATTACTTTTTTTATTTATAACAATAAAATATATTCATAAAAGAGCTGTAAAAACATTGATAACAAGTAGAGAGACTATTGATTGGAAACGATTTTGGTTTGGATTTATAACTTTCGGAATCGTTGCCTTAATAGTAACATTTTTAGGCATATTTTTATCACCAGAAAATTATACGTGGAATTTTAAACCCGTTCCATTTTTTACCTTAGTAGCAATTTCTTTTTTATTTTTGCCGTTGCAAACAAGTTTTGAAGAGTTACTCTTTAGAGGATATTTTATGCAAGGTTTAGGAACTTGGTTTAAAAACAGGTGGGTGCCATTAATTATAACATCAATAGCATTTGGTTTATTACATGGAGCAAATCCAGAAGTTGAAAAATTAGGATACATTTCTATGGTATTTTATATAGGAACAGGATTCTTTTTTGGTATTGCAACTTTAATGGATGAAGGAACAGAGTTGGCTTTAGGTTTACATGCGGTAAATAATATAATAGCGGCATTTTTAGTAACTACAAATTGGACTGTTTTTCAAACAGATGCGCTGTTTATAGATATTTCAGAACCATCAGTAGAAGTAGAAATGTTTTCTTTAGTATTTGTAATTTATCCACTAATGCTGTTTTTATTTTCTAAAAAATACGGTTGGAAAAATTGGAAAGAGAAATTATTTGGTAGCATAGAAAAACCAACCTAAGGGTTATTATGAGATTGAATAACGAAGTGATTTTTAATTAGTCGATTACTTCATTTTATTTAAAAGTGGAAAATGAAAAATCAGATTCATAAAAAATTTAAGTTAAACGGAAAATCATTTTTATCAGAAGATGAATTAATCGATTTTTCTAAAACTATTTCAAACTCTGTAGTTACTTTTTTAACTGATTGGTTTAACGAAAATGATTTTGTAATTGTACAAACCTCAGGATCTACCGGAAAACCGAAACCAATTGCTTTAAAAAAAGAGTTTATGAAAAACTCAGCTTTAGCTACTGGAGCATTTTTTAATTTAAAAGAAAATACAACAGCATTGTTATGCTTATCTACCGATTATATTGCAGGTAAAATGATGTTAGTTCGTGCATTAACTTTAGGTTGGCAGTTAGATATTATAACAACAGAAGCAAGTCCTTTAAAAGAAATAAACAAGCAATATGATTTTTCGGCAATGGTTCCGTTACAATTACGAAACTCACTAAACGAATTACATAGGGTAAATAAATTGATTGTTGGTGGAGGCGTAGTGTCTAACGATTTAATTGATGCTATTCAGACTATTTCAACAAAAGTATTCGCAACCTATGGTATGACTGAGACCATTACTCATATCGCCATAAAAAAATTAAATAATTTTACGTCATTAAAAGGAGAAACTAAGAAACAGTCTTTTTACGAAACCTTACCTAATGTGAAAATTGATGTAGATGCTAGAAGTTGTTTAATTATTGAAGCACAAAAAGTATCATCAGAAATAATTAGTACGAATGATGTTGTTAAAATAATTTCTGAAACTGAATTTGAATGGTTAGGACGTTATGATAACGTAATAAACTCTGGAGGAATAAAACTACATCCAGAAAAAATAGAAGAAAAATTATCAGAGATAATAACAAACCGCTTTTTTGTGATTGGTATGCCTGATGCTATTTTAGGAGAAAAATTAATTTTAATTATTGAAGGAACAAAGGGAACGATTGATTATAGCTTACTTAGAAATTTAACTAAATACGAAACTCCAAAAAAGATTTATTTCTTAGATAAATTTATTGAAACAGCAACAAAAAAAATACAACGAAAAAAAACATTAAAACTTTTATCGATATTTTAAAATCCCCGCACTTTTGGAGCGGGGTAGTTCATTTAAAATGAACTTAATTATATAATCAAAACTAGATATCCTGTTTTTACTAAATTACATGAGGATAAAAGCTTGAAAATATTAAGTTTTGTCTTTAAAATAATCAGGCTTCCAAATCAGATTTCCAAAAATAATTTTTAATTTATCTTTTTTTGTTCTACACATTTTAACATCTTTCCAAATATTTTTGTACTCAATAAAATTTATTGTTATTGGATTATTTGTTTCAATATTCTTTGTAAGTCCATAAATAACTTTTTCTTCTTCTCTTTGAAAAGTCCCAAATAATTTATCCCAAATAATTAAAAAACCACCATAATTTTTGTCAAGATACTTGTTGTTAGAGCCGTGATGCACACGATGTACAGAAGGTGTATTAAATACTTCATCTAACCAACCTAATTTACCAATACGTTCGGTATGAATCCACGTTTGAAACTGTGCAACTAAAATTAAACTTACAATAGCTTGAAAAGGAGAAAAGCCGATTAATATCATTGGTATTAAGAAAATCCATTCAAAAAGGCCTTCAACAATACTAAGTCTAAAAGAAATCGTTAAATTATAATCTTTTGATGAATGATGTACACTATGGCTTGCCCATAAAATACGATGTTCGTGCTCTATACGGTGCATCCAGTAATAAGTAAAATCAGCTACAAAAAATGCGATTATCCATGTAAAAACATTCATAGGGATGTTTAGTGGAGTTAGCCAATGAAATAACATTAAACAAATAACACCTACCGAACCTATAATTGCTTTTTCTAGTAGTTGGTTTATTAAAAAAATAATAAAGTTTGCTCCAGAATCTTTCCATCGTCGTTCTTTAGATGAGAAAAAATCTAGAATAATCTCTAAGATTATCAACCCTAAATTAAATAAAAAAAAGTAAACGACAAATGTCATTATTCCAGATGCTTCGAAAAGAGATACTAGTTTTGAAAAACTCATAATAGGTATATTTAAGATGAATAATTTATTTTAAACGTTTCCATATTTCTGTATCTGAATACCCCAAAACGGAATAACTAACATTTAAAGTGTTTTCGTTTTTAAGAAGTAGATTGGCTTTAAATTCATAATCTACACCATTATCATTATATATATAGATTGCTTTTCCTTTTCGGTTATTTAAAATTATATTTTTCATAACTAAAGATTCATATTTACCTTTTTTTCCGCTATCATCTTTAATAGATACTGAATAACATTTTAGTTTTTCTTCTACATATTTAAATTGATATGTAATATAAACTGTCTCATTATTTTCTTTATAAGTAGTTTCCCACTTACCTGTTAATGCGTCATTAGTTTGAGATCTAACTACTGTTGTAGCTATTAGTAGTACTAAAATTGTTACTGTTTTTTTTATTGTGTTCATTTTAAATTGTTTTAATTTAACAACACAAAAGTATTATGAGGATTTTTAAAAAATGCGCTTCCCTATAATAGCAAACATAAAAAATGTCTTAGTATAACGGGTAATACTAATTTTAGATAGAATTATGTGCCTTTTTAAACGCTGTTGGTGTTTGCGAAGTATTTTTTTTAAATGCTGAATAAAATGCAGCTTTACTATTAAAACCGACATCTAAAGAAATTGCAAAAATGGTATCTGGTTTTGGTTGAAGCAGCTTTTTTTTCGCTTCTTCAATTCTAAAATTATTAATAAAATCAGGAAAACTCATTTGAGCATTCTGATTTATAGCTTGCGAAATATGATGAATTGATTTTCCTAGTTTTTCTGATAATGTATTTAGTTTTATATCAAAATCTAAATATAATTTTTCATTTTTCACTAAATAATTAATTTCATTAAAAAGCTCTGAAGAATCAATTAATGATGATTTGGTGTATTTATTTTTAGTAACTTTTGGTAAATCTTCAAAATTACCAGTAAAAGCAAATACAGGAAAGTGCATAATAGAAAAAGTAAAAACGAAAAAGAAAATAGAAATGAGCAATGTTTCAAATTTCATATAAGCAGCATAGCTTTCAAACACTTTTGAATTGTTGATTCTAAAACTTCCTACAATTTCACTTATAAAAGTACCTAATTGCAATAACACAAATGCAATTAGCACTAATTTTATCCACTTATATTTAAATATCTCACTTTCATTTAAATCTACAATAAATGGTGATTTGTATAGCCTTAAAAATGCTAGTGTAAATAACAAAATATTAATAAAACTTGTTATAATATATTCTAATTCTAACCACTCATTATAATTAGATTTTGAAACAAACTCTATGAATTCTTGTAGTGAATTATATTCGAAAAGAGGAAAAAAGAAAATCCAACGCAAAATGGTATATCCAACAACAATAAGTACTCCCTTTTTTAGATTGATTGTTGTGTTTGTAAATAAAACAACGAAATAATAGAGAAGAAAGCCTAATAAATGAGTAAATAAATATGAAATTCCAAAATAAGATGTATTCCCTTTATTGTTTATTATAATGTAGTAATCGAATGCAGTAAATGTATAGACTAAAACAATCATTGCTAAAACGATTTTAATCTTTTTGTTTTTTCCTAAACCTGATTTTTTAAATAGAATAAAAATCAATAATAAAACGCCTATTATTTGGCTTAATAAAGGTGTGATATCTAATACATTCATCTAACAAAAATAGTATTTTGATAATAATAAATCAGGAAAAAAAGCAACCTAAAGCACGTTGCTTTTTTTGCTGTAAATCCTTAAATATAAATCTAATTAATTCTTAAAATTTATAAGATAACAAAAATTGAAAAACTTTATTTTATGCTTACCTGGTGTTTTTGTGATATCTTTTAAACCTAAGTTATAACGTGCATCAATACCAATAGTTTCACTTATTTGATAATTAAGTCCTATTACTGCTGATAAATCTAGTTTTTTGTAATTACTCTTAGCTAGAGTTCCTCCTGATTTACTCAATAAATAACCTAGTTGCGGACCAGCTTCAATACTAATTTTGTTAATTGGGGAGAACTTTGCTAAAACAGGCACATTTATATAATTTAATTTTAAATTGTTTGAACCAAATTTAGCACCTTGTTTAGAGTAAAGTAACTCTGGTTGAATAGAAAATTTATCTGACATTTTAAATTCAGCAAAGGCACCTATAACCATTCCAAGTTTATTTTTACCATTATTAATTTTTGATAAATTTACCCCACCTTTTATCCCAAAAATAGTAGTATTATCTGATTGCGCATTAATCGTGGTATTTCCTATAAATAGTAGTGATAATACTAAGACTCATTTTTTTAATAAATTCATAGTTCTTTGTTTTAAACTATTTTTACTTTTTTTCATTTTTAATAATTCTAATAGTTTATTTAAAAATTGAATCCTCATTCAAAATTCTAATGCAAACTTATGTTAGTAAAAAAGCAAAACGGTATTTCCCTATAATATCAGACTAAAAAAGGTGTCTTGATTTGTAATGTGAAACGGTGTTTAATTTTAATGTATTGATTATTAGTTTTTAAGTTTTATTAGAAGTAGCGTTAGTAAAAGGGGTGATGAAGTATAAACTATTATAATTAGCTTGTACTTTTGGTAGAAATAGAAGAAAAACTATCACTATCTAAATTTTAAGTACCAATAAAATTTATCTTTCGTCTGAGTTTATAGAGATTGAAACAAAAAATCCAATGTTTTTACATTGGATTTAATAAGATGTATGTTAGTATTGAATATGTACTTTAAAAATTAGCGATGTTTATCTAAATAAACCAATTGAAAATACATAAAGCATAAACAAACCAATAATTATTAAACCAGACCAATAAGTAACAGGTGTTTTAACACTTTCATGAAACTCATTAAATCTATTGCGTAATTGAGGGTTCATTTCTTGAGGTTCTAGAGTAGATTTACAATTTTGACATTCAGAAAAACCCTTTTTAGATAAAGGAAAAACGGGTATCCAATATATATAGGCATATTTACCATAAATACTCATAGTATGTGTTTCTGATTGTTGGCATCTATCACATTTAATAGCATTTATATTTTTACTTTTTAAGTGTGAACCTTTTGTCCCGTAAATAATCATAGTTAACTTTTTTAATTTAAGTAAATATATTAAATATTATTAGAAAGAGAAGCTTTCGAAAATTTATACTAATTAAATAAGTTGCTTTACGTACTTAAAAGTAGTGTTTACTCATTTACTATTTTATTAGCTGTTAATAGCATTTACTTTTATTGTATAAATCAATAATTATGAAAACTAAACTAATTTACCTACTACTATTATTATTTGCTTTAAGTTCTTTTTCACAAGAAATACCTATTATAAAAGTTGGAAAACAAATAATTTCAATAAAAAAATTAAATGTTAACGTTTCTGTAGTTGGAGATATTGCAATTACAACTTATGACATGGAATTCTACAATCCTAAAAATAGAGTTTTAGAAGGTGAGCTTTTTTTTCCTTTAGGAGAAAATCAATCAGTAACTCGTTTTGCATTAGATATAAGTGGAAATTTAAGAGAGGCTGTTGTTGTTGAAAAAGAAAAAGCTAGAGTTGCTTTTGAAAGTACGGTTAGAAAAAGAATTGACCCTGCTTTATTAGAACAAACAAAAGGTAATAATTATAAAGCAAGAATTTATCCAATACCAGCAAGAGGATATAAAAGAGTAGTGGTAGCTTTTCAACAAAAATTAGTATTAAGTAATGAGTCTTATTATTATAAATTGCCTTTTAATTTTAAAAATAAATTAGAAGAGTTTTCACTTTCATTTGATATTTTTAATCAAAAAAACAAACCTGTTTTTACTAAAGGTATGATAAAAGAGTTTTTATATGATAGTAAAAATGAAAGGTATTATGCTAGAGTAAATAAAAGAAAAACAAGCGTTATAAAACCAGTTTTAATTAAAATACCCTTAAATGTTAATAAGGAGAAAGTCTTAGTAAATGAAAACTGCTTTTATTTTAATAAACAATTAAATATAAAAGAAAGAAAGGTTGCTTTAAAAAGGGACATTACTATTTTTTGGGATATATCATTATCACAAAAAAATAAAAAGAGAGACACAGAAATAGCTTTCTTGAATGCTTATTTTAATAAAGTAAAAAATTGTAAAGTAAACTTGGTGCTTTTTAGCACAAAAATTAAATCTAAAAAGGAATACCATGTAAAAAATGGAAGTTGGGCTATTTTAAAAGATAAAATAGAAACTATTATTTATGATGGAGCCTCTTCGTTTACTTTTTTAAAAAAATACAAAGACAGTTCTAAATTGGGGTTTCTATTTACAGATGGTTTAAATACATTAAGTAACTCTAGTATATCATTCAATAATAAAACACATATAATTAATAGTTCAGTATCAGCAAATCATATTATTTTAAAAAATGCAGCAACCGCTTCTGGAGGAAAATATATTAATCTTCAGCAAATGTCAATAACGAATGCTATTGACAAAATTTCAAATATGCAGCTTCAATTTTTAGGAACTAATTTTTCAGTAGAAGAGCTAGAGGTTTACCCCAAAAAGGGTAGCGTAGTAACAACTAATTTTTCAATTACAGGAAAAGGAAATTATGTAAATAAAAAAATTGAACTTTATTTCGGATTTGGAATAGATACTATTAAAACAGTTTCGTTTCTTGTTAAGAAAAATAAAGTAGATATCCCTGTTATTACAAAAATATGGGCTCAAAGTAAATTAGAAAACTTAATAATTAATTCTAAAGAAAATAAAGAAGAAATTATTAAACTAAGTAAAAAGTATCAAATAATAAGCCCATTTACCTCAATGTTAATTTTAGATAGTGTTGAAGATTATGTAATTCATAATATTGAGCCCCCAAAAGAATTAAGAAATAAGTATGATGAATTAATTGCGCAGAAAATTAATAATAAAAAAGAAAGACTTGAAAGGATAAGAGAGAATTTATTAAGTGATTATAAAGATTTTTTTAACTGGTATAATAAAGATTATATAGGCATTGATATTGATAAGAGTAACAGATTAAAAAAAGATTCAATTGTAAGAAATATTCAAAGAGAAGGATCACAAATTACACCTGACACAACTATAGATAATAATAATAATAATAATAATAATAATAAGTTTTTTATTTCAGGAATAGTAGTAGATGATAATGGTGCTTTGCCTGGGGTTATGATAACGGTAAAAGGTACTACAAATGGAGTTGAAACAGATTTTGATGGAAAATATAAAGTAAAAGTAAAAAAGACTGATGTGTTAATCTTTTCATTTGTAGGGATGAGAACAGTAGAGAAGGTAATGAATGATAATACAAATGTTAATGTGCTAATGGAAAATGACAACATTTTAGACGAAGTAGTTGTTACAGCATTCGGGGTTACTAAAGAAGTTAGAACTTTAAATGCTGCGGTATCGATTGTTAGTTCGGAAAATATTTCTAGTACTTTACATAAAAAAGTAGTAGATGTTAAAATAAGAGGTTTAAGTTCAGTTTCAGCTTCTAATCCTTTATTTGTAGTTGATGGTAGTGTAATGAATAAAAACCCTAATTTAAAATCAAATGAGATTCAATCTATTTATACTTTAACAAAAAAACAAGGGGAAAGTATTTATGGTAGTAAAGCTAAAAATGGCATTATGGTTATAGTAACCAAAAACGGATTTGAGAATGATTTAAAGGGAATTAAAGATTTTGAAAATTTGATAAAAGAAAAGGTAGAATTAAAAGGGTGGAACCCCGATACTCCTTATTTAAAAGTACTGAATAAAATTAAAGATAATAAGTTAGCTTATTTAAAATATATAGAATTAAGAGAGAAATATGGTAAATCTCCATCTTTTTATGTTGATGTAACAGATTTTTTTAAAAGTAGAAAAGCAGAAGAACTAGCAATTCAAATTTTAACAAATGTTGCAGAAATAGATTTAGATAACTATGAATTGTTAAAAGCATTGGCTTATAAATTTGAAGAATATAAATTATATAAATATGCGGTATATATTTATAAAGAAGTTTTAAAATTAAGACCAGAAGATATACAGTCTTATAGAGATTTAGCATTGGTTTATGAATATATAGGTGATTACCAGAAATCTGTAGATTTACTATATAAAATTGTTAACGGAGAATTATTAGAGAAAGATGAAAATAGAAGATTTTCGGGTATTGAGGTAATTGCATTAAATGAATTAAATAGAATGATTTCTCTTTACAATAACCAACTAACAATTTCTCATATAGATAAAAGTTACATAAATAATACGAAAACAGCTATTAGAGTTCTAATAGATTGGAATCATAACGATACTGATATAGATTTATGGGTTACTGATCCAAACGGCGAAAAATGCTATTATAGTCACAAAAAAACCAAAATAGGAGGTTTAATGTCTAATGATATGACTCAAGGTTTTGGCCCAGAGCAATTTGTATTAAAGAAAACAATTAAAGGTTCTTATAAGATTAATGTTAAGTATTATGCAAGTGGTCAGCAAAAAATATCAGGACCTACTTTTTTAAAAGTAACTACATTTAAAAACTATGGGTATAAAAATGAACAAAAAAATACACAACTTGTTAGGTTAGTAAAGGCTGATGATGTTTTAGATATTGGTGAGCTGTTTTTTTAAACATAAGATATCACTAGATAAGACAAAATAATATAGTAGTAAAAAGAAAAGAAAGGAACCATTGTGGTTCCTTTCTTGAAATTAAGTCCCCCGACATAATCAATATAAAAAAAATATATTATTGCAATAGTTGTGCCAATTTATAAGGCAAAAAAAAAGAAAGCTTCCGAAGAAGCAATCTTAGTGTAATTACTTGAAGGTTTTCTAAAAAATAGAATTAATTACAATATATATAACAGCTTAGTTTTTATTTACCCTCAAAAAAAAAACTTATTTTAATTTAAAAATGATGTAAATTTTTGTTTATAAAGTGTTAAGTGTTGGTTTGGTATTGCAGGGGAGAAGGTTAATATTTATATTATTTATTCCGCCGTGTATAAGAGTTTGTATTTAAAAAAAACTGAATCAAAAAAACCTTAAAAGCAATTAAGAGTAATGTATTACTCTTAATTGCTTTTAAGGTTAAATTCTAAAAAAAACTATTTTTTAGAATCTTTCTCTTTCTCGTTTAAAAATAAATTATATTAATTTTTTTTCTAAAGCAATAGCTTTCGGGTGAAGAATATTGTTTTCTAAATGAATGTGTTGGTGTAAATCTTTTTCAAACTCGTCTAATTTAGCATATAAAGCTTTAAATGTATTGCATGCTTCCTTAGGAGGAGTATAATTATTTGTTAATTCTGCAATATTTTTAAAAATATCACCAGCACTTTCATGCTCATGTTCCATCATTTGAATAGGGTTTCTAACTGTTCCAAATGGTGCAATAATATTTTTTTTCTCAGTTTTTTTTGCCTCAACTAATTTCTTAATAAAAGGAAATAATATTTGTTCTTCCTTTTGCATGTGAGAAATTAATTCATTTGCAACTGTATGAAAAAGTTCATTTACTTTTATAACTTCTGTATAATGATTACCGTGAACTTTGGCAACTTTGTTTGCATATTCAGAAATTAAAGGTAAGCTTTCTTTTACGTAAGTATGATGTACGTTTTCAATATAAATCATTAAGAAATCCAGCTCCCATTTATTATAATCTTCTATAACATCTTTAACAGCATCTACTTCTAAAAGTTCATTTTCTATAACTTTTGAATCAACATTATTTTTAGCGCAGGCTTCTTTTACAGAAATAGCTCCACCACAACAAAAATCTATTCCGTGTTTTTTAAATATATGTGCAGTTTTAATATTTTCTGTAACATAATCTGCTACCGTTTTTTCTTTTATTTTCATGAGTTTATTTTTTTGATGAAAATAAAGTTGGTTTAATGGTAACCATTACCCATCCCCAATTATTTGTATTATTATCAGTATTCATCTTTAAAGCTTCCATTCCTTTTGAAGCTAACATTTGAGAATAACCTGCTTTAACTCCTATTTCTTTAGTAAACTTATACCCATAAACTAAATCTATTTCAGTACCTAATTGTTTAGAAACAGAAGCGTTAATATCTGCTGCTGCAGAAAAACTATGTACAAAAGCAGTTAAACTAGATTTTGTATTTAATTTAAAATTAGCTTTTGCGTAGATATCTAATAAACCAACATTATTAGCATGATTACCTACATAGAAATAGTCCATAAAACCATTAAACTTGTGGTTTGTACCATAAAAGGGGGTAAAAGCATTGTTTTTACCAGTAGTACTATTATAGTCGTTACCACTTTGTAATTCAACACCTAAACCTATTTTTGTTTTATCTGTTATTTTATAATTTGCTTCTAAACCTAATAAATAAGCACTTAAATCATTATTAGCAATATCGTTTCCAAATTGATAATATAAATTTGCAGCTAGATCTAAGTTCTCTTTTTTTGCTTTTAAATGGGTACCTAATGTTTGACTATATTTAATACCATTAGAAGATTGTAATCCATTATTTAATAATAAAAAGCTACCAGAAAAATTATTCCAATCTTTATGTAACCAAGCATATTGTAGAGATTTATATGTTTTAGGAGTAGTTAAATTTGTTCCTATTAAGTTTTCTTTTGATTGGTTGAAAGCTAAACCAACATCTAATTTAAAAGTACCCTCTTTGTACTTTATTAATGCCATATCATGACTACGTGCTTGTTGTGCCCAAGCTACGTTACCAAAAATTCTACTATCATCATAAACAACTTCTTGACGACCTAATTTTAAAGAGAAATTACCATCTAAAAGTATTTCAGCCCAAGCTTGATGTATGCTTAAACCGTTATTATCGGCACTATTTAATTGAGGTACATCTCCCCAAATTCTAACGTCTTGTACACTTACATAAAAGTTTAATTTATTAATTGATTGTGTAAAGTTTAATCGAGTTCTTTGTGAGGTAAATAAGGCAGCATTAGCGTTATCAGGAAATAAAGTTTTAAAACCATGTCTGTATTCTGCACGTGGTCGTATTTCTGCATCAATTTTAAATTGAGAATATGCTAATGATGTTATTAGAATTAATATTATACTAAAAATTTTATTTATCTTCATAATCTTCTATTTTAGAATTTATTAACAAATTTCTGTATATATATTTCTTTAAAGTATGATAAAAATCATGATTTAAATATTGTTATAATAAAAGAAAATTAAAGAATTGAAAATATAGTATAGAAAAAGGAATTGAAAATATGAAGTATATAAATAATAAAAGAGAGAGATTTTTTAAATCTCTCTCTTTATAAAATAATCAACCGTTATTTAATATTATTTTTAGTTATTACCTAAGTTAGCGTATTCTTCTTCAGAAATTTTTCCTGTATGAATATCGCTTAACTCTTCTATTTTAGTTAACATAAATTTATGTAACTCTTCATTTATCTTTTTAGGCTTTTCAAGATTACTTGATTTTAATTTACCAGGAAGAATATGACTATTATAGTAGTAAAAAAAGTTGTAATCAAGATCTGCATTAGATAAAGCACCGTTATTTGCTAATAACCATCCTAATCTTACAGAAGAACGTCTTTGTGCAGCAGTACCATGAGATGATCCATTAGAACCAGCTATAGATTGAGCAAAGTTATATGCAGGAATAACATCAGACCAATTAGTAGTATAACTTCTTCTTAAGAAATATCCAGCAAAACCATCTGCTTCTAATTCTGTATTAGAAGCTCCAGTTACTGAAGGATATCCTTGTCTAAATTGTATTTGATGCGCAACTTCGTGTGCTACAATATATGCTACAGCAGATCTTCCGTAATTTAAAGCACCACTAAGCATTTCTTCTCCCCAAATAATATAATTATTAGGAGGTCCGTAAGAAAGAGCGTTAAATGTACCGTTTCCTGCAGCAAAATAAAGAGGTACATTAGATATACCAAAAAGACTTGATGCTTTATTGTTTTGTTGCTTTAAAAAATTTGTTTCATTAGTATTTACAATAGTGTTTGCCCAATAAGAATTAGGCCCAAATTGAGATACAGTAGCGCAGTTATGTGCTGTATTGTGATTGTTTACTTCACTAGGTAAAAGGCCTTTTTCTGGTGAATTGGCGTTTAAATCTAAATCTTTTTCTATTTCTTGTTTGTCACAACTTTGTAACGAAACTAAAATAGCTAACGTCATTAATTTAATAATTTTTTTCATTTTTGGAAGGGTTTGAATGTTATGGTTGATTAAATCATTGGCGAATATAGTTATTAAGTATCATTTTATTAATTATTTAAGTAAAAAAACATTAAAAATATAATTATTTAACAAAATTAGGTTTTTTTGTTTTTTGAGAAAAACGACTAAACAACAGGCGCCATATACTTTTATTATGAAATAATTAAACATCGAATTAATCTTATTTAGAAAGCATTTCATAGGTATATTAATCAAACCTTTTTAGGAGAATTATAATTATCCTAGTATAATTTAAAATAAAGAAGTTTATTAAACTTACGAGATAACTAGTAAGCATACTGTTTTTAATAAATAGGTAATGTTAATTGTGTAAAAATAAATTGGGGAGGTAATATAATTACCTCCCCAATTTATTAAATGCTTTTTACAAAGTCTAAAAATATTTTTTTATGAAGTTCAATGTCCATATTAGCAGAAAGAGCTACTCGGGCAATATAATCTTTATCACCTTCTTTTGTTGTTCCTTGAGTGGAAGTAGCAGGTATTGTCCAATAACATCCTTTTAACTGACCATAACTAACACAATATTTACTTTCATTAGGAATCTGATTAATCATTAAATTAATTAACTTTAAATTTAATGCTCTTTTATAAGTTTCTCTTTCTGCATCTGTATTTCCTTTTGTAGGAAGATCTAATGAAAATACAGAAGGAGTAAATCCTTTTTCAGCTAATTCTTCTGAAACAAAATTTATTTTAGCTTCAGGTAAAGTATCGTTAATATAATTTACAAATTCACGAGTGTTTTTGTAAGCAGCGTAAATTCTTTGATTCATTGAAGGCAATTGCTGTGCTAATATTTCATACTGATGAGATGTAGCTTCGTTATCACAAAGGGTAAGATGTAATTCAATTTTTTCAATTAAACGATCTGTTTTCTTATTACCTATACAGTAACCGGCAGTACATTTACCTCCGCTTGGAAACTTAGAACCACTAGCAAAAGAAATAGTACGAACTGTTGATAGTATTTCACCTTCACCTAAAAAGTGAACATTAGGACAAAATGTTTGATCTAAAATAAAAACAGGGTCAATAGCTATTTTTCCTGTAGCTGTTTTACGTTCTTTTCCTAAAACATCTTTTAATATAATCAGATCTGGAACTTCAACTCTTGGGTTTGTAGGTATTTCAGCAATTATATATGGAACAGCATCTTCGGTTGCTATTTTTGCTAAAACAAGATCAATACTTTTATTCATGTCATTTCCTCCATCAACAGGTAAATCAACAACATCAACATTATCAATACAAGCAGCAATACGTCTTGCCTGATCGTTTGTTCCACCATAGCAATTCGGAGGAACAACTATTTTAATAGCTTTTCCTTTATGATTTTCTAGGGCATCATGTATTAATCCCATTAAAATAGCATATTGAATAGATAAGCCACTAGAAGCTACTAATGGTTTTGTATTTGTACCAGTAACTTTTTGAATTGAACCTAAAACATTTGTTTTATCTGTTTCAATATTATTTTTGTTAATATTAAGAGATGGTTCTTTTACTAACATTTTTAAGGTCGTAAAGCTATTAATAGGAGTCATAGCGATAGTTTCTCTTCTTCTAACATGCTGTATGTCTGAGATGTAATTTGTGTTTTTATCACCATTTATCACTAAAATACTCCCTAAGTCATTATGAGTATTTATAAAAAAATCAACTTTTGAGGTTAAATCAAAATTATAAATTTCTTCTTGTTGTGAAATAAAGATAACGCTACCATCAAAAGTTGAGATATCTTCTGTTTTCTGAATTTTTTTTAATTCAAAATTATAGCCATAAACATTATGTAATATTTCTGTGTTTAGAATTTTTGGTAATTCATCTTTATAAATAATTTGGGTATTCTTATTCTCTAATAAATTTTTTCTAAGAATTGATAAAACAGGAATTGTCTTAGAAGAAAAACTAATTACGTTTGCAGCATTTATAGCGTTTAAATTAGCAATACTCCATTCTAGTACACAAGATAATGGGTGACCTAATCGAATATAGTCATAAGCAGTAGGCAGTTCGTTTAGTGCTGATACTTCAAAATTATTACTATTAAATAAGTTTTCGAACTGTTCTAAAAATTGAGTTTTAGCTAATTTTTCATCATAAATATCTAACCGATGAGTTGTTGTACTCAGCCAACCTGCTGGCATATTTTTTAATACTTCTTTAATATAATTTTGCATTTTATTTGGTTGTATTTTTTTACTATTTAATAGGTGTGCAATATACGATAATTAGATTTTTCTAATTGTTATAAAATACTAAGTAAGAAAAGGTGTAGCGTTTATTCTTTAAATTTTAATAGTGATTAGAAGTAGGAGATAGGAAGGGGGGGAATTGCTTAAAGTATATCAAATATGATATGTTTTAAGTAAAAAATAAGAGTTATTTTATTGAAAGAAATAGAATTACTAAGAGGTAAGTTGTCTTTTTCTGGTTTATATAAAATTAACCAATAAAAAGGTTATAAAGAGTAGATGTATATTGTTTAAAGTACTAAGTTTATTATCTATGAATATAAACCCATCCTTTTTTTTCTGTAATTAAAGAAGCAGGTGTATCTCCTAGTTTTAAAACATAAAAATACGTTCCATCAGGTAACTTATCTACTTTTTTAAAGGTGGCTCTACCTGATGATATACCATTCCAATTATTTTTATATTCATCAGTTTGGTATACTATGTTTCCCCAACGATTAAAAATAACAAGATTATTGTTTGAATATTGGGCTACTTCATCAAAAACTAAAAAATCATTAAGATTATCACCATTTGGTGATATTAATATATTGTTACTATCTATTTCTATAACATCTTTTACAATTGAACCAATTGTAATTACTTCATAATTGTCGGGTACAAATACAGCTGATGTAATTTCACCGGTAGTTAAATCACCAGTAACATTTAAAACACTTAAGTTTTCCCATCTGTTCTCGGTAATACTCCAGCCAACTACGGTTAGTAATGAAATTTGATCAGAAATAGCAGAAATATCGCTTCTAGCATCCCAAGTTAATGTAATTCTAGTTTCTTTACTTCCATCTAAATCCCAAAACTCAAGATTACTAATATTCTCAAGCATTACTTGTTTTTGATTCGTTAAGAAATTTGTAGAAAAAGTAATAGGAGAGTTAGGATCTTCATAAAAATATGCTCCTTTAAATAAATCGTATTGATTTTTATTTGGTATTCTCATTGGGCGTAGTAAAGTACCATCACCAATAGGAAAAGTAAAACTTGGATTGCCTCCTTTTATTGATGAGTACCCATCAACATGTCTTATATCATCTTCTCCTGCATAGCTATCGTAATTTATAAAGTCAAGAGAAATATTTGGGTTATTTCTTGGCGTAATTACTGTACCGTTTATAAAATCTAATTGATTTCTTACACCTAAAGAATTTTGAAGCTCTAGATTGTTTGAAGCATCAATTTCAACATCAAAGAATGCTATTCTATTATTACCAGAAATAATTCTAGTTTCAGTATTAGCATAAAATCCAGCAAAACCAATATAATTATTCAAGACACCATTATTTATCACATCGGTATGAAAACCAATTTTAGCACCATCATGTAATTGCACATTTCCTGAATTAAAAAAGGCTGTTTGTGCAGATAAATAAGATGAAAATAATATAAAGGCTAAGTTTCTCATAAGCCTAAATAAATAAATGTATTTACGACTAAATAAGGTTGATAACGTTCAAACGATTGATCACTACCACCACTACTAACTGTTACGTTATGTGTATGATTACCAGTAGTAGATGTATTGGTAGTACCTCCATTATTGTAAAATGTTAAATTAGAGTCAAAAGCAAACACTACAGGTTGAGCTCTTAGAGTTCTTGCAATTGTATGGCTATGGTTTCCGTTAGTAGTCGTTGCTGCTGTTGGGAAGGTTATGTTTGGTAAATTAGCTTGAACAAGCGTAGTATTTACTTGACCTCCCGTTGATCCAATAGTTTCTCCACCATTAGGGTGCTTTAATACACGATTGGCTGCATCAGGTAAATTTGTTGGGAAACCTAGAGCGTTTGCAGCAGCTTGTGCAGTCGCTGATAAACTACTAGTAACCCTACCATCTAAAATATACCAGCCAGCATGATCAGCAGCTTGAACTCCATTTTTAATATCTCCAGAGGTCTGAAAACTAGCATCTACTTTTTTAATAACACCATTAGTATCAGCTACAATTACTTTATCTGTAGTTAAATCTCCATTATCAATAGTTCTAACTCTTAGTCTACCATTAACATCTAAACGTTCTGTAGGAGTGCCTGTATTTATACCAATATTACCTCCATATTCTAAAAAGAGTCTATTATCACTAATTCCACTTTCAGCAAAATTTAAACCATTTGCTAAAAGATTCCAATGCCATTTAGGATCTCCTGTAGCATCTTCAAAAGCAAGTACATCAACTCCGGTTGCACGAATAACAAGAGGGTGATTGTTAAATGTAAGTGCTTGGTTTATCAATACTTGACCTTTAGTTTCATGAATTTTTAATTTTTCAATATTATTAGTTCTTAATACTAAAGCTTGTGCATCGGTAGTTCCTAAAAAATTAGGAGCAGTAGTACCTGAATTACCAGTCAACGACCAAAAATTATTAGCAAAAGGTAGCCATGATGTGCCATCCCAAATCCTAATGGTATTTGGTGTAGTACTAGTGTCAAACCATACATCATTTTCAACAGGACTCGTAGGTGCTATTGCTATTGTAGTAACTGTATTATTGTTTACAGTTTGTATAGTTCCTTTATTATCAACAACATTAACTTCTTGTGCATTGATATTTAAAGAGATAAATATCAAGACTAAAACTAATATAACTATATGTTTATTGTTTTTTTTCATTTTTTACTATAAAACTAAACTTGTAATTCGAGATCGAGAAGTAGTTCTTCTGTCTTTATTTAGTATGTAATTTTTTATTTATAACTTTAAAGTGCTAATAATTAGCAAACAAGTATAAAGCTATAAGGGGATTTTTTAATATACCAGGATCATCTAATTTTATGTTATTAACAGTTGTAATAATTCTTTTGGTGTTAATAAACTTAATAAGTTAACTTCTTGAGCATTGGTTCTAATAGAAAATAGAACCAATGCAGAAGCTAATAATAATATATTTGTTCTTAATACAAAAATTATTTAATATATTGAATTTCAATTATATCACCAGCATACATTGGTAAGTCTGCAGCATCAAATTGAATAGTAACTGTATCAGCGGTAGCTACAAAATCAGAAATTGTTCTTAATTTTACTCCATTTCTGTATACAAATAATTTTGCGAAAGTTGAACCAACAGTTAATAGTGGTAAACCAGTAACAGTGATAGCAACATCAGCAGCAGCATTTCCAACCTGAATATACTCTGTTCTTATACCACTAACTAAATCGGTAGCTAATAATTTTTTAATTTCACCAGTTACTTCATCTCTTACCATTAATGTAAAACCTGTAGCGCCATATGTAGTTGCAGCAATGTCAGAAATAGCAGCTGCAGCATCTACTGTAGGATCTATAGCTGAAATTCCTGTAATTCCAAATTCAGCACCAGAAGCATCAATATAAGTATTATCAGTTAAAGTACCACCTAATTGCCAAGTAGTAACGACACCACCATCAGGAGCTGTATCTGTAAACATGGTTACACCATTATTAGATTGTAAGTATTTGATTGTACCTTTATTATCTACAACTTTAACAGAACCAGCAGCAGCACCTAATACAGTATTTGCTTGCTTTGTAAAATCAGCTCCAGTTGTTCTCTGCGCACTAACGGTTCCGATAGTTAAAAGACCAACGGCAACTAGTGCTATTTTAAATTTGTTTGTAATTGTTTTCATAAATAAATGATTGTTTTAAAGTTTATAATTGGGGTTTATTAGTAAAATTGAACTATTCTTATTTGATCACCTGAGTAGCAAACTGCTTCAGGTTCTATTTCTATTGTAGTTGTATTAACTACAGTAAAATCTACTCGTACACCATTTCTGTAAATATTTACTTTTCTTGAGTCTGTTATAACCAATGGTGGTGTAAATTGTATTTGACCATTTGTTGCAATTATTTCAGCAACTTCCTCTCTAAATAAATTAGCAGCACTTATTTTTCGTAATTGACCTGTGGTTCTATTTACTGTTACGATATCATCTTGAATAACATCACCGTTTTGTAAACCAGTAATGGCAAGTGTATTTGTAACATCTGTTTCTATTGTCGTTGGTTTAATTAATACACCGCCTAGTTGAATGGTATTTGTAACATCAACTAAAAGCCCATTGTTAGCAGATGGAGTTGCATTTGAACTAACCCAACCAATACCATCATATGCGTAAATAATTCCTGTAGTACTATCGATATACACATCACCAGCAATTGCATTAGGAGCTGTTGTTATATTAGGTATTCCATTGCCTCTTCTTGGATTATTGTCTATTGATATCCAGTTAGTTCCGTCCCAAATACTTGTTGAGTTGTTTAGTGTGTTGTTTATCCAAAAATCACCTAAATTGTTAGCTGTCGGAGCTGTTGATGATGTAGTAACATTTATACCAGCACCTGTATTACATAAACTTCTCCAAGAAGTTCCATCATATATAAAAACACAATTTTGATCAGTATTAAAAATTAAAGCTCCTCTTAAAGGAATGATAGCGTTCATTTGAGTATCAGACATACGACTTATAACTAAAGCTTTGTCAATACTTTCTAATTCTAATATAGAGTTTGAATGAATCGAAGAAGGATTATCTCCTATCTTTACTTGAGCGTAAAGAGAAGTGTTCAATAAAATAAAAAATAAGAAAAGATATTTTATTTTCATACTTGGGGCTGTATATTAATTACAATAATAACTTTTTTTTTTGTTATAAAAAAATAATAGTAATTTTCTTTTACATTTATGTGACACATGTTTTTATTATAAGTCACATGTACTAGTTTAACATATTTTTTTTATTTTTTTAACATGTCTTTTTAATTCTATCATCTCAGAGGTGAATAACTTGGGGCTTTTATAAGGTGTTTTAAACTTTTTATTATTTATAGTAGCTATTTCATACACATTTCGCCAATGATTTCTTATTGATTTTAGAGCTTTAAAATAGGTGTAGTTTTCAGAGTCGTATATATGTGTCGGTTCTGCTAAAATCCCATTAATCTCAAGGATTTTGAAATCAAGACCATTTTCTAAAGAAGAGAATGAATTGTATTTTAAATCAATCCTGCCGTAAAACCATCCAGGAATAGCTTTATTAAGTTTATCGAAACTTTTAATTAAAGTGTCACTAATTAAGTGATTACCATTAATAAATTGAGTTCCTTTTGAGTGATTTCCTATAGCTGTAAGTTTTACAGTTTCATTTTTTTTAGGAATAGTATT
The DNA here is from genome assembly GCF_002836595.1 of Tenacibaculum sp. Bg11-29. Classification (NCBI taxonomy): domain Bacteria; kingdom Pseudomonadati; phylum Bacteroidota; class Flavobacteriia; order Flavobacteriales; family Flavobacteriaceae; genus Tenacibaculum; species Tenacibaculum sp. Bg11-29. Next base: position 2,674,110 of record NZ_PJBB01000003.1, read on the forward strand.
TAATTTTTTTTTATGAATTTCAGAAAACAACTCAAGGTACAAACGAGCCCTATTGTCTTTTAAAATTAATTCTTTTAAAGTATGTTTTCCGTTTCCTATAACAGATAAAAAACGTTTTAATGTTATAGAAGTAATTTTACCTGTTTCACTTTCGGGGTTGCGGTGATAAAAAATGCCACATTCATTTTCATAATCAAGAAACTCTTGTATAATAATATTAATAGGGTATTTTTCTAAATAACTTCTTAACGCTGCTTCTGAGTTTATTTTTTTGACTAATAAACCTCTGAATCCAACATCTGGTTTAGCAATTAAAGGGAATGTTATTTTTTGTTTTTGAATATCAATTAGAACATTATAAAAATCAGCATTAGGTTTTACGAGTATTGATTTAGGTCTGTATTCTTTCGGAACCAACATAATAGTCTCGTATTTGCTTTCAGTGCCATTTCCAGAACTTTTTATACATGGATTTGCTGCGCTAAAAAAGGCAAGGTGTTTTGCTTTAAATGCTAAGTAAAAAGCATAGGGCAAATTTGGAACGTAAAACATGGCTGTTGGCCAATGTTCCCAATTTGTAAGTTTTTCTATGGTATTATTTTTTCTCAAATTCTTATTGAAATAAGTTGTCTAAAAAAGCTTTTATTGTTTTAAGTCCGAAGTATACAGTAAATAAAATTAAAAATATACCTATTGTTAAAAAAGTATAAGCTATATAAACTTTAGGACTTTGCGCGTATATTTTTAAAGCTTTAAAACCAAAACTTAATATAATTGGGGAAACAATTAAAAGTCCTAATAGTATTAAGAATTTTTTTACAACTTTATCAAAAGTGTCTGATTTACTCATTATTATAGTTTTTAATTACTTTTCGTACGCTTCCATGTTGTCTTAATAATTTACTTGCAGTTTCTTTGTCGATATTTAATTCTGAAACTAACATTTTTTCACCTCTATCTACAAGCTTACTGTTAGAAAGTTGCATATCAACCATTTTATTGCCTTTTACTTTGCCTAATTGAATCATTGTAGCTGTTGATAGCATGTTTAATACTAACTTTTGAGCAGTACCAGCTTTCATACGAGAACTTCCAGTAACAAACTCTGGGCCAACCACAACTTCTATCGGAAATTGAGCTGTTAAGGCTAAAGGACTATTCTGATTACAGGTTATACATCCTGTTATAATTCTGTTTTCGTTACATTTTTCTAGCGTAGTAATTACATATGGAGTTGTACCTGAGGCAGCAATACCAATAACAACGTCTTTGTTTGAAATGTTATGCTTTTGTAAATCTAACCAACCTTGTTCTATTGAATCTTCCGCATTTTCTACAGCTTTTCTTATGGCTATATCTCCACCGGCAATGAGTCCGATCACTAATTCATGAGGAACACCAAAAGTAGGAGGGCACTCACTAGCATCTAAAATTCCTAATCGGCCACTAGTACCAGCACCAATATAAAATAAACGACCACCTTCTTTTAGTTTTAACACTATTTCTGTAGTTAATTTATTTATTTGAGGTAATGCTTTTTCTACGGCAAAGGGCACTGTTTTATCTTCGTTATTTATGTTTAATAATAATTCAGAAATGCTCATTTTTTCTAAATGATTATATTTTGAAGATTGTTCTGTGGTTTTTATAAAGCTCATATATCAAATATAATGTATTATAGCATAAAAAAAGCAGGTGTTATAAATCACCTGCTTTTTAATTTTTATAGAAAATAAAATTAAATACTAGCTAAAAGAGTATTTAATGTTTCACTAGGTTTCATTATAGTATCAGCTAAACTATCAGTAGGCTCATAATATCCTCCAATTTTAGCTTCTTGTCCTTGAACTTTATTTAATTCAGTAACAATTGAAGTTTCATTAGCTTTCAACTCATTGGCAACTGGAGTAAACTGAGCTTTTAAGTCAGTATCTTTATCTTGAGAAGCTAATGCTTGTGCCCAATACATTGCTAAGTAAAAATGTGACCCTCTATTATCTAACTCTCCAGTTCTTCTTGAAGGTCCTTTTTTATTGTCCAACAATTTATCAGTAGCATCGTCTAAAGTTTCAGCTAATACTTTTGCTTTATTATTGTTATTGGTTTCACCTAAATGCTCTAAAGAAACAGCTAAGGCTAAAAACTCACCTAAAGAATCCCAACGTAAGTGATTTTCTTCAACTAATTGTTGTACATGTTTAGGAGCAGAACCACCAGCACCGGTTTCAAATAAGCCACCACCATTCATTAACGGAACGATAGATAACATTTTTGCAGAGGTACCTAATTCTAAAATAGGAAATAAATCAGTTAAATAGTCACGTAAAACGTTACCTGTTACTGAAATTGTATCCTTTCCTTCTTTTACTCTTTCTAATGTATATTTAGTAGCATCAACTTGTGATAAAATTTGAATATCTAAACCAGTAGTATCGTGGTCTTGTAAATATTTCGCTACTTTTTTGATAATTTCTGCATCGTGAGCTCTTTCTTTTCCTAACCAGAAAATAGCAGGAGTTTTAGAAGCTCTAGCTCTTGTAACAGCTAACTTTACCCAATCTTGAACAGGCGCATCTTTTGTTTGACACATTCTCCAAATATCACCTTCTTCAACTTCGTGAGAAATTAAAGTAGTTCCGTTAGAGTCGATAACATTTACAGTACCGTTAGAAGCTATTTCGAAAGTTTTGTCGTGTGAACCATATTCTTCAGCTTTTTGAGCCATTAAACCAACATTAGGAACAGTTCCCATTGTTGTTGGATCGAAAGCACCATTCTTTTTACAGAAATCGATTGTTTCTTGATATAAACCAGCATAAGAGCTATCAGGAATTATAGCTTTCGTGTCTTGTTGTTTTCCTTCTTTGTTCCACATTTGTCCAGAAGTACGAATCATTGCAGGCATAGAAGCGTCAATAATAACATCTGAAGGAACATGTAAATTGGTAATTCCTTTATCAGAATTTACCATAGCAACATCAGGATTCTTAGTGTAAATAGCTTCAATATCAGCTAATATTTCAGCTTTTTTATCAGCAGCTAATTCTTCAAGATTATTTAATAAATTTCCAAAACCGTTATTTACATCAACGCCAATTTTATCGAAAGTAGCACTATGTTTAGTAAACAAATCTTTAAAGAAAACACGAACAGCATGACCAAAAATAATTGGATCTGAAACTTTCATCATCGTTGCTTTCATATGTAATGAAAGTAACAACCCTTTTTCTTTTGTGTCAGCTATTTGTTCTGCTAAGAAAGCTAATAAAGCTTTTTTATTCATAACCGAACCGTCAATTACTTCACTATCTAATAAAGAAACTTTTTCTTTTAAAGTGGTTGATTTTCCGTTAGCATCAGTATGTACAATTTTTACATCAGTAGCATTATTTACTGTAACCGATTTTTCAGTATGTGCAAAATCTCCATCATTCATTGTTGAAACATGAGTTTCAGAATCTGAAGCCCAAGCACCCATTGAATGTGGATTCTTTTTTGCGTAATTTTTTACAGCTTTTGGAGCTCTACGGTCTGAATTACCTTCACGTAAAACAGGGTTTACAGCAGAACCTTTAATTTTATTATAACGAGCTAAAATAGCTTTTTCTTCTTCTGTATTTGCTTCTTCAGGAAAGTTAGGTAAAGCATACCCTAAAGCTTGTAATTCTTTAATTGCAGCTTTTAATTGAGGAACTGAAGCAGAAATATTAGGTAATTTAATAATATTTGCATCTGGTTTTTTAGCTAAATCTCCTAAAAAAGCTAAAGCATCTTCGACTTGTTGTTCTTTAGTTAAAAAATCCGAAAAATTAGCTAGAATTCGTCCTGAAAGAGAAATATCTTTAGTTACAATTTCTATGTTAGATGATTTTGTAAAAGCTTTTACAATAGGTAAAAACGAACGAGTAGCTAACGCTGGAGCTTCATCCGTTTTAGTGTACATGATTTTAGCAGTTTTGCTCATATTATTAGTTGTTTTAAAGTGGTATTAATTAAAATACGCACAGTAATCATTAAATTGAAGTACTGCAAATTTAAGAATTACGAATGAGTTTTTTGATGCTAAAATGTTATTAGTTTATGTGTTTTGCTGAGAATTTGATAAAAAAATAATGGTTTTTTAAGTTTTTGTTATTGGATGCAAAAGGTTCTCTGGTATAGTTTTCTGTTTAAACACCTTTTTTAAAGTCGTATTTGATAGTGTAATAACATTAAAATATAAATTTAAACAAAAGAGTTGTTATGGTTTTGATGTGTGGACACGACTGTCTTTACTTAAGATAGTTATTATAATACTATTGTAGTTAATAGGTATTTATAGTGGTTGTTTTGAAAACTTATTTAATAAAATGTATAAGTTAAAAAAATAAACAAAAAAAAGCATCATAAATAATTATGATGCTTTTAATTTCTTGAGTAAGAAAAAAGATATTAGTTTCTTTTTTCTTTAATTCTTGCTTTTTTACCAGTAAGACCTCTAAAGTAGTAAATACGAGCTCTACGTACAACACCTTTTTTGTTTACTTCTATTTTTTGAATAGCAGGTAAATTAACAGGGAAGATACGTTCAACTCCTACAGTACCAGACATTTTTCTGATTGTAAAAGTTTCAGAAGCACCAACACCTCTTTTTTGGATAACAACACCTCTAAAGAACTGAGTACGCACTTTTTCTCCTTCTCTAATTTCGTAATACACTGTTAATGTATCTCCAGCTGCAAATTCTGGTAATTCGTTTCTTGTTACAAATTCGTCTTGAACAAATTTTACTAAATCCATTGTAATGATATTTATATGGTTGTTTAAAGCAACATTCACGATTTTCGTCAGAGGTTGATTTGTGGCTGCGAAATTAAGAATTATTTTTTTGAATGAAAAATTAAAGTTGTTTATTTTTTATACTGATAATTAGTGTAAAAGTTTTTAATACAGATACTTTATCAACTTGAAGTTGTTTCTTTTAATAGAGGTTTTATTTTAATTTTTTTCTTAGCATGTAAGAAAACAACTTTTAGTTTATTTAATTGCTATAAACCATTAATTAAGCAATCAAAATACAGAACTATGAAAACGATAATGTATTTAACTATTTATGTATTACTAAAAAGTATTTATAATATGTTTTCTTATTCGTCTAATAAATCAGGTCTTATGTTTTTAGTATGCAAATATGCTTTTTCACTTCTCCATTCATCAATTTTAGGGAAGTTGCCAGATAGTAGCACTTCAGGAACTTTTAAACCGTCATATTCTGCAGGTCTTGTATAAACAGGAGGAGATAATAAATTATCTTGAAAAGAGTCTGTTAAAGCAGATTGTTCATCGCCTAAAACACCAGGGATTAAACGAACAACAGCGTCACATAAAATAGCTGCTGCTAATTCACCACCTGTTAAAACATAATCACCAATAGAAATTTCTTTTGTAATAAATTTATCACGAACACGTTGGTCTACACCTTTATAATGCCCAGTTAGAATAATTATGTTTTCTTTTAGAGAAAGTGTATTAGCAATAGATTGATTTAAAGTCTTAGCATCAGGCGTCATATAAATAATTTCATCATATGTTCTTTCCGCTTGCAGTTTAGAAATACATTTATCAATAGGCTCTATCATTAAAACCATACCAGCTCCACCGCCAAATTGAGTGTCATCTAGTTTTTTGTAAGAACCAATTCCGTAATCACGTAAATTATGAAAATGAATTTCAGCTAAACCTTTGTCTATAGCACGTTTCATCATAGAATGTTCAAACGGGCTTTTTAATAAATCTGGAGCTAGGGTAATAATATCTATTCGCATGTGCGCAAAGATATATTTTTTAAAGGGAAATTAAGATGTAAATATTTTTTTGAATTTACTAGGAAGTTCCTTTGTAGCGATAACTTGCTCTTTTGTAAAAGGATGTATGAATTCTAAAGTTGATGCATGTAAATACAACCCCTTTCCTTTTAAAACTAATCCATCAATATAATGTTCTTTATCACCTAGTATGGCATTTCCTATATAAAGAATGTGTTTTCTTAGTTGATGTTTTCTTCCTGTTTGTGGCTGTAGTTTAACTAAGTTTAAACAATTAAAACGTTCAGATAATACAGTTTTTATAACTTTATAAGAAGTAAATGCGTTTTTGAAATCAATAGGAGAATTAATCTCTCCGTTATCTTTCATTTTACCTATGGTAATTGCGTGATATGTTTTTTTAATTTGTTTAAGTTCAAACAACTTATTTAAAGTAATAATACTTGCGCTTGTTTTTCCTATTAATAAAAGCCCGCTTGTTGGGTAATCTAATCTATGTACAGGCCTTGGGCGTACAGCATCAGGTAAGTTGCTTTTACTTAAGTTTTGTAATAAAGCATTATCTATAGTTGCAAAAGAATTACCACTAACTAAAATTCCAGATGGTTTATAAATTATAGCTAAATAATCATCTTCAAAAAGTATTTCTAAAGGAAAACTGAACTGTTTAAAAGTCGAACCTTCCTCTGTTTTATATAGTTGTATACTTTCACCTCCTTTTATAAATAGAGCAGTAGTTGCAATTTGACCATTAACATAAACCAAATCTTTTTTAATAGCTTTTTTAATTCCTGATTTTGTTGGAATAGTTTTAAATATACCAACTCCATATTCTTGTAGTCGAATTGCTTTCTCTAATAAAGGAACTTTATGTGAATCAGAAATTTTCAAAAAATAAAATTTAAATGAAGAATGATTTATTACGTCAAAATTAAACAAACCGTTTTAATTAGTCTCTAGTTTTTTTAGATGAAATAGCTTTATCATTAAAAATAAAGCACTCTTGATTGTTATACCTACGTTTAAAGAAATTTATTAAACTTTTAAGAAGATTATTAATAATTTAGGACGTGAAACGTATTAGTACTATATAAAAAATTAGTAATAAATATTAAAAAATACATAATGAAAACATATTTACATAGTCTATTAAAAGAAGAAGAAGATCCAATTGATAAAAAATACTTAGAATATATTCAAAATGGGTTTCCAGAAAGAAAAGGAGAAAAAAAAGATATTTTAGTTATTGGTGCTGGAATGGCAGGCATGGTAACTGCCTCAATTTTAAAAAAATCAGGACATAATGTTACTATAGTAGAGGCCAATACACGTATTGGAGGAAGAATTAAAACATTTAGAAATACGGAAGAGAAAAAATATTGGGAAGATCCATCATTATATGCTGAAGCTGGAGCGATGCGTTTACCTGATTTTCATTATATGTTAATGGAATATTGTAAGCAACTTGATGTTGATTTAGAACCATTTTATTATGTATCTGTAGATAAAAAAGAAGCTTTGAAAAACAAGGAAGAAGCTTATGAAAATTATAAAAAACTCAGTTTAACATTTCCTAAGAAAACATTTAACTCGTTCTTATTTGTTAATTATAAACAGGTACGACAAAATGTTTATAATGAGAGTACTAATATAAATGAGTTGTTAAATTATAATTTACAAGAAAGTGTTGACCCAGAAGTTTTAGGAGAAAATCAAAATGCGGGTGATTTGTTAACCAATGCAATGCAACCTCTTATAGATTTTATTGCTATTAACCCTGTAGAGAATTGGCCAAAATTAATTGAGAAGCTAGGGGAATATTCGATGCGTAGATTTTTAAAGGAGTTTACGAATTACTCAGAGAATGCAATTGAAATGATAGGAGTACTTCAGAATTTAGAATCACGTATGTCATATGATTTTATTCAAAGTTTTATTGAGTCTAATATTATTAAAAATGACACTGTTTTTTGGCAGGTAATTGGAGGGACAGATGTAATTACAGAAAGGTTTTATGCAAAGTGTAAATTAGCAGAAATTACTCATTTAGATACTAGAATGACAGATATTTACTTGAGAGATGGAAAAGTGAAAATTTCTACTGAAATTGAAATTAAAAGAGAGGCATCTTATTATGAAAAAAGAGGCTATAAAAAACAAGAGGTATCAGTTTCTAACATGGAATTTGACGAAGCAATTGTTACCGTCCCTTTTTCAGCATTAAGAATGGTACACGTTTGGCCTGAGTTTTCACAAGGAAAAAGAAAAGCAATCCGTGAACTTCATTATGATGCAGCAACAAAGGTGCTAATTGAATTCAAAGAAAGATGGTGGGAAAAAGCCCCATATAATATTGTTGGAGGAGGAACTATTACTGATTTAGCAAATCGCTTTATATATTATCCAAGTCAGGATATAAATGGAAAAGGTCATGGATTAATGTTAGCTTGTTATTGTTGGGCTGATGATGCTAGAAAATGGGATTCTATGAGTCATATGGATCGATATATTTATGCATTAGATAATATTGCTGTAGCACATGCGCCAGATGATTTAAAGGAACAGCAACGGATTAAAAACCTATCGGTATTTGATCCAGAAGCGCCAGAAGCAATAGGATATGTAGATAAAATAAAAGGAGCAGCTACTGTAGCTTGGATGCAAAATCCATATGCTTTTGGTGAAGCAGCGATCTTTTCACCAGGTCAATTAAATTTATTACAGGCTGACATTGAAAAACCAGAATGGGATGGAAAAGTGCATTTTGCAGGAGAACATGCCTCGCTAAAACATGCTTGGATAGAAGGCGCTATAGAATCTGGTATTCGTGCGGCTTTAGAGGTGAATGAAACACCGGTAAGCTTTTAAAAAGGGTTACCTATTAAAATAGAATGCTCCATACAAAGAGTTAAAGTAAATCATATAAACTAAACTAATTTAAACATAAAATGAAAACGAAATTAAAAACAGCAATACCAGCAGGTTGGATTGGAGGATTTGCAGCGTCAAACCCTGCATTTGCATACCCAACCCCAGATCTTAGCTCATTACCAATGCCAGATAATATGTTGAATATAGACAAACTTCAACGACAACAAGCAGTGAAATGGCCAGAATTCAGTTGGGAAACACAAATGGGAAAACCAGATTCTAAGCGATGTTATCAAATGTTTGCTCCTGATATTTCTAGAATTGGATATACAGATACTGGAAAAGTATATTCTATTATTTGCCCACAACAAGGTATTAGTTCTCCTTCTTTAGGAACCTTAAATGTAGAGGTTACAGTTACAGGAACAAGAGGCTGGGTAAATGAAGATAATAAAGAATTGGCTGCCGATATGGGGGTTGTTGGTAAAATATGGTTTAGCCCAGGAGCAAAACAGAATTTTATAGTAAAGCAATTGTGGGATCATTTTGAAAAAAGTTACTTGCCTTTTCCTTCAAAAAAATCACAAGCAATAGTTGTTTTTACAAGTTTAGTTGGAGATTCTGAACAACCAGTATTTCCTTTAAATAAAGGGGAGAGTAGTGGTTTTCCTATTCCTGACTTTGCGAAACACGAAGCAGCAGCTTGGACTGTTGGTAATTTAAATGTACAAATTGGAGCCATTAAAAAAACAGGGTATCCAGTAGTAGATGAATTTAATAAATTTATTATGGACGTTTTCAATTTAGGATCTGGTAATATGTTACAAAAAGATAATATACTTACATGGAATGTTTGGTTTACTCAACCAGAGTTAGTTGATCAAGATGAATGGGCAAGTCATGCAAGAAAGTGGAGAGAATCTATTGATGCCGACCATGGCTCACCAGAAGGTCCAGGAACAATAGCAAGATATTATGATGGAACACCTTTTAAAGTTGGTTTAGGTACTTTAAAAGATGATGTAGAAAGTGAATTGCTTAAAGTTACAGAAGAGACTATAAAAAAAGAAGAGCACAGTAAGCTTTTTAATTTCTTAGAAAAAATTGAAGGAGAAGAGAAAGATAAAATTCTTGCTGCTTTAAAAAAATAAATATTAATTAATAATACAGAATAAAATTTATTCCCCCTATAATTATGAAAAACGATATGTATACAGTTAAAATTGACCAAGAAGCGATTGATAATTTTAAAAAAGCTTTTTGCGATTGTATAATAAAACCTAATTTTTGGCAACCCTCAGGAGATAATTCATATAATGAATTAAGAAAAGTTTTTAATAGAAGATTCGATTTCATGCCTTCTTTAATTGTACAGCCACATAATACAGAGCATGTGGCTATAGCAACTCAATATGCAACTGACAATAATATACAAATTACTGTAAAATCTGGAGGCCATGACCATGAAGGAGAATGTGTCGCTACAGGAAAAGTATTGATTGATTTTGCTCTAATGAATAAGACTGATGCTTCTTTAAAAAATTATCCTATAGAAAAAGGAGAGGTTAAACAAATAAGTATTCAACCTGGTGCAAAGTTTAAAAGCATAAAAGAAGTATTAGATAAAGAACATTTAGGTATTCCACACGGAACATGCCAAAGTGTTGCCATCGCAGGATATACGATGGGAGGAGGTTGGGGGCCTTGGACTCGTAAATATGGAATGGGGTGCGAACGATTAATGGGGGCAACCATCGTTTTAGGAGATGGTACTGTGAAATATTTAGGATCTAGTGTTTTTTATAATAAAGAAAAAGCTACTGAAGGCAATACTGAAGGTGCAACTAGTAAATTATTATGGGCAATCCGTGGAGGAGGAGGATTGAGTTATGGTATTGTAACTGAATTTTTCTATGAGCCTTTTGAATTACCAGACATAGCTTCTAGTTTTCATATATCTTATGATATGCTTCCTGTATTCAAAAAAATAAAAGCGACAGCAGTTATTGAAGCATGGGAAAGTATAACAACACCAGGAAAAAATAATCAACTAATAGGGACTAATTTAAAGGTTGTAGCGAAACAGGTTACTAGTAAAAAGGAAATATCTAAAAATGCAGTTTTAGACTGGACACTAAACGGACATTTTGGAGGTACGCGTGAAGAGTTGAAAACAATGATGATAGAATGGGGGAGTTATTTAGTTAAATTGATAGAAAAGGATCCTGATTTTAATAAAGAAGAAAAGATAGAAATGATAGCTGCTGTTATTGAAGGATTGAAAATTAAGTTTGATGAATTAACTAATGACGCACATATTCTAACTTTTATTAAAGGAGTTACTAATGGGTATCCATATACTTTTGAGTCATGGGATAGGTACTCTGTTACTGCAAAAGAAAATGGGTTGAGTTTAGAAACTGATTGTCCTGCACCTCATAAAATTACATCAAGAATGCCAACAAGTAGTTGGGATGACAAGAGTAGAGAACAGTTAGTTTGTTCATTGCAATCAATATTATTAAAAGGAATTGAAGAAACAAATATTTCATCATACATTACTTTGGGAGCTATTCAGGGAGACTTTTATGGAACTAAAGAAGCTAGAGAAAAATCTGCTTTAAAATGTGCTTTTCCGTTTCAGGAGAGCGCTTTTACAATTCAATACCAAACATGGTGGGATATGCCTACTCAGAGTGAAACTGATTGCAAATGTAAAATGGATGAAAATACAATCGAAAAAGTAATTCCAACACGTTTTTATTCAAATAGAGCTTTAGATTGGATGGAAGTATGTCGTGATTATATAATAAATGAAACTAATGGTTCATTTATTAGTTTTAAAGATGCTTCTGTACCTACTAAAAATTATTTTGTAGATAATTACGAGAAATTAATAGGGGTAAAGTTGGATTATAGTAAGGATAAAAAATGTATTTTTAAATCAAGAAAAACTATTTTATAACTATTATATAAAGTTAACAAAAATGAAAAAAATATCAACATATGTTTTTTTAATACTAATTATTATTAGTTGTAATCAATCTAAAAAAGAAACAAAAGTTAACAGCTCGATTTTAAAGAACGAAACTAAATCTAAAAAAGTAACAAGTAATGCTCCGTTATTTGTTTATGGTATTGATATTTCTAAATATCAAGGTGATGAAATTACTGAGTTAAGTAAACAAAAAGATAGTTTAAGTTTTATTATTTGTAAAGCTACTGAAGGAATTACGTATACCGATCCAAAGTTTAGTTATAATTGGAAAATGATTAAAGAAAAATCATTTATAAGAGGCGCTTATCATTTTTATAGAAGTGATGATGATCCTATAGCTCAGGCCAACCATTTTACGAATACTATTGCAAGTATTAAAAAATCAGATATTCCACCGATAATAGATTTTGAAGTTGGAGGAATTGATGTATCACAATCTGTAGAAGAAGTTCAACATACATTAAAAATTTTTATTAATCAATTAGAGAAAATACTAGAACGTAAACCTATAATATATACAAGTGTTTCTACAGGGAATAAGTATTTGAATGATTCTTTTTTTGCAGATTATAAATTATGGATAGCTAATTATAATGGAGAAAAATCTCCTGATTTACCTAATGCTTGGAAAGAAAAAGGATGGTTAATGTGGCAAAGGTCTGATAGTTATAAGCTTGATGGTGTAACTGATGATTTAGACATGTTTAATGGTAGTTTAGAAGAATTTAAAATATTTATTAAAAATAGCAGTATCAAATAAAAATAAATTTAAACCTAAACTTTTACATATTATTTTTGGTTTAAAGACAGTTTGATTTTTTGTAATCTTGATAAAAATCAAACTGTTTTAGTATTTTTTTTATAGTTTTATTTAATAATTAGAAACCAAGTGCTTTGTCATCTCCTCTAGGATCGGCTCCACCTTCTAGTTTTCCATTAGGTAATATTAAAATGGCTGCAACCTTTCCGATTACAGGTGAGTCTTCTTCGTTTAAAATGTAACCAGTTTTTTGTAAGTTTTGCTTTACAGTTGTGTCAAATTTATTAGGCTCCATCATAATAACATCAGGTAACCATTGGTGATGAAATCGTGGTTGGTTAACAGCTTCTTGCATTCCCATTTTAAATTCATGTACGTTTAAAATGGTTTGTAAAACAGAAGTTATAATTGTTGATCCACCAGGTGTTCCTACAACCATCCATAATTTTCCGTTTTTTTCAACAATAGTAGGAGTCATAGAGCTTAACATTCGTTTTTCAGGTGCAATTTCGTTAGCTTTAGCTCCAATTAAACCAAACATATTTGGTGTGCCAGCCTTACTACTAAAATCATCCATTTCATTATTTAAAAAGAAGCCTAAATCTTCGCAATATAATTTTGAGCCAAATGCCGCGTTTATAGTAGTTGTTGCTGATACAGCATTACCGAATTGATCTACAATAGAGTAGTGAGTGGTTTCGTTACTTTCAACCATTTCTACACTTCCATAAGAAACATCTTTAGAAGAGGTTGCTTTATTAAAAGAAAAGTTATTCATTCTTTCTTTTATGTATTCTTTACTTGTTAAAGTTTTTAAAGGAATATTTACAAAATCAGGATCTCCTAAAAAATGACTTCTATCTGCATAAGCACGTCTTTCAGCTTCTGTAACAACTTGTATTGTTTTTGTTGTGTTGTGTCCGAATTTATCTAAGTTGTAAGGTTCAATAGCATTCATAATTTGAGCTAAACAAATACCTCCACTAGAAGGAGGTGACATAGATATAATACGTAAGTCATCATACTTAAAAGTAATAGGTGTTCTCCATTTTACTTTATATTTAGCTAAATCTTCTTCGGTCATAATACCTCCATTTTCTTGCATAAATTTTACAAGACGTTTTGCGGTATCTCCTTTATAAAACTCATCACGGCCATTTTTTAAAATACGCATTAAAGTATTAGCTAAAGCGTTGTATTTTATAGTGTCATTTTCTTTCCAATTTTTAGAAAAAAGGATAGAATCTTTATTTGCTTTAAGAAAAGATGGTTGATGTTTTTTTATTTTGTAAGCTTGTTTTTTTGTTACAATAACACCTTTTTTTGCTAATGCAATTACAGGTGTTAATATATCAGCAATAGGTAGTGATCCAAATTTTTTATGAGTAGCAAAAACACCAGCAATTGTACCAGGTATACCTACGGCCATTGCGCCAAGTGTACTTTTGTATTTTATAACATTTCCATTAGTATCTAAAAACATTTTTTTTGTAGCGGCAATTGGTGCTTTTTCACGATAATCTAAAGCCCCAATTTCTCCATCTTTTTTTCTGTATATCATAAAGCCACCACCACCAATATTACCAGCATACGGATAGGCTACTGCGAGCGCAAGTTCTGTGGCTGCCATTGCATCGAAAGCATTCCCTCCTTTTTTAAGAATGTCAGTTCCGATTTTAGAAGCTTCTTTACGAGCAGAAACAACCATTGCTTTATTTGTAATTAAGCCAATTGTTTTTTCCTTTTTTGTAACTGTTTTACAGCTTAATAAATTAATAAGTAAGAAAGTAAAGAAAAAGCCTTTTTTCATGATTTTAAGTTGTTGGATTTATTTTAGAGTCACAAAATTTACGTAAGTCTTCAAAAAATAATGTAAAATCATTTTCAAGTAATTGGTAGTGAACTAACAGGTCTTCAGAAGCTAAATTCATTTGAGATTTTCCTTTAGTGCGCTTGTTCATACCGTTTAAGACTTCTTGAATACCATTAGCAAACTGATAATTATATAACCAGTTATACTTTGTTAAAAATGGAAGTATTTCTTGTGTCTTTTCAGGAAGAATATTGTAATTATCTTGTAATAATTTATAAACTGATTTAACGTAAGTATTTAGTGGTATTTGTGAGTAAGTATTCCAGTTTCTGGCTAAAAAATGATCATAAAAAATATCGATTATAATTCCATCGTAATGACCATAGCGTTCATGTAATCTACGCTTGCTTTTTCTAACAATATGATGAGTATCTGTAAAAGTATCTATTTCTCTATGTAAAAAAATACCTTTTTGTATTTCCTCATGATAATGAGAAAATTTATTACCTCGTATATGATCGGCAATAAAGTTACCAATCATTAAATCAGTATTATTACCAGAAAGATATAAATGTGCTAAAAAATTCATTTTATAAATGTAAACAAAAAACCACAACTGATCGATCAGTTGTGGTTTTTATTAATCGACAAAAAAAGTTTTTATTAATGATATTGGTTTTCCTTTTTGAGTAAAACCTTCAATTTCAATTTCGAATTCTCCTGAGATATCTGAAGTGTAAAAAGTAATTTCTTTCGTAGATAAATCAACATTGGGGTTCCAGTATAGTTGGGTTCTATAATCAGGAATTCTTTTTGTTTTTTCAGGTACATCATGCATTTGAAAGAAATATTCTTTCAAAGAAACAGGTCTAAGTATATCAATCTGACTTACATATTCTGAATTTGGTTTAAAGTCTTTTTTAAAAGTATTAACATAAAGTATTCCTTGATATAAAACACTTCCAAAAAGATATTTGTTTTTTACTAAAGAGAACGATTTTATCTTCTTGGTATCATATTCCATGAAGTCTTGATGGTTAAAGATTATGTTACCATCAACAACTAATAAACTAGGTAGTTTTGTGTCAGTTTTTAAATTAGAATCACGAACATGTATATAATTATTGTTTTTATTTTTAGTTAGCCAAACATCATTTAAAATTTCAATAATAACTTCTTTAACTGTTTTGAATTGTTTATAATCACTTAAAGTATAAGTTAAACTTATTTTATCAAAAATATTTTCTTCTATAATTAAGGGCAATTCTAAGTTTTTTTTGACTTCGTGATATGAGTTTTCTATTTGCATATACTCAGTTCTTTTATCAATTAGATTCATTAATTTGTCATCTAATTTTAGATACTTGAAGTTTTTAAATTGTTTATATAATGGAATGTTTTTAATTTTAATTTTATAATTTCCCCTCTCTTTATTTAGAACTTGAATAAAAGCAGTAGAAGAATCATTGTTGCTAACATTGAAGTAAAACTCACCAAGATCATTAGTTATTGAAGTTCTAAAAAAAGGATTAGTTCCTAATATTGACAAACCAAGTTTAATATTCGATATTTCAGCAGAAATACTATCTGATTGTAATATTTTACCCTGAATTAGTTGGCCTCTTAATTCTGGGAGAAATTTAGTTTCAGATATTTTTTGAGAATACGAATTTTTATTAAAAACATCTCTAATGTTTTTCTTTAAGGGGATATTTATAGGTTGTTTTTTATTAACAGATATAGAGAAATTACCTTTAATATTTTCTTCGATTTTTAATATCACTTTTTCTCTATTCAAAAATTTTTCTTTGTTAATTTTAAGATTGTATTTTGAATTTTTATTAGAAGTATATGTGTTTTTTTGTATCGTTTTTGTTCCGCTATTTTGTTTTTCAATAAAAGGATTTACAATGTATAGATCATTTTCAAAAAAAATCTGTTTATTCCTAGACCATTGTGTATAAGAAATGAGCTTATAAGTACCAGTTTTTAGCTTTGATTCAATAAAAATATCTCCATAACCAGTTCCATTATTTAATTTTACTTTTTGTTTTATTAGACTTTTGTTATTATCATCTATAATTTCAACATAAGCAATCTTACTATAAGGAGATAATTTTTTTTGAGATAGATTATAAATTTTATAATATAGGTTTTCTCCAGTTAATAAAAAGTTAGAACTAAAATGGATGTACGTTTTCTCTATAGGTAAGTCATCAGTATTTGATTGGGCTATAGCTACTATTGTATATAATGTGAAAAGAATTAGTATAATATTTTTTTTCTTTTTCATAATTTATTTCTTAATCAATCCAGAATACTGGTTTTACGTTAGTTCCTTGCGCGGTACAATCACCGCATATTCTTTTTGTTAAATAATAAGGGTTTTCATCATCAGTTTTAGCAAAAAAAATATAACCGTTATTAAGCGCTCTAATCAAAGGAGATTCTTTTTTATCTCCAGAAGCAAGACTTGTTTTTAGTATTTTACAATTTTCATCAAAAGTAGGTTGAAGACTTGTAAGTTCATTTCTATTGAAAAACACTCTTTTTTCAGAAACTGATGCAACACTAAAGTAACCAATAACACTTTTGTCTGGTTTTTTTTTAGATTGAATATTCCCTGTTAAATTCCCTGTTTGTATTTGAGAGAAAACATTGTTTATATCTGAAAATTTATTTAGTATATTATAATAATTATAAGCTTCGAAGCTTTCTACATATTGTTTGACAATTATTGTATATCTGTGCATATATCTTGAAGAAAGTATTAAGCCAGAATAAGATAAAAATCTTAAAGGATAATTAACAACATTATTCTCGACTAATGACTTTGTTTCAGTTTGGAATATTTTATCTGAATATTTAGTTTTATAACAAACTTTATCTCTATTAATGTTTTTTTTAGTTTCGATTTTTATTCCAAACGGAGGTGTATCAGAAGTAACGATGATTGTGTCTTTAGACCATAAAGGAGGCAAAATATTATAGGTTTCGTTGTATTCAAATCGATAATAATTTGCATTATCATCAATAGTAGAACTATTAACACTAATCATTACACCCTCTTCATCAAAGAAGCTTTGAGTGGGTATAGAAGTTATATTTTCTATTTTAGACTCTGCTGTAATTTTTTCTGCTCTAGAAGAATATACTTCTCCATCACTAGTTTCAACTTCTAGAGTATATTCGGTGTTTTTTAAAGCGCTAAAATCAGTTTTAGATCTATATTTCCCTGTACTAATTTCTTCAAAATTATATGTGTTTTTAAACTCATCAATAATTTTAACTAATGCTCCTCCCTCTAATTTATAACTTAAAGAATCAATAGGTATAGTTCTTGATAATTTAATTTCGTGCTTTTTAAACTCACTTGTAATTATGGCTTCAATTACAAGTAACTCTTTATTTTGAGTTGTAGATTTAATTTCAATTGGTTCAATACAGCTTATCGCAATAAAAAATAAAAAATAATAGCATGTTTTTTTCATAATATAATCGTTAAAATTTTAAATTGTACGTAATTGTAGGGACAGGAAAAGAGAAAATAGAGCTTCTATAAGCATTAATATTTTCGCCTTCAGTTCTGAAAAACACAGAATAAGGATTGTTTCGTCCAAGTACATTATATATAGAAATATTCCAAAAGCTATGGGCTAGTTTTTTTATTTTATGGTTGCCTTCAATATTAAGTCCAATATCTAATCTATAGTAATCAGGTATTCTAAATTCATTTCTATTACTATAAGTTAAAAACTCTATTCCTTGATAAGAATATTTTCCATTAGGATAAGTAACAGGTCTACCTGTTTGATAATTAAAATTACTTGATAAGCTAAACCTTTTAGTTAACTTATAATTTAAAATTAAATTTAGATCATGAGGTTTGTCATAATTTGTTACAAAATAATTACCGTTATTTATTCTTTCTTCGTTAAATTCACTATCTAATTTTAAAAGAGACTTAGAATAGCTATAGCCTAACCATCCATTTAATCGTCCCATTTTCTTTTTAATCAAAAACTCAATACCATATGATTTACCAGGACCTTGAAGTACATCGGTTTCAATTGTTTCGTTCAATAGTAAATTAGCTCCAGTTTTATAATCTAAAATGTTTTTATACTCTTTATAATAGCTTTCTAAGCTTATTTCATAATTAGAAGTAATTAGATTCTTAAATATACCAAAAGAAGCTTGTATTCCTTCTTGAGGTTTAATATTAATATTAGATAGTCTCCAGGTGTCTATAGGTGAGGCACTAGTATTGTTGTTTAATCGATGTATGTATTGAAAAGATTTATTAATTCCCGCTTTAATTGAGAAACTGGGTGTAACTAAGTAGCTAGTAGATAATCTATAACTTAGACCTTGATACGTTTTGTAAATCTCATTTTCATCATACTGCAATGTATTCGTTAAAGTTGATTCATTTTTAGGTAAGTTTTCTCGATAAATCCTTTGGTTAGATGCTCCTAAAGCAAGATATTGAGAAAAACGTAAGCCTAAATTTATAGTTAATTTTTTATTTATCTGATATTTATCAGATAAGAATATTCCATTTTCTAAAGCTCTTTCCTTATTTATACTAAGAGGAGTTACTAAAGAATTTTCATTACTTGGTTTTATTGTTCCTGGAGATATATTGTATAATTTAGACTCTACGCCATAAGTGAAATTATGTTTTTTTGAATGAAGATATTTCATTTTTAACTTCATACTCATTTCATTAATTTTGTATTTTAGATTGAAGGATTTATTGCTATTGTTTTCATAATCAATATTAAAAGTATAGCTACTATTAGAAAGTATTAAATTTCCAATATTTTTATCATTAAATTGATGCCTCCAATTTAAAGAAGCAATAGTATTGCCATAAGAGTTAATCGAATCTGAAGCTATTTGGTATTTATCTTTACTATAATAACCTGTTAATTTTATTGAATTGGTCTCATTTATTTTATGATTATATTTTGTTATTAAATCATAAAAATTTGCACTACTATTTTTGAACCTTTTGTTGTCCAAAGCATTTAATAACCAATTAGAATAGGTACTTCTAATCCCTATCATTAACCCTGCTTTTTCTTTAATAATAGGTAATTCAAGGCTTATGTTACCAGTAACAGGTCCAATAGAGGCTTCTCCTTTTATTTTTTTTGTGCTAGCGTCTTTAGTTTTTAGATCAAAAACAGAAGAAATCCTACCGCCATATTCGGCTGGTATATTTCCTTTATAAATTTTTAAGTCATTAGTTGTAAAAGGGTTTATTGCTGAAAATAAACCTAAAAAATGTGTAGGGTTATAGATTACACCGCCATCTAAAAGAAATAAGTTTTGATCGACTTTTCCACCTCTAACATTTATTCCTTCAGCTCCTTCTCCTGCAGATTTAATTCCAGGTAATGTTGTTGCTGCTTTTAAAATATCTCTTTCTCCTAATACTTGAGGGATAGTTTTAATATCCTTAGCTTTTATTTGAGTAATACCTATTATTGATTCCTTAATATTATTACTAAACTGATTAGCATTAATTATTATCTCATCTAATTTTTCAGACTCTTCATAAGCCTGAAAATTTAAATTACCATTACCATATAAAATAATACTCTTCGCATCATTTCTAAAACCTGTAAAAGAAGTTTCTATATAGTTTTTTCCGTAAGTAAGTTTTAAACGATAAAAGCCCTCTTTATTCGTGGTGGTAGATTTATTTTTTTTTCTTTCAAAAACATTAATACCTTCTATTGGTTTTCCTGTTTTTTTATTCTTGATATAACCAGAAAGTATATAGGTGTTATTATTATAATTATTATTATCTTTTCCTATTTTTAAAAAATTATAATTATCTATTATAGGTGTTTTAGAAAGAAAATTTAGATTGTTGTTTTGTAACTGTTTATAGTCTTTTTTTTGATAACTACTTTTATGAATTAAATTTCCTTTTGTTAGTATAATTTTATTTTTATCAATAAAAAAGTTTAGATCAGAATTATCTAGAACGTGATTTAAAATAGAAGAAATATTTAAGTTTTTAAAGTCTTTGGTTATAACTTTTTTATCTAACCATTTTTTTAAGTAAAAAAAATTATAAGTAGTTTTGCTTTCTATTAAATTAATTATTTGTTCTTTATTGAGATTATCTATATTGATAGATAACTTATCTGTTTTATTTTGAGCTAGTAAATTAAAACTAATTGTAAAAAATATAGCAAAAAACATCTTATCTATTTTCATGCTTTTTATTGATTTTTTGGATTCAGTGATTCTATTAAATTTTTAATAAATAAACCAAAATTATCTTTTCGGATAAAACTATTCTTTTGATTGAATTTTTTTATCTGTTTTTTTTTATCAGGAAAAACTTTGAAAATGTCTTTTACTTTATTGATAACATAATTTTTGTTTTTAAAATTGATTAAATAAAAAATGTCTTTTTCAAACTTGTAATAACTAAAATTTTTATCTAATTTTTTGTGTTTTTTTTTGATATATTTTTTGTATAGTTTTATCTCCTTTTTTAATAATAAAGTTTCTAAAAAACCAAAATCAGTGTTATATATAAAATCAGTATTGTTTATCTTAAATTTTTCAACAAGATGAGAGTGAAGTTTGATAGGGAAGTTTTCATACCCTTGAGTTATATAAATAATTAAATTATCATCGAATAAATCATATTTCATAAGAACATTACTGAAAAACTGATTTCTATAAGAAACTTGCCCTATTCTAAATTCATCTACTTCATAGTAATTGTGATTACCATCTATCTTTTTGTATTTGTTTTTGAATAGTGTACCGTAACTTAAATCGGTGTTTTTTTGACCTATGATTTCGTCGAAATAGTTATAGAATTTTTTTTCATGTTTCTTTTGAGAGAAAAGATTATAATTGACTATTAATAAAAGTGATAGCAGTATTTTTTTTTTCATTTTTATCCACAATTTTATTTTTTACAGATTATAAATGTATAATTATAATTTTATAAAAATAAAAAAAACAATAAATAAATTTTAAATAAGGATAATATGCTGTATAATTATTCAGTATTTTACATTTTTTACTTAAACATTTCTGTTAGAGAAAAATGTTTTTTTCCGTTTTGAAAAAGGACAGTAATTGGATCTTGTTTTTTTATTTACGATTTTATCTTGATTGAAGTTTTTTCTATGTAAAATTTATTAAAATAGGGTTTTATCGTTGTTTTTTTTCTAAAAATATAGATGTATAGCTATATTAAGTAATTGAATTTAATGAAGATGTAATAACTTAAAATTTTATATAAATTCGTATCTGTTTTCCTTAATAGAATACTAAATATTTCTTTATTTAGACAAATAGATAAAGCATGATATTTAAGACGTTGATTATTTTTTTTACAGTAATTATCAACGGAAAGAATCTTTACTTAATCTTTAGGGGAATAAAAATAAATTTTTCACTTTAAGTAGTTGTTAATTGGTTATGTGTGTGTTGTGTTTTTAGGAATTATAAAAAGCATAAGTATATAGTATAGGGGGAGCAATATTAAAAAAAAAATAACCTCCTTTATTTTAAAAAAAATATATTTATAATTTTTATTTTGTGTTAATTTTATTTTTAGAAAAATAAAGAAACTACTAATTCCGAATATGCCTGAGAATCTGTGCAATTACATAAAAGAAAGTAACCGTTTTAGAAAATAACGCTTCATATGAAAATTCTCACGTTAAATATAATCCCTTCATTTTAACTTAAAATGAAGGGATTATATTATATTTAAATACTTTTTATTAATTTTTACTAGGGATGTTCTTTAAAATTTCTAATAAAAATTTCCAATATTTTTGTGTAGATGAAATTTGAGCACGTTCATCAGGAGAGTGTGGGCCTCTAATGTTAGGTCCAAAAGAAACCATATCCATCTCAGGGTAATTCTGACCTAAAAGTCCGCATTCTAAACCTGCATGACAAGCTGCAACATTTGGCTTTTCATGATGTAAATCTTCATATAGTTTAGCAACTATCTTTAATATTTCAGAACCTAAATTAGGTAACCAGCCTGGATAAGACCCTGAAAATTCAACATCAAATCCTGCTAATTCGAAAGCTGAACGTAGTGAATTTGCTAAATCCCATTTGTTTGAGTCAGAAGAAGAACGAGTTAAACACCCTATTTTAATAGCTCCTTCTTTTACTAAAACACGAGCAATGTTATTAGAGGTTTCTACTAATCCTTCAATACTTGGACTCATGCGATACACACCGTTTAGAGCAGTATACATTGCTTTTATTAAGCCTTCTTGAATACCTAAGTCCATTACTTGTTTTGGTATTTCAATTTCTTTTAAATCAATTGATAAATTAGGTTCTATTAATGAAAATTCTGATTTAATAATTGTTATTAATTCTTGGATTTCAAATAAGAAAGGTTCTTTTGAAACAGTATCAATAACTACATTAGAAAAGCTTTCACGTGGTATTGCATTTCGTAAACTTCCACCGTTTATTTCAGAAATACGTAAACCGAAGTTTGTAAAACCATCAAATAATAAACGATTCATTATTTTGTTAGCATTTCCTAAGCCTTTGTGAATATCCATTCCAGAATGTCCTCCTTTTAAACCTGTAATAGAAATTGTAAAAGCAGTTGTATTCTCAGGAGTAGCTTCTTCAGTATATGTTCTTGTAGCAGTAACATCTACACCACCAGCACAACCCATACTAATTTCATCATCATCTTCAGTATCTAAGTTTAGTAAGATTTCACCTTTTAGAATTCCACCTTCTAATCCCATTGCTCCAGTCATCCCAGTTTCTTCATCAATGGTAAATAATGCTTCAATAGCTGGGTGAACAATTTCGATAGATTCTAAAACAGCCATTATAGATGCTACACCTAAACCGTTATCTGCACCTAAAGTAGTTCCTTCTGCTTTTACCCAGTCACCATCAATAAACATTTTAATTCCTTCTGTATCAAAATCAAAAACAGTATCAGAATTTTTTTGGTGTACCATATCTAAATGACTTTGCATTACAATCATTTTACGGTCTTCCATTCCTGAAGAGGCTGGTTTACGAATAATAACGTTACCAACTTTATCAACTATGGTTTCAAGATTTAGTTTTTTTCCAAAATCAACCATAAACTGAATGACTCTTTCTTCTTTTTTTGAAGGACGAGGTACTGCGTTTAAATCAGCAAAATTCTTCCAAACAGCTTTCGGTTCTAAATTTTTAATATCTGAATTCATTGTAAAATGTTTGTTTAAATTTAAAGCACGAAGATACTTTTTTTAAGTTAGATATGTTAGTGAATGCTCTTTGAAAAATTGTAAATTCGCGCCATGGATTTTTCGTCAAAATTACTAGAAAGGGCAGTAGATGAAGTGAGTAGATTACCTGGTATTGGTAAAAGAACTGCGCTTCGTTTGGTATTGCATTTGTTAAAGCAACCGAATGAGAATACAAAATTTTTAACTGAAGCATTAACTCATTTACGAAATGATGTGAATTCGTGCAGCAAATGCCATAATATTTCAGATACTGTTTTGTGTGAAATATGTAACAATCCTAATAGAAAAGCTGAAATAGTTTGTGTTGTTGAAGATATCCGTGATGTAATGGCAATTGAAAATACGGCACAATTTAGGGGCGTATATCATGTGTTAGGAGGAAAGATATCGCCTATTGAAGGTATTGGTCCGCAGAATTTACAAATAGAATCATTAGTGGCGAAAGTTAAAGAAGGTGAAGTGAAAGAATTGATTTTCGCCCTAAGTTCTACAATGGAAGGTGATACAACGAATTTTTATATATATAAACAGATTGAAAAGTGTAATATAACAACGTCTACAATTGCTCGTGGAATTTCTGTTGGTGATGAGTTAGAATATGCTGATGAAGTTACTTTGGGTAGAAGTATTGTTAATAGGATTCCTTTTGAGCAGTCAATTAAAGGAGCTTAATATACTGGTTTTATAGGGGGTATAGGTTATGTAGTCGTATTTGTTTAGTTTTTAAGGAGCTTTAAAAGTGAAGTTTTTAATATATTTATGTATATTTAGCGTAATTAATTTCACTTATAGTTCACTTAAAATATTTTACGACTTCACTTTTATGGCTTCAGCTAAATTAAAATTAAAAACTTCACAAACTTTAAAAGATTGTTCTCATCCTATAATAATTCAAATACTTAAAGATAAAAAAAAAGCAATAACAACGCTAAATATTAATTGTCATATTGAAGAGTGGGATATAAAAACGAACCTTCCTAAAAATAGAAGGCTTTCATTAATATGTCAAAAAAAACTTTTAGAATGCGAAGAGTTGCTGTTTGAAGGAATTGATAAAGGTTGGTCTTCAAAAAAAATTGCAAGCATATTTGCCGGAAAGGATACTAAAGAAATAATGTTTTTTAAATATTCTGCTGAAATTAATTTTGAAAATAAAATTGGTATTTCTACAAAATTACTAGATGCGTCTAAACTTAAAAAGTTTAAAAATTTTATAGGAGGTAAAGATATTTCGTTTAACGAACTAGATTTTCAATTACTATCTAAATATAAGAAGTTTTTAGAAGATGAAGGTTTAAAAAGTGCTACTAGATATTTATCAATACTTAGGCAAGTATATAACTACGCTATTGAACAAGATGATTTTGTACCTAAGAAAAACCCATTTAAATCGTCACTCTTTAGTAAAAAAATAACTACAACAACTATAAATAGAAACTTAAACTTAATTAAGACAAAAGAACTATTTAAACTTAATTATGGCACTGGTTGGGGAAAGTCTTATAAAGATATGTCGTTAGACTTTTGGAAATTTTGTTTTTTAATGCGAGGAATAAATTTTATTGAAATGGCGCTAATTAAACCAAAAGATATAGAAGGGGAGTATTTTAGTTTTACTAGAGAAAAATTAAAAACAAAAATTAATACTAAACAGAAAATTAAAATTTACCCTGAAGCTAGAGAAATTATAAAAAAATATTTTGTTAAAGGAAACGATTACGTTTTTCCATTATTAGAAAACGGATATAATAAAGATACTAGTATTAATGATTATAAAGCTTATAAACACAAGCTTACAGTAATAAATAGTAATTTACGAAACATAGGAAAAAAAGATTTAAATGTTGATTTTAATTTAACCTCAATGTCAGCTAGGTATACCTTTATAAATTTAGCAAAGTTAAATGAAGTTCCATTTCTTTATTTACAAGAATTATTAGGTCATAAAACTAAATCTACAACCGATATTTATTTAGATGTATTTCCGCAGGAAAAAATAGATAATTATCATAGACAAGTAATAGATAAAGTTCTTAAAGAATTGTGGTAAGTAAATAATGTTTAGTTTTGAAGTAAAAACAAAAATGAACAGAGCTTTAATTTATTTTATTTTATTGTCAGTGTTATTATCCTGTAAAAATTCAGTTTTAGAAGAGGATTTATCTTTAGTAAAAACATATACGGGGGCTGAAGATGTAATTATTGATTATAATGTTAATGATATTTTAGTCCATGTATATCAGGATAAAATGAATGACCGAGGAAAGAAGCTTTTTATACCAGTCCTTTCAGTTATAATCGATGGTTTCATGTCGAAATATAGACCAGAGGCTAATGTTAAAGGAAAAACTATTTTTAAATTTTATAATAAAAAGAATGAAATTATTGATGAGCAAAATATTTCAAATAATAAAATAAGAGAAGTGGATCAGTTTTTAGAGAAAACAAAAGAGATGTTTATTAAATTTAAAAAAGGGGAATCTATTAGAGATTATTTCTTGAACGTTAGTAATTTTAATTACCCTGTTTTTTTTAAAGAGCATTTTGAAGCAACAGAAGGTATGGATGTATACGGGTATTATTCAAAAGATAATATTAGTATGATATATGCATATTTTTATTTTGATGGTGGTGAGAAGGTGGAAAGTTATATTTTGGTTTATGATAAGAAAAAACAAAGAGTAGAGAGTATAAAAAAGGCCTGATTTTATTTATAAATTATAAGGTCTACTTACCAAAAAACACCTTTTTCAAGGTGTTTTTTTATGCAAAAAAATAAGAAAATGAATATTAAAATAAGTGTTGCAAAAGCGATAAGATTAAAGCAATAAAAAAGAGTTCATTTCTGAACCCTTGATTAATAAAGCTTTTTATCCCCATAAGAAAGCTATATATTCTCAAAGTTAAATTATTAAAGATAGAGGTATAGGTGTAAAACCATAAAATAAGTAAGGTGTAACCGTAAAATTATAGGCTTTAAAACAAAAGAAAAGAGCCATTACGGCTCTTTTCAATTAATCAATCTTTTAAATCCCCCCGGATTTAAATTTAATAGATCAAATATATATAAGGTCTTCTAAATTGATAAGTAAAATTTATTTAGATATAAAAAAAAACTGTAGAGTGGGTATCCTTTTATTACTAAATCATTCTTAAAGTCTTCTAACATAGTAAAATTTTTAATTTTTAGTTTTTAGTTTCTCAAAAATAACTACTAATAAATATAAAAGTTAAAGGAAATCCGTAATAAAAGTTACGAAAATCCGTAAAAATAAACATTAAAGAAGTAATAGCTTTACAAGCCTAAATAAGTAACGTTCATACCCGTTTTTACGTCTCTCATGCTTTAGAAATAAGCGTTTAGGTGTTTTTTTTATAAACTATTTTATTATTAGATGAAATTTGCAACGAAACAAGCGAAAATAGTAGCTGTAACTGTTTAAATTTAGAGTATTTCAGCGCTTTAAATTAATTAAAAATCTCTTAGATTTAGTAAAAATATAATGGAAATTTATGTGTCAGCACATATATACCGTTGTTACAGGCAATTTAAAAGGCACGTTAAACCAAACAAAAAAAAGATTAATTAAATTAAGTATAAAGAATTATGGCAAAATCAAGTGTAATGGAAAATGCATCAACTACAGGAAACCTCATTAATTTCAAAACGAAATCAATGTCAACAGGTGCAGCAACTCTTCATCATGAAGTTTCATGGGAATCTAGTACTGGAGCTATCGCTGATTTAGGACACATAAAAACGAGAGAGCGAGTATCTTGGGATGCTGCACCCGCAGAATTTGGACCAAGTGGAGAATATGCACGTTCTGGTGTTCATAATGGACTAGGTTCTAACACAGCTAGTGGTGGTATTGGAATTGATGACCATTCAATAATACCTCCTGGTTTTAATTTTAAACTTAACCAAGATGGCAGTTCTCAAGTTTGGACAATGAATCAACAATATGAAATGCAAATTAATGGGGGAGAATGGATGCCAGTACCAAGCGGACAATACCAAATTACTCGTTGGTTTGAAAGAAAAGGAGCAGACTTAATAGCCTACACAGCTAAAAGAGGAATTAATGATGGTTCAACGCATAGAGCTATGGTATCAGTGCCAAATTGGTTTAAATGATAAAAAATTAAGATGTTTTTTATGCTCAAGATTTGAGTAAAGAAACATTAGAATAGCAGTAGTTATCGGCTACAAAAAAAACGACAAAAAAGTTCATTGACGATAAATATTATAATTTGTATTCACTAAGTTAGAAAGTAAGAAACGACAAGAGTAGTTGTTGAAACTTAAAGTATTTCATAGCTTTAAATTAATTAAAAATCCCTTAGCTTTGTTTAAAAAAATATAATGGAAATATATGTACCAGTACATATATCCCGTTGTTACCACCAATACGAAAAAAGTTAATCACACGATATAAAATGGAATTAACAAGCATTACTGAAATTCGAGAATTAAAAAACTCAATCAAAGAACAAATTACAAAAATTGATAAATCTGTATATAATGATTCTTTCTATGGTAATGAAGATGAATATAGTTATCGTGGGCTTTTAGGAGGATTGGATTTTTTATTAACGGATATTACAACACTTACAAAAGCTCCTAATCAATTTTTAAAACTTTCAACTTACGATGAAAGACAAGCAATATTAACTGGATTAAAAAATACAGAATCTTATCTTGAATCTCCTAATCAGCTTTGGAGACAACTTGATAATTTAAAACAAGCAATTAGACCATTTCATATAAGATATACTCAAGAACGATTATTAAATTTCGACGAAGAAATATCAAATGTAGGTCGTAAAAAACAATTATTAGAAGAGGAAATTGAAGTTGTAAAAAAGACAAAATTAGAGAATGAAGAATTACTAGTTGACTTAACCGATAAAAATGAGGAACTATCTAATCTTTTGGAAGATTTAAAGGAACGAGTTAATAATACTAATGACAAAAACGAGGAATTATTAGAAAGAATATCTGTATTAGACGAGAAAATAGCAGAGGGAAATGGTTTAATAACTTCGGCTAAAGAAACTGTCGCAAATACTAACGAACAACTCGAAGAAGCAAAGGAAAGTACCTCTACTATTAAGGTTTTTGAAGAAAATGTAGAAAAAAGACAAATACAAGCTGATTCAATTGACAAACGTACACAAGAATACAATACTAATATTGAAAATTTTGAAAAAGAAAGAGAACAATTAAATAAAAAAGCTAAAGATACAATTAACCAAGCCTTAACAGCTTTAGAATACAATACTGCCAGAGGCCTTAGCGCTTCCTTCCAAACGCAACTCGATAAAATTGAAAAAAGCAATTATAAACAATGGTTACTAGGAGCTGGATTCTTTTTATTATTAACAATTGGAATTGGTATTTGGATTGTTTTATCTGGACATACTGATATTTCTGGTACAATTGGACGTATAGCATTAACTCCTTTCACTGTTATAGGAGCTATTTTTTGTGCAAACCAATATATTAGACAAAAGAATGTAATAGAAGACTATTCTTATAAAATGGTCCTTGCAAAATCAATTGTTGGATTTTCAGAGCAATTAAATAATGGGCAAGATAATTCTGATGAATACAAGGAATATATTAAAATGGCATTATCTGAGATTCATCAAGACCCATTAAGAAAACGTTCTAAATCGGATAAAGATGTAGATGGTGGTATAAAGTCTGGGATTGATTCTGTAATTGACACAGCTCAAAAAATAGTTGGATTAACTAAAAATAAATAGTAAAGGTGGTAACACTATATATAACAAATTGGGCGATTAGTGTTTAATCCAAAGGTCTGTGTCTATTTGCAAAGTCGCCAAATCTTTTGATTTGGTATTAAAAGAGAAAAATTAAAACAAAATACAAAAGATTTGGCTTGTGGTTCAATCGAAGATAATTGCTTATTTTCTGCCCAACTTGCCATATATTTAACGTTAGCGTTTATTGTAAAATGAAAAACAACCAATGAAAGAAATAATAGAATTAGTATTTTATATAACGGGAATAATCAGTTTCCTATTATTAGGTTATGTATTAATTAAATTAATATTTACTAAAAAAGAAAAACAAAAATTGAATCTTGATTTTAAACTACCTAATTTCAAATTTAACTACCAATGGTTTTTTATAATTATTTTCACAATTCTCATAGCGTTCACACCATGGTTATTTACAAGGGAAGCAATTATTTCAGATTTTGATTTTTCAAAAACTGGTGATATAGGTTCTACGATAAATGGTATTACCGCTCCTTTTATTGCTTGGTTGGGGGCAATCTTAATATTTATTACTTTCAGAGAGCAAGTTAAAGCAAATAAAAGTAATCGAAATCAATATAATTTCGATGTAATTTCACGAAACTTAACAGAATTACAAAAACAACAGAGTGAATTGACAACCATATGCTCAGCTGCTCAAGATGACTTGAGTAATGACGGATATGATACATCAAACTTACAGGCAATTATAGAAAATATTAGACTGTTTCAGAATGTCGTTGTTTTGATTGAGAAGATGGATGAAAATGAGGATTTATTAAAGTCAAAAGCTGTAATTTTATGGGAAAATATTTATCATCCAGAAATCGTTAAAGTAAATAATAGGATAGTTAATATAGGGGCTATTAATGGCTTATTGCATTTATGTGGTAGCCCTCTTCTTCTTAGTAAAGATTTCAATTTTGTAGATGAGAAAATTAAAGAGTTTAAGAAAACAGGAATTGGATTATAAAAACAACAAAACGCTAACAAAAGCTAAATTTCATGTGCGCTTATGAGTAGTTTGAAAGTTTAGTACAATTAAGAAACACCAGCAAGCCAATTCAATTAGTTTGTTCAAAACATAAATATGTTAATTAAATCGACTTACTTATTTAGCGGTTTGATAGGGCAACTGTTTTAATCGCCCACGCAACTTAGCAAAACCGTTAATTCAGTATATATACTTACCACAAAACACCTCTAACGAGGTGTTTTGTATGTTCAAGATTTATATTTATTAAGTGGTTTGTTAAATGTTAAAATAATGTTAAAGAAAATAGGGGTAACCCTATTTAATGTAGGGGTATTGGGTATTGTAAATTAGAATAAAAGTATGTTTATTTGCTGAAAATTAAAATGAAAAACCTTCGACTGATGAATACTTAATATAAAATACCATTATTTTTACTTTTTTAAAAATTAATTTAAATAAAGTAAAAATGAAAAAAGCAGTCTTATTATTAGCAATGTTTAGTGTAATTATATTATCAAGTTGTACAGATAGTTCATTAGAAAATTTACCAAATGAAACACAAGGAAAAGAACTCCAATCAACAAACCCAGGAGATGACGGAGTCATCGTTACAGAAGATCCAGAAGACGATGGTGAAGGGTAGGAGCAAAATAACTAGCATAATTGCTGTTGTTTTACTTTTAATTGGAATAACAGCATCTTTTTCTCATAGTTTTTTTACACCATTTAAAGAAAACCCAGCAAGTTTAGAATTAAATAAAGAAAGATCTCAATTAAAAAAGGAGTGGAATAAAAAAGAAACTTCTCATGATAGTGTTTTTAAAAATAATTTGATTTCAAAAAATGATTACTTTTTAATTAAAAATAGAAACGAAAAAGAACGGAAAGCTGATTTCATTGCTATTTCAAAAAGGAGAAAAAAAATTGGAATTGAATTTAGTTTTAACGGTAGAAATAGTTTACATTATTGGTTGAAATCATTTGGGTTTTCATTAACATTCTTTATTGTTTCTTGTTTTTTAGCATTTAAAGATGCTATTTTATATAGAAAAGGATTGCTAAAATGGTACGAACCTAAAGCGGCAATATCTTTTATTGCAATTTCATTGTTTTGGTTATACCACTCTATTTTTATGACTGCTAGAGATTACTTTAATATTACATATTTGTTAGTTCTATTAGGAGTAATGTTTCCGTTATCTTACTTTATTTATCATTTTATCATTAGAGTTTTTTCTATAGAAGGTAAGCTTTTGGAAAATATAAGAAATTTAGTTTCTCATGTTTTGAATTATACTAAAGAAGAAAAAGAGGATGAGAAATGGGAATTATTAGAAAAAGTTGCTGATAATGGAAAATAAAAAAGAAATACTTCAAAAGCTAAAAGAATCTGGTCAAATAAAAGAAAAAGACTATAAAAAACAGATTCAAATTATTGAAAAACAAAATCAAAAGATTAAAATATATAAAAGCGTATCAATTTATAATTTGAATTTATTAAAATAATCGTTTTTTAAGACTTTAGATATTCTTCAAGTTTCTCTTTTGAAGAGGTTATCTCAGCTATGCGTTTAGAAACTTTAATTTCTATTAAATTAGAAAAACTCTTTTTACTCATAAATAACTCTTCATTTTCTAAAACGATATCTATTATTTCGTTAACAGAAAAAGAGACCTTTTCATTTTCATTTTTATAAATTAATTCTTTTTCTTTCGGTTGTGAATCAAAATTAAAACTAAGTAAATCATCAATCGAATACTTATCAAACTTAGAGTTTATTTTCTTAGCCAACAATCTTGTTATTTTTTTAGTATCACCCCTAAGAATCTTGTATATAGAACTTTTACCAACCCCAATTATTTTACTGAATTCGTCAGGTGTTAATCTTAAATCTATAAGTAATTTCTCAAATTTTTCCTGTACCATTATCTCATAGTGTAAAAAAAGTGTCCAAAAATATTGCTATTGTCCAAAAAGTGTCTTAATATTGTACTCAACAAAACAAATATACATAAATAAGTGATATATGTTGGGTTGCAAGATTGTTCAGTAAAACTAAAAATGAGTTTTATATCTCATTTTCAAAACGATTAGAAATATGACAACAGCGATAGATTGGGTAACAGCCAAAAAAATAGCGGAAGATACAGGAGTTTCAAGAAGTTTTGTTTTGAAGTTATTAGAAACTGGAGATATTAAGTTTTCAAAAAACGGAAATAGAAAAAATTCAGGGTTAATGATTTCAATTAGTTCATTCAATAAATATTGGGAAAATAATGGAATTATCAAATAAAAAATAAAGCAATTTAATTTGCTTTTAACAAACCGATAAAAGGGCATTAATCGGTTAAAAATACCAAAGGGATAAGTAAGAAAGCTTATCTAACAGTAACTCACAACATCGTTACTAAGTAACATTCTTAAAAGTTAGCCCTTTTCTAAAGTTGTGAGTTACTTTCTTTAAAAGATCATTAACATATTGGCAGATTAAGAGAGTTTTATATAGTTCGTAGTTTAGTTTTTAATAGTAAGTTCTTAGTCTGCCATTTTAATATTTAAACAATGAAAAAAGGGCAAATTACCAAGCAAAATTGCGCAATTAAACCGCAAAATATTATTCAAGTTTTCTTTTCAGAAAAGCTACAAGTTTTTTATGTAAAAGGAAAAGCCAACCACTTACCAAACAGTAATTTTAAATCATTAATCACTTGTGAAAACAGTGTTTTTAATGAGTTTTTAAAATTCTTAGAAAAATTTAAATCTTCAGAATGCTTAGCATCCTATAAACTCTTAGAACTAAAAGATAAATTAAATGAGTTTTTAATTAATAGAGCAGGTAATTGTAAAGTAATAAATAAAGTAGCATAAAATAAAGAAAGTGGCTAGAAATTTCGACCCTCTACCACTTTCTACCAAAGGAATAAGTATGATAAAACCAATCTTAAAAAAGAAAGATATAACACGTTATTTCCTATGAACAAAAATACAAAAAATAACGCAAACAAAACGCAAAAACGCAAACTAATACTTAATAGTATTGGCGTTTATAATGAGGCTGTTAAAGACAATTTAAGAAAACGCAAGTTAAACGCAGTTACCGAGCATACCATTAAACATTTTATTGATAATGCGTATAGAAAAAAAGTAACAGATGTACAGTATAATAAATCGGTAGAAGCGTTTAATGCTACACATGGTTTATTGCTGCTTAAAAGAGGTAAAGAGCAAGAGTACGAGCAAAAACAGTATTCATATATAAATTTTCCGTACTTAAACCAAGCAGCTGTAAATAATGCAATGAATAACTTTAGAAAGCATAAAGAAATTTATAATGAAAAGGTTACTCAAGAAAACAAAAAAATAGCAGCTTATAACTTATCAATTGTAAAAACTACGAATAAAGAGTTTCTAAGCGCAATTACTAAGTTTAAAAAAGAAAACAACAGGCTTTTTATTAGTGACTATAATAAAAAAGTAGCAGAATTTAATAGCCCTTTAGCTTATAAAATTTTACCTAAAAAAAGAGAACAGACTTTAAAACCTTTTTCGCAAATGATGTTTAGAACCTTAGCAGGTTTTTATGTATCGCAATTAAAAACTAGAAATTCATTTCTTCTTCAAATGAATAAACCTACTTCTGTTTTAAAAAATAAGCTTCCTAAATTAGAGATAGATCACAAGAAGTTAGCAGAACATAAAAGAGAAGGGTGGGCAATGTTAGGAATTTGTAAAAAAACAGCGCAAAACCACATTAAAAGGTTTAGAGAGGCAGGTTTATTGGTGAATTATAAGTTTATTAATTCAGAAAAACCTATTTCAGTGAATTTTAAACCTGAAATTTTAACCGTTTTAGAAGGAAATCCTCCAAAATCACAAAATGCTGATTTTCAATTTTTTAAATCTTTTAATCGGAAAGAATTACATGATAGTACTGATACTACTAGAACTAAATTAAAAGAAAAAGAAATAAAAGACTGTGCAAATAGCACAGCTCTTTATAAATGCGGTTCGATGCTGGCAAACGAACACGAAAGCAACACTAACGAATGTCCTGCGGACGGCTACGAGAACACCAAAGGGATAAGTAACAAAAAAGAAATTTCTTTCGGCGGCGAAAAAAAAATAAAACGGCCCGATTTTCTTAAAATATCAGAACCAAAGAGTAAAACCAATTTACTAACCGAAAATTTTACTGCCAATTTTATAGATGAAACCAAATTGGCTGAAAAACTAGCTAGTGGTGAATTTAATAATTACAAAGGTTTAAGATATGATTACTTACAAAAGGTTGAACAATACGCCCTTATTAGTAATGAAGAGTTTAAGCAGATAGTAATTCAGGATTTTATTAAAAGTTCTGCTAAAATTTGGAAAAATCACAATGTTTATGTGGGGGAGTGGCGCAAGACTATTAATACTTTAAAAACACAAGTGTTTGCTAACATCGTTCACAAATTAACAATTATTGAAAAACTAAAAGAGTATCGTTGGAAGCTTGATTTTGCACGTAAATGGTTTCTTAAAAATAAGGAGGTAAAGGCATTGTTTCCGTTCGCATATTTTGATAAAACACGTAAAAATTCAAATGAATTAGGTTTTTACGGACTGCATTCAGTATGGAAAAGTCATTTAAAGTACCAGGAGAAAAAGGAAGCAGAAAGGAAAAAACAAATAGAGGATTCTAACATTAGAAAACGCAGATTATCATCACAAAAGAAGCTGACAAACGCAATAAAAAAATACGAATTAGGAAAGTTTAGTTACAAGCAATTATTCAATTACGTAAAAGATAATTTACCTCATGAGTATCTTATTTCACTACCTAATTTAATTAATAATCAAAATACAAATTTAGCATAAAAACCAAATAGCATGAGCCAAGAAAACGAATTGAAGAAATGTACTTGTGGTGCAAATAATAAAATTACTTGTCCGAATTGTAGCGAATTAAAAATGGTGATTCTTTTAAAACATGGAAATAATGATTTAAAAATTGCGGGAAATGGTGGCAGAAAATTTAACCCAGTTTGGTATAATCATTTAAGTAAAAACAGAAAAAAAGCAAACCTGTTGGTAAACGCTATGTTTCGAAGATTTGAGCAATCTAAATATGCAAATGCTACGAATAAAGTAAATTTTTACAGCAACATAACTGGTGATTTAGTAACAAGTATAAAAGTTTAATTATGAAAAAGAAATTGAATTTAAAAATAAACGAATTAATCTCTCTTCACAAAATCACAAACAAGCTTTATGATTTAAACTTCTCATTGCTTGAGAAAGAAGAAAAAATAGCAGTTTCAATAGGTTTGATATTGGCTGACAAGTTTGATAAAAAATATAAAACCATTCAAAAGAAACTAGATTTATTCGAAGCAAAAAAATCAATCAAATTTACTTTAGATTTTTACGAAGCATGGGCATTAAAAAAATTATGTATTGAATTATACGGTATTGGAGATACTGATTTTGAAAAACTAGGTATTCAAAATGTAATAAATAAACTAGATCGTGATGGATGCTAATTTGAAACATATTTCAGAAAACAATATTCAAAAACTAAAAAACAAAATAGGGTTAAAATGAGTTATAAATTAGAAGATAAAATGACAAGTTTACGAGCAGTTTCTATTGCTGTTTTACTTTACATTTTTGGCTATGCTTTAAAAATTTCTGTACTACTTGTCGAAGTTTTAAACCCAATAATACCAAATATAATTGTAAAGTTTATAGCAGCAGGGTTTACAGGAGTAGCTTTATCAACTGGCTTATTAATAGTATCGGTTAACGATAAAAATAAATACACTCCTTATGTAATTGCACTAATGGATGCAGTAATGTTATTACTTGTGTTTAATATTCTTAATTCAAAATCAATTAATGAAACTCTTACTTCAAGTTTTATTAGCTTTTTCATGGCTTTTATAGGGTATCAATTAATTTCAGTTTTTGTAACTAAATACAAGCAAACAATTAGCGAAAAGCAGCAAGCAATAAGCGAAATTAATATTGAGTGTAGCGAATCATTACAAGAGCTTAACGAATTAAAGCGAGAGTTAAGGGAAGTAAAACAAACTACTTGCGGATTTTGCGAAAAAGAGTACTCCAGTAAAAATGCTTTAAACGCTCATGTTGGTAGATGTAAAGAGAACCCTAAAAACAAAAAAGTAGCAGCATGATAAAAGATATATTAAATGAATGTTTATTGTTTAGAACAAATGACAAAGTGATAAGAGTAATTGGAGCCATGATGTGGTTGAGCATCATACTAATAATAATAGCATTAAATCTGTAGTAAAAGGTGTCGAATTCGACACCTTTAGGAAAGTAAACTAAAAGACTAGAAACATTCTTGTTCACAAATGGTATTCGATGTAATAAGACATCGACAACCAGGAGAAGGAGGTGGACATGCCATATTATAACAAGCTGAGCGAGTAAATTTCCCTCCATTAATAGATTGTTGTTCAGTTTTATTTAATACTGAACCTAAGTTTGAAATGTTCTTTAACATAATTTGAGTTTTAAAGTTTCTCAAATCTAAATAGTATAAAATAAAATTGATGATAAAAAACCGTAAAAAAAGTAAGGTAAAACCTTACTTAACTAAAATTAACATAAATAGTGTAGTAAAAAAGAAAAGAAGCAGTCCCCCCGGATAACTTCTTTTCGATATAATTAACTCAAATTTAAACTATACAGTAAAGATCGTTTAAGAAGAAAGTTAAATCGTTTAATATTAGATAAATGGCCTTAAACTATCGCTTAAAAGCGAAAAACAGTAGAAATTATGATAGAATCTGTAAAAGTAGAAGGAGTAGTTTATGAAAGAATTCCTTACGAAGGAGATTTTGATGAATTTTTATTAGAAAATATTCATTCAAGTGATATCGAAGAGTATGCAGAGTATCATTTAGATATGATTAAAGAAGATAAAATGAAACCAACTTGTGTTACTGATTATTCTGAAGATGATCTTTTAGGAGCTTTAAAAGAAAGTGGATGGATTTTAATAAAACCTGAATCCTTGACTGAAGAGATAAGAATAAAAGAATTAATAGACTTAGACAATCTGTAGGTTTTAAAACAAAAAAATGGCTCCTGGGGAGAAGCCATAAAAACAAAAAGGGGAAATAAATTTTAATTGTCAAATAACCCTTCAAAAGAAAATTTAACTATAAAACGAAAATCAAACTCTAAACTATACTGTAAAGATAATTTAAGAAGATCGTTGAATTTTTAAAAGTTAGATTAATGGCATTTAAGTATCGATGAAAAGAAAAATAGTATAGATAAACAAACTGTAGTTAAGAAGGGGAAATAAAAAACCCACTTCTTTGAGAAGTGGGAAAATTGCTATGAAAAAGAAAACTTAAGACGTCTCTTAAGAAGTTTCAAAATTAAGTTAAATTATTTAGATAGTAAAACAAATAGAATAAATAAAACTGTAGTGTTTTTAATAAAAAGAAGGAACCATTATAGTTCCTTCCATTTAATATAAAGCTATAGATCCCCCCGAATTCTATAGTTTCTATTAACTAATTAGAAACAAGAAAAGAATAAAAGTCACAAGGGAATTAAAATAAGTGTAGTATGACGGATAACACATTACATCTGAATTTAAAACGAAAATGGTTTGATATGATATTGAAGGGAATTAAAACCGAAGAGTATCGAGACATTAAACCATTTTGGGATAAACGTTTTTGGCATTTATTCCCTCAGGAAATTAAAGGAGAAACATTTTACCCAATTGTTGACACTATTACTTTCTCAAATGGTTACTCAAAGACTCGCTCACAATTTGTAATTGAGTTAAAGAGCTTAAAAAAAAGAACTGGCATAGAAAATTGGGGAGCTAACAAAGATGTAAAATATTATGTATTTGAACTTGGTAAAATAATCAAGGCAGGAAGACAAGGTTTTCATTTTAGAATAACTGAAGAAATGCCTTTAAATGAAATAGTAAACACACTAAATATGTAGAAATTATAACAAAAAAACTCACTTTTTTGAGAGGTGGGAAATTGCTATGAAAAAGAACTTAAGACGTCTCTTAAGAGCTGCTAAATTAAATCGAATTAAACAGAATAGTGAATAATAAACCGTAGAAAAAGTACGGTAAAACCATAAAATACATATTAAAAATACTGTAGTAAAAGAGAAAAGAAGCAGTCCCCCCGTATAACTTCTTTTCGATATAATTAACTCAAATTTAAACTATACAGTAAAGATAGTTTAAGAAGGAAGTTAAATCGTTTAATATTAGATAAATGGCGTTAAACTATCGCTTAAAAGCGAAAAACAGTAGAAATTGTGGGAAGTAAAAGGAAGAAAAAAGCGATCCGAAGATCGCTAGGTAATACATTAATCACAAGCAGTAATATCCATTGTTCCACCGTTATCACATTTAATGTAGGTAGTAGTACATCCGTCAGCAGTAATAGTCGACTCGGTACATGCGTCTCCACCATTAATAGATTGTTGTTGTTGTTTGTTTAGGACAGAACCTAAGTTTGAAATATTCTTTAACATAATTGTAGTTTTAAATTTCTCAAAAATAAAAATAAAAAAAAAAGGTTAGTCAGAAAAAACCGTAAAAAAAGTAAGGCTGAACCTTACTTAACTAAAATTAACAAATAATATAAATAGTGTAGATAAAATGAATTTAGAAAAAGTAACAAAAATTGACCAGATCAAAAAAGATGATACTATAATAATTACTGGTGCTGGTTTAGTTAATCATCCTGCAAAAGCATATATAGTAAAAGTGAGTAAAGATGGTACGGAAATCATTTTTGATAAAGGGAAAAACTTATTTATAAACTTAACAATGTTTTTAAAAGGGAAAAGCTGGTGTAAAGAATTAGCAATACTAAAATAAGAGTAGATATAATGGCAAATGAAGTTTTTAAATTTGGGAAAGTAACCGGTGCAATTTTATAATTACAGATTACGCACCGGAACAAAGAAAAAGTTTTTCAATTTGTGGTCATTGGTCAGGTTTTGTAAATCAGTTTAAAAATGGTGAAACTATTTCCGAAATAAAAGAGAGTGCAAAAAATTGGCTCCGGAACAAATTGAAAGAAAATTTTGATAATCAGTATTCAAGTGAAAAACAGTTTCGGTGGCTCTTGAATGAATTAGAAAACGAAAATCAATTAACATTTAATCTGTAGATAATCGGAGCCTAGTAACGGAACAAAAAAGTTACTGGGAATCAAAAAAAAGTGTAAAAATAATGAAAGATAAATAGGTGAAAAAAGCGATCCGAAGATCGCAAATTCAATTTTTAACAAAAAGCATGGATATTAGATGCGTAAATGCAAATACCAGAACAACAAATAGAAGGAATCGTATTAGTTTGTTTACAATCAGTACTAGTATTACAAGATTCACCAAATCCTTCATTAAACCTTCCGCTTCCTTTAATTTGTTTTTGATCAGATTTAGTTAATTCTAATCCTAAGTTTGAAATGTTTTTTAACATAATATAAGTTTTAAGTTTTACAAATTTAAAAGGTTAAAAATAAAGTTAGTAAGAAAAAAACGTAAAATAAGTAAGGCTAAACCTCACTTAACTAAAAATTAACAAATAACTTAAAGATTAAGGTATAGGTGAAAAACCATAAAATAAGTAAGTTAAAAACCATAAAAAAAATTAATAAAACAGTAATAAAAAGAATACAATGGAAAAAACAGAACAAACAATTACAAAATCAACAGTAGATTTTAAAACAAGAGAAAGGAGCCATTACAGCTCCTTTCAATTAATCAATCTTTAAATCTCCCCGACTTAATTTAATAGATCAAATATATATAAGGTTTTTTAATTTTTTAAATTGAATTGATAAGTAAAATTTATTTAGATATAAAAAAAAACTGTAGAGATTATGAAAAAATTAGGTTTCAAAACAAAGGACTATATAATATTAACAGCTTTACTAGTGTTTGCAATTTTTGCATTCTGGAAAGCATTTAATCTGTAGAATAAGGAGTATAAAAAAAGCGAACCGAAGCTCGCTTTATAAATTTGTTCGTTAAATAATTATAATAAAATACAACCATACCAACCACATTGACAAGGCTCTCTTAATACATATCCATTTGGTAATGTTCTACAACAAGTTGAATTACCACATTGTGACCAATTACCACCATTAATAGATTTTTGTTCAGTTTTGTTTAGGGTAGTACCCAAGTTTGAGATGTTTTTTAACATAATAAAATGTTTTAAGTTTCTCAAATATAAATAGATAAAAATATAATAGACAATAAAAAACCGTAATAAAAGTAAGGTAAAACCCTACTTAACTAAAATTAACAAATAACATAAATAGTGTAATTAAAGTGAAAAGATTAAATCAATAAAAAAGAGTTCATTTCTGAACTCTTGATTAATAAAGCTTTTTATCCCCATAAGAAAGCTATATACATTTTGGTTTTTTCAAAATTAAATTATTAAAGATAAAGTTATAGATTAAAAACCGTAAAATAAGTAAGGTAAAAGCGTAAAATAAATATTAATCAAACAGTAGTAAAAATGAAAAGAGCCCTAATTTATCAAAAAAGGGCTCTAATATAATGAGAGATTATTAAAAAGGTGTGATGTCAGAATAAACACATCTATTACCAATGCATTCAACAGAAAGATGAATAGGTGAAGCACATGGTGTTGGTCTAGAAGGGTCACAAGAGTATTGAAGACCTCCATTAATAGATTTTTGCTCTGATTTGTTCAATACTGAACCTAAGTTTGAAATGTTCTTTAGCATAATTTGAGTTTTTAATTTCTCAAAATTAAAAAGTAAAAATTAAGATTAGTATAAAAAAACCGTAAAAAAAGTAAGGTAAAACCTTACTTAACTAAAATTAACATAAATAGTGTAGGAATTATGAATGTAGAATCATTAATAAATATGATAAAAAAAACCAGTACTAGGGTATAAAAATCTAGTACTGGTAAATTAAATATATTATTAAGAAATGTATAAATGTTTCTTTTTAGTGACCTCTTTTCTATGGGGTGAGATTTACTTTATGTTTCATTTACAAATTCTATATATTTAATTATCTATATAAAAAACTATACTGTAAATATAATTTAAGAAGAGGTGTGAGTTTTAAATGTTAGATAAATAGCATTGAAGTATCGATTAAAAATCAAAAAGTAAGGATAAATAAATTGTAATTAAATAAGCAAAATGAATAAAATTAAATTTATAGAACAACCGTATCATTCTAAAAAATGCGGACAGGCTTGTCTTTCCATGGTAACAGGAAAATCTATAGATGAAGTTTGCACAATTTTAGGGAAAAAATGGTCAACTTGTATTGAATCAGATTTACAAACCTTACTAAATAAAGAAGGTTATAAAACCACGTTAATTCGTGCTAGTGGCATGAAATTAAAAGCGATCCCTAATAACAGCATTGTACTTTTAAGTTATCCTAATGAAACAAGACACTTTGTATTGAAGAGTGCTGATAAAATTTATGATCCATCGGTAGGAGTAATAGATCAAATGTTAGCTTATATAGAAGTATTGCATTATTTAACCTTTGAAAAGTCATAAAATAAAAAACCCACTTCATTGAGAGGTGGGAAAATTGCTATGAAAAAGAAATGTCGAAATGAGACTCCGACAGCATCAAATATAAAGATTAATGCAGACCTAAGCAATAAAAAAAGGTAATACTGTTGCAACAAAATTAACTTTTGTTGCAACAGTACGTAAATGCTTTAGGTAACAGATAAACGTAGTATTAATAAAGGTTTTAGTGAGTTAAAAATAAGTAAATCAACAAAACAGCAACAAGGTTACAACAAAAGAGCAACAGCAAATCAACTAACTGCAACAAATAATTAAACAATGGAGTCTCAAATAAACTACCCAAAATTAATGGGGACAAAAAAGGAATTAGCAAATCATTATTGGAAACTTTCTAGTCGATTTTTCCGTAATACTATTAATAGAATAATTTCAGAATCTAGGAATATACCATTAGGAGAAGCGAAACGATTAAAAACAATAACACCAAGAGAATTTAAATTGTTTGTAGCAGAAATTGATGGAATTTAGCAAAAGTATCCTAACGAATCCTAACGAATCGTTGCAAAAGCTAACAAATCCTAACGAAAGCTAACGAATCCTAACACCCACATTTTATAAGCACACATATTTGCATTGATATTGATTTTAGAGTCCGTATTAATAGCAATATATGAGTATAGCAACATTAAATTCAGCATTGTATCGTAACGTGAAAACACATACAAAGTATGACCGTTATTTCACTAAAACACCTTGTAAAGCTACTTTCTTAGGTAGCTATACAACAACAGGTGGAATGCAACAAATGGTAGAATGGGCTTTTAAGTATAAAAATTTCACCAAAGAAATTTCTAAAAAATTAAAAGGGCGGAATTTAAAAGAAACGGTTGCAAACATATATCAATTTACCTACGATCATATACAGTACCAAGCTGATGGGTACGATCAACAACTAAGAAGTCCTTCCTGTACATGGAATGTACGTTTAGAAGGCGTTGACTGTAAAAGTTACAGTCTTTTTGTAAGTACCATACTTACGAATTTAAATATACCACACTCATTTAGAAAAGTAAAACAACCTTCTTCACCTTCAAGATGGTCACACGTGTACGTGCAAATTCCTTCAGGGAATGAAACATTAATTATTGACCCAACACTACGGGTAAATACAGAAGTAAAATACATACAAAAAGAAGATATGGAAGTTAAATTAGATTATTACGGTTTGCATGGAGCAGAAGGAACCGAAAAATCCGAAGAATTTATAAATGATAAAGATCGTTTAGGTGGGTTTTCAAAAGTTTTGCAGCTTTTTAAGAAAAAAGGAATCTCGGAAAGCACTTTAACGCTTATAAATGAAAAAGTAAAACAAGCATATTCAGTAAATAATAGCTTTGATTTTGATTTTAAATTAACAAGAAAAGGGTTGATTATTCATAGGGAGTTAATTCAATTAGAATCATCAGGATTAAATTCAC
The DNA here is from genome assembly GCF_002836595.1 of Tenacibaculum sp. Bg11-29. Taxonomy (NCBI): domain Bacteria; kingdom Pseudomonadati; phylum Bacteroidota; class Flavobacteriia; order Flavobacteriales; family Flavobacteriaceae; genus Tenacibaculum; species Tenacibaculum sp. Bg11-29. Next base: position 2,717,434 of record NZ_PJBB01000003.1, read on the forward strand.
CAATCGGAGGAGGTTTATTTGAATCAATTGTAGGAGATATTGAATTTACAAAAGAAATTGGTAATGTTTTAACCTACGGACTAAACTCCTGGGGAGCTTCTCAAACTCCAGCATCATATCCTGGTTCAGATGGATTCAAAGCCTATTTAGCAGAAATTCAAAAATTACAAGGAGGTATTAGCGCTTCAAATATTGGGCAAAAATTAACACGATTAGATCAATATTTCAATTTTTTAATTTATCAGCATTATTACTGGATGAATAATATTGGGCGTGCATATTCATCACGTTTAGCCATGAACAATGCAATTGTTACGCTTCGTAAAATGCGAGGAGAGATCGTTGATAAAACATATAATTTATTTAAAAATAGAGGCGTAAATTTTATTGTAAAAACAACATCAACAAACGAAATGATGCTATGGAAAGCATCTCTTACTAAGTTTGGACGAGGCAATTATGAACACCGACAATTTAAAGCCACAAACTTATCTCCAACGGCAATTGACCTTACCCCAAAAGATGTACACACTGTGGATACAGTAAACGATACTACGCCAACCATTCCAACAACAACGACCACAACTACTTCGCTAGATAACACGCAATCAGGTTCAAATACTACAACAGGAACCCCAAAAAAGAATGTAAATCAAGCAGGAATTGGAGGCGGAACACTTGCTGTTTTAGCATTAGCACTTGGTGGAGGATTCCTTTTAATGAATAATAATAAAGAAAGTAACACAAATAAATAAAAAGAAAAATGAAGTTTAAATTTAATCAAAAAAACGCCATTGATTCAACCATTACAGGAGTTGCTGCCATTACAGGAGCTACTGCCTCAAAAGGAATCATGGGAATTGTTCCAGAAGGGGCAAAAAAACCAATTGTAAGAGCAGGAATTTCATTATTAACGCTTGCAATAGCAAGTGGAATTCAAGGAAATGACACTTTAGCAAAAGCCTCAAAAGGCGCTTTGTTGGGTATTTCAGTAGAGCAAGGCTTAACCTCAGTTTCAAAATTAGTCTCTCCAAGTGTAAAGGATACTCCAACAACCAAAGGAGAAAAATTTGTTGCTGCCATTGCGGGAATGAATGGAGGAGAAGAAGATATGTATCAACCTACATTAAGTCTTTCAGCGTATGACTGGAATTTAAATGATGTACTTGATGAAGTAGGAGATACCGCCAAAAGTAAATTATTAACAAGTGATTTTAAAGCATAAAAAAATGAATAGCACAGTTTACAACATAGACGCTCAAAAAGCTGCAATAAAAGCAATTTTAGTAGCAAATGAAAAGAAATTAAGCCCACAATTTATAGGTGATTTTTCGAATCAAAGAATCAAGATTTTAAATGGAACTCCAATTTTAAGAAAGGAAATTAAGCCTTCAATGGGGATTCAAAACTTAATTGATGAAGACACACGAAAAGTGGTTGGCGTATCCGATTTTTCTGAAAAAGTAATTTCAAATACGGAAGTTTTAATTATTGAGAAACTAAGAATAGGGTATTGTACATCTTTAGCTTCTAAAGCAGAAGCTTTAGGAGCTTATAAAAAGGCATTGCCTGTTGCTTTTAGAAATGCAACATTCAGAATTCGTCAAGACGGCGATGTTATTTATGAAACTGGTTTGTCAGATGTGTTTAACAGATATACAGGTACTTCTTTAGAAGATGATTATGTGCACTTAAAAAATCCAGTAACATTAGTTGGTGGATTAGAAATCAAATTTGAATTAGAATTTGGAAAAGGAGCTGAGGCACATAAAACAGAAATTGAGTATTTAGAGCTTGGTTTTGGAGGTATAAAACTATCTCGTTAAGCGTTAATTAATATTCAAATAATAAAAAAGCTCTTGCTTTTAAGTAAGAGCTTTTTTTTAAAATTTTTCAGATGAAAATCAAATCAAAAGTAGCAAACATTAAAATTGTTTCAGGTACTAATAAAGACTCTAAAACAATACACATAGAAAAAGGTACTGTTTTAAAATGTGCTTTGTTCGTAAATGGTTCTCTACCAAGTGAAATTGTCAATGTAAAAATTGAAGATGCAAGTACAGGCGATGAATTACACCCATTTATTACCTACCATGAATATCAACCAACCAATGGAAACCATTTTGACAGTAGAAAAGATATGCATTTTGATGGAAATAGAGATGTGAAAATCACAACGCAAGCAATGGGAGATTTAGCAGCCGATTTCAACTTTCAAATGATATTTTATTATAATAAAGCATAAATTAAATGGAAGAGGTAAAAGGTAAGCTTATTGAAGATATAATTACAAGTGATAAAGATTTTCAACTTGAAAACCTACAAAATATCTATTTCAAAAATTTTGGAGAAAAAAACGTAATGATAGGCCAATATCTTTTAAGGCCAGATCAAGAAACTTACATACATACAGGAAATATAACCTTAGAATCTAAGAATTTAGAAATTGTTTTTACAGATGGTATGGGAATAAAACAAGAGTTGTATGTACGCTATATAAAAGTACCAGAATGTACATGTGACTAATTAAATGACCACCGATCAAGATGCAAAACACATTAGAAGAAATAGTTGATTTTTTAAAAGCAGACCCCCGCAATTCTATAGATATTTTCAACTACGAAAATCAAGATGAAAAATACTATAAAAAACTTTCCTATGCTGATTTAACAGGAAAAGCGAGTTCTCTAAAAGATTTACTTTCTCAATTACATTACACACACAACCTTGCTGCTTTAGGGATACAGAAATTTAAGCCTAACGGAAGTTCAAAACGCAAAGTTGATTTGTGTATAAGAATTAATAGTACAGAAAACAAAATGCCAGAGAAGGTGGTTCATGAAACAGTGCGTGCAATAGAAAATCAGCCACCTATTGCACCGCCTGTTTCTAATTTAACCTATTATCAACAAAATCAAGGTATGAATGCCGCAATGGGAATGTCCATGCCAGAGGTAATTCAATTACATACTACTGCTGCAGCGCACGAGACATTAAAAGAAAGATTTAGTGATTTAAAAGCAAAACACAATAGGCAAGAGTTAAAGTTTGATGAATTGTCTTCTGAAAACAGAAAACTAAAGGCAGCGATAGAAATTGCAGATCAGGTAAAGGAATTAGCGTTAAAAGAAGAACGCTTAAATAAAAAACCACTCCTTGATCCCGCTATAATTAATAAAGCCCTTGAAATGGCGGGTAATTTTTTACCAGGACCAGAAGGAGCATCAGTCGGTATGGCGGCGCCAGATTTAACTGAAGGATTATCAGAGGATAAAAAAGCCTTTGTTCATTTAATAAAATCTAACAATATAAATGATGCGTTCGCAAAACAACTATCCTTTTTAACGGTAGCAATGCTGCGCGTCGCACCCTTTAAAACTGAATTAGAAGCGTTAATAAAAAAACATAACATACAAGAATTGGTAAAATAATGGGAAGTTTTAAAGTAGAAGTATCAGGGAAAGACATTGTGGATAAAATGAATAGACAATCCGCTTTAGCAACAATAAACAAGCATGGATCAACAGAAGCATTGATTCTTTTAGCGGAAATGGTAGAAAAGCCAGGCGCAAGTAACAAGTTTGTTAAAAACGGTAACATGTTAAAAAGCTTTATTTAAACCAAAAGCAATGAAAAATCAAGGAATGGGAAACCCTTTAGCGATCACAGCAGCAACTACAGTCGTAAATTCAAAAGAAGGACAAAAAGCAATTGGACAAGGAGTGAATGCGGTTAAAGTGATTTTACTTGGTTTAGGAGTTATTGCGGGATTACGCTTGGCAAACAGCCAATATAAAAAGCTACGAGCAAGCAACTTTGCAAGAAATAATGCAGGGAATCCGAATTTAACGGCAGCAGCTATTATTTACGAATCATTTACTAGAATTGGTTTTCCAGCATCAAGCTTATTAAGTATGCTGATTTCATCGATAAATATTTCAACAGATGAAGCAGCGTTAAATGATATTGCTACCAAAGTATCGAATATCAAAGCGGTATCACACGCCTATTATATACTGTTTGATCGTAATTTATTTACAGATGTCCGCAAAGGATTAGACACCGAAGAATTAAAACGATTTTGGGGTATTATTAGTTCGAGTTCAAAAAATGAAAATGTCACCACACTATACCCCATAGGAAGCATACTTTATTGCGCAGACAAAAACGGTATTACCGTAAACCAAGCCGCAAAAGAAAATGGAAAATGGAAAGGCACAGGTATTTTTTATGATAAACTAAAGTTTAGGGAGGAAGTAGGAAAGATAATCGCGCACGGAGTATACACATACAAAGATAAAAGTAAAGAAAATTACAACACCAAAGAAAATTACTACATCGTTGATGGATATTTTTGGCCTCGTCCATTTTATAGGACTGGTGTCGTTGTACAGCATCAAATTACAAACGAAAAAAAATAAAAATGTTTAGAAAGCAAGGAAAAATAATAGATGAAACAGGTATGGGAATACCTGGTGTTCATGTATCCGTTGAAGGAGATCCTTTAGCGGGAACTACGACCGATATAGATGGTAATTATTCTTTATTAGTAGGAAGTGAAGCAACGCTAAACTTTTCGCATTTAGGTAAAGGAATTAAGACAATTGCAGCTTCAGCAGTACCCGAAGTATTAAAACTGGATGCCAGTTTTGATATGCTAGACGAAGTTGTTTTAGACGTACCACCACCCAAAAGTTATCTCGGATGGAAGATTTTTGGAGGTATCGCAGGGACATTGTTACTGGTTGGTTTGTTATCAAAGAATGATGAAGAAAAAAAAGAAAAGAACGTTAAAAAAGTAGTTTTATAATGGAGAAATTAATTTACCAAGATAAAGTTTCAGCTTCGTTTATATCGAAGTTAAAATTAGTAGCGGATCAATTAAATGTAAATCCTAATTGGTTAATGGCTATTATCAATTTTGAAAGTGCAGGAACATTTAGCCCATCCATTAAAAACCCTTTTGGGTATGTTGGTTTAATTCAATTCGGTAAATCAGCAGCTCAAAGAATTGGAACAACGGTAGAGGATTTAGAAAACATGACAGCAGAACAGCAACTGGACTATGTTTACTTGTATTATAAACCCTACAAAAGAAAGATTAAGAACTACATTGATTTGTACTTGGCAACTTTATTTCCAGTTGCGATCGGAAAACCTTCAAATTATGTTCTTCAGACAAGACATTTACCTGCTGAAAGAGTAGCAAAAGCAAATCCAATTTTTGATATCAATAAAGATCATAAAATTACTGTTCAAGAAATTGAAACGAAGCTTTTAAAACATATTCCTGGGGGTTGGAGAAAGGTATTTGTAAAAAAAAAGGCAACCTGCTAACCGTTTTCCTTCTCGTAGGTATTGGCTTTGGAATTTATAAAATAACACAACAAGACAATGCAAGAAATGTTTGATTTTTTAGGAATAAAAATAAGTTTATTAATAACAGGCGGTATTTCAGGAATTATAGGCGCAAGAGCAGAAGATAAGAAAGGATTTTTTAATTATCTCTTTCGTGCTTTTGGAGGTGCAATGACAACGACTTACATAACCCCAATGTTGGTGGATTCTTTTCATTTATCAGAAAACTCATCTTATGGAGTAGGTTTTTTGATTGGATTAACCTCCATGAATTTAGTGCAGGTACTTTTAAAAATATGCTCAGACGTTGAATTTATTAAAACCATGATACCTACAAAACGATGAAAAATTTTACAAAATATATTTTATTAATACTGATTGTTTTCCTACTCCTTTTTAATTTGAAAACATGTTACAAACCAGTATCAATAACCACAGAAAAAACAACGATTACCAAGGAAGTAAAACAACGAAAAGATAGTATTTCACACGATACTATTTTTAATATAAAAGAATTAGTGGTCTATGATACTATCAGAAAAACAATCGTTGAATATGTTAAGCAACCACGTAAGAAAAACGAAGTTTTAAAAGAAGTTGTAAAAAGTAAAGACACGTTTAATCTATCAAATGCAACGGTGTATTCGACAATTTTTGCAGAAGGAAAAGTTTTAAAACACGATTTAAAAGTTATTACAAACGATTCCATAATCACCAAAATTACAGAAAGAGAAGTATTTACAGAAAACACAAAAAACACCTTGTTTTTGAATGTAAGTCCATTATTGAGCTTTAATAGTTCGCTTATAGGAGCTGAAGCAACGATTGATTACACCATTAAAAACAAATTTAGAATAGGCGCAGGCGCAGGACTTTTAAATATACCAGGACTAAGCAACACCGCTTTTTATAAAATTTCAATAGGCATCCCATTAAATTAAATCATGGAAACAACAAAACTACCAAACAAAAAAGCAGCAGAAGATAGCTCTTTTCCTACAGGATTAGTTACCGCTGTAATTATTGCAATTATCGGGGTTACAAAATATAATAAGTTCGTAAAATTCATTGATTCTGTACGATTTAGAATTGTGTTAGTTCAAAATAACCAACAAGCGATTACATGTTTTATAAGTCCCTTAAGTTGTCTTAATATTCCTTATAAAATAGAAAACATTGAATTGTTTTTGGATAACCATATTTGGAAAGTTCAAGGCTGTGAATTGCATAAAAAAATAGTAGCGAGCTCCCATATTCCAATAGTATTAAAAGCAATCGCAACAAGCAATAAAACTCCAAATGCGTCAATCATGGCAGTTACCTATTCTTTTTGTGGATTTACATTTAAAAGAGGATATCAGCCTGAAGTATTGAGAAATGAAAACGAGCAAAGACCAACTTCATTTCAGCAAGTATCAAGACCAGACCCACACCAAAAACCTTGTAGCTGTAAAAATAAACATGCATCATAATGAGTAGAGTTATAAAAATAGAGAAAGTAAATAATAGTACCCTGGTAAGCATTACCGAAAAAGGAAACACCCAAACGAGTTATTCATCGATCAGGCGAAATGTAACAAAACATTTAAACGGTGTGCAAATTCAACCAGATCCAGAAGAAGCAGCCTTTAATAATTTTTACATTGATTTAGATGAATTAGAAGATTCTTTCGGGGCAAAAACACCAGAAGCGTTAATTACGGAATTCGCTGTACGAGGTTTTTTTAGTGGCGGCGAATCAACTATTGATAAAACAATTGATTTATCAGGGAGTTCTTTAAAATTTGGTACGATAAAAACAGTACCTCCTATGTCAGATATATCAGATATATACAGAGCGTTAGGCAATCCAAAAGCAAGTAATATTTTTTACCTATGTGAATTAAAGGGAAGTATACTATTTGTACATGATACCTCTAAGGGAGCCTATAATTTTGCCAAAAGAATGCAAGGAACCAATAGGCTTTCTATAAATTCTGAAAACGCTGATGCAATTGATAACTCATTAACCGATTTAAGATTAGATTTAAGTACAGCAAGGTATCGTGTTTATAACTTGGATTATTCAAATTTTGTATTGGGTACCGATTTGCTTTTAAATGAGACCTACGATTTTAATTTTTATTTAACGATATCAGGAGCTTCTTCCTCTACTGATTTAGCGTATACTCAAGCTTCTGAAAATGGTTTGGTAAATTCTAGTACAGGAGAGAGTGCAATAATCCCTTTAGCTAATGTTGATTACGCAGGGTTAATGCCGAATGATTTTATAGAGACAGGTACTTTTCAACCGTCCCTTGTTAATTTAGTAGCGGTCGCTAATGAAACTCCAGATACATTTACTTATGATGCTTATGGCATGTATTACAGGATAGGTAAGGTGCTGCATTTTGAAATAACTATCTTAAATATTAATACGCAAAGAAATGGAGCTCGATCAGGTAATTTTATAATAAAAGGCTTGCCTTATTTCATGTGGTTAGATGTAGCTAAACAACAACCTGTGTTTTCTGATATGCATATTTCTGGGTTAGATACCGATTTAAAAGATTTGTTTTACAACTTTACAGTAAGCAACAGTCATGAGCTGGTTTTGCAGGGGTATAATAGTGTAAACGATAGGAACCAAACAGTAAGAGAAGGGGTGAGTTATAGATTTACAAACGGTAAAATACAGGTAAGAGGTACTTATTTAATATCGACGATTAATAATGATGCCGTTATTAATAGACACATATAACAATAGATAATGAGCCTATTATAAATCACGTAGGATTTTTGTTTTTCTCATTATTAGGAATGCTGTTAATAAAGCTTTGGAGAAAAAAGAATTAAATACTTTAAAAAAATGAAAAAAAAACTAATCATAGGATTAATAGCAGGAGCAGGAATTTACGCAGCTGTAAAGTACCAAAAAGTAAAGGAATCATTAAATGAATTGTCTATAAAAATTAGTGGGATAAGTAATTTAAAAGCAAGTTTCACACAAATTCGATTTAATTTATCTTTTGTTATTCATAACCCAACCAATACCCATATTGGTATTAACACCTATAAACTTTTAAGTTTAAAGCAAATTAAGTTTTATAACAAAACAAACAATGCCTATTTAGGTACAGCAAACGTAAACTTCTCAAACATTCAAATACCTGCAAAACAGACGTTAGAAATTAAAGAAGTACCCACAGCTTTGCCTGTAAAAAATATCTTGTCAAACTTAGCATTGTTCAAAGGAAATATAGAAGAAAACCTCTTGATTAAATTGCAGTTTGAATCACTGGGAAAGCAATTTGAATTAATAGCTTAATATTTATGTTAGAATCACTTATTCAGCAATACAACGCATTAGATAATACCGAAGTAACTAGAGTTTTTTTAACCACTTTTTTAAAACAATTAGCCCTTGTAAAAAATACAACCAAAGAAGCTCGTTTTATGCACGGTAAAATTCAAAGCATTTTAAACGAATTTACAGACGATGCGTTTTTTATTGAGTTGTCAAAAAAAATAAAAACGATAGATGTTGCGGAATTACAAGGAATGGGAATTCCGCTGTACAACCGACCTGTAAAAGATGTTACTCAGGGATTAAATGGTAAAATTAATGCAGTAGACATTTATCAGATGATCACAGATAAGATGATTGCTTTAATAGAAGAAGCAACCGGACACGGTTATCAAAAAAAATGGCAAGAAACGATTAACGAATTTATGTACCCGGTAAACTTTGTATCTAAGAAAGCATACAGAGGCATCAATCATGCGCTTTTAACCATTTTTGGAATGCAAAGTTTTGAGAACCCTTACTTTTTAACCTTCAAACAAATTGAAAAGCTTAAAGGAAAAATTAAGAAAGGATCAAAAGGTCATGAAGTAATTTATTTTACAAAGCTGTTTGTATTTCAACAAGAATCGCCTAAATTAAAAATAGGAACTTACGATGTAAAGCGGTTTGTTTCGTACATCAACAAACATAAAAGTAAAATTAAACACTTTCAAAAAGGAGGGAGTTTAGATTCCTTTATTTATAAATCGACAGTTCCTTTATTAAGATACTACTGTGTGTTTAACGGGTCAGATATTGAAGGAATAGATTTTAAATTAGATGAGTACCGAAAAGAATTTGCCAAAACAGCTAAAGAGAAAATTACAACAGCTGAAGCAATTGTAAAAGCGTATCCAAAACCAAATCCACCGTTAAGACATGGTGGAGATAATGCGTATTACACCCCTACGAATGACTTTGTGCAAATGCCTAAGCTGAATGACTTTGATACTAAGGAAGATTACTATAGAACGTTGTTTCATGAGTTTATTCATAGTACAGGCCATAAAAAAAGATTAGATCGTTTTGTACCTGGTGTAAGTTTTGGAAATGCAGCTTATGCAAAAGAAGAATTAGTGGCAGAATTTGGGGCTATTTTTTTAAGTGCAGAAGCGGGTATTATGTGGCGTAATAATTCTAATCATGCAGAATATATAAAGAATTGGAAAAGTGCTTTAAAACACCTAAAAGAGGATAATAAATTACTCTTTAGAGCAAGTTCACAAGCGCAAAAAGCAACGGACTTTATTTTGCAACGCGATGAAAATGGCGTTCCAAAGTATTTACATGGATTATTAAAAACAGTCAAAAAGAAAGTTACAAGACAAAAAGAAGTTGTGGGAATGAACGCACCCGAAATAATTCTTGATTTACCACCAATTAAAGAAATGATTCTTAGGTTACCACCAAAGCAAGAATTACTTGTTGCAACAAGTAGCAGCAAAATTGCAACAAAACTGCAACAAGAAGAATTTAAAGAAGCAACTGTACAAGCCCCTGTAAATACAGTGCTTTCTGAAGTTGTTGCAGAAAACAAAACACCTTTGTTGCAACAAAACAACAACGTTGCAACAAAACCGCAACAAGTGTTGCATGAATCTAAAAGAGGAACAACAAAGCAACACAAAAATGTTTTGTCTACTTCAGATATTAATAATATGACTTTTGATACGTTGCCTTTTACAGGGGAGTGGGCTAATTTTATGCAAGAACCTGCAAAAACAATGAAATTAGCAATTTGGGGGAAACCTAAAAATGGTAAAACAGCAGGAGCAACAAAACTGGCAAATTACTTGACTAATTTTGGAAGTATACTTTATAATTTTGCAGACCAGGGAATAAATAAAAGTACGCAAGATTTATGGAAGTTATCAGGATTACATGAAAAAGAGAATGCTTTTCTTTCTGAAGCAAGAGAAATAAAAGACCTTGAAAAATTATGTGCTAGTGGAGATTATGATTTTGTTTTTATTGATATGATAAATACCTACATTCATAGAACAGGAATGAAACCTCATGAGTTTGAAGATCGATTTATAAAGAAATTTCCTAATATTTCATTCATTTTAATTTTTGAGGTAACCAAGTCTGGGAATTTTAAAGGAGATCAAGGATGGACGCATTTAACTGATGCATTAATTACGGTTGATAGTTTTGTGATGCATAACCAAGGACGTTATGGAGTAGGTGAGTATGTTGTATGGGAAGAAGGTTTAAGAAAAGTAAACCCTAAGAAGTACAAAGAGTATTTTGGTGAAGAAGAGGAAGAAAAAGAAATCGTTATAGATTTATAAATTCTACTACACTATTTATTTTTTTATGATAAAAAACCCACTCAGTTTTTGAGTGGGATTTTTGTTGCAACAACTTTAAATTCTGTTGCAGTTTTGTTGCAGTTTTGTTGTTGCTTGTTGCAACAGGGTGTTTAATTTTCTATAATATTTTTTAAAAGTACTGTGTTTATTGGTGTTGCAGTGTTGTAAGCGTGCTGCAACAATAATTCGTTTTTGTTGCAACAAATTAATTTATACTATAGGTTTTTATATCCTAGAACTGAAAAAGTTCTTAGAGATAATTGTGGTTAGTAAATTTTTAATTGATAAAAAATCAATTAAATTTGTAAAAAAGTATAATGAAAATATATGTACTAGTACATATATCCCATTGTTGGCAGTAATCTAAAAAAAAAACGAAAACCGAATGAAAAACTTACTTGTAATTACAATTCTACTAATTACAACAAATTTATACTCTCAAAATATCTTTATTGAAAAATATGATGATTGTCATATTGGAAAATTTTGCCTTGATTGTGGAAGTCCGAAAGCCAAATTTGCAAATGATATTGATAGTTACTTCAAAAAAGAGTTGACTGATTTTTCAAAGAAACTAAAAGGTAATATTTATGTTCAAATACTTGTAGACAGTATAGGAAATCAATGTGTAAAAAGCATACAAAGAGATGTAAATATAAGCACGGAAAACCTAAAGATTAGAGAAACAATTAATTCAATGCCTATTTGGCTTCCGTCAATTGACAAGAATAACAATGCAACAAATGCAACTGTATTCTTAAATTTTGAATTCAGAAAAGGAAAAGTAACTACAAAGTATCAAGATTTTTTTGATAACTCTTTTATGAAAAAAATCAAATCCGAGAAAACAGAATTAGAAATAACCAATTCCTTTAAAGGTTATAAAAATGACTTAACAGACAGTAATTTCAATATTTACAATAGTAAAAACTCAAAAATCAGACACAATTATTCCAGAGCAGTAACTATCGATAAAGAAGGAATTTTATGGTTAGGTACCGATAACGGACTTATTAAAATACAGGATAACAAAATGGAACTTTACAATTCAAAAAATTCTGCATTGAAAGCCACAAAATATAATAAAAATTTAACATCTACTATTAGACACGCAATGGTTGACAGTTTAAATAACAAGTGGTTTAGCGCAGGCTATAACACATATCTATTTGATAATCAAAACTGGACGGTCTTTGACTCGATAAATTCTCCCTTAGGTTGGATTAGAGGATTCCATGCTGATAATAAGAACAACGTTTGGGCTGCATCTGGAAAAGGTTTAGCAAAATATAAAAACAAAACTTGGACTGTTCTAAACAAAGAAAAAAGTAACCTACCGAGTAATCGAATTAGCGGAGTGTTTGTAGATAGTAAAGAAAGAATATGGGTTGGTACGTATGATGGAAATGCAATGATTGAAAATGGAGAAACCACTCAATTCAATAATTCAGGAACTCCACTTGACAATAATTCAATATTGAATGGATTTGAAGACAAAAAAGGAAACTTATGGTTTTCACTTCATAGCGAAGGAGATAAATATTCTGGTTTGGCAAAATTAACTACTGAAAATGAATGGAGTATTTTAAACATAAATAATTCAAAAATACCTTCAAATTCAATTTCTGACTTCGTGGTTGACGAAAAACGAAACATAATTTGGGTAGGTGTTTGGAAGGTTGGACTTGCCAAATATGATGGTAAAGATTGGTTTTTATATACTATTGAAAATTCAAAAATCCCAAGTGTTTATCTTTCCGATTTACAACTTGACAAAAATGGAGATTTATGGATTGGAACATATTCGGGACTTGTGAAAGTGAATGTAGAATGAAAAGACTACTGCTAACAATGGCTATAATTAATACGGGTTTTGGTGCTTAACCCAAAGTTTAGTCGCTTAAACCAAGTCCGCCAAATTTTTTTGATTTGGCTTTATAAAGAAAAAGATAAAACAAAATAAAAAGTTTTAGCTAAGTGCTTAATCGGAAATTAATTGTTTTTTAATCCCGTACTAACCATAGCCCGAAACGTTGGGTGTCATTAAAAACCGAACATAAAAGAAAAATCGAAAAATAAATAATATGAAAAAACTTGTACTTATAACATTCTTAATCATTTCTTCATTTCAAACAATTAACTCTCAAGAAAAAAATGAGGAAGCTTTAATTTCATCTGGAAAATGGCATATTGAATATATGGAAATGGGTGGAAAAAAAATGGATTTACCTTCAGAAATGCAAAAAATGAATTGGGTAATGTTTCATAAAGGTGGAAAACAAGAAGGAATGGAAAACGGTCAGAAATATGTTGGGAAATGGGAATTTGACAAAAAAAGGAGAATAATAAAAACAAATGATTTAGACGGAATAGCTGAACAAAAATTAATTTCTGTTACAAAAAACAAATTAATTGTTTCAATAAAAGAGCAAGGTTCTGAAATGATAATGGCAATGAAAAAGCAATAACGCCACCCAATACCATATATAATTTATTGCTGGCTTCTTGCCTACTTGCGAAAGTCCTCACGGACTTTCTTGGGCGGTAATTATTTACTGAATTAGTTGCTTTAAACACGCAACAAACCATATATAGCAACGTTAGCTATAATTCAAAAAAAAAATGAAAAAAAAACTATTCCTAATAATAACTTTAATTGCTTTACCTAATTTAATAATTGGACAAAAAAGCTCTGAGGAATTAAATCAATACAAACAATTCTTACCATATGTAATAAAAGATATTCAAGAAAATAAAACACAAAAAAAATCTCCTCATATAGAAAGCAAAATAGGTAAAAAGTTTAATAAGCCCTGGGATGTAGAAAAATTAGATAAAGAGACTATTAAAAAGACTATTAATACATTAATTGACAATCATACTTTACATGTTGAACAAGATTATAGAAAAAAATGGAATCTTGATTTTCACTCTACTTTAAATTTAAATAGTGCCATAGAAGAGACTTCCAATACTGATAACCTTCTATCAAATATAATTGTGTCAATTTCAAATATTGAATTATTAGATAGAAACAGAATACCTGTTATAGAAACAGAAGAAAGAAAAGTAAAAATAAATCAAGACACCGAGTTATCGTTTCATAGTGCTGGTATAAATATCGAATTTCCTCTCCAAAAAAAATATGATACCATAAATGGAACGATAAGTTTAACATTGGTCGAATACCAAAAAATCTCTTATAAAGAGTTTAGAGAAAATGATAAAAACAAATCTTTTAATTTAGGTGATTTTAAAGGATTAAAGCTTTTAAAAATACAGCAAGACAAGGCTTACGTTTATTTACCGAAATTAGATGAAAACATAAAAATCTCTGGAACAAGTAAAACAGGTGAAGAATACATTGGTGGAAATTTTAATATAAATATACCTAAAAGTGTTTATGACTATGCTATTGGAGATAATATTACTGAAAAATTAACAAAATCATTAATAGATAATTTGACTATAAAAGATTTCAAAGAGGAGCCACAAATATTGATATATAAAACAAGTGGAATCATTGAAAATTTATTTATATACCTCAAATCAAGCCCTAAGAATTTGACTTCAAAAACACTAAATATAAAACTATAGCTAACAAAATCTATAATTAATAAGGGGTTTTGTGCTTAAAATTAAGTTTAGTACTTTTTAATAAAGCCCGCCAAATCTTTTGATTTGGCTTTATAAAGAAAAAAATAAAATAAAATAAAAAGTTTTGGCTAAGTGCTAGATCGAAAGTTCACTACTTTTAATTCCCGTACTAACCATACGAGCCTAAACGTTAACACAAATAAAGAAAAATGGAAAAAGTAAATTGCCCAGCTTGTAAATCTGAACAGACTGAAAATATTGAATTTTGTAAAAATTGTGAGTTTCCTTTCAAGGGAACAGAAAAAGAAAGAGCCATTCATATTGGGAAATTTATAAATAAAAAAGGGGTCTTATTTGATTCTGGTGACTCAATAGAAAGGAGTCAACAAATCCTATATGGAATTGCAGGAATTAATCTTCTTTTTATGATTATTGGTTTTTTTTCAATTGGTAGTGATTATATTACCATAATTATCAATTTAACAATCACATCAATAATAGCTTTTTGTGGGTATAAGATTATGGAAAACCCTATACGCTATACAATAATACCTTTAATTTTATTATTGACTGTTTATACTTTTAACCTCATATTTGACCCAACCTTTTTTACTAGAGGAATTATGGTCAAATTAATGATTATTGGAAGTCTTATTTATAGCATATATTTAATTAAAAGCGCTGAAAAATTTAAGGCTAAATATAATGTCGAGAAATAAATACTTGTGTTAACAAACAATAGCTATAGTTTTTTAAACATAAAATAAAAGTAAATTTGTTTTACGATTTTTATGTGCTAGAAACTTATTATGGTCTTAAACTAGGTGAAAAGAAGTTTGTAGTTTCACTTATACTTCACTTTTAATTTTATGTATTGCTTAATTAGTTGATTAAAAGTTGTTTATTCTGTTTTATTGAATCCCTTTTGAGCAAAGTATAAAAAGTTAATATAATAGTGTAAATTTGAGGTATATGAGTTCAGAGCTATTTAATCAAATATCAAAGATAATTTCTATTACAGAAAAGGAATTATCTGTATTAAAAGATACTTTTAAAAAAAAAACACTTAAAATTTCTGAAATATTAAATTTAAAAGGAAGTGTTTGTAATTTTGAAGCGTATGTTCAAAAAGGAGTACTACGAAGTTTCTATACCATTGAGAACGGAACAGAACGTATTATTCAATTTTTTGAAGAAGGGCAATGGGTGGGAGATTTAGAAAGTTTTTTATCTTCTAGTCCATCTAAATTTACGATTCAAGCTTTAGAAAATTGTGAGTTAATTCTTTTTTCAAAAGAAACGATTAATACTTTATCTACTCAAATTTGTAATTGGGGAAAACTTAGAGAGTTTTTTTATGAAAAAATACTTATTGAAAAAGATAAACACACCCAGGCTTTATTAACAAATACACCTGAGCAATGGTATACTGATTTGTTGAAAAATAGACCTAAATTACTGAATAGAATTCCGCAATATCACATCGCTCAGTATATTGGTGTTCAGCCAGAGAGTTTAAGCCGTATTCGAAAAAGAATTACTAAAATTAACTTTTCTTAACCGAGGTCAATGAATTTCTAAGCGTATTTTTTTTTCTTTGTTTCATTAATTATTTAATCAATATAGAAATATGAATACAAAGAAGTTTTTTAGACTAATAGAACGTGTTTCGCCTAAAGTAACAGCAAAAATAGCATTTCATTTTATCTCAAATCCAAGAGTTAAGAAATTTAGGTCTTTTGAAAAATCTATTATTGAGCAATCTAAAAGGAGTAGTATAGTGTTCAAGAAGTTTGATATTGCTATGTACGAATGGGGTAAAGGAGAAAAAACAGCATTACTTGTTCATGGATGGGAAGGAAGAGCTTCTAATTTTGGCGCGATAATTCCGGTTTTAGTTAAAAAAGGATATAGAGTTATTAGTTTTGATGCTCCAAGTCATGGAAATAGTACCAAAAGAAAAACAAATTTTTTTGATATCCCTGAATTAATAGAAGTTCTTTTAAAGAGAGAAACCTATAATCTTGTTGTAACACATTCAATAGGAAGTGTGTTGGCTTTAATGGCAATGAGTTCTTTGAAATATAAAGGAGATACATTGATACAATGCACAACTCCAGATAAATTTGTAGATTATATTCAAGAAACAATACGGTATTTCGGGTTGACAGATAAAACAAAAAATGCTTTTATTAAGTTAATAAGAAAGACGACCAATTATGAACCTCTAGATATGGAGGCGAGTCTTTTTGTGAAAAATATTTCATTTGACAATGCTTTTTTTATTCATGATAAAAAAGATAGGGTTGTTAAGATAGAAAACTCAAAGCAGGTTTGTAGTCAAATGAAAAATGCAATGTTTATTGAGTTAGAGAAAACCGGTCATTTTAAAATGCTTTGGTCTGATAAGCTTTTAGCTATTATAGAAGAAAAAGTTTAGAAGATGTTTTTAGTACACTTTTTGAAAACTAAAAAGATTGGATTTTAGTGGCTTTACAAGTAAGGAAGAGAATTTCTTATTGTATTGTTTTTTTGCTAAATAAGAAGATATTGTTAAGTTTATAAGTAGGTTGAAAAATGTAATATAACAACTTCAACTATTTATTGCTTGTGGAGTTTCTGTTGGTGATGAATTAGAGTATGCCGATGAAGTTATCTTAGGTAGAAATATGTGAGTATATTTGTTTTTTATCAGCCATTAAAAGCGAAGTTTTAAAACTTCGCTTTTTTAACTTTATAATTCCTCATCCTCTTCAATTAATTCTTTTTCAAACTTATCCCAAGATTTTTTTGCTCTTACTTTTTTGTAAAAGCGAATACCTATCATTAGTAAAACGCCAAAGAGGATAATACCTACAACACCCCAAATCCAATTAATTGCATTTTTTAAAACTACTAAAAATACTACAGCGAATAAAATTACTGTGGGAGCTTCGTTAAATATTCTAAGTTTTGTAGGAGAATATTTAATTTCATCACGCTGCAATTCTTTATATATTTTATGACAAAACCCATGGTAAAAATATAAAGCTAAAACAAATGCTAATTTAACATGCATCCAAGGCATTTCTAAATAAATAGGGTTTTTCCAAAGTAACCAAAAAGCAAAGAAGCTTGCTAAAAATAATGAAGGCCAAGTAATAATATACCACAAGCGTTTTGACATTAATTTATATTGAGTTTGTAAAATTGATTTAGCAGGTTCTTCTTTTGATTCAGCTTCTACATGATAAATAAATAACCTACCTATGTAAAACAAACCAGCAAACCAAGTAACTACAAAAATAATATGTAATGCTTTTATGTATAAAAAATCCATAATTGATTTATTTTAAAATTCGTTAATCCATCCAGCTAAAACATCTACCCATTCTTCATTATCATTAATACAAGGTACTGTGTAAAATTCTTCACCACCAGCTTCTAAAAACTCATGTTTTCCTTCCATAGCTATTTCTTCTAAAGTTTCTAAACAGTCAGAAACAAAAGCTGGGGTAACGATAGCTAATTTTTTAACTCCATCTTTCTCAGCTTTATTTACAATGGTTCTGTCAGTATATGGTTGTAGCCAAGGATCAACTCCTAAGCGAGACTGAAAAGATGTTGATACCGTAGTTTCATTCAAACCTAATTCAGAAATTACATTTTTTGTGGTTTGAAGACATTGGTGACGGTAACAAAACTCATGTGCTTTTGAAGGAGTATTGCAACAACTACCATCAATTTTACAATGACTCTTTGTAATGTCAGATTTACCAATGTGTCGCTCTGGAACTCCGTGGTATGAGAATAAGATATGATCATAATCTTTATCAGTTAAATAATCTTTAATGCTATTTGATAGGGCTTTAATGTATTCAGGTTTCTTGTAAAAAGCAGGAACATCTGTAATCTTCATTTCAGGAAAATAGGCAGCACGTATTTCTTCAGCTAAAACCACAATTGTTTCAGTAGTTGCCATAGCAAATTGAGGATATAAAGGGATTAACATAACTTCAGTAACTCCTTTATTATGTAATTCTTGTAATCCTTTTTTGATGGTCATTGTACCATAACGCATTGCTAGTGCAACAGGAAGTTCTGTTTTTTGTTGAACCTTATTTTGTAGGCGTTCAGATAAAACAATTAAAGGAGAGCCTTCTTTCCACCAAATCTTTTTATAAGCTGCTGCAGATTTTTTAGGGCGTGTATTTAATATGATTCCTTTTACTAAAAAAGCTCGAAACCAATATGGAACATCAATTACACGTTCGTCCATTAAAAATTCGCCTAAATATTTTTTTACATCCTTTGGAGATGTACTTTCTGGTGATCCTAAGTTTACTAATAAAGCTCCTTTCATTATTTTATTTATCTATTACGAATAAAGTAAAGTAATTTGATTTTAAAATTATTTTACAATCTTTATAATGCTATTTTTTATTTAATTGATTTGTTGTTTCATATAGGGCAATACTTAAACTATGTATTACATTCATTGATGAATTACGTCCATACATAGGTATAGCAATTGTAGCGTCTGCAAGGTTTATGTTCTCAATCCCGTTTCTTTCACTTCCCAAAAGTAAAACTATTTTTTCTTTTGTCGTAAAATCAAAATCTTGAATTCTTATACTCTCATCAGCAATTTCAATACCTATAATAGTATTCCCTTCTTCTTTTAATTTATTGATTAGTAAATCAAAATCAGTATATATTTCATGTTCAATTTGAGTATCCGTATTTCGAGCGGTACGTTTTACATTTCTATTCTCGATAGATGGAGAATTTTCGTGTAAAAATATCTTTTCAACACCAAAACTCTCAGAAATACGGAAACACATTCCAATATTTTCAGGAGTCCTAATGGCGTCACAAACAATCGTTATAGGGAATTTTTGTTGCTTGTTTTCGATATCGTAATGTGTAAGTTGTTTCATTTATTTTTGTAAATCAGTTAAGAATTCTTGCCAAATTGAATCTTTAAAATGTGTTCTAAAAAATCCAAAATGCCCTATTTTTTTTACATTATAATTACTTGGAATTAGATGTTTGCGTGTAATATTTGCATTGTTAAATTTATAAACCATCCAGTCTACTGCTTTTTCAGGTGCAAATTTATCATTAGTACAACTATAGCCAACTAAATTTGAATAAATTTGGTGGTGATATAGTTCGTTATTTGTTTTTAAATTGAAATAATATTCTTTTTGTTGAGACCATTTACTAAATTCACGAGCTACATCTTTTGGTAAATTTTCCATTTTAATAAAATGTTTACTTGGGAAATATTTAAAAAAAGTTGTAAAAAAGGGAAAGATAATAAACCAATTAAAAAATATTCTTATTTTATTAAGGCCATTCCAAAAAGAATAATGATTCGTTTGTGAAGCTACTAATATTATGTTGTTTAAAGTTTTACTTGAGGGAGTTAAGCCTAATAATTGACCACCTAGACTATGTGCTATACAATTAATTTTTTTTAAAGGATATTGTTTTTTTATATACGAAAGAACAGTTTCGATATCATTGGTAGCCCAATTAGAAAGAGTGATGTTGAATTGAGTAAGTGGTTTCTTTTTTGATCGACCAATACCACTATAGTCAAAGGTAAAAACAGTGTGGTTTTTTGATTGTAAAAATTGTGAAAACTTAGCATAATATTTTTGTAATACACCTGT
Source organism: Tenacibaculum sp. Bg11-29 (assembly GCF_002836595.1). Taxonomy (NCBI): domain Bacteria; kingdom Pseudomonadati; phylum Bacteroidota; class Flavobacteriia; order Flavobacteriales; family Flavobacteriaceae; genus Tenacibaculum; species Tenacibaculum sp. Bg11-29. Next base: position 2,737,689 of record NZ_PJBB01000003.1, read on the forward strand.
AGCAGATAAAATAATAACAATATCGTTACTATTAATTGAAGGAAACTCGGTAACAGAAACCTTATGTCCTAGTGGGGTATTTAAATCAAAAATCCTAGCCTTAATCAAAATTTTAACTCTCTTTTTGTAAGTTCATTACGTATTGCTTTGGTGTTGTGCCAAATTTCTTTTTAAATGCAGCTATAAAATGACTGGAAGTACTGTAGCCAACTTGTAAGCCAACTTCATTTACATTAAACTGATTGCTTTCTAAAAGTTTACGAGCATGTTCCATCTTATAATCAAAAAGAAAACTATAAACAGTGTCACCGTATATTTGTTTAAATACTTCTTTTAATTTTTTTAAATTTAAACCAACTTCATTTGCTAATTCTTGTAGGGTTGGAGGTTCGCTCATTTTAGAGATAATAATATCTTTAGCTTGCCTAATTTTTAAAACTTCACGATCATCAACTAAAAACGGACAGTATTCATTTTCTGTATTTTCACCAGTATCGAAATGAAGACTTAAAAGTTCGTATGTTTTTCCTTTAATATAAAGGTCTTTCATACTGCTATGGTTCTTTGCTGTTAAAATTTGATGAAGAACCATTAGTGCGTTAGACTTAATTTCGGTATTGTCGTAATATTTTTTGTTTTTATTGTCTTCGCTTAGAAAAGGAATATAGCTGGCTTCTTTTGAAAATAAAGCATGAAATTTTTCGATTGATATTATAATCGAAACTAAAGATGTTTTAGGTAGAATTTCTAAATTTATTGGTAAGTTTTGTTGGGGGTTGTATAGAAAGATAGAATGTTTATCTAATACATTAAAAGTATAACTGTTATTGTTAAAATGAAATTTACAATTACCTTTTATACAGTAATGTAACTGTATATAAGAGTTGTCAATATCTCTTTTATATAGTTCTGTTTCGTTTGAATTATTTTGGAATTTTAATACAAAAAAACCTTTTTCTAATACTATTTCTCTAAATGAACTTTCTGCGATGTTTTTTGACATGATTGAAAATGTATTTAAAAATAATTTATTTAGAACGAGTCTAAATTGAGATGTCTCTAATAGTTGATTTCATTGCAAAAATACACTTTATCTGCGTTTTAGAGATGTTTTTATGCTAAAAAACTGATAGCGACATTAAAAGTTCTTTCAGCGACATTTTTATTTATTTAATCTTTATATTTTTGAACCACCTTATTGAATAAGACTGAATGACAGCAGATATACATAATAAGAATTTATATAACATAGGTGTTAGTTACAAAAAAGCTGACGCAACTATTAGAGGGAAGTTTAGTATTTCTAAAGAAAACCAAGTTGAACTTTTAAAAGAAGCTAAACAAAATGGGATGGATGGTATCTTTGTATTATCTACTTGCAATAGAACTGAAATTACTGGTTTTGCAGAGCATCCTTTTCAATTAATTAGTTTGTTATGTAAGTATTCAAACGGAGCAGTTGAAGAATTTGCAGAAGTATCTAATGTTTATAAGAATAATGAAGCTATAAACCATTTGTTTAGAATGGGTACAGGTTTAGATAGCCAAATATTAGGAGATTACGAAATTGTTGGTCAATTGCGTCAAGCATTTAAATTAGCAAAAGAAGTAGGTACTACCAATGCATATTTTGAGCGCTTGTTAAATCATGTGATGCAAGCTAGTAAACGCGTAAAGAATGAAACTAAGTTAAGCTCAGGAACAACATCAGTTTCTTACGCAGCAGTTCAATATATTATTAAAAATTCACCATGTTATAATTCGAAAAATATTTTAGTTTTTGGATTAGGTAAAATGGGAAAGCATACTTGTAAAAACTTAGCAGAGTATACTCAAAATAAATCGGTAAGTTTAATTAATAGAACAGAGCAGAAAGCAAAAGAGTTTGTTAAAGAACACCCTTCTATTAAAAAAGCTAAGTTTGAAAACTTAAATAAAGAAATTGCAAATACAGATGTATTAATCGTTTCTACAGGAGCTTCTGAAGCTACTATTACAAGAGATCATATTTTAACAAACAATGAGTTGTTGATTTTAGATTTATCAATGCCTGCAAATGTTTCAAAAGAAGTAGCAAATTTAGCAAATGTTACTTTGATAAATGTAGATGAATTATCGAAGATTACAGATGAAACATTAGCAATTCGTCAACAAGAAATACCAACAGCCGAATTAATTATAGAAACTCATAAAACTGAATTTAGTGAGTGGTTAAATCATAGAAAATTTACTCCAGCTATTACAGCATTAAAAGAATCGTTAAAAACAATTCAACAAGACGAAATAGCTTTTCATAAGAAAAAAATAAAAGATTTTGATGAATCTCAAGCAGAAGTAATCACATCAAGATTCATCCAGAAAATAACCACCCAATTTGTAAAACACTTAAAAGCTGAAGAAACTTCTGTAAGTAATAGTATAGAAGTAATGGCAAAAGTGTTTGGTGCAAATTTAGAAACTATCCATGCAGAAGACAATTAGAATAGGTACACGTGATAGCCAATTGGCTATGTGGCAAGCAAACAAAGTTCGTAAAGAATTAGAAGCGTTAGAGTATAAATGTGAAATAGTTCCAATTAAATCTACAGGAGACCTTATTTTAGATAAGCCTTTATATGAGTTAGGAATTACAGGGATTTTTACTAAAAATTTAGATATCGCGATGTTAAATGGCGATATTGATATTGCAGTACATTCTTTAAAAGATGTTCCAACAGTTTTACCAGAAGGAATCATTCAAGGAGCCGTTTTAAAACGAGCAAATTATAATGATATCTTAGTATTAAAAGATAACGAAGAATTTTTCGGACAGCCAAACGGTGTTATAGCGACGGGTAGTTTGCGTAGAAAAGCACAATGGTTAAATCGTTATCCAACACATGAGGTTGTTGGTGTACGAGGAAACGTAAATACGAGATTAGAAAAATTAGAAAATAACGATTGGGATGGTGCTATTTTTGCAGCAGCAGGGTTAGAAAGATTAGGTAAGCGTCCTGAAGGTGCAATTAACCTTTCTTGGATGATACCTGCACCAGCTCAAGGTGCTATTATGATTACAGTTTTAAAGGAAGATGAATTTTCTACAGATGCATGTGAACAATTAAATCATTACGAAACACAAGTTTGTGTAGGTATTGAGCGTGAGTTTTTAAATTTATTAGAAGGCGGATGTACAGCACCAATAGGAGCTTTAGCATACATTGATCCTAAAACAGAAGAAATAAACTTTAAAGGTTTATTATTAAGTAAAGATGGTAAAAAGAAAATAACAGTAACAAAAAACGAAAAAGTAGGTCGTCACCGTCTTTTGGCTAAAGATTGTGCTGATTATGTAATAAATAGGGGAGGTAAAGAATTAATGTTAGATGATGTAGAAGAACAAAAAGAGTTTTCTATTTATTCTACTAAAAAATTATCTGAGCTTCAAAAGAAATTATTACCAAAATCGGTAGGTGTAGCCGATAGTGATTTTATCAAAATTCGTTTTAATAGAATTGCTCCTAAAGTAATTAAAAACGAAATTGAAAACGTAATTATTACAAGTAAAAATGGCGTAGAAGCAATTGCTAATTCTTTTACTTCTGATGAATTAAAATTTAAGAATATTTATTGCGTTGGTCGTAGAACCAAAAAGTTAATAGAGCAAAAAATAGGTGCGGTAGTAAAATCTGAAAGAAACGCAGAGAAATTATCAAAGTATCTCTCTAAAGAGATCAAAGGAAAAGAAGTAACTTACTTCTGTAGTGATTTACGTTTAGATACTTTGCCAAATGCTTTAAAAGTAAATGATATTACAGTAAATGAAGTAGAAGCGTATAAAACATTGTATAGCCCTTCTAAAGTAGCTGATACTGTAAATGGAGTATTGTTTTACAGTCCATCAACTGTAGAAAGTTATATGCAAGAAAATAAAGCTGATAAAGTAGCATTTTGTATAGGCGAGAGTACTGCAAAAGAAGCAAGAAAACATTTTGAAGATGTACAAGTAGCTAATTTACCAACAGTAGAAAGTATTATTGAATTAGTGAATTTACATTTTGTAAAAGAGTAAGGTCACTTTCCTCCTGGTAATGACGTATATAAAAATATTGTCACTTCGAGCGCAGTCGAGAGGTTTCAATGAAATTATCTCGACTGCGCTCGATTAGACAAAAAAATAAGTAATGTTCAGAACAAGAAGACTTAGAAAAACAGAAGGAATTCGTAGATTAGTAAGAGAAACTAAACTATCTGTAGATGATTTTGTATATCCTTTATTTATTGAAGAAGGGGAAAATATAAAAACAGAAATTTCTTCAATGCCTGGGATTTTTAGATATTCCTTGGATTTAATTTCAGAGGAATTAGAAGAATTAGTTTCTTTAAATATTCCAGCGGTAATGTTGTTTGGTGTTCCTTTAAAAAAAGATGCTATTGGAACAGAAACTTGGAATGATAATGGAATTATGCAGCAAGCAATCCGATTCATTAAAAAAAAATACCCGAGTTTATATGTAATTACAGATGTTTGTTTTTGTGAATACACTTCACATGGTCATTGTGGTGTAATTCACGATAACGATGTAGATAACGATGCAACAATTGTAAATCTAGCAAAGCAAGCAGTCTCTCATGCAAAAGCAGGAGTAGATATGTTAGCTCCTTCAGGTATGATGGACGGAATCGTAGCAATGCTAAGGGAGTCTTTAGATAATACAGGTTTTGTTGACTTACCAATTATGGCATATTCAGTTAAATATGCATCAGCATTTTACGGACCTTTTAGAGAAGCTGTAGATTCTTCTCCAAGTTTTGGAGATAGAAGAACATATCAAATGGATGCAGCTAATAGAGATGAAGCAATAAGGAGAGCAACTTTTGATGATCAGGAAGGAGCTGATGTTTTAATTGTAAAACCTGCATTGTCATATTTAGATATTATAAGAGATTTAAAAAATAATTTTGATAAACCAATTGCATGTTATAATGTGAGTGGTGAATATTCAATGGTTAAAGCAGGGTCAGAAAAAGGTTGGATTGATGGTGAAAAAATAATGATGGAAAGTTTACTATCTATGAAAAGAGCAGGAGCAGATATTATTATTACCTATTTTGCAAAAGAAGCAGCAAGAGTTTTAAATAGGTAAAAAAATGAGGCAATCAATAGTGCATATTGCTTTGGTAGTTGATGATTATGATGAAGCAATTCAATTTTATACTAAAAAATTAAATTTTGAATTGATAGAAGATACGTACCAATCAGCTGAAAATAAGCGATGGGTTGTTGTTGCCCCTCCAAATTCAAAAGGAACAACAATATTATTAGCAAAAGCATCTAAAGAAGAGCAGAAAAAATTTATAGGAAATCAAACAGGAGGTAGAGTTTTTTTGTTTTTAAGTACGGATGATTTTTGGAGAGATTATAACCAAATGGTTTCTAATGAAATTGAATTTGTTAGAGCTCCTAAAGAAGCAGACTATGGTACCGTTGCGGTATTTAAAGATTTATATGGTAACCTTTGGGATTTGTTAGAGTTAAATCAAAACACTTAGGTCACTAAAAGTAATTAGTTAATAAAAAAGATAACTGAAATTAAGTTATGGAATTTAAAAAATCACAAAAATTATATACTAAAGGATTAGTAAACTTAGTAGGAGCAGTAAATTCTCCTGTAAGAGCATTTACTTCAGTAGGAGGTAACCCTTTATTTATAAAAAAAGCAAAAGGAACTAAAATTACTGATGTAGATAATAATACCTACGTAGATTTAGTATTGTCTTATGGACCAATGATTTTAGGTCACCGTCATAAAAAAGTACAAAAAGCAATAACAAAGGCGTTAAAAAACGGATATTCATTCGGAGCATCGACTGAAAATGAAATTAAGCTCGCAAAAATTGTTTGTGATGCTTTTCCTGGAATGGATAAGGTTCGTTTTGTAAACTCTGGTACAGAAGCTGTATTAAGCGGAGTTCGTTTAGCAAGAGCTTTTACAGGAAAAGATAAAATTATAAAATTTGCAGGTTGTTATCATGGGCATCAAGATGCTTTATTAGTAGCAGCAGGTTCTGGTTTAGCAACATTAAGTTTACCTGGTTCTAAAGGGGTTCCTGAAGGAGCCGTTAAAAACACTTTAATTGCAAATTATAACGATTTAGATAGTGTAAAAGCACATTTTTCAGCCCATGATGATATTGCTGGAGTTATTTTAGAACCAGTTGCTGGTAATATGGGAGTTGTAATTCCTCAAGATAACTTTTTACCAGAACTAAAAGCGTATTTAGAGTCTAAGGGAGCGTTGTTAATTGTTGATGAAGTAATGACAGGTTTCCGTTCTAAATTTGGTGGAGCACAAGAACTATTAGGGGTAGAAGCTGATATTACTTGCTTAGGGAAAGTAATAGGAGGTGGTTTTCCGGTGGGGGCTTACGGAGCGCGTAATGAAATAATGGAAGAAGTAGCACCTTTAGGCGGAATGTATCAAGCAGGAACTTTATCTGGGAATCCGATTGCTATGGCAGGAGGAATTGCGACTTTAAGAGAATTGAAAAAGCAAAACCCGTATGAGAAATTTAATGAGGTAGCTCAAATTATTGAAGTATTCTTATTAGAGTCAGCTAAAAAACATGGCGTAGAAATTACCGTGAATAGATTTGGGTCTATGATTAATCCATTTTTCACAAATGTAACAGTAACTAATTTTAAAGAAGCTCAGACTTCAGATACTAAAAAGTTTGCAACATTTTTTTGGGAAATGATGAATAACGGTGTATTCTTACCACCGTCACAATTTGAAGCATGGTTCTTATCATCAGCTTTAACAGAAAAAGACCTTAAGAAAATAACAAAAGCTATTGATAAAGCAATGGAGGCTGTTGCTAAAATGTAATAGATATATGAAATTAGTAATAACTATTTTATTTAGTATAATGTTAACCTCTTGTCCTAATAAAAATCAAATAAATTTACAAGAAGAAGATTCATTTACTTCTTTATATAAAGGAAAAATGAATGGTTCAGAAAATATTAAAGAGAAGAATAAAGTTATTACATCAGTAAATGAATGGCAGTATTTCCTATCAACATTAAATATCGATAAGAACAATATTCCTGTTGTTGATTTCTCTAAAAATACATTAATTGTATTAATAGATAAAGTAAGGAACACAGGAGGGTTTGATATTGGGGTTGAAAAAATTAGCATTCAAGAGCGTAAATTAATAATTAACGTAAAGCATGCTGGCCCAAAACCAACAGATATGGTTACAATGGCAATAGAGCAACCTTTTCAAGTAATAAAGATTAATAAAACAAACAAAGAAATAATCTTTGTAACAATATAAGATGATAAAAAACGATTTATTTTTAAGAGCATTAAAAGGAGAAACTGTTGATCGCCCACCAGTATGGATGATGCGTCAAGCAGGAAGATATTTACCAGAATTTCAAGAAATCAAAAAGAAATATGATTTCTTTACACGTTGTCAAACACCAGAACTAGCATCAGAAATTACTGTACAACCTATTAGAAGGTATGGTATGGATGCTGCTATTTTATTTTCTGATATTTTAGTAATTCCACAAGCTATGAATATCGAGGTGCAAATGAAACCAGATTTTGGCCCTTATTTACCAAACCCAATTAGAGATCAAAAAGGGTTAGATACTGTAATAGTACCTGATGTTAATGAATCTTTAGGTTATGTGATGGAAGCTATAAAAGCAACCAAAGAAAAGTTAAATGATGAGGTTCCTTTAATAGGTTTTGCAGGATCTCCATGGACAATATTATGTTATGTAGTGCAAGGTCAAGGTTCTAAAAATTTCGATAAGGCAAAAGAATTTTGTTTTACAAAACCAGTTTTGGCACACCAATTGCTTAGTAAGATAACAGAGACCACAATTGCTTATTTAAAAGCAAAAGTAAAAGCAGGTGTAAATGCTGTTCAGATTTTTGATTCTTGGGGAGGAATGTTATCTCCAACTGACTATCATGAATTTTCATGGCAATACATTAATCAAATAATAGAAGCATTAAAAGATGATGCGCCAGTTATAGCTTTCGGAAAAGGATGTTGGTTTGCTTTAGACAAAATGGCTAAATCAAATGCGTCAGCTTTAGGAATAGATTGGACCTGTTCAGCTAGAAATGCACGTTATTTATCAGGTGGGAATATTACATTGCAAGGTAATTTTGACCCCTCTAGATTATTGTCTCCACCAGATGAAATTAAAAGAATGGTACACCAAATGATAAATGAGTTTGGTAAAGATAAATATATTGTTAACTTAGGGCACGGAATTTTACCTAATATTCCGCTTGAAAATGCAAAGGCATTTGTAGATGCGGTAAAAGAGTACAAAGTCTAATTTAATCCCTTTAAATTACTGAAAATGAATAAATTATTACTTTTATTAACCTTGTTGTTTGTAACACAAACTTTCTCACAAAAGAAAATATATTATAAAGATATAGTAGATGATTGTATAACGACATCAAGCACAGATGCGGCAATGCTAGATGATGTTGTGTATAATTGCATAAAAGATAAGTATATTTCTAATTATGATTTTACATCAATAAACGGAGAAACGATTAGTACAAAAGACATTAATGTACCTATTGTTTTACTTACGGCTGCTACCTGGTGTGCACCTTGTTGGGGAGAAATACCTGCATTGAATAAAATGGTAGAAAAATATGATGGTAAAGTGAAATTTATAATGCTTTTTTGGGATATGGAAAAAGGTGTTAAAAGAATGGCAGAAAAACTAGATAAAAGAATATTCTTAGTTCCATCTAAAGAAAAATTAAAAAATAAATCTTCAATAAGAATTTCTGGGTTTATTCATAAATTAGATTATCCTTCAGCGTATTTAATAACAGAAAACAAAAAAATATTAGATTTTAAAAGAGGTGCTTTAACTCCAACTAAAAGTAGATCTAAAGATGAAGCTAATAAAATTAATGAAAAAGAACTAGATGATTTTATTAAACATGTAGTTAAATAGATTTTTATAAAAAATATAAAAAACCTCTTTCTTATCGGAAAGAGGTTTTTTACTTTAGACAAAAAAATAAATATGATTAAAAATATAATAAAAGGAGTAAAAGCTTATTTCGGAGCATTTCAATTAATATCGAAGTTAAAATTATGGAAGTACTTTATTATACCAATAACGATTAGTGTTTTAATATCAACTTTAATAATAATTCTAGCCTATAGTTTATCTGATAACGTTGGACATTATGTTTCTAGTTTTTGGAAATGGGAATTTGGAAGGAGTGTATTTGAAATGATTAGTACTTTCTTTAGTGGGGTATTAATAGTTGTTATTGGCTTAGTTTTATACAAGCACATTGTAATGGCTTTATCGGCTCCTTTTATGAGTCCAGTATCAGAAAAAATTGAAGCTCATTTAAGCGAAGAAAAACATGAGCATAGAATAACTTCATTTCAAGAACAGCTAATAAGAGGTATAAGAATAAATGTAAGAAATCTTTTAAGAGAGCTTTTTTTAACAATTCCAATCTTACTAATTGGTATAATACCAGTTATAGGTATACTATCGACAGTATTGTTATTTCTTATGCAAGCATATTATGCTGGTTTTGGAAATATGGATTATACTTTAGAACGTCATTTTAAATATAAAGAGAGTATTCAATTTGTAAAAAACAATAAAGGATTAGCAATAGGTAATGGTATTGTATTTATGTTATTTTTATTAATACCAATTATTGGAGTTATTTTAGTTTTACCATTGTCAGTAACAGCAGCAACTACAGAAACTATTAAGAATATTAAAAGAAAAGAATTATTAGAATAAGTATTTTTGCTTACCAAGAATTAAATAAATGAAAGATCAGTTTTACACATATATTCAAAATTTACAAGATAGTATAACTTCTAAACTTGAAGAAGTTGATGGTGTTGCAAAGTTTAACGAAGATAACTGGAAGCGTACAGAAGGAGGTGGAGGAAGAACACGTGTAATAGAAAATGGAAATATATTTGAAAAAGGAGGAGTTAATATTTCTAAGGTATTTGGTGAGTTACCAGAAGCTTTACGTAAACAGTTTGGGGTAGATAGCGGTGATTTCTTTGCCTGTGGATTAAGTTTAGTGCTACACCCGAAAAATCCATTTGTACCTACAGTACATGCAAATTGGCGTTATTTTGAAATGTATGACGGAGAAGGGAATATTGTAACTCAATGGTTTGGTGGAGGTCAAGATTTAACACCTTATTACTTATTTAACGAAGATGCAACTCATTTTCATTCAGTTTGTAAAGACGCTTGTGATAAGCATAGTGCTGAGTTTTACCCGAAGTTTAAAGAAACATGTGATACCTATTTTTGGAATGATCACCGTAATGAAGCTCGCGGAATAGGAGGTTTATTCTTTGATTATTTAAAAGAAACTGATGAGTTTTCAATGCAAGACAGATATGATTTTGTAACCGAGGTCGGAAATAGTTTTTTGAATTCATATGTGCCCATTGCAGAAAAAAGAAAAGATATAATATATACTCAAGAGCATAAAGATTGGCAAGAAGTTAGAAGAGGTCGTTATGTAGAGTTTAATTTAGTGCATGATAGAGGAACCTTATTTGGATTAAAAACAAATGGACGCATAGAAAGTATTTTAATGAGTTTACCACCAGTTGTACAATGGAAATATAATCATCATCCTGAAAAAGGAAGTGAAGAAGCAAAATTACTTGAGGTTTTAGCAACTCCTAAAGACTGGATACAATAGTGCTTACTATTAAATAGTATGTACTGATAATCAGTAAAGTTGTTTTTAATGCGAAATATTTAAAATAAAATTGATTTAGCGAGTTTTAGTTTAATAAAATCTTAATTATGAGCTGTTTTTTATGAATTGTTCAAATAAAAATAAATCACAGTGTTTTTTTAGTCGCTAAAAGTTGAAAAAAATGCTAGGTTTTTAGTAACTTCGCAAACGTTTAAAAATTTTACATTATGGCTAGATACGAATTGAAGTTACCTAAAATGGGAGAAAGTGTTGCTGAAGCAACTATTACATCTTGGGTTAAAGAGATTGGAGAAACTATTGATATTGATGAAACAGTTGTTGAAGTAGCAACCGATAAAGTAGATAGTGAAGTGCCTAGTGAAGTTGAAGGAACTCTAGTTGAAATATTATTTGAAAAAGACACTGTTATTCAGGTAGGACAAACTATCGCTATTATAGAAACAGAAGGTGGTACAGAAACAACAAACGATAGTTCATCAGCTAATGTAGAAGTAAAAGAGGCAGTTGTTGCGGTTGAAAAATCGATAGAAGTTGCTAAAGATACTACTTCAGAAGCAATTGATACTTCATCTAGTGATCGTTTTTATTCACCTTTAGTAAAAAATATAGCAAAAACTGAAGGTATTTTTCTTGAAGAATTAGAAAAAATAAAAGGGACAGGTAAAGAAGGAAGAGTAACTAAAGCAGATATGCTTTCTTATATAGAAAATAGAGGAAGTCAGCCAAAAGCTGTTGTATCTCCTGCAAAAGTAGAAAAGCCGAAAGCCAAAGCTCAAGCAGCACCTGTTACATTAAGCGGACAAGACGAGATTATTGAAATGAGTCGTATGGGTAAATTAGTAGCCAAACATATGGTTGACTCTGTACAAACCTCAGCTCATGTTCAGTCGTTTATTGAAATAGATGTTACAAATATTGTTACTTGGAGAAATAAAGTAAAAAACGCTTACCAAAAAAGAGAAGGAGAAAAGTTAACATTTACTCCAATCTTTATGCAAGCAGTTGCACAAACAATAAAAAAACACCCAATGATTAATATTGCTGTTGATGGTGATAAAATCATTAAAAGAGGAAATGTTAATTTAGGTATGGCAGCAGCTTTACCTGATGGTAATTTAATTGTACCAGTAATTAAAAACGCTGATCAATTAAGTTTAGTTGGTATGACTAAACAAGTAAATGATTTAGCAGGACGTTCACGTGCTAATAAATTAAAGCCAGACGATATTCAAGGTGGTACTTATACCGTAACAAATGTAGGTAGTTTTGGAAGTATTACAGGAACACCAATTATAAACCAACCACAAGTAGCTATTTTAGCCTTAGGAGCTATTGTAAAGAAACCTGCAGTAATTGAAACACCAGAGGGAGACTTTATAGGTATTCGTCAAAGAATGATTGTAGCACACTCTTATGACCATAGAGTTGTTAATGGTGCTTTAGGAGGAATGTTTATAAAAACATTAAAAGAAATATTAGAATCTTGGGATGTAAATCAAGATTTTTAAATTAAACTATATTTTACTAAAAAGGCTTAAGAAATTTCTTAAGCCTTTTTTATTTTCTATTAAAATGCCACCAATTCATATCACGAGTTAATTTATAACCTAATTTTTCATAAAGGGGAATTGCACTATTTCCTTTTGTAGTGTGTAAAATAGGATGTTTATTATCTTTTATAATTTCTTTGGTAACATGAGTTGTTAATTGTTTAGCGTATCCTCTACGAGTGTATTCAGGATGTGTAACTACAGCACTAATTTCTACAAAGTCATTAGTTTGCATACGCTGGCCAGTAATAGAAACTAATTTATTGTCTTTAAAAATCCCAAAAAAATCTCCCATTTCAAAAGTTCTTTTTTTGAAGTATCCAGGCATTACCAACCAAACTAAATTATATATTTCGTTAATATGTTCGTTTGTAAGTGGAACAATGTTTTCAGTAATATCCACTTCAATTAAACTTTGCAATACCATTTGACAACCGTCAATTTTTCTATCTAAAGAAACAAATCTATCATCAAAAATTGGAGTTTCATTTTCGGTTACTAAGAAGAAACTATCAGTAAGTTTTGCATACTCATTTAAAGCATTCGCTGTTTTTGATATATCTGAGAATGCACCAAAAGGACAAATTTCAGGGTCATAAAATTGCACACCATCATAATTGATAGCAAATTTTTTATGAGTTTCATTTAAAGAATGCCAAACTGGATTTATTAGTTTATTATTCATTGTTATAAATATTTTTTAAGGAAGTCTTTAAATTAGGAAAGTTAAAAGAGTATAATTCATTTACTTTTTTTGATGAAACTCTACTACCTTTAATAAGGATACTCGACATTTCACCTAAAATTACTTTTAATATAAAAGAAGGTGCTTTAAATGGGAACATTGGTTTATTAATAACTTCAGCTATTGTTTTGGTAAAAGTTTCATTAGTATGATGCTCTGGAGCTATAGCATTGTATATTCCTGTAAAATTAGTGTCTTTTATAGCTTTTATATAAAGATTACATAAATCATCAATATGAATCCATGGCATGTATTGTTTTCCGTTTCCTAATGCAGCTAAAAACAAAGGAGTATTCATTTTAGATAAAGCTCCACCTGATTTAGCAAGTACAACTCCGGTACGTAAAATAGTTACAGGAACATTTAATTGGTTAAAATTAAGTGCAGACTTTTCCCATTCAACACAAACTTTAGAAATAAAATCATTTTCAGGAGCATCGGTTTCTGTGAAAATTTGTGGTGAAGTAACAGCACCATAATAGCCAATTCCTGATGCCGAAATAAAACCTTTCAAATCAATATTTAATTCTTTTACTTTTTTAAGTAACAAATCTGTAGATAGTACTCTACTATTAATAAGTTCTTTTTTACGTTTATTCGTCCAACGTTTATCAGCAATTCCTGCACCAGCTAAATGAATAATATGTGTAATGTTTTTAAAGGCATTATCATCAATATATTCTTCCGTAATATTCCATCCAAACTCATTTTTTAAAGTAGGAGTACGGGTAAGAATAGCAACTTCGTAATTTTTATCTTTTAATTTTTTTTGAAGATATTTTCCAACCAAACCTGTTCCACCAGTAATTAAAACCTTTACCATGTTCCTCTCATTTTTATATTCTCTTCACAAAGTCGAATGATTTCTGTAATTCTTTTTAAACGTGTTGTTTCTCTCTTTGCTTGATCTAACCAATATAAGTATCCTTTTTTATATGATTTTGCAAATTTGTTATAGTTGTTAAAAGCTATTGAGTTTTTATCAAACTCAATTTGTAGATCATCAGGAATAATTAAATTATCTACATTATCTAAAGCTGTCCAAGAACCATTTTTTTTGGCAATTTCTACAGATTTCACGCCAGTTTCATGAATTAATTTATTTGTAGTTAATTCTATGATGTATTTTTTATTTAAAGCACTCCAAACACTTTTAGGTTTTCTAGGACAAAAGTATTGTTGACGTTTACCATCTCCTAAACTTTTTACGGTAGAATCTATCCACCCGTAGCATAAAGCAACTTTAACAGCTTCCTCCCAACGCATTGAAGGTTCAGGGTTTTCAACTTTATAAAATATAAGATATATACCCTGGTATTTATCATAATTTTCTGAAAGCCAAGTTCTCCATTCGATATCCGTTTTAAAATAGAGTTGAATCTTTTTAGAAGCCATTATTTTCTAATAATTTTTGAAGGAAAACTAACGATGCTTTCATGTCCGTTTTCACCAACAGCAGCAACTCCAAAAAAGTAATTGTCAAGTACAATTCCTTCTAAAGTAAATTCATTAATATTATTTTTCACATACCTACTATTATCCCAAGTAGGAGAAGTAGTATCTCTCCAATAAATTTTGTAGCCTTTTACATTTGAAACTTTATCCCATTTTAATTTTGCAGCAGCTTCTACAATTCCTCCAATAGCTACATTTTTGGGAGAAGGAGGGGCAGATGCGATACTTGCTAAATTAATAGCATTAACAGCAGTTAATTTTTTAACATAATTAAAATTCACAAACTTAAGTCTATCACCATATTCAATGCCATTTTCTATACGAATATTTTGATGTTGTTGTGTGTAATTTTCATGAGCTTCCATAATTCTGATACCTGAAAAACCAGCATCGTTAAAAGGGCGATGATGTCCGCCACGACCAAACCTGTCTAAACGATAAATCATTTTAGGATTCATCTCAGGCATATATGTTTTGGTAGTTTTATAAACGTAACGAGCTAACTGACGAGAAATTCCATCAACTTCACCACCATAAAATCGACGTGCTTTTCGTTGTTGTTCAGTTTCGGTAGTTGGTGTTGGTTCAGAAAAAATTCTAAATGTGCGATTATCTATTACGCCATCTACACCTTTTATATTACCAATCATATCATTATTAATAACGCCGATGATATTCCAATTCTTGTTTTTCGCATAATTAGCTAAGCCTTTTCCTCCGAACAAACCTTGTTCTTCACCGGATAAACCAACATAGACAATACTATTATCAAATTTATACTTGCTTAATATACGAGCAGCTTCAATTGTACCAGCTATACCAGAAGCGTTATCATTTGCGCCAGGAGCATCATCAGTATAATTATTAGGATCAGTAATTCTAGAATCAATATCACCACTCATAATTATATAATTATTAGGATTTTTTGTTCCTTTTTGAATAGCAACTACATTAACAACCCAAACATCTTTAGTAATTCTTTTATTAGCTCCTTTTTTAACCAAATCTTTTTGGTTAAAAACAGTTAAACAGTTATTACAATCTTTAGAAATAGTTTCTAGTTCATATTTAATCCAACGACGAGCAGCACCAATACCTCTGGTGTTTGAAAGTGTATCACTTAGTGTATGACGAGTACCAAAATTAACAAGAGTTGTTATATCAGCTTTAATTCTATTAGTAGATATTGTATTAATAATATCATACATTTTAGTATCTGTTTGTGCTTGAAGTACTGCTATTGAAAGTAAACAGCATAAAAAAAAGAATATTTTTTTCATTTAATAGATTTTAGACAACTAAAATACAAAAGAAAAGAGGATGAAATTTAATTTCATCCTCTTTTTAAAAACGTAATATGCTTACTAATTATTCGTTATCTAATTTTTTTGTTAAGTTAAAACCAGCAAATAAACCTAATCCAGCCATAAAAAATATCATTGCAGGGTAAATAGCTTCAGCATCCATAGTTGTATAAGTATCTATTATAAGTGCCAAAAATACACCTAAACCAATTCCCATTAATAGTAGTGCTAAGTTTAAAACAATTACTCTTCCTGTTAATGTTGATTTTTTTCTTTCTCCTTGCATAAAAATTTTAGCATCTACTCCTTTTTCAATTAATGCTAAACGCTCTTTATTACGTGTAGAGTAGAATAAATAAAAGATTCCGAAAATTATTGCGAATAAGAACATAAATACAATTGCTACTTCCATATTTTTAATTTTAAATGATTATTTTTAATGTGTTTGCAAGTATGACCATAGACTTATAAAAAAGGTTACAGAAAAATTAAAAAACTTTTTTCGAAAATAATGTAACCTTTTAAAACAATATACAGTCAAAGATTAAAATGACTACTAAAAACGACCAAACATATATTAATGAAGTGCTAAATGGTAATACCAATGCATTTTCTATTTTAATAGAAAAGTATAAGGTTATGGTATTTACTTTGGCTTTAAAAATGGTAAAGAGTAGGGAAGAGGCAGAAGAAATTTCTCAGGATACTTTTATTAAAGCTTTTAAAAATTTAAATAAGTTTAAAGGAGAATCAAAGTTTTCGACATGGTTGTATAAAATTGGTTACAGAACTTGTTTAGATAGTTTAAAAAAGAATAAAGAGAAATATAATACTGATACTATAGATGAAATTACAATTAATAAAATAAAATCTACAGAAGGTATTTTAGAAGGTATTGAACGAAAAGAACGTGCAGAGATAATAAATAAATGTATGTTAAGTTTACCAGAAGACGAACGTTCTATTTTATGGATGTTTTATTTTGAAGAATTGAGTTTAAAGGAAATTATAGCTATAACAGACTTTTCAGAAGCAAATGTAAAAGTAAAGTTACATAGGGCTAGAAAAAGGTTGTTAAATATTGTAAAACAAAAAGTTGAACCCGAATTAATAAATCATTATGGGAGAAGATAAAAACATAAATGAATTAGATGCTTTTTCTAAAAAGTATATTAAGGAAATAAAGATAGAAACACCATCAATAGATTTTACAGCTAATTTGATGGATACATTATTACAAAAAGAAAATTCTGAAATTTATAAAGCCACTGCTTTAATATCAAAAAAAGTGTGGTTTGTTCTTGTAGGGGTTTTAGGAGTATGTATTTTATATGTATCAAGAGGAACTTCTTTAACATGGATGAAAATGCCTAAAGTTAATTTAGATTTTTTCTCTAGAATTCAAATTCCTAATTTATTTGAAGGTATTACTGTTTCTAATACAATGCTATTTGCTTGTTTCTTTTTTACATTAATGTTCTTTGGACAGATTTACTTATTAAAAAACCATTTCACAAAGAATTTAAATGTGTAAGGTCTTTTAATGAGTTGAATAAATTTTAAAATAAGAATGTTTGTTCTTTGAAAATCACATTAAATATAAATAAAACCACCAATTATTTCTGAATGAAAAAATTGGTGGTTTTCTATTTTTAATAATCTTAAAAGATATAAAGTTCTTTTATTTTTTTATAAATTTCTTAGCGTAAACACCTTCTGGAGTGGTTATCTGTATAATATAATTTCCTTGTTTTAATGTTGAAACATTTATTGGTTCATTATTATATTTACCACTAGAAATATTTTTACCTATTAGATCAAAAATTTGATAAGCAGTAACTTTTGATGATGTAGATTTTATTTGTAAAATTTCTGTTGCAGGATTAGGAAATATTTTTAAATCATTACTAGTAACCTTAAGTGTATTTATACCTTTTTTAGATTTCGTTAATTCTTGTTTTTCGTTTTTAAGGCGACAAGAAATTAAGTTAGACTGAATTCCGTACTCTCTAGCTTCTTGCCAAGGCGCACAGTTATTATTTAAATACATACCATGCTTTACATAATACAAACAACCTGGTTCTAATTGATAATTAAATGTAAGTGCATCTGTATTATATATATAAGGAGTTGGTTGTTGCCACCAGCCAATAGAACTCACAGTTGCTGGAGTCATATTAGGTATATTAGGATCGTAATATTTAATTAAATACCAATCTGAATTTGGATTAACTCCAAAAGGTTGGTTTGCTCCTACAACGCTTAATGTATTAGTACATACGGTGTATGTAAAAGAAGTATCAAAATTAGTAGTTGAATTTCCCCATGAAAGGTTAAAAGCATTGGTGTGCCCGATAGCATTAATAGGAAAGTTGACATTTGTATCAGGGTTTAAATCGATGGTGCCAGAAAGATCTCCAGTTGCAAATATAGTATCGCAATCATTAATAACTATTGATTTAACAGAACCACCATCGCCTCCTTTATGTAACCAACCAAGAGCTCCATCTGTAGCACCATATCTTCCTATAAATAGCCCGCCATTAACTGAAAGACCACCAACAACTATTCCTCCTTGATTATCGATAGCAATAGCATTTCCTCTGTCATATGCATAATTATTATTTAAACCTGCAATTCTTTGAAACCATCTAAATGCTCCATTATTATTTAAAGAGGTAATAAATACATCTTTATGTCCTTGGTTTGAAGTCACGTATTGAGAATTATTTGGGTCAAAATCAATAATTCCATTAAAATCACCAATTAAATAGACATTGTTATTATTATCTACCTCAATGGCTTTAGCTATTACAGAGCCCTTAGTGTTTTTATTTTTGTTAATTCCTTTTGCCCATAATACATGACCTCCGTTATTAATTTTTAAGACAAACGTATTTATACCATACCAAGGAGAAGGAGTATAAGGGGTAGTAAGTAAATTTGAAATTACGTTTGTTGATGGGAATGCACGTTGATCTAGCTTATGAATGTAAGTTCCAGTCATGTATACGTTTCCTGCATCGTCTCCAGTCAACCCGTAACTAGACTCACTTTTATTACTACCAAAAGTTTCCACCCAAATATCCGCGCCAGTTATTGGATTTAATTTATACAGAAAAAAATCGGATGTGACAGAAGATGGTGTTTGAACAGTTGTATAATTTCCTGTAAAATACAATTCATTGGTGTTTTTATTGAAAAAAATTGAACGTCCATCATCACCTCCAGAAAGGCCAAAGTTTCTTGCCCATAATACATTTCCAATAGCATTTAATTTTAGAACAAAGATATCTGTACCCCCATTAGAAGTAATGCTTGTAGAAGCATCAAAAACTAATACTCCACTAAAAGCACCTACAACATAAATATTATTGTTAGTATCGGTTGTAATAGAATTTCCTATAACGATTCCTTGATTTCCAAAGTTTTTATGCCATATATAATTACCATTTTCATCTAATTTTTGTACGTACAAATTTGCTGAGTTATCTCCATTGGAAAATGCCTGATTAGTAGGACTAGGGTCAAAATCTGAGTTTCCCCAAGAAAACCCTGTGGTTATTAAATCACCATTTTCATCTTTAGCAATATCGTTTCCTGAGCTAACACCTACCATTCCAGGGGCACTATAAGGTATTGAATTACCCCAATTAAATGATTGTTGGGCTACCACTTTGTTTAGGAATAATAAGGCGAATAAAATTCCTAGAATTATTTTTTTTTCTTTCATAATTTTAATGTTTTGTATAGAAGCAGATAGCTTCTAAAATGTTTTTTAATAAGTAATGCTTAGATAGTTTTTAAAAGGATTCTTATAGTTAAAAGTAATTTTTTCTTTTCCATTTTTAATAAAGTTTTTGGTTCGTATATTTTTATATAAACAAAGTAAGTTTACTTCAGTTTAATAGAAGGGAAATTATTTCCGAATGGTTTATTCTATCTTCCGAGAATAAAAAAAGAAACCACTTTTGAATATTCAAAAGTGGTTTCTTTAAGGTAGCCAATCTATGATATTAATTTTCTAATATGGCTAATAGAGTATAATAAATGTTTTAGGTATGTGTTTTATTTTAAAAAATAAATTAACGTACAAATCTAACTGAGCTAATTTTACCATTAGTAATTTCATAAATAGCTACTGCTTTAAATGTATTACCGTTTGCAGTAACCAACTCTTCATCTATAACTATAGTACCTTTTACAATTCTATTTAGTATTTTACAATGTAAATCGGTCGTTTTTTCAAACATTGGGGCATAACGTTTTCGCATTTCATCGATACCTTTATAGTTTAATTTATCAGGAAAAGTGTATACCTTTACGTTTTTAGCATATGGTTTTAAAAAGGCATCAATGTCTCTTTTATTATATCCTTCTAACTGCTCTTGAGCCAAAATTTTAGGAGAAACTTCGGCAACAATAGCTAATTTGGTGCCATTATGGTTTACGGTAATTCTAGATATATTGTTAATGTTTTCATCTTTAAACCTATGAAAAACACTCCAGTTTTTATCTTTTTTTAGATTAAATTGTAAAATCATATTTTGATTAGCGACCAGTATCGTTCCATTTGGGAGCCAGCAAATATCTTCTCTAGTTCTTGTAGAGGTAATTTTTTTAGTTTCTTTTGTTATAGGGTTTAAAGACCAAACTTCCCATGTTTTACCATTTTTTTTCATGAAACTCACTAAGTTAGAGTTTGGTATTTTATGTAAAGAACGCCCTGTTTGTTTTGTAATAGAACTATTTGTTTTCTTTTTTAAATTACTAACAAAAAGCTCTAAAGTATCATTTACAATTACTGAAGAAATTAAAGTATTTTTATCATACCAATATGGATATGCAACAACCAAATTTTCGATTAATTCTTTACTTTTACCTGTTTTGACAAAGTATTGATAAAAGCGTTGCAATCCGTCTTTATCTAATCTAACAGCCGATACATTTTTAGAACTAGGTATTCTTTGTGGGGAATACTCACTTCCATTTGGTGTGTTATTTATAAAATTTTTTTCTCCTGTATTCGTATTATATTTAATTATATCAGTTTGGTTGTTTCTTGTTGAAGCAAATAAAATATTTTCATCATCATAAAAATGTGGTTGACTATCATAACCTTCGTTATTAGAAATATTTTTCCCATTAGTGATAATAAATTTACCTTCTTTTTTAGTAATATCAAATAAGTGTATTTCTGTATTAGTTTGCGCAAATGTTATGTTTGATACAAGTAGAAATAAGAATATTTTTTTCATTATATGTTCTTTTAGAACTCTAAAAATACTAAAAAAACCTCTTAAGAAATTTCTGAAGAGGTTTTAAAAAAAATAAATAAGAAAGATTACTTTTTACTTGTAATCCATTTATTAATTTTATTTTCTAACAAGGCTAAAGGGATACAGCCTGTTTCTAAAACTTGATTATGAAACTCTCTGATATCAAACTTATCACCTAATTCCTTCTTAGCTTTAGCACGCAACTCTCTAATTTTTAATTGACCAATTTTATAAGATAATGCTTGCCCTGGGTTTGCCATGTAGCGTTCAATTTCAGAAACAATACTAGCTTTACTTTCTGCTTCGTTTTCTAATGAATATTCAATCGCTTTTTCACGACTCCAACCTTTAGCGTGTATTCCTGTATCAACAACTAAACGAATAGCTCTATGCATTTCCATCCCCAACATTCCGAAATACTGATAAGGATCGGTATATAAACCTAACTCTTTACCTAAGTTTTCGGTGTATAAAGCCCAGCCCTCACCATAAGCACTGTACCATAATGTTTTTCTAAAGTCAGGTAAATCTTTATTTTCTTGTGTTAAAGAAATTTGATAATGATGCCCTGGTATTGCTTCATGTAAAAATAAAGCTTCGTCTGAAAATACATTGTACTTTGTAGCATCAGGAATTGGTGTGTAAAAAACTCCAGGACGTGTTCCGTCTAAAGAACCAGCGTTATATTCAGCACTCGCAGAAGCTTCTCTAAACTTTTCTGTTTGTTTAACAATAAAATCTGTTTCAGGTTTATTATCAAATAATTTTTCTAATTGCGGTTTCATTTTTTCATGAATTGCATTAAAATTATCGATAATTTGTTTAGGGTTGGTATAAGGCATCAAATTTTTGTTCTCTCGAACATTATTAAAAAAGGCCTTTAAACTTCCTTTAAAAGCCACTTGTTCTTTTACTTTTTCCATTTCTGATAAAATTCTAGCAACTTCACTTAAACCAAGTTTATGAATTTCATCGGCAGTCATTTTTGTAGTTGTATAATTTTTAATAGAATGATTATAATATGCTTCTCCATTAGGAACATCAGAGATACCACTACTTTCTCTACCGGCGTTTAAATAATCTGTTTTTAAGAAATTATAAATTGATTTAAAAGAAGGAATTAATTTAGTATCTAAAAGATTATAAATTTGTGTTGAAATAATTTTAATATCTACTGGTTCAAAACCTTTAGGTAAATCTTTAAAAGGTGTATTGAATAGGTGATTTTCAAAAGGAGTATTTGCTAATAATTCAAACTGGGGAATTATTTTTTTTATTAATGATTTAGGCAATACATAACCTTCTTTAATCCCTTGCTTCATCCTACTTTCTGCAGCTTGTAACCAAACATTATATTTTGCTAATCTACTTAACCAGTTTTGGTAATCTTTAACCGTTTTAAAAGGTTGTGCGCTACTACCGCTACCTAATTGACCCATTGTTAAATTAATTGTCCACATTTGGTTAATAGGCATTAAAAAGTCATTCTTAAAACTTACTTGTGCTAAAGCCATATCACAATCCCAATTTAAAACAGCCTTACTCATTTTTTGACTTTGGTTGAGGTCAATATTTTTAAAATTAGCTAATTGAGATTTGTAGTTTTTATAAAAAGCGTTATTTTTTATCTGATAAGCACTAGATAGTGTGTTAGGGAATTGATCATTAAAACGGTTGTCACCAGCAAAAGTAGCATTGATAGGGTTTAGTTTTAATTTTCCTTCGTTGTACTCTTTTAAGAATTGATTAAAAGCTATGTTTTCTTTTGTAGGAACTGTAACGGTGTCTTTTTTTTCTTGCTTACATGAGGTAAGTAAGATAGTAGCAGCTACAATTGTTAAGAAAATTTTATTCATGGTTTTGTTTTTTGATTGTAAACAAATATACCAAAAAGAAAACCTCTTAAGATTTTTTGTTATTTAAAAGCTTATTGGCTTGACCTCTCCAGTCATCACTTTCAATTCTTCCAGGAAAAAACTGAATCAAGCGAGTAATTGCTTCTAAGTCAATATCAGAAGAGTTCGAAAGTTGTTTATAAGTAAAAATTCCTATTCTATTTAATTTTTTTTCAATAACAGTTCCAATTCCTTTAATTTTACATAAATCATCTTTATCGTTTTTTGAAGCAATACCAATAGAATCAAAATTTAATTTTGTTGTTCTTTTTATTTCTATACCACCTCTCTCAAAAGTTTTAATAGCTCTTATAACTAACTCTTCAGGTTCGTCTAGTATATTGTCTTCTATGGTAGTCTTTTTTACGGTATTTGAGTTTTTTTTATCATAAAATTGTATTGCAAAAAAATATCCAATTAAAAAAGAACCTAACATCCAAAAAAATAGCTCGATAGAAAAAGATAAAGTTATGTCGTTAAAAAACATGGTTGGGTAATTTTTTAGTTTATAATTATTTTAATTCTTCTGTAGTTTGTTCTATCTTTTTTATAGGTATATTTTGATGTTGAATTGTAATTCCATCAGCATAGAAGCCATTAGAATCGTATTTATAAATAGCTAATTTATTTTTTGTAATAATTTTATTTGGATTAATACCATGTTTCACGAGCTTGTTTTTTAAATAAACAGCACGAGACATTCCTAAATTTGAGTTGTTTTTTGTTATTTCATTTTTAAGATAACTGGCTGTAATAATAATTTCTTTTTGCTTATTATTTTTCAAGAAATTTAAGATTGAATCTTTAAAATAATAAAAATTTTTAGGAAAAAGAACTCTAGTTTTTTTTGAAGAGGTAATAAATTTATGTTTGAATTTTAGTAGCGTTAAATTATAATTAAATTTAGGACTAAAACTCTTTTTTATAACAGAATCTTTTTTTACTGAAATTTCAGCAGTTATTATATTTAGCGGTTTCGCTTTAATGCTTTGCGTATTATTATTATTATCTTTTACTAATTCGTCTTTTTTAGTAAAAAAAAATTGAGCAATAATAGCAAATATCAAAAAAGCGAGAAAAGCTTGAAAAAAGTTTCTCATTATTTAATGGGGATTTAATTACTAAATTGATTTGCTAAATATATAATTTTATTTTTAACTAAACCATATTAAATAATCGAGAGGCTATTATTTATTTCTTTTTTTTAAATTTTTCTACCAATTCTAACTGTATTAATTTTGCTTTGGTGGTAAATACACCATAATTAATAAAAACTGTTTTCTTTTCAATTTTATCAATTGTACCAACAGAAGTACCATCAATTAATCGAACACGATCATTAATTTGATATGCATAAGCAGCTTTTTCGATTGCTATTTTTTTTGCTTCCTCTTTCTTTTCAGCTCTAACTTTTATTACTTTTTGAAGTACTTCTTCTTCTACTTTTTTTATAGCTTCTTTTTGTTTCTTTGCTGTAACTTCATCTTGTTTTTTTTCTGTTTTAGTTAGCTTTTTTAGTGGGCTTTTTTTTATGTGTTTTGTTTTTTCTGCAGTAACCCACTTTAAAAATTCAGTAGATAGTTCTTTTTTGTTATTGGTTTGAAAATATTTATTTAATAATTCATTTGTTTTTCTACCTAAAGATAACATTCGTTGATTGTTATCGTATAGTTCTTGAAAACCAGAAAGTTTACTTTGTAATTTTTGTTCTTTCTCTTGTAAACTTTCAATGTGTTCTTGACCTTTAGATTTTTGTTTAACTAAGCTATCAGAGGTTTTTTGTAAACGGTTACGTTCTTTTTGTAGATTAGATATCGTTTTATCTAACCTTATTTTTTCGGTTTCTACTCTTTTCTTTGCTCTGTTAATTAAACTATATGGAATTCCGTTTTTCTGAGCTACCTCAAAAGTAAAAGAACTACCTGCTTGTCCTATAAATAAATTATATAAAGGTTCTAAGGTGCGTTCATCAAACTGCATGTTTGCGTTAGTTACATTATCTAACTCGTTTGCTAATACTTTTAAATTAGCATAATGTGTTGTGATAATACCAAAAGCTTTTCTTTCATAAAACTCTTCTAAGAAAATTTCAGCTAAAGCTCCACCTAATTCAGGGTCAGAACCTGTTCCAAACTCATCAATTAAAAACAATGTACTATCATCACATTTCTTTAAAAAAGAACGCATGTTTTTTAATCTGTAGCTATAAGTACTTAGTTGGTTTTCTATAGATTGATTATCACCTATATCTGTTAAGATAGTGTTAAATAAAGTGGTTTCGCTACGTTCATGAACGGGTATTAATAAACCGCTTTGTAACATAAGCTGTAATAAACCAATAGTTTTTAGTGTAATACTTTTTCCACCAGCATTTGGTCCTGAAATAACAATAATTTGTTGCTTCTCGTCTAATCGAATAGTTTGAGAAAAAGTCTTTATATTTTGTTCTTTATTTTTTTTCCATAAAACAGGATGAAAGGCATCTTTAAAAAATATTTTCTTCTCTTTTGTTATTTTTGGTAATAAACCATTTATACTTCTTGCATACTTGGCTTTTGAACCAACTACATCTAAATGAGTTAAAAAAGTAATGTATTCGTTTAATAAAGGAGTATAAGGATGAATTTTACTAGCCAAAGCTCTTAATATCTTTATAACTTCTTGTTTCTCTTCGTAAATTAAGTTTTGTAATTCTCGGCTATAGGCTAAGGTTGCTTGCGGAGCGATATAAACAATGTTTCCAGATTTTGATGAACCTAATAAACTTCCTTTTATTTTTCGACGATGCATTGCTGTAACGGCTAAAACCCGTTGATTATCTATAACGGTTTCTTTTATATCATCTAAATAACCATTAGAAATATTTCTAGTTAAAGCATGCGTAAAACTTTCTGATATTTTACCACGAATACCGTTAATGTCTTTTCTTATTTGTTTTAAAATAGGAGAGGCGTTGTCGGCAACTTTACCATAAGAAGTAATTACCTCTTTTATACTATCAGAAACAAAAGAAGTAAGTTCTATTTTGTCACTTAATGCAAACAGTGTAGGGTAGTAGGTTTGAAATTTTTTTAAAAACTTTTTCATTTCATTTACAGTTTCAGTAACTGTAGCGACTCTTAAAAAAGCTTCGGTTTCTAAAAAACTATTTTCTATAGCTAATCGTTTAGTCTCTTCTGTAATATCTTCAAAAAAATGATTTGGAAGTCTATTTTCATTTTCAAATGAAGATAAGTATTCGTTTACTAAATTTAATTCGAAGAATAAATCCCTCTTATTTGAAATAGGCAAAACTTGTAGTGTCTTTTCTTTTCCTAAATTAGTAATACAATGTTCAGCAACTTGTTCTAAAACTGTTGTGAATTCTAAATCTTGAAGTGTCTTATTTGAAATATTCTTAGTCAAAAAAAATGTTTTTAAGTAGAGAACAAATCTATAAATTCTTTTCGTTTGGTTTTAGAAACAGGAACTCTTTTTTTATCATCTAATAAAATATAACCTTCGTTTTCAAAAGCACGTATTTTTTGTAGATTAATAATGTGCGATTTATGACACTTATAAAAGTTGTTATTTAGCATTTTTTCATATTTACCAATATTGTATGAGCTTATAATTTCAGAAGTATTAGTTGTGTGTATTTTGGTGTAACCTTCATAACCCTCAATATGCAAAATTTCATTATAAGGTATAAATAATAAGCCTTTATTAGTAGGTATAATTAACTTGTTTGCTTTAGAATTAATAGAAATTAACTTATTTAATAGCTTTTCATTTTTTTGTAAGGTATTTTTTTGGTTAACATTTTTCATCGCATTATTAATAGTAGTCTTAAGTTCATCATTATCTATTGGTTTTAAAATATATCCAATAGCACAATGCTGAAAAGCTTCTATGGCATAATTATTATATGCTGTGACAAAAATAATTTCAAAATTAGGATTTTCAATTTGGGACAATACATCAAAACCATTAAGAACAGGCATTTCAATATCTAAAAAAAGAATGTCTGGTTTATTTAGATTGATAAATTTTATGGCTTCTTGCGGGTTTTGGAATGTTTTTGTTATTTCAATTTCAGGAAAAAATAGTTTTATTTTTAATAGTAACCCTTCTAAAGCTTTGTATTCATCGTCAATTAATATTGCTTCTATCATATTTAATTTTTTTAAAGGTTAATAATACTAAGGTTCCAGAGCTGTTTTTACCTTTTAAATCAATAGTTTCTTGAGAGATATGCCATTCTAAAGATTCATTTATTAATTTAATTTTATCAGCAATTATTAATGTAGATCTTGAAGTATGTTTTTTAATTGATTTTTTTTGAATTTCTTTAGATTTTAGAAAACCAACACCATTATCTTTTATAGCTATAATAAATTCATTTTTAAAAGGAGATTTTTTTAAAGAAATATCGATAAACCCTTTTCCGTTTTTATGAAATAATCCATGATTTACAGCATTTTCTACAATAGGTTGTAATAACATTGTAGGTATTTTGGTGTCTAAATTTAGAGATTCATCAATATTGAAGTTAAATTTAAAATCATCTCCAAATCTCATTTTTTCTATTTCTAAATAACTTTTTAATAATAAAATTTCTTGCTCTAAAGTAATATTCTTTTCTCTTGAATAATCGAAAAACATTCGTATTAATCTTGAAAATTTAACTAAATATTTTTCAGATAATTCCATTTCATTTTTGGTCATGAAATATTGAATTGCATTTAAGGAATTGAATACAAAATGAGGATTCATTTGTGAACG
The DNA here is from genome assembly GCF_002836595.1 of Tenacibaculum sp. Bg11-29. NCBI lineage: Bacteria > Pseudomonadati > Bacteroidota > Flavobacteriia > Flavobacteriales > Flavobacteriaceae > Tenacibaculum > Tenacibaculum sp. Bg11-29. The sequence goes on from NZ_PJBB01000003.1 coordinate 2,765,447, forward strand.
TAATGCATAAAGTTGATACTCAATATCTTTTTGTTTTTTTAAAATATTTTTTCGAGTACTTTCTTTTATGCTTTGTTTAGTCCATCTATTAAATAAGATAATACCAAAAGATATAAATAAAAACAGACCAATTTTACACCATAAGGTTTGCCACCATAATGGTGTAATTACTATAACAACTGTTTTTAATATTTCATTTTCTTGATGATTCGTAACTTTTAGTTCTAAATGATAGGTGTTTGGCTTTAAATCGGTGAAATTAATTTCAGGAGTATTTGTAGTGATCCATTTATTATGAATTGGTTCTAGTTTATATTGATAGGTTAGGTTTTGTTGACTGCCATAATTTATTGCACCAAAAGAAACGGTTGTGTAGTTATTGTTTTTATAAGGAATAGAAATACTATCGGTTATATAATTTTTGGTGTTTACTATAATTGATTTTATATATAAACCTTGTAATTGATTTGTTCTTCGTTGCTTTAAATCTAGAATAGAAATACCTAAATCTGTAGCCACATAAAGAGAATCATTTTTTTTAACAACACTATTGGTATTATTAGAAAGTAACCCATCAGATTCAAAATAGGAATGTAAAATAGTATATGTTTTTTTGTTTTTTATGACTTTGTAAATACCTTTTTGTGTAGCTAACCAGATACTTTTGTTAGAATCAATAAAGATATTTTGAACACTTAAATCGGTTGTTTTATTAATAAAGATAGCTGTGTTTCCATCGGTTATATAGGCTCCGAAACCATCAGTACCTATAACCGTAAAAGTGTTGTTTAAATTCACTTGACTTAGTACCGGTTTATTAAATAATTTGTTGCTGTTAAGTTTTACAATGCTGTCATTTTTTAGTCTAAACAATCCAGCTTGATTTCCTATAAATAATTGTGATGTTGTTTTTGAAAATGAAGAAGCACCATTGAGTTGGTATTCTTTTTCTGTTGTAAATTTTTTACTATTTATTTTACGAATTCCAAAGGAGTTGTTTCCATATAAAAAACCATTAAACGCTATAATTTTACGAGCAAAAGTATTTCTGCCTAGTGTTTCATGTGGTGTATTTAGTTTTGTTATTTTGTCGTTTTTATATGAGAAAATATTATATTCTGAAGAAAAAAAAGTAGTTTGTAAAGAGGTTATATGAGTAACGCTATATTGAAAACCGTTGTTTTTTATAATAGGTTGTAAAGTATCTATAATTTTAAAAAAACCTTCTTTATATATGCTTGCATATATGTTGTCTTTAATGAGTTTTAGGCGCTGTACTTTTTTATTTTTTCCTACCGTTTTTACCTGTTGTTTTTCTTTAGGAAGCATAAAAACACCTTTATTAAAGGTTGCCGACCAGATATTACCCATATTATCTATAAATGAAAAATGAGCATTTAGGTTTTTAGGAATAGATACTGTATTCTTTAATACTCCTTTTTCACCTAAATAACTAATAAAGTTCATTCCTGTAAATTGTACCTGATTATTTACATTATGATATCTGAAATATTTAAGGTTGTGAGGTAAATTTTGTGATGTGTAAGAGAATGAATATACTTCCTCTTTATTAAAATTTTCTATAAAATAATTATGTGCTCCAATGTTTATATATAAACTATCGTTTATTTGCCCATGTTCTGATATCGTATTAAGTACTTTACTATCTGTAGAAAGTTTTTTTTCTTTATTTTTTTTATAAAAAAAAATGCTGTCTCTAGAATTATTAATACCCGTAGAATGAATAATAGGGTGTATTATTTTTAGTGTTGGGGTAATTTTATTTTTTAGAGTAAGGTTTAATGTTGTTTCCCAAATGCTATCTTTTAAAGCAAAAGAGGAAATTCCGTCATTAAAAATAATTGAATCTTTTGCTTGTAAAATAGCTCTAGGGTATAGTACCTTTTTCTTTTTTGAAGAAAAGGCATATACTTTATCATTTAAAATATAGCCTAACTTATTTGCTTTAGAGAAGTACCAAATTTTATTATCTGGAGTTATTCTTATACTCCAAATATCATTAGAGGGTAAGCCGTCTTTTACAGTGAAGTTTTTAAATGTTTTACCATCGAATTTAGAAATACCTTTATCGGTAATTATCCAAATAAAACCTTTGTAATCTTGAGTTATTCTATACACATGGTTACTTGGTAAACCATCTTTTATAGAATAATTGATATATTGTTGGGCAAATGAAAAACTCCATATCAGAATTAATAGTAAAGTGATATGGATTTTTTTTTGTTTCAAGGATACTTTATTAAGTGTTTATGACAAAAGTAATGGTTTTGAAAGTATATTAAAATTAGCTTACTTATCCCATTATAAGAAATAGTAGAAACAACTCTAGTAAACTTAAAAAAGAACTAAAAGTTAAAACTTTTCTTTAGCTTCTTTTGAATACTCTAAAAGTCCACCTTGCTTATATTTATTTGAAATCTGATATAAATAAAAAGGAGATACTTCCATTATTTTGGCGCACTTTTCAATATTGTTATGATATGCTTTAACTGAAATTCTCAAATCGTTGTCATAATTACTAGAGAAAAATGAATCAAGAAATGTTTTAAGAATAGGGTCATTATATAAGTTAAAATATAAAAGATTGTTATTTGTAACAGGACTATATAAAGTAGTGTATAAACTTATATTTGCAACATTAATATTAACGTTATTTACAACAGGACTCATATTAATAAAACTTGATGTTACACCTTCCCAGTGGCTAGGAGATACTTTTCTAGATATTGTAATTGAAAATTTAGTCCATTCTTGTAATGCAAGTAGAGGGTTTGAAGGGGTATTGTCAATTTTTAAAATTAAGTCTTCTTTTGTACATTTTTGTAATGAAATTAAAGATGTTTGACTAGAATTATTAAAACCAGTTCTTCTTTTACAAAGTAAAGTGACTTTTTTTAATTTTGGAGAGATACATCCAAATTGTTCAATTTTATGGTTGCTAGTATTTGACAATTGTTTAGTCGCTTTTTTAATTGACTGTCTTTTTTTTGCATTCTGAGCTGTTAAGCTTGTACCCATAAAGATAAAGCATAAAATAAATAGTTTGAAATATTTCATAGTATTCTGTTTTAAAGTACCTACTCTGTTATGGATTTTCGGTTAACTCCTATAAAATTTTAATCTAAAATAATACCTAAGTTTCCATCATAATGGCCTGTAATTACCATTCCGTTTTGATTCATGAAACTATAATCTAGATCTATTGTGCCAGTATTTGTGTTGCTATTAAAAGTGTAGTTATTTAAAGTAACTGTAAGTGCACCTGTTCCTGGAGAGTGAAATGTACCTGTATTTTCATTTCCCATTCCAAAATCACTTCCATTTGTATTAAAGTTAGGAGTAAGTGGATCAATTGATAAATTATGACCAATAGTACTGTCTGTACTAGAAACAATGTATGTGTTTCCTGCAACAGGCCCGTTATTTATTAAGGAAGAATTACTACCGAAATCTAATTGTAAAAACACGAAATTAGAAGTATTTAAACTAAATAGATAATCGCCAGATGAACCATTCACGTTTAAATCATTATCATACATTCTTCCATCTAATAAAAATATATTTAAATGGTCTACAGGAGCATCAGAATCAAATTCAATATAACAATTTGTGGTTTCATAGGTTTGTGTTCCTACTGTAAAAATATTTGTAGGCGTTGCAATATCATCGTTATTATCGCAACTAGTAATAGATAATATAAGTGTTAGTAATACTATAATTTTTTTTGCTGTTTTCATTATCAAGGTTTTTATTTTTATAAAGAAATATAGTTTCCAAACCCATTACTATAGGTTTGTACTAAATTTAAATTGGAACTACTTATATCGTAAATATGAAGTCCGTTTGCATCGGTTACATAAGCGTAATTTGCTTTAATTACGACACCGCTGGCAGCATTTAAAGGTTTACTATCTATTACTGTCATCGTTGCGAGGTTAACCATTGTAACACCATCAAAACTTGTTTGTAGAGGTGCTAGGGAACTAGCTTTAGTCGTAATATATGCATAGTTTCCTTCTATGGTAAGTGCAGTAACGTATCCGTTAATATTTACTTCATTAATAAGGTTATAACCAAAGTTTGTTTCTTTGAATTTTTTAAACTTTTTGTCGTTTATATTGGCAATATAAAAATCAGTTCCATCAGTTCTCGTCCAACTATGATAACTACCTGATGTATGAGGGTAAGAGGCAATATCAACATCAGTTAAATTAAAAGTATTTGTAATAACAGGAGTGTTTGCATTGGTAACATCAATTTTACGTAAACCAACAGAAAAATCTATTATGGCTAAACTATTGCCTTTTTTTACCATACTCATTACATCGTGTATATCTACTCTGGCATAATCTGTATTAGCTATATGTAGTTTATGAAAGCCCTTATGTTCGTCAGAAATATAGGTGAGATTATCAACTTGTACTACATCGGTTAACCTACCGTAATTACCTCCTTTAGCTATTGAACCAAAAATATTTGAAGTAGGAGGGTTAGATATATTTACAAAACTGACAAAAGGTTCGATAGCATCAAAATAACCAACATAGGCAACACTATTAAAAGTATTTACATAATAAGAGGTTGGTGCAGGAATAGTGTGTGTTAAGCTTGGTGCTAACGGGTTAGAAGCATTAATAACTTTTAGATTAGTACCGTCTGTAATATATACATATTCTGCTAAATTTATTACTTCGTCAATTGTTACACAAAAATCACCTTGAACAGGGGTAAGCGCAATACTTGGTAGGTAAGAAAACCCTCCATTGTATGTTATTTTAATAGCATCACCTACTTGAGTACCTCCAGTTATTGTATTTAATACAATAGTGTTGTGTTGAGGAAATGGAGTTCCATCAACGGCATAATAACTACCAGCAGTGGTATTCCATGATTGATCGAAGGTAGAAGTGTCACCTGCATTTATAGCAAAGGTGTAAAAATCCAGAAAAGGAGAAGATTGTGTACTATATATATGATAATAATCTCCCTGTGGATGCCCTGTAACATATTGTACAATTGTTTTGGCGTCATCATAAAAATAATTAAAAGTGTATTGTAAATTTCCATTACCTTGGCTCATTGACACTCCTTGCTCTTCAACATCACATGGGGTTATTGGAATACCTCCTTGAGTATTTCCACTACTACAACTAAAAAAAAAGAAGGTAGTTATTATTGTTAAGTATTTTAATAGGTTCATAATGTTTTTATGTATTATCATTTCCATCACAATTGCTATCTTTTCCATCATTTGGTATTTCTCTTATGTATGGATGAATCGCACTATCTGTATCATCACAATCTAAATTATTAAATACTCCTTGAGCAGCTGATGCATTTTGTGAACCATACCCATCACCGTCAGCATCGATATAGCGCTCAACAGTGTCTGTTTCTCCATCACAATTATCATCAATTCCATTATTTGCAATTTCGTCTGCCTTTGGATGAACTTCAACATCATTATCATTGCAGTCACCAGCAAACCAAGAATAATTATTAGGAGCTGTGGTATGATTGTTAATTTCTATGATTATAGGATCAGGGCTTCCAAATCCATCACCATCTTTATCGCTATAAAAAGTGTAAGAAAACTTTCCGTTGCAATCTTCATCTATTAAATTATCTGTGATTTCTGTACCGTTTGGATGGGCATTAGCATCGTCGTCATCGCAATCTAGAAAATTATCAACATAACCAACTGGTTGTTGTATTGCGTATACAGGAAGACCGTCTTTACCAAAACTATCCCCATCGACGTCTATATACCATCTAGCTTCATCAGGGTCAGGATGTCCAGAGCATCCAGAACCTGTAATCAAGATTGCTATTGAAATTAAGACCAGTGGAATAAAAATTTGTAATATTAATTTTTTCATAATTTTAATTTGAATGAGAATAATTTATTAAGGAGTTACGGCATCAATTATTACGCAATATTCAGCTTCAAGACTGTTAGATGTTATATCGTATCTAAATTCATCACCGACAGCTATTCCTGCACGTTGGCAGGTAACTGTTGCTGGGTAAGGAGTACCATCTATTAAAATATTTATATTTTCAGTAGCTCCGAGGGTAACAGCATTTGTTGTAAATACAACAAATGGAGTTCCTCCATATATTTCTACAGCAGCAATTCCAGTTCCTCCATTATTGGGAAACAGCTCTGTGGTTAAGTCTACTTCGGGAATTACTGTTTGTGTACTATTATTGGAGTCTAAAGAATATGTAAGCCCTTCGTAATTACATTGGGTTTCATTTGGAGCATTTCCGTTATCATTATCACAGTTATAAAATGTTGTAAAAAGGATGCTTGCTATTAAATAAAAAAGTGTTTTTTTCATAGTTATAGTATTAAATAGTTATTGTTTTTTTTAATTTTAAATAGAAAAAAGCCATAAGTAATAATAGAGAGAAGGCTATAAATTGTGAATGCGATAGTATATTTTCAATTATGAATCCTCTTTTATCCCCTCTAAAAAATTCTAAAAAACTTCTGGTGATGGCATATAAAACAACATAAGACATAAATATCTGACCATTAAATTTTTTCTTTTGTTTGATAATAAAAAGCAAAACCATAATAATTAGAATAGAAAAAACTTCATAAAGTTGTGTAGGATGAACTGCAATTGATTTTGTATTGGGAAAAGTAATTCCAAATACAGAATTTGTTTCTTTTCCATGACAGCATCCTGCAAAAAAACAACCAATGCGTCCAATAGAGTGAACAATTGTTGTAGTAATAGCTAAGATATCTAACATTGGCAAAACAGGAACTTTATGTTTTTTTAGGTACAAAATAATTGTTATTGTAATGCATATAAAGGAACCATAGAAAACAAAACCTCCAGAAAAAACGGAAAGTATACTTTGTGGGTTTTGTATATAGGATAAAGGCTTTTCAAAAAACAAAAACAACTTGCCACCAATAAAACCGATTATAAATACAATATAAAAAAATGAATTAGGTAGGTATGTTTCTAGTCTTTTTTTAGCCTGCCATTTAGTGTATAGTACAGCCAATAGTGTACCGAATACAATACAAATAGCATAAGTATAAATAGTTGTATTTTGAATCTCGAATAGTTTTGGATACATAATTTATTGTTTTATCTATCATTTCCTCTTTTCATTCTAGCAGAACCTGTTATTGTACCTGTAATGCTAGCATCTGTAATATGAGTATAACTTCCTGTAAATGTAAACTCCAAATATTCTCCAACGTTTGTTGCATGTGATATGATGGTACAGTTTATAGGGCTAGAACTATATGAAAAATGTGGTAAAAATTTAAAACCATCATCAGAAAGAAGTTCTGAAAAGTAAAATTGATTGGTAATGGGTAAAATAGGCGAGGATCCCCATGGAACCAAGTTTGTGGTAATAAAAGAAGTATAATTAGGGAATATAAAATCACCATCAACAAAAATACTACCTCCGTTTGATGTATTTGCAGAAGCTCTAAAGTAAAAGCGTTGGTAATTGGGACTTGGGTTTAGTACATGGTATGCTGTTATATTACCATCAAAAACTCTTTCAGTACCACTGTTTAAAGTGTATTTGAAATATTCATCAGTATTTAATGTAGGGGTAATCGTATCGTTATTACTGCAACTGATTAAAATAAATAAACTGATTATTAATTGAATTAAGTAGGTTCTTTGTTTTGTTTTAAGCATAATTATTTTTTTGAACAAAACTAACTGGTAATACCAAACAGGTAAGAGAGCATTTAACGAACTACTTGTTTGATGTAAGGAATGTTCTTTTTCATAAAATAAATTTGATATTGTATATTTGATTACATATAAAATAGATCATAGTACAATGCTGGTAGAAATTTCAGATGCATGGAAACATGTTTTAGACTTAGAATTTGAGAAAACATATTTTAAGAAATTACAAAGTTTCATAAAAGATGAATACAATAGTAACAAATGTTATCCGAAGGAAGAAGCTATTTTTGCGGCGTTTAATTATTGTTCTTTTAATGATTTAAAAGTAGTAATTATTGGTCAAGATCCATATCATGGTATCGGGCAAGCAAACGGACTCTGTTTTTCTGTTCATGATAAGATTAAGCATCCTCCGTCATTAAAAAATATTTTTAAAGAAATTGAAACGGATTTAGAAATACCGTATCCTATTTCAGGAGATTTATCTCGTTGGGCAAAACAAGGAGTTTTATTATTAAATGCAACTTTAACCGTTAGAGAAGGGGAGGCAGGAAGTCACCAGAAACAAGGTTGGGAACAATTTACAGATGAGGTTATAAAAAAGATATCAGATGATAAAGAAGGTGTAGTTTTTTTACTCTGGGGAAAATTTGCAGAAAATAAAGGTAGCATTATAGATCGTAAAAAACATACTGTATTTACAGCTCCACATCCGTCTCCTTTAGGAGCGTGGAGAGGGTGGTTTAATTCTAAGCATTTTTCTAAAACAAATACTTTCTTAAATGCAAAAAATAAAAAAATCATACAATGGTAGTAATAGGTATATGGATTTGCTTATAGTATGGTATCATAACTGTATTTAATATATCTTTAGTAATATCGGGATAATTAACTTTTATCGATTGTTTAGCGTTTACCCATGATGAAATTTTTATAACTTGTCTTTTATTAAATTTTTTTAAAACAGGTATTCCCATTTGTTTTAAAGACAATGCATTACATTGTTGTTCATATTGGTTTCTCATAGGTATAACCAATAATTTTTTTTGTAGATACAATGCTTCCGCGGGTGTTTCAAAACCAGCACCACATATAACACCTTCACTAGAACAAATACTTTTAATAAAATTGGGACCATTGATTGGTTTTATTATAACATTGTTTTTGAAAATGTATTCTTTTGTGTTTTTTGAAAAAACCTCCCATTTTGTGTTTTTAATTTTAGAAAGTATCTTAATAATTTTTTTATCACTATATGAAGGAAGGTAAACGGTATAATGCTTCTTATTTGTAATATTACTATACCTTATTTCTTTACGGATGATTGGAGTAAAAGTACTAGATGAATATATATTAAAATGGAAACCAAATTTTATTTTTACAGGAGCATAATATTTTAAAATCAATCGTTCTATTCTGTAGATTCCTTGTTTAGGAGCATTCGCGTCTAAAACAGCATTTTGATGACTCAAAGATATTATTTGACTACGTTTAAATTTAGATGCCCAAGCTGTAACAGGTTCGAAATCATTGATAATTAGATCGTATTTTTCTAAGGGGACAGATTTTATTTCTTTTAATAAATTTTTAAGTTTCATTTTTTTTATTGTCTTCCAAAAAGAAATACCGCCTTTTTTTCCAAAAATGAAACTTAATCCATAATATTTATATTTTACGTTAAAAGGAAGATCTAAATCACATTGATAACCACTAATTAACACATCAACATCTCCTTTTTGCTGTAAATAAGGTATTATTTCGATTGCTCTACTTGCGTGCCCGTTTCCCGTACCTTGAAAAGCATATAAAATTTTCATGTGTTTTTAATTAATATTAAATTCTTTTAAAAGTTCTTCAAAAATTTTATGGTTACTACTTTCAGTATTCATAAAATCAGGATCATTAGCGTTTGTATTTTTATAAATATTCTTAGCAATTTCATCTTTTTCATATTCATACAGCGACCAAGATTTGTTATGATATTCTAAAGAGGTTAAGTTCTCAATCCAATCTCCAGAGTTTAAATAGGTAGTACCTCCGTTTTTATTTTGGATTGATTTTATTTCGGGATGATGTATGTGTCCGCAAACCACATAATCATATTTTTTTGATATCGCTATTTCTGAAACTATTTTTTCAAAATTATTAATGAATTTCACAGCACTTTTAACACTGTTTTTTATTTTTTTAGAAAAAGATAATTTTCCGTAACCAAGTTTATTACTTGTCCAGTTTACGGCTGTATTTATAATAATTAAAGTATCATACCCAATACTACCAAGTTTTGCTAACCATTTAGAGTGTTGCATCGTTACATCAAAAACATCACCATGAAAAAACCAACCTTTCTTACCGTCAATATCAAGAACTAATTTGTTTACAATTTCAAAACTACCAAGACGAAATCCTTTAAATTTCCGTAGCATTTCATCATGATTTCCAGTAATGTAATATACTTTTGTACCAGAAGTAATATAAGACATTAGCTGTTTTATAATCTTCATGTGTGGTTTAGGAAAGTATCTTTTTTTAAACTGCCAAATATCAATGATGTCTCCATTTAAGATTAATATTTTGGGATTTATAGATTTTAAATAATTATGTAATTCGGTAGCCCTACACCCATAAGTACCTAAATGCACATCAGAAATAACAGCAATATCTAATTTTCTTTTTTTCATTTTAAAGTATGCTAAATAATCTTAGTAAAAATACTTTTCTAATGTGTTTTAAAATTAAATAAATTGTAAAGTGTTGTTATGTCGTGTTTTATTAAATTGTGAGGTGAATGTTTTTTTAATGTAAAAAGCTCGGTTAAAACCGAGCTTTTTTATTTATTCTTGTAAAGAAATACTTATTTGTTATATAAGACCCAAGTACCTTTTTCTAGTAAAGGGATAGCTTGTTTATATTTAACTTCTTTTTCTTCACCAGACATAACGTTCTTAATAGTAACTTTTTCGTTACGTCCAATTTTTGGTTGTTCACGAACAACTGTTTCAATAACTTGTTGTTCTTGTGTTTGGCTATTACGAGCTCTACTCATTGCTTGTTCAGATGAATTTTGAACTTCATCTTTACGAGTATCTAATTGTTCTCTTTTTTGTTCAACAGCTTCTGATACTTGTGAGGCATCTTGACTTGGTAATTGACCTTTAAATAAGAAAGATAAAACTTCTTTATTTACTTTATCAACTGTTTCTTGAAATAATTCAAAAGCTTCAAATTTATAAACTAATAGTGGATCTTTCTGTTCATATGTTGCGTTCTGAACAGTTTGTTTTAACTCATCCATTTTACGTAAATGATCTTTCCAGTTCTCATCTATAATAGATAACGTAATGTTCTTTTCAAAATCGTTAACTAAAGATTTTCCTTCAGATTCGTAAGCTTCTTTTAAATTGGTAACAACCTGAAGAGTTTTAACACCATCAGTAAAAGGAACTACGATACGTTCGTAACGATCTCCTTCATTTTCATAAACATTTTTAATTACAGGAAAAGCACTATCAGCGTGTCTTTCAGTATCATTTTTATAATGATCAGAAACAATTACATATAATTTATCTGTTAATTCTTCTTCTGTTAATTTATTAAACTCTTCTTCTGAGAAAGGAGAAGTCATTGATGAAAAACGAATTAATTCAAACTCAAAGTTCTGATAATTGCTATTCATTTTATTTTGCTTTACAATTGAAACACAAGTATCATAAATCATATTTGCAATATCAACTTGTAAGCGCTTACCATCTAAAGCATGGCGACGACGTTTGTAAACAAACTCACGTTGAGCGTTCATAATATCATCGTACTCTAATAAACGTTTACGAATACCAAAGTTATTTTCTTCAACTTTCTTTTGTGCTCTTTCAATAGATTTAGAAATCATAGAGTGTTGAATTACTTCTCCCTCTTTTAATCCCATTCTGTCCATCATTTTTGCAATCCTTTCAGATCCAAATAAACGCATTAAGTTATCGTCTAAAGCTACATAGAATTGAGTTGAACCAACATCTCCTTGACGACCTGCACGACCACGTAACTGGCGGTCTACACGACGAGAATCATGACGCTCAGTACCTACGATTGCTAAACCACCAGAAGTTTTTACTTCGTCTGATAATTTAATATCGGTACCACGACCAGCCATATTTGTTGCAATTGTTACTATTCCAGCATTACCTGCTTCAGCAACAACATCAGCTTCACGTTTGTGTAATTTTGCATTTAAAATATTATGAGGAATCTTACGCATTTGTAGCATTCTTCCTAATAATTCAGAGATTTCTACAGAAGTTGTTCCAATAAGAACCGGACGTCCTTGGTTAGATAATACAACAACATCATCAATAACTGCGTTGTATTTTTCACGAGTAGTTTTATAAACTAAATCTTCTTTATCATCTCTTTGTATTGGTCTGTTTGTAGGAATTTCAACAACATCTAATTTGTAAATTTCCCAGAATTCACCAGATTCAGTAATTGCAGTACCTGTCATACCAGATAACTTGCGATACATTCTAAAGTAGTTTTGTAAAGTAACTGTTGCAAATGTTTGTGTTGCATCTTCAATCTTTACATCTTCTTTTGCTTCAATAGCTTGGTGTAATCCGTCAGAGTAACGACGACCGTCCATAATACGACCTGTTTGCTCATCAACAATCATTACTTTATTATCCATTACAACATACTCAACGTCTTTTTCAAAAACAGTGTATGCTTTTAAAAGTTGATTCATTGTATGAATGCGTTCGCTTTTTATACTAAAATCACGATATAATTCTTCTTTCTGACTTGCTTTATCTTCAGAGCTATCTTCACTACTATCAATTTGACCTACAATAACACTAATATCTGGTAAAACGAAGAAAGTGTCGTTTGCTGTTTTTTCAGATAAATGAGCAATACCTTTATCGCTTAAATCAATTTGATTATTTTTTTCTTCAACAGTAAACCATAATTCAGCATCAACCTCAGGCATCAACTTATTATTGTCTTGCATGTAAAAGTTTTCGGTCTTTTGAAGAATTTGTTTTATTCCTTCTTGAGATAAAAACTTAATTAAAGCTTTGTTTTTTGGAAGTCCACGATAAACTCTTAACAATAAGAATCCACCATCTTTAGAATTTCCTTCTTTTAATAAAGCTTTAGCCTCTGCTAAAATTCCTACTAAATATTTACTTTGAAGAGATACTAAATCAGCAACTAAAGGTTTTAATTCGTTAAATTCATGACGATCTCCCTGTGGTACTGGACCTGAAATTATTAAAGGAGTACGAGCATCATCAATTAAAACAGAATCTACTTCATCAATAATTGCATAGTTAGGTGCTCTTTGAACTAAATCCTCTTTAGAACTAGCCATATTATCACGTAAATAATCAAAACCAAATTCGTTATTTGTACCGTAAGTAATATCTGCATTATATGCTTTTCTACGTTCTTCTGAATTTGGTTGATGAAAGTCAATACAATCTGTACTTAAACCATGAAATTCAAAAACGGGAGCCATCCATGCACGGTCACGTTTTGCAAGGTAATCATTTACAGTTACAACATGTACACCGTTACCTGTTAAAGCGTTTAAGAATACAGGTAGGGTAGATACTAAGGTTTTACCTTCACCTGTCATCATTTCGGCAATTTTACCATTATGTAAAACAGATCCACCGATTAACTGTACATCATAGTGTATCATATCCCAAGTTACTTCTTTACCTGCAGCATCCCATGAGCTATCCCAATATGCTTTGTCGTTATCTAAAGTAATATGTTCTCTTGTCGCAGATAACTCTCTATCAAAAGAGGTTGCAGTAACTTCTAATTTATCTTCTTTTGTAAAACGTTTGGCAGTTTCTTTAACTACAGCAAAAGCTTCACCCATAATATCTAATAAAATAGCTTCAGAAGCTTTATAAGCTTCATCTTTTAAACCATCTATTTCAGCATAAGCATCTTCTTGTCTATCAATATCTGCAGTTAATACTTCTTCTTCTAATACAGCTATTTTATCGATAAATATTTTTGTAGCCTCTTTAATTTTTGATTTAAATTCGATTGTTTTAGCTCGTAACTCATCATTAGATAAACTACTTAATGAATTTTCAAAAGATCGCACTTTATCAATAATAGGTTGTAGAGATTTTAGGTCTTTTTGTTGTTTGTCTCCAACAAAAAGTTTTATAATCGAGTTTAAAACGCTCATTTTTAGTGTGTTATTTTATAGTTGGTTAGTTTTAACTAATCAACATTATTATATATAGTTTTAGTGCTTAAAAGTAAGCAAAAAAAAAGCCTCTAAAGAGAGACTTTTTTATGTGTTTGTTTAATATTCGTCTTCGTTCCAAAGATAATCTTCTTCGGTCGGATAGTCTGGCCAAATTTCGATTATCGAATCGTATGAGTCTCCTTCATCTTCAATATCTTGTAAATTTTCAACCACTTCTAAGGGTGCACCTGTACGAATAGCGTAATCGATTAGTTCGTCTTTAGTTGCAGGCCAAGGTGCATCTGCTAAATATGATGCTAGTTCAAGTGTCCAATACATTTCTTTATCTGTTTAAATAAGATTTTCGCAAAAATAATTTTTTTTTTTAAAAAAGCAAGTTTTTTTTTAAAAATGTTGAGTCAATAAAAAAAAGAACTTAATGTTACAGTTTTTCAGGAATCCATTTAACCTCCTCTGCTTTTAAGTCTTGGGTCAATTTTCGTGCCAGTACAAAAAGATAGTCAGAAAGGCGGTTTAAATACATTAAAACAACACTATTAACATGTTCTTCTTCATTTAAAGCTACTGATAAACGTTCAGCTCTACGACAGACGCAACGAGCTATGTGACAAAATGACACGGCTTGATGACCTCCAGGTAAAATAAAATGAGTCATTTGAGGTAAGCTTTTATTCATTAAATCAATCTCGTCTTCTAAAAATTGAATAGAAGTGTCTGTTATTTTATGAATATTCAATCTTTCTTTACCATTTTTTAAAGTTTCCTTTTCAGGAGGAGTTGCAAGCATAGCTCCCAATATAAATAAATCACTTTGAATTTTTGAAAGGTTTGATTTTAAGAAATCTTCAGTGTTAAGATCTCTTACTAATCCAATATATGAATTTAATTCATCTACTGTGCCGTAGCTTTCTATTCGTAAATGGTGTTTAGGTACTCGTGTACCTCCAAAAAGAGCCGTAGTTCCTTTATCACCAGTTTTTGTATATATTTTCATTAAATTTCAGTGATTTAGTTATTTTGTAAATTTAGTTTTTCTATAGATATAATTTAAGGTAACCTATTATTTTTTTTTAGTAATGAACTTATAAACATTAAAATGTGTTATCTGTGTAAATAATTGGTTGATATATTTATTTGTTTTATGCTTAAAAGAAAATTTAATAGAAGGTGTTTTTTAGTGAATTATAAAGATTGTTTTGTATATTATATAAGGAATTTTTTATTTCATTAAATAAAAATGAAGTTACTTGTAATGTTGCATTATTTTGTTTATATTTTGATGTGTAATATTCAGTTATATAATAAGTTACTTTTATGTGGTCTTTGTTATTCTATCATGTTTTACTGAGAATAAAGCACTTGTTTAGTTTTTTTAACTATATAAAACAAGGTGATGGTTGTGCTTTTTTATAAAAAGCATACTACATTATATTTAGAAATAACATTACGTAAATAATAATTAAAAACCAATAGTGATTTGATTTTTTTATACTGAATTTTATTCACATTTTTGTTAACCCAAATAAGCGTATTTGGAGTCCCCAAAAAACTGAGTAAAAATTAACAACTAAAACTGTTTTAAACCAACATGATTAAAACTGCTGATTCAGTATGGAAGGAATGTTTATCTTTTATAAAAGATAATATTAAACCTCAAGCATACAAAACTTGGTTTGAGCCAATTAAACCGATTAAACTAGCAGGGGAAGCCCTTACTGTTCAAGTGCCAAGTAGATTTTTCTACGAATGGTTAGAAGAGCATTATATTAAATTATTAAGAGTTGCTTTGGTTAGAGAATTGGGGAGTGATGCAAAATTAATTTATGATGTGCGTATGGAAAATACGTATAGTAGTAATAGTCCACAAACGGTTAAAATTCCTAGTTCGAATCGTAACCCGTTAAAACCACAAAGAGTAACTATTCCTTTAGAATCTAAAAGAGAGTTAAAAAATCCTTTTATTATTCCTGGTTTACAAAAGGTGAAAATTGAATCTCAATTAAACCCTAATTACAATTTTGAAAATTTTATTGAGGGAGACGCAAATAGACTAGCTCGATCTGCAGGTATGGCTGTTGCTAATAAACCTGGAGGGACATCATTTAACCCATTATTAATATATGGAGGAGTAGGTTTAGGTAAAACACATTTATCTCATGCTATTGGAGTTGAGATTAAAGATAAATATCCAGATAAAACAGTTTTGTATATTTCTTCAGAGAAATTTACACAGCAATTTATAGATTCAGTTAAATCAAACACAAGAAATGATTTTATTCATTTCTATCAAATGATTGACGTGTTAATTATTGATGATGTTCAATTTTTATCAGGTAAATCAGGTACTCAAGATGTGTTTTTTCATATATTTAATCATTTACATCAAAATGGAAAACAGGTAATTTTAACTTCGGATAAAGCACCTGTTGATATGCAAGATATTGAACAACGTTTGTTATCTCGTTTTAAATGGGGGTTATCTGCAGAGCTACAAGCTCCCGACTTTGAAACGCGTATTTCTATACTTCAAAATAAATTATATAGAGATGGTGTTGAAATGCCAGAAGAAATAGTTGAATATATTGCTAAGAATATTAAATCTAATGTTCGAGAATTAGAAGGTGTTATTATTTCTATGATTGCTCAAGCTTCTTTTAATAGAAAAGAATTTAGTGTTGAGTTAGCAAAAGAGATCGTCGATAAGTTTGTTAAGAATACTAAAAGAGAAGTTTCAATTGATTATATTCAAAAAGTGGTATCTAAATATTTTGATATGGATGTTGCTACTTTACAATCTAAAACACGTAAAAGACACATTGTTCAGGCACGTCAATTAGCAATGTTTTTTGCTAAACGTATGACTAAATCTTCATTAGCAAGTATTGGTAGTCAAATAGGTAAAAGAGATCATGCTACAGTATTGCACGCTTGTAAGACTGTTGATAATTTAACAGAGACAGATAAGCAATTTAAGAAGTATGTTGAAGATTTAACTAAGAAATTAACAATGTAATTATGAAAAAAATACTAATGGTTTGTTTGGGGAATATTTGTCGTTCTCCATTAGCTGAAGGTATTTTACAGTCTAAATTATCTGCTGATTCTTTTGAGATTGATTCTGCAGGTACTGCAGGATATCATGTAGGTGAATTACCAGATAAAAGATCGATAGCTGTTGCAAGAGAATATGGAGTTGATATTACAAATCAACGATCAAGAAAATTTGTGAAATCAGATTTTAAAGATTTCGATTTAATTTTTGCTATGGATGAGAGTAATTATGATAACATCATTTCGATGATAGATGATAATAATGATGTTCCAAAAGTAAAGCTTATTTTAAATGAATTATATCCATCTGAAGATAGAAGTGTACCAGACCCATATTATGGGGGTGATCAAGGTTTTGAAAATGTATATAAAATGTTAGATGAAGCTTGTGAAAATATAGCATCAAAATTAGAAAACTAAATGAAAGGTAAATTATACTTAATACCAACAACATTAGGAGATACTGAACCTTTAGAGGTAATGCCTATATCTGTTAAAAAAGTAATTGAGCATCTTGATTTTTTTATTGTAGAAAATGAAAAATCAGCAAGAAGATTTATAAAAAGAATTACACCTAATAAAGCACAACCATCTTTAGAGTTATTATTATTAGATAAGTATTCTAATGATATTGAAATTCAAAATTACTTAGATACATGCGATAAAGGGGTTTCAATTGGTTTGTTGTCAGAAGCAGGTGTTCCTGCGGTTGCAGATCCTGGAGCAAGTATTGTAAAGTTGGCACATGAAAAAGGAATTCAAGTGGTACCTTTAGTTGGGCCATGTTCAATTTTAATGGCTATGATGGGATCAGGAATGAATGGTCAAAATTTTGCGTTTAATGGTTATCTACCTATTGATAAATCAGATAGGAAAAGAACAATTAAAGAATTAGAAAAAATTTCGAGAGATAAAAATCAATCTCAAATCTTTATAGAGACACCGTATCGAAACGAGAAAATGCTAGATGATTTACGAGCTACTTTATCACCAGATACGAGAGTTTGTGTAGCTTGTGATATAACGCTTCCGTCAGAATACATAAAAACATTTACGATAAAGGAGTGGGGAAATATAAAAACAGATTTACATAAACGACCAACTATTTTTATAGTACATAAATCATAAAAAAAAGACAGCTTAATTAAGCTGTCTTTTTTTTATGTAAAATATGTCTCGCCCTGAAATAGCGTTACACTAAAAACTTAGTATACAGAAAAACTCAGTAAATTTGGGTTATGTAAAGCGTACACAAAAAGATTATTCGATTTCTTTTAAACTTCAATTAGTTTCAGAAATAGAACAAGGATTTCTTACAAAGAGTCAAGCAAAAGTTAAATACGGTATTCAAGCGGGTTCAACGATTCTTAATTGGTTAAAAAAATATGGTAACTTTGATTGGGAACATGAATCTATTACTGCTATGTCAAAAACACCTGAACAAAAAATATTAGAACTTGAAGCAAAGATTAAATTGCTAGAGAAACAAAAGAACCGAGCAGAGCATTTAGCTGAACGAGCTGATAAAAAAGTTATCATCTTTGATATGCTAGTTGATTTAGCAGAAAAAGAATATAGTATTGATATCAGAAAAAATTACACACCCGAGTTATCGATTTCTACAAAGCGGAACGCAAAGAAACATTAGTTTCTTCCTGTGAATTACTCGTGCTAAATAGACAGGTATACTATCTATCTGTAAAAAGATCAAAACACAAAAGAGCTTTAGCGCGGCAGGTGCTATGTTTAGTAAATGAAGTTCGTATTAAAATGCCTAAAATAGGAACTCGTAAACTCTATTATTTATTAGAGAATGAACTAAAGGATCTAAAAATAGGGCGCGATAAATTATTTAGAATCTTAAAAGCTAATCAGATGTTGATAAAACCTAAAAGAAGTTATCATATTACTACGGATTCTCATCATCGATTTAGAAAGCATAAAAATCAAATTAAAACCTTAGAAATTAGTAGGCCAGAAGAGGTTTGGGTAAGTGATATCACTTATATAGGAAATCGAAAGAATCTAAGTTATTTAGCTTTAATAACTGACGCGTATTCTAAAAAAATTGTAGGCTATAATGTTTCTAACAGTTTAAATGTATCGGGTTCTTTAGGTGCTTTAGAAATGGCACTAAAAACTAGAAAACACAAACAAGAACCGTTAATTCATCATTCTGATAGAGGATTACAATATTGTGCTAATGATTATCAAAAGCTTTTGATAGATAATAATATATTACCAAGTATGACAGAACAATATGATCCTTATGAAAATGCAATAGCAGAAAGGATTAATGGAATACTCAAACAAGAATTTGATATTGATAAATATGATACGGTTAAAAATTAAAACTGATTTGGTCAAAAATGCAATTAAAAAGAAAAACCTATAAAAACAAGAAAGGTAGCGATATAAAATCACTACCTTTAAATTATTAATCATGTAACGCTATTTCAGGACGTCACAATATAATTTGATATTTTAAATTCGAGGATTTTTATTTGCACTTACATTAGATGTATCATAACCAGCAAATTTTTTCATATAAGATTTTATAGAAGTACCAAAAGCGTCATTAAATTTTAAAGTTCCGTTTGACCGTAAATACTTCTTAACATTTCCGGCACCACTTAAATGAGCGGCTGCTAAAATACCAGATTCAGTAATTTTAGTACCATTAATGGTTTTTCCTACGCTTCGTTTTATATCTTTTCTTAAAATCCATTTATTTACTTTACAATAAGCTATGAAAGCTTTTTCTTGTAACTCTGGAGTTTTAAGGAAGTAAGTGGTATTGTAAATTCTAAATCTCTTTAAAGTTTCTTTTCCAAATTGGTATTTACCTAAATATCCTAGTTTATTTACTACGCGGTATTTACCTTGAGATTCTTTAAAAGCTAAAGCTTCTTTAAAGCCTACGAAATCTTTTAGTAAAAAAGGAATGTTAATGTTTTTAGCAAAATATGCTGTTGGAGTAGTGATATTTTTATCTGTTTTAACACTTAGCGTTTTAAAGCTAGTAAGTGTTATAAATCCGATTAATATAAAACTTAAATACTTGATAGTTAATTACTTTCTGTTTTGCGGGTGCAAATATAAGACAATTATATATTAAAATACTAATAGCCAGTATTGTCTTAAAATGTTATGATTATTGATATCACTATACTTGTTTGTTTTATTTATTGTAAAGTTAGTTTTTTGTTTTTTTTTTTAGTTATTTGACTGTTTTTCAGTTTTTTTTATGTGAATTAAATATTTGTTAATTTTTGTTGATGAAGATAATTTATCTTATGAGTTGCTGTGTTATAGATGTTTAAGAATAATTTAGTAGCTAATCTTATTTTACTTGTTAAAGGTAGCTTTTCTTGCAATGTTTTTATAAAAAAGCATCATTAGTTAACTTATTATGTAAATTAATTAATGATGCTTAAAGTTAGAGTAATATTGTAAGAAAAGATACTATTAAAAAGAATATGAGATAAACTGTATAAATATTTTATCAAGAATAAATTATCTATTTATTCCACGTTCTGTAATCCATCTTTGGTATTTAGTAGCATTTCTATTGTGTTGTGCTAAAGAATTTGCAAAATCATGAAATCCAATTTTTTCAACGCTAGCACACATATAGTAATAATTGTGTTTTTTATAATTTAAAACAGCATCTATAGATGAAACATCAGGCATTGATATTAATGATGGTGGTAAACCTGTATTTTGGTAAGTATTATAAAGAGACTGAATTTTAAGGTCTTTATTTAAAACACGTTTAACAACAAAATCTTGTCCTTTAAGTTCCTTAATCGCGTAAATAACAGTTGGGTCAGCTTGTAGTGGCCAGCTATCTCTTAATCTATTTAAATACAAACCAGCTACAATTGGGCGCTCGCTTTTTTGAGCTGTTTCTTTTTGAACTATAGAAGCCAAAGTAATAACTTCTTTTTTAGATAAATTCAGCATCTTAGCTTTTTCTAATCTAGCTGTATTCCAAAAGCGATTGTATTCACGTAATATTTTATTACGGAATTTTTCAGCAGAAGTGTTCCAATAAAATTCATAACTATTCGGAATATACATTCCTAAAGCAGTTTTCTCATTAAAATTGTTTTTTGTAAGAAAAGATTTATCTGACATTACTTTTAATAAAGAAATTGAATCAGTTTCAATTTGTTGTGAAATTCTTCCCGCTAATTTCTCTAGAGAGTCTTGATTATTAAAAGATAGTTTTATAGGTGTTTGATTTCCACTTCTAAGTAAATTTACGACATCGTTTAAACTCATACCTTTTTTAAGTAGATATTTACCCCCTTTTGGTTTTGTAAATTTTTTCTTTTCAGCTACCCAAATAAAATTTTCAGGGTTATCAATATAATTAGAGAGTTGTGTTTTTAAATTATTAAATGTATCGTTAGATTTTATGTAAATAGCACCATTTTTAGTGACAGCTTTACTAAAAATCTTTTGATAAAAATTAAAAGCAATAATACCTCCAATTAAAATTACTATGGCAATAATGCCGTATATTATTTTTTTATTCATTGATTAGTTGAAATAAAATTTCGTTTTTATAAATTTTGTTAGTTAAAATCCAATCTTTTTTAACACCTATTTCTTTAAAGTCATGTTTTGTAAAAAGACGAATGCTATTCGTATTGTCATCAGTAATATTTGCGTATAACTGATGTAGTTGTAAATGTGTAAAGCTATAATTAATTAAGAGTTGTAAAGCTTCAGAAGCAAATCCTTTTTGTTGATAATCTGGATGGATTAAAATTCCGATACCAGCCCTTTTATGCTGCGGATTAAAATCAAAAAGATCAATCATGCCAATAGTGTTTGAAGAGAGATTATCTTTTATAGCTAATCGTAATTGTTTAGCTTCGTAAATATCTAAATGTGCATTTTCTAAATATTGTTTTAAAATAAATTTCGAAAATGGAGTTTGTGTATGACTAACTTCCCAAAAAGATTCATTGTTTTCTATTTGAAATAGAAACTTTAAATCTTCTGGTTCAAGAGCTCTTAAATTTATATATGTTCCTTGCAAAGTATTCATTATAAATCAATAGTCCCTTTAAACACACAAACGGCTGGTCCTTTTAGGAAAATATTGGTGTAATCTCCATTTTTTTCATTAAAAGTAACTTCTAACAAACCACCCTCTACAGGTAAGTTAATTGAGGTGTCTGTTGTTTTTTTTGTTGCATACATTGCAATAGCAACTGCAGTAACCCCAGTACCACAAGCTAAAGTTTCATTTTCTACACCTTTTTCGTAGGTCCTAACTCTAAAAGTATTTGAGTTTAGTTGCTCAACAAAATTTACATTACTACCCTTTTCACCGTAAATATTATATCTAATATCTTTTCCTTTTTCAAAAACAGGATAATTATCTAAACTATCTACAACTTCAACATGATGTTGTGTGCCTGTGTTAGCAAAAGTATATCCGTTATTTAATATAAGCTCATTAACATCAATCATTTGTAATGAAACAAGTTTATTTGTGATTTCTGCATAATGTGCACCATCAACAGCAGTGAAAGTTGTTTCAGAATTAATTATATGTAGTTTTTTAGCAAAAGCGACAGCACATCTAGCGCCATTACCACACATTGCTTGGGTGCCGTCAGCATTAAAATAAATCATTTTAAAATCAGTACTAACATCATTTTCTAAAAGAATTAAACCGTCCGCTCCAATACCAAAATGCCTATCGCATAATTCAGTAATTAAAGGAGTGTTGTTTTTTGGAAAGGTTTTTTCACGATTATCAATAATAATAAAATCGTTTCCAGTTCCTTGATATTTATAAAAAGTTGTACTCATATAAAGCAAATATACATATTTTATTGAGTAATAAAGAGTGTTAAAAAGGGGTTAAAATGAGTTAAACAAAGTTAAACAGATTTGTTTAGAATGTTAAAATGTTATCTTTGATTATATTAAATTTTGTAAGAATATGAAAAAAATATTAGGAACATTAGGAATAGCGTTTTTAGGAGGAGTGATATCACTTGCAGGATATAAGGCAATGATAGAGAGCCCTCAAGTAATTGTAGAGAGAAATATAGAACCAACACTACAAACAGTAAAAGCAAATTACACACCGACAGTTATAAATTCATCATCTACGCCAACTGATTTTACTGACGCAGCAGATAAAACTGTACATGCAGTAGTACATGTAAAAAATACTGCTGTAAGAACACAGCAAAATCCGTATGCACGACTTTTTGGAAGAAATGAAACAAGAAAATACGAGCAGGTAGGAACAGGGAGTGGGGTTATAATTTCACCAGATGGTTACATTGTAACAAATAATCATGTAATAGATGGGGCGAGTGAAATTGAAATTACGTTAAATAATAGGAAGAAACTAAAAGCTGTTTTAGTAGGTGCAGATAAAGACAACGATATTGCTTTATTAAAAGTTGAAACAGATGAAGATTTACCAAATTTACCGTTTGGGAATTCTGATAATGCAAAAATAGGAGAATGGGTTCTAGCGGTAGGAAATCCTTATAATTTAACGTCTACAGTTACTGCTGGTATTGTAAGTGCAAAAGGTAGAGATTTAGATGGTAACAGAAATATTGAAGCCTTTATTCAAACAGATGCCGCGGTAAATCCTGGTAATAGTGGAGGAGCGTTAGTAAATACGAGAGGAGAATTAATAGGTATTAACACGGCTATTTCGTCAAAAACAGGCTCTTTTATAGGGTATTCATTTGCAGTGCCATCTAATATAGCTAAAAAGGTAGTAGACGATTTGTTAGAGTATGGTTCAGTACAACAAGCTTTAATAGGATTTAAACCAGATTTTAAAAACACAGAAGAACTACAAGGTGTAAAGATAGCAGAAGTTTTTGAAGATAGTGGCGCAAAAAAAGCAGGATTACAGCAAGGTGATGTTATTATTAAATTAAATGATGTTAAAATTACGAAATATTCTGATTTAAAAGGGCAATTAACGGCTAAACGCCCTGGAGAATCGGTAAACGTAAACATTGATAGAAATGGAGAACTCTTAACCAAGGTTGTTAAGCTTACTAAGGTGATTAAACTGCCAATAAGTAACGTCTTACAGACTGAGTTTGAGAATATAAATTCTGAAGATAAAAAAAGGTTCAATATAAAGGGAGGAGCAAAGATTAAAAGAACTGAAAATAGAGCCTTCAAAGAATTTGAAGTTGGTAAAGGTTATATTTTAACTAAAGTAAATGGTGAAAATATAAGCTCGCCTTTAAATGCTGTTGAATTATTAGATAAAGGCTCTAATAGAAGACTCCTTTTGGAAATGATAAGTCCTTCAGGT
Source organism: Tenacibaculum sp. Bg11-29 (assembly GCF_002836595.1). Lineage (NCBI taxonomy): Bacteria > Pseudomonadati > Bacteroidota > Flavobacteriia > Flavobacteriales > Flavobacteriaceae > Tenacibaculum > Tenacibaculum sp. Bg11-29. The sequence goes on from NZ_PJBB01000003.1 coordinate 2,789,751, forward strand.
CAAATTGAAAGATTTAGGTTTTAATATTAAATTACTTTATTCCTATTTTAATTTATAGAATGATGAATGTTATGAAGATGGTTTATTATTAAGTAATAAAAACTCGTTAAAAATTATTTAACGAGTTTTTTCTTTGGTAAAAACATTTACGAAACCGTTTGAAATACTTATTTTTGCAGCAAATTTTTTAAAATTTAGTTAACACACAACTATGTCAACAATAACAAATTACGAAAAAGAAGTAGTAGATCAAGCCCAAGTTCGAAGAGCTACGGTTGAATTTATTAATATCGTTAATGATTTATGGTACGATAAATCAATAGAATTAGTTTTATTTAGAAATCAATTAGTCGATAAAAGAGCTAGTGAGGTTTTAAATTTAATTGATTATTCGAAAGAGTTTGTCGCTAAACCAATCTTAATTAACGATGCTTTAGAAATTGCAAAAGCAATACAATCAATTGATTTACCTGCATCAAAATTGGATATAGGTAAACTAGCGTACGAATATCAATTACAAGATGATGTTACTGTAGATAAATTAACTTTTGTAAAAAATCAATTAAAAGACGCTACTGAAGCAGAAAGTATTCAGCCAAAAGATGTTGTTTTATATGGTTTTGGTCGTATAGGTCGTTTATTAGCTCGTGAGTTAATGAGTAAAATGGGTAAAGGTTCTCAATTAAGGTTAAGAGCTGTAGTTACTCGTGGAGAAATAAATGAAGCAGTATTAGAGAAAAGAGCATCATTATTAAGTATCGATTCTGTCCATGGTGACTTTTTAGGAACTGTTCAGGTAGATGTGGATAACAATGCATTAATTATAAACGGAACAACAGTATATATGATTTCTGCTGGTAAACCAGAAGATATTGATTATACAACTTACGGAATTAACGATGCATTAATTATAGATAACACAGGTGCTTTTAAAGATAAAGAAGCTTTAAGTCGTCATTTAGTACCAAAGGGAGCAAGTAAAGTTTTATTAACTGCACCAGGAAAAGGAATTCCGAATATTGTACACGGAGTAAATCATTCAGAAAACAACCCTGATAAAGTAGATATATTCTCTGCAGCTTCATGTACTACAAATGCTATTACACCAGTATTAAAAGTATTAGAAGATAATTTCGGTATTAAGAAAGGACACTTAGAAACTATTCATGCATATACTAATGATCAAAATTTAGTAGATAATATGCATAAAAAGTACCGTAGAGGTAGAGCAGCAGCTTTAAATATGGTGATTACCGAAACAGGAGCTGGTAAAGCAGTTGCAAAAGCATTGCCAGCTTTAGAAGGTAAATTAACATCAAATGCTATTAGAGTACCAGTACCAAATGGATCGTTAGCAATTTTAAACTTACAATTAAATTCTACAACTACCGTAGAAGCGGTAAACGCTATAATGAAGCAATATGCTTTAGAAGGTGATTTAGTAGAGCAAATTCAATATTCGGTAAATAATGAATTAGTATCTTCTGATATTGTAGGTACTACAGCCCCATCAATCTTTGATAGCAAGGCAACTATTGTTGATGGAGATACCATCGTAATATATGTTTGGTATGATAATGAATATGGGTATTCTCACCAAGTTATGCGTTTAGCAAAGCATATAGCTAAAGTACGTCGTTATACTTACTATTAAACTAAAGTAATAAACAAGAAAGAAGCTGAGATATTTTTTATTTCAGCTTTTTTTATTATATTCGGAACATATTTAATCCCCTAACGCCCCTAAAATATGAAAAAAGTATTCCCTATACTTTTATTGTTACTTAGTGTAACATCACTATCTTTTTCCCAAGAAATTAACGAATTAAATTTTTTAACATCAGGTAAATGGCTTGTAGAGTCAGTTCAGATTGGTGAAGAAATTCAAAGCTATTCAGAAGATGCTAGTTGGATGGTTTTTCATTCAGATGGAAAATACCAAGTTGTTATGAATAATAACGAAAAGCAAGGTATTTGGAAATTTGAAGAATTAACTAAGGTAATTAAGTTTGAAGGTGATGAGAGTTTAGTAAATGGTTTAAAAGTTGAACTGCTAAATGATAAAGAACTTTTATTCTCAGCTACCGAAGGAGATGTTGTTTATACAATGAAATTAAAAAAATAACATAGTAAATGTATATTGTGTTTAAACCGAAGCTTTCGCTTCGGTTTTTTTGTTGAAAAAAGCTAAGTAATACGTTATTTATACCTGATTTTTTTCCTTAATTTAGCGTAAAATTTTTAAAAATGAAATTACTTTTTTCTTCACTTTTAACAGTGTTATTAATGGCAACAGCAAGTTCTCAATCGAAATTACCATATTATGAGATTCCTGAAGCTTCAGCTGAATTTACAGCAGGTACAGTAGCGAGCAGAATGGTAGATGGTTTAGGTTTCCGTTACTATTGGGCAACAGAAGGTTTAATAGAAAAAGATTTAGGTTTTAAGCCTAATAATGATGCAAGAACAACTATAGAAACCATAAACCATATTCTAGACTTGTCTCAAGTAACTTTAAATGCTGTATTGAATAAATCGAATGGAGAGAAACAACCAGAAATGACATTTACCGAAAAGCGTAAAAAAACATTAGAAAATTTTAAAAAAGCAAGTGATATTTTAAAGTTAAGTAAAGATTTATCGCAATACAAAATAATTTTTGGAGAAAAAGAATTTCCTTTTTGGAATGCAATAAATGGACCAATTGCAGATGCTACTTGGCATGTTGGTCAAATAGTTTCTTTCCGTCGTTCTTCAGGAAATCCATTACCTAAAGGTGTTAGTTTTTTAACAGGGACAGTTAAGAGGTAATATGAATAAAAATAAAATGTTAGTAGCTTTAATGGATGAATACAAAAGAGCATCTAAAGATTATATTAAAGTATTAAGTGATATATCAGAAGAAGATTTTTTAATAGCTAGAGATTATAAAACAGAAGATTCAGATTGTAAGTCAATACAAACAGTAATATTTCATATAATTCAATCAGGTTATACTTATGCAAATTATATACAGTCATTAAGTAATGATACTTGGTTAGAATATAAGTTTCTCATAAATACCACAAAAACAGCTATTCAAGAAATAAAAAAAATGTTGGAATATACTGAAGACTCATTTCATGATAATTGGTATAAAACAAATAAAGAGTTAGAGAAACATTCATTTAAAACACGTTGGAATGTAACTTATGACTTAGAACAATTGTTAGAGCACGCCATTGTACACATATTAAGACACAGAAGACAGGTAGAGAATTTTTTGAAGAAAGATTAAATGACAATAGAAGAAAAAATACAATCGCTTCGCGATGAGTTAAGAATACATAATCATAACTATTATGTGTTAGATAATGCAACTATTTCAGATTATGATTTTGATATTAAGCTGAAAGAATTAGAAGAATTAGAAGCTGAAAACACACAGTTTTTTGATGCGAATTCACCAACACAAAGAGTTGGAGGAGGAATAACAAAGAATTTTGAAACAGTTGTTCATAAAAATAGAATGTACTCTTTAGATAACTCTTATTCTAAAGACGATTTATTAGATTGGGAAAAACGTATTCAAAAAATGTTAGGTTCTGATGATATTGAATATACGTGTGAGCTAAAATATGACGGAGCATCTATCAATTTAACATTTGAAAAAGGACAGTTTGTAAAAGCAGTAACTCGTGGAGATGGTTTTCAAGGCGATAATGTAACAACAAATATTAAAACAATTCGTTCAATTCCGTTAAGTTTAAAATCGGACTTCGTAAGTGATTTTGAGATGCGAGGAGAAATTATTTTACCACTCGCTGGATTTACTAAAATGAATGAAGAGCGTGTAGCGAATGGAGAAGAAGAATATAAGAATCCTAGGAATACTGCAAGCGGTAGTTTGAAATTACAAGATAGTGCAGAAGTAGCAAAACGACCGTTAGATTGTTTATTGTATCAAGTAGTTACAGAAGAACGTAAATATAAAACACATTTTGAGAATTTAGAAAATGCAAGAAAAGTAGGGTTTAAAGTACCTGAAACAATTGCATTGGCAAAATCGATTGAAGAAGTTTTTGATTTTGTAAACCACTGGGATGCTAAACGACATGATTTACCTTACGAAACAGATGGAGTTGTAGTTAAAGTAAACAATTTACAGCAACAAGAAGAGATTGGTTATACATCAAAATCACCACGTTGGGCAATTGCTTATAAATTTAAAGCAGAACAGGTTTCAACCGTATTGCATGAAATAACATACCAAGTAGGACGAACAGGAGCTATAACACCTGTTGCTAATTTAGCCCCAGTGCAATTAGCGGGAACTGTTGTAAAAAGAGCTTCATTACACAATGCTGATCAAATTGAAAAATTAGATATCCGTATAAACGATACCGTTTTTGTAGAAAAAGGAGGAGAGATTATTCCGAAAATTATTGCGGTTGATTTACCTAAAAGACCTAATAATTCTGAGCCTACAATATATGCAACTAATTGCCCTGAATGTAATACTATCTTGGTAAGAAGTGAAGGTGATGCAAAACATTATTGCCCTAATGAATTTGGTTGCGCTCCACAAATTACTGGTAGAATTCAACATTACATCAGTCGTAAAGCGATGGATATTGATGGATTAGGAGGAGAAACTGTTGATTTATTAAGAAAAGAAGGTCTTATTCAAAATTATGCTGATTTATATGACTTAACGGTAGAGCAAGTAATTCCGCTAGAAAGAATGGCAGAGAAATCTGCTCAAAATATGGTAGCAGGAATTTTAAAATCAAAAGAAATTCCGTTTGAAAAAGTCTTGTTTGCTCTAGGAATCCGTTTTGTAGGAGAAACAGTGGCAAAAAAATTGGCAAAGCATTTTAAATCTATAGATAATTTGATGACTGCCGATTTGGAAACGCTAATTTCAGTAGATGAAATAGGAGGTAGGATTGCTCAGAGTATTATCGATTTCTCTAATGATTTAGGGAATATTCAGTTAGTAAGTCGATTAAAATCACACGGAGTACAATTACAGGTTTCTGCAGAAAGTTTAGAAGGTCAAACTGATAAGCTTACAGGAAAAGTATTTGTAGTTTCAGGAGTTTTTCATCAAATGAGTAGAAATGAATTAAAGAAAGCTATTGAAGATAATGGCGGGAAAGTTAGTTCATCAATATCTAAAAAAACAAGTTTTATTATTGCAGGAGATAACATGGGACCAAGTAAGCTAGAGAAAGCTGAAAGTTTAGAAATTCCAATAATTACAGAGCAAAATTTTATTGATATGTTATAGTTCGTTGATACATTTGTTAAGTATTTTGATATATAATAGAGCATTCATTAATGAATGCTCTATTTTTTTTAATATGCATAATGAAATAACTAACGATATTGTTTGTTATCATACTAAAGGTTTTTATTTTGGTTGTTTAATCTACTGTAAATTATACATAGTGAGGTTAATGAATTAAAAAAAATGTAATTATGGTTTGTTAACAAAAGCTGTTTTATGCGATAAAGTGTTGTTTGTGGATTTTTTGTTGCTGTTTGTAGATTTATTTTTTTTAAAAGGACAAATAGTAAAAACTTTGTATAAACAAATAGTTAAAGCGATTATAGCTTTTGTCATAAGTAAAAATAATTTTTATTATAATAATTTTATTAAAAAAACATAACGTCTATAGAAAAAACTACGTAACCCCCCAAAAATCTATACATTATGAAATTATTAAAAAGCATTACAGTTTCTGCTATAATATTTATTATGCTTTTTTCCTGTAGTAGCAACGAAAATTTTGTTGATAAAAATTTAGCTTTAGAACCAGAAAAATCTACTGGAGGTTCGGCTGTAAATGCAAGAACTACAACGCTTGAAAAACCTGTTATTCTTGGTTATTTTCCTTCGTGGTCAGAGAGTTTTCCAGCCGCAAATGGAGGAACAAAATTAAGAGATATTCCAGAACACGTAACTCATGTTTTTTTAGCATTTGCAAAACCTAATTTAACATATCAAAAAGGATCTCTTGATATTACTGGTACAGGAATTCAAACTCCTTATGAAGGAGATATTTTAAAAGAATCTGTAGCTGCTTTAAAATCTAAAGGAACAAAAGTAATTCTATCAATAGGAGGAGAAACTTATTGGGGTTCAGATGCTGCTTATGATATTAATTATCAACAAATTAAAGATTTGGTAGATGATATGGGGTTTGAAGGGATTGATTGGGATTTTGAGCCTAACGGAAGTTTTGCTACAATAGGGAGTCCAATTAATGTACAACGATTTAAAGATTTTTTTATAAACTCTAGAGCAATTATGCCTAAGGGTGAATATTTATTAGCCTGTGCACCTGCTGGAGTTGGTGCTTTGGGAGGATTAAATAATGATGATTCTACTTCTCCTTTTGCTTATAGTAAAAGAAATACGGTTACAGGCGAGTCAGATGCAGGATTATACAGTGCAACATCACCTAATGAAGCTATTAGTTTATATGGTTTTGCAACTACAGGTCATATGATTCCAGTATTGAAAGCTGTTGGAGATAAAATAGATCTAATAGCTTATCAAGGATATAATACGGGAGCAGCAAGTAATAGAAAAATAATGTATGATTCATATAAGTATTATGCAAATATATACGGGTTTGCTATTGCAGCAGGAACACATTTTCCGAATGAACCATGGGGGCCATATTATACCTATACTTATCAGAATATGGCAGATCTTTCTGGGCATATTGCTGCGAGTAATAGCAACAATGATGGTGTAATGATATGGCAATTACTATTAGGTGCAAATAATTCTTCAGCTTACGGATATTTATATACAGCAAGTCAGGTACTTGGTGGAGTTTCTCAATCACAAGCAATTGCAAATGCTGAAAATTACCCTAGATCTCCTTATACAGACGGCGGTAGTACTGATGGTAATGGATGTAGCACTGCTCAATGGTTAGTATCAAAAGCATATACAGAAGGGCAAGAGGCTTCGTATCAAAATAAACTTTATAAAGCTAAATGGTGGACAAAAGGAGATGTTCCTTCTGAAAATACAAAAAGTGGGCAGCCTTGGGAGTATCTTCAAGATTGCGGAGACGGTACAGGTGGTGGAACTACTAATGTAACACCTTCAGTAACTTTAACAGCACCTTCTAATAATACTTCGGTAACAGAAGGAGATACTGTGTTGTTATCAGCTACAGCATCAGATAGTGATGGTAGTGTTGTTAAAGTAGAGTTTTTTACAGGAACTACTAAATTAGGAGAAGATACCACAAGTCCGTATGCTTTTAGTTGGTCAAATGTAGTGGAAGGTAATTATACTGTAACAGCATTAGCAACTGATAATGATGGAGCAAATACAACTTCAGAACCAATTACCATAACTGTTGATGTATCTACAGGAGGAACTGGAGGTTCTTCATGTGTTGGTATTTCAGCATGGAAAGTATACCCTGTAATATATAATACAGGAGATAGAGTTGTATATAATAATACTATATATGAAGCACAAACAGGTCCTATTTGGATAACTCCAGGTAGCGGAGAGCACTGGTGGAAAACGATCGGTCCTTGTAAGTAAAAAAGAGTTTTATATTCTATTAGTTTTAACCTCAATAATGATTATTATCATTATTGAGGTTTTTATTTATGTAAATCTAAAAAAAAATATTCTATTAGTTTTACATAGACTATTCTGATTTTAGTATTTACTTTTGTGTTAATAATTTACTAAAAACATTTTTTATGACCAAACAAACAAAAATTACAGTAGCATCAATCGTGTTTTTATTAGTTGCTATTACTGATATCTATGCAGTTATCATTCAAAATAAAAGTTTAGAATTTATTTTTAAACCTTTACTAATGACAACGTTAGTGATTGTCTATTTGTTATCGGTTAAAAAAGCTAATTTTTGGTTGGTTTCAGCATTGTTTTTCTCTTTTTGGGGAGATGTATTTTTATTAGATAAAACCAATTATTTTGTATTTGGGTTAGGGTCATTTTTAATAGCACATATTATGTATATAAAAATGACAACTAAATTTTTAAAAACAGCATCAATTGTTAAAATATTAAAAACATCAATTGTTTTTGTAGCACTATTTTCAGTTGTATTATTTTTAATAAAAGATAATTTAGGAGAAATGTTAGTACCTGTAATTGTATATGGAATTGCAATTTCTACTTTTGGTACCTGCACATTGTTAAATTATTTACAAGAAAAATCTACAGCTAACACTTGGTTGTTATTAGGAAGTATTTTATTTATAGCATCAGATAGCTTAATTGCTTTAAATAATTTTTACAGTCCAAAGCATTTTTTCGATATTGCTATTATTACATTATATGTTGTTTCTCAGTATTTAATAGTAAAAGCAGTGATTTTAAAGAAAGTATAATTTTTTAAAATGGAAAAACCAAGAATTTCTAGATTATCACAAATTGTAACAATATTACAATCTAAGCGATTAATTACAGCAAGAGAATTAGCAGAGAAATTTAATGTAAGTATTCGAACGATTTATAGAGATATTAGAACGTTAGAAAGTTCAGGAATACCAGTTGTTACAGAAGAAGGAAAAGGTTATTTTTTACAAGAAGGGTATCAATTACCACCTATAATGTTTTCTGAAGAAGAAGCAAATGCTTTAATTACAGCAGAGCAGTTAATTTTAAAAAATAAAGACGCTTCTTTTGTTGATAATTATACAAATGCTATTACTAAAATTAAAGCTGTTCTAAAATATTCACAAAAAGATAGGGCAGATTTATTATCTAAAAGAATTGTATTTCGGTTTAATCAAGAAAAAGAAAAATCGAGTAATCATTTAATGAAATTGCAAACAGCAATCACTAATTTTCAGTTATTAGAAATTGAATACCATTCGCTTCAAAAAAACACAACAAAAAGAATAGTAGAACCATTTGCGATGTATAGTACTAATTTAAATTGGCTATTAATTGCTTTTTGTAGATTACGTAATGAGTTTAGAGCTTTTCGAATAGATTGCATTACTAATATGAGAAATACAGAAAGTAATTTTGAACCACATGATATGAGCTTAGAAGAATATTTTAAAATTTGTGAAGAAAAATATAAGGCAGATGTTGATAAGGCTAATCTAGCGAATTAGGTGAGGAGCTAATGCATGTGCTGATTAAAAATAAGTAAAATTATAAACATTTATTTTTACTTAAACAGATTTTAGGGAATGTACAATAAATTAAATTCAACTATAATAAAGCATAATTTAAACCTTTATATTATTTATATACTGGTTAATGTATTTATAGGTAATGTTTCGATTAGGTTTTATTTAGATGAAATGCCCATCGTATACGATGTGTTAATTAACACCTCTATATTAATCGTTCATTCTTTTGCTTTCATTAAAATATCAAAAAAGAAACAGCTACAATCTAAATTTAAAATAGTGTTGGTTTCGGTAAGTATTTGTCTTTTTGTTTTATTATTAGTTTGCATGTTTACTGCAATTTCAATGAGACTTTCAACAGATAGTATACTTACGGCGGGATTAAAAGGTATATCTGTTGTTTTTTTATTTGCTATTGTTTTTTCTTCCCCCATTTTGATACTACTTTCTTTATGGAATTATATGTGTTTAAAAAAATTAGTTGAAGTGAAACTACAACAAATAGATAATTGAGTTTAAAATTACATAAATTATTCATCCTATGGGTTATGTAATAGTTTGATTTTTAGGTAATAGAGCGCGATAAGTCGAGATAGGCTAGAGTAATTACTTTTACTTATAGAATTGTACAGAGATATAGTTTTATAAGATTGTTTTAATTTTTGAAAAAAAACAGAACTACCCCTGACACTCCTTTGTCATAACTCACTTTTACTTTTGTATAAATATTAAAAAATATAAAAATGAATACATTAAAGAAAGAAGGATTTTATGTAGTTGGAATTTCAATTAGAACGACCAATGAAAACGGACAAGCAATGCAAGATATTCCTAAATTATGGCAGAAATTTATGTCAGATAACTTAATAGATAAAGTTACGAATAGACTTGAGGATAGTACGTATGCTGTATATACTGACTATGAAAGTGATCATACAAAACCTTACACAATGATTTTAGGATATAAAGTAAGTGATATTGAAAATGTTCCTTTGGGGTTTGTAGGTAAGGAAATTGAAACAGCTAATTATCAGAAATATGTGGCAAAAGGAGATTTAACAAAAAATGCTGTAGTAGAAGAGTGGATAAAAATATGGGAATCTGATCTTAAACGTACTTACGTGTCAGATTTTGAAGTGTATGGAGAAAAGGCACAGAACCCTACTGATGGAGAAGCAGAAATTTACATAAATGTAAAATAATAGAAGTACTTAAAAGCAGTTTTATGTAATTTAAAGCTGCTTTTTAAGTAAATAAATTATAATTTAAAATTTTCTTTTAATAAAGGGGATATAGTTTTTATTAAAAAACAATAAAAAAGCACCAGAAATAAATGTGATTATTGCACTAAAAAATAAAAGTCCATTATCGTTATTATGATTTATTCCTAATTTTGTTAAGTGGCCTATAATTGCCCCCCCCATTAGTCCGACAGTTAAAATAGCTCCTAACCAAGTTTTTTTTGGTACAAATAATAAAATTGAAGCAATTAGCTCTAAGATACCAGTTCCTATTCTAACAAAAGCTTCGTTATTTCCTGCTATTTTTGTAAATAGGTTAACACTCTCTTCAGCTCCTGTAAATTTAAAAAACAATGTTTGTAGCATTATAAATGCAGCGATAATTTTTAATATTAAAGGAAAATATTTTTTCATTTGTATTCATTTTTATTTTTAGACGAAGTGTTTTTTGTACCCTTACATCTATATTAAATAGTATTTTTGCAATATGAAAATAAAGTTATTTTATATTGCCGTATTCTTAGTTTTTACAGGATGTAAAACAGAGAAAATATCATTAAAATTTTTAAATGAATTTATAGTTAAAGATTCATTAGTATTTGAAAATACAATTGTTGGAGGTATTTCAGGTATTGATTTTAGTAATGATCAATATTATATGGTAGTTGATGACTCAAAAAATCCAAGAATTTTAGTTGGAGATATTTTAATGAAGAATGATTCTATAAAATCAGTAGATTTTAAACAAACAATTAGGATAGATTCAACGAGTCAGTTTTATAAAGATAATGTATTAGATTTAGAATCTATTTTCGTTGTAAATGATCAAATAAACTTGGTAAGCGAAGGATCTATAAGAAAAGGTAAGAGTCCAGCTATTTTTACATTAAACAGTTTAGGTAAAATACAAGAAAGTATTGAGATACCTTCTTATTTTAAAGCTAATTCTTTAGCAAAACCAAAACATAATGCAACTTTTGAAAGCTCTTCGAAAAGTATTGATAAAAAAGGTTATTGGGTGGCAATGGAAGGACCATTGGCTGCAGATGGAGAAGAGCCAACGTTTTATAAAACAAAATCACCAATACGAATTACGTATTTTAATCATGAAACTAAAAAAGCGACGAAGCAATTTACATATCAATTAGAAAAAATAACAAAACCAGCCAAAGGAACAGTCAATTTAAATGGAGTAACGGCTATTTTAGAATATACAAAGAATAGTTTTTTTGTTATAGAAAGAATTTATCAAAGCGGATATGGAACTCAAGGGAATACTATAAAGGTTTTTAAAGCGACTATTGATGAAGAATCAACAAATTCTTTAAATATTGAGTCTTTAAAAAAACAAGAATATATAGCGCTTAAAAAAGAATTATTATTTGATTTTGAATCAATACAAGATAAATTAACAAATAATATTATAGATAATATTGAAGGGATTACTTTTGGTCCTCAATTGTCAAACGGTAATCAATCGTTAATAGTAGTTTCTGATGATAATTTTCAAGTATATGGTAAGCAATTGAATCAATTTATATTGTTAGAAATCCAGCATAAATAATGTACATTAGCAATAGTAATTATTAAAAATGATAGGTAAACTTAAACAAAGGTCAATAGAAAAAATTTACAATAAAACTATTGATAAAAAAGTAAATAAAAATCATAATTTAAATAAGGTTCAAAAAGTTTTAATTTTACTAGATAACGAATCTTTAGAAAATGTAATGATAGCTAATTTAGTAAATGTACTTTCTTTTAAAAAAGAAAGTATAGATGTATTAGTTTATAAAGAGTTTTTAAAGAAAGAAGATATTTCTCCTCTTTTTTTCACAAAAAAAGATATTGGATTAAATGCTAGTTTAAAATCAGACAATTTAAAAAATTTCGTTAGAAACGATTATGATTTATTGATTAACTATATAAAAACGCCTAATTTATATACTAATATGATAACTTTGTTGTCTAAAGCAAACTTAAAAGCTGGTTTCGCAGATATTGATGATAGATTGTATGATATTGTTGTAGCTGATGAAGGCTTAAATGAGGCAGTTTTAAATAAAGAATTAAAAAAATATTTAACGATTTTAAATAAAATATAATGCAAAAATTTGTTGGTACTGGAGTTGCTTTAGTTACTCCATTTAGCGAAGATTTAAGTGTAGATTTTAATGCACTTAGAAAGTTAGTAAATTACAATATTGATAACGGTGTAAATTATTTAGTTATCAATGGAACAACAGGAGAAAGTGGTACAATAACAAAAGAAGAGAAAGAAGAAATTATTAAAGTGATTTCGGATGAAAATAAAGGAAGATTACCTTTAGTGTTAGGTGTTGGAGGCAATAATACACAAACAGTAATTGATGAATTAACATCATTAGACTTATCAAATATTGATGGTGTTTTATCTGTAGCTCCTTATTATAGTAAGCCAACGCAAGAAGGTTTTTATCAACACTTTAAAGCAATTTCTTTAGTAAGTACAAAACCAATTATATTATATAATGTACCTGGTAGAACTGCTAAGAATATGGAGCCAGCTACAACTTTACGCTTAGCAAACGATTTTGAAAATATTGTAGCTGTGAAAGAAGCAGGTAACAATCAACAACAATACTTAGAATTGTTAAAGAACAAACCAAAAGATTTTTTAATAATTTCTGGTGATGATGACCTAGCGTTAGGAGTTATTTTAGCAGGAGCAGCAGGAGTAATTTCTGTAATAGGGCAAGGATTACCAAAAGAATTTTCAAAAATGATTCAATTAGGTTTGGCAGGAGAAATTAAAGAGTCTTATGAAATTCATTACAAACTTATGGATGTTGTATCTTATATTTTTGAAGAAAACAATCCTGCAGGAATTAAGGCATTACTATTAAAAAAAGGAATTTGCTTAGACGAAGTTCGATTACCATTAGTAAAAGCAACAGAAAATTTACAAACAAAAATATCGGATTTTATAGACAATTTATAATTTTATAAAAAGACAAGAGTTATAAAAGACTACAATTTTTTAATTGTAGTCTTTTTTTAGCATCTTTGTTTAAAATTTTAGAATACCTCTTTAAAAAAACTCTTAAAAAAATAAATAATGTTATCAAAAAAAATAGAAAATGCTTTAAATAAGCAAATAAAAATAGAAGCAGAATCATCTCAAGTATACTTATCAATGGCATGTTGGGCAGAAACTCAAGGGTTTGAAGGAGTATCACAGTTTATGTATGCACATTCAGATGAAGAACGTATGCATATGTTAAAGTTAGTGAAATTTGTAAATGAGAGAGGAGGGCATGCTCAAGTTTCTGATTTAGCAGCACCACCAACTGAGTTTGGATCATTTAAAGAGATGTTTCAAACATTGTTTAATCATGAAGTAATGGTATCAAAATCTATAAATGATTTAGTACATATTACTCTAGAAGAAAGAGATTATGCAACACATAATTTTTTACAATGGTATGTTGCAGAACAAATAGAAGAAGAAGCTTTAGCTAGAAATATTTTAGATAAAATTAATTTAATTGGTGATGATAAAGGAGGTTTATATTTGTTTGATAATGATGTAAAACAAATCGTTGCACAAGGAGCTACAAATACTGCAGAATAAGATTAACAAACATTTAATAACTATTACGAGTTTTTATAATAGATTTAATGGTTTATTGCAATACTCTATTTAGAGTGAAAAATCGTTTTAATAATCCATAATTAATTACTAATTTTGCCAAATGCAAAAAATGAAAAATTTAGCGTATATAATTGTAATGCTATTGATCTTGTCTTCATGTGGAGAATATCAAAAAGTATTGAATAAGGGAAGTATTGAAGAACAATACAAGATGGCTACCAAAATGTACGAAACACAAAAGTACAGTAAAGCATTACGTTTGTTTGAAAAAATAACACCATCTTATAGAGGTAAACCTCAGATGGAACGTATACAGTTTATGGTATCCCAATCGAATTTTAACGAGAAAAATTATGGTTTAGCTGGTTATTATTTTAATAGGTTTACAAAAAACTACCCTAAAAGTTCTAAACGAGAAGAAGCTGCTTTTTTATCGGCATTGAGTTATTATAAAGATTCACCAGGTTTTAGTTTAGATCCAACAAATACAAGAAAAGCGTTAGAATCGTTTCAATCATTTATTGATCGATATCCAAATTCAGATAAATTAGATGAAGCTAATAAGTATTATGCTGAATTAAGAAGTAAATTAGAAAAAAAAGCATTTGAAATAGCAAAAACATATTATAAAACTGCAGGCTATGATTCTAGAAATTATAGGGCAGCTATTACAGCTTTTGATAATTTACTATCAGATTATTTAGGAACGAAATATAAAGAAGAAGCATTATATTATCGTTTAAAAGCAGCACATGATTTTGTTATGAAGAGTACGTCGCGTAGAAAAGCTGATAGAATTAAAACAGCTAAAAAGGCGTACGATAAATTAAAGAGAAGCTTTCCTGAATCGAAATTTATGAAAGACTCGAATGAAATGTTAGCAGCATTAAATAAAGAACAAGAACAATTAGTTAAAAGTTAAAAAATGGATTATAAAGAAACGAAAGCACCATTAAGTACTATTACTTATAATAAAGAAGCTATCGAAGCTCCAACAGAGAATATCTATGAAGCTATTTCAATTATAGCTAAAAGAGCGAATCAAATTAATTCTGATTTAAAGAAAGAATTAGTTGATAAGTTAGATGAATTTGCTACTTATAACGATAGTTTAGAAGAAGTTTTTGAAAATAAAGAACAAATAGAAGTTTCTAAGTTTTACGAACGTTTACCAAAGCCTCATGCTATTGCTGTAGATGAATGGTTAAATGGGGAAATATATTATAGAACTCCAGAAACCGAATAAGATGTCTGTATTAAGCGGTAAAAAAGTATTACTTGGCGTTACTGCAGGTATTGCCGCATATAAAACAGCGAACTTAGTTCGTTTATTTATAAAATCTGGCGCAGAAGTTATGGTCGTAATGACTCCTGCGTCAAAAGATTTTATTACACCTCTTACACTTTCCACCTTATCTAAAAACCCGGTTCATTCTACTTTTTACGAAAAAGAAGATGAAAATGAACTTTGGAACAATCATGTTGATTTAGGGCTTTGGGCAGATTTAATGATAATCGCACCAGCAACTGCAAATACGATGTCTAAAATGACAAACGGTACTTGTGATAATTTGTTGTTAGCAACATATTTATCAGCAAAATGCCCAGTTTATTTTGCACCAGCAATGGATCTGGATATGTATAAGCATCCGTCAACAAAAAAGAGTTTTGAAAGTTTACAAAATTTTGGTAATATTTTAATCCCAGCTACTTCTGGTGAGTTAGCAAGCGGATTGGTTGGTGAAGGTCGTATGGCAGAACCTGAAGATATTATTGCTTTTATAGAAAAAGATATTGCATCTAAATTACCACTTCGTGGAAAAAAAATACTAATAACAGCTGGTCCAACATATGAAGCGATTGATCCTGTTCGTTTTATTGGAAATCATTCTTCGGGTAAAATGGGATTTGAAATAGCTAAAACGGCAGCTAATTTAGGAGCTGAAGTTGTTTTAGTATCAGGACCTTCTTATCAAAAAGTAACACATTCTTTTATTAAAAGAGTTGATGTAAAATCAGCTCAAGATATGTATGATGCTTGTCATACCTATTATAATGATGTCGATATTGCAATTTTATCTGCTGCTGTTGCAGATTATAGACCAAAAAATATTGCAACGCAGAAAATAAAAAAGAAAGATTCAACGTTAACTATAGAATTAGAGCCTACAAAAGATATTTTAAAATCATTAGGAGCTATTAAAACAAATCAATTATTGGTAGGATTTGCATTAGAAACAAATAATGAAGTTGAAAATGCAAAAAATAAAATTACACGTAAGAACTTAGATTTAATTATCTTAAATTCGTTACAAGATAAGGGAGCTGGTTTTGCTACAGATACTAATAAAGTTACTATTATTGATGCTGAATTTAACCAAAAAGTATTCGGTTTAAAGTCTAAAAAGGAAGTGTCAGTAGATATAATTAATGAAATTATCAATAAAATTAAATAATAATTATATTATCTTCTCGGGTATTATTGAAAAGTGAAATGTTTTTTACTTTGAAGATACAAACGCAGTTTTTCGAGAGGTTTTAATAGGTCTCGACTGCGCTTGACCAGACAAATAAAATTATAATAAATGCGTAATTTTTTCTTTTTTCTTTTTATCACATTATCAGTTTTTACAATGCAATCGCAAGAATTAAACGCTTTTGTAACGATAAATACAGATAAAGTTCAGAGTAGTAATAAACAAGTTTATGAAACATTAGAAAAATCATTAACTGAGTTTATTAATGAAAAACAATGGACTAACAAAAATTACAAACAACAAGAACGAATTAATTGTGCCTTTACCATTATTGTAAACGAGCAGAGTGGTAATAATTTTAATGCAACAATACAAGTACAATCTACAAGACCTGTATACAACTCTTCTTATGCTACTCCTGTTTTAAATATTAACGACACTAATTTTAATTTTAGTTATAGTGAGTTTGCACCGTTAATTTTTAACCCAAATAATTATGAATCTAATTTAGTATCAACAATTGCTTTTTATGTGTATACGATTTTAGGTGTAGATGCTGATACTTTTGCATTAAAATCAGGAACGAATTATTTTAAAAAAGCAGAAAATGTTATGCTACAAGCGCAATCTAGTGGTGAAACAGGATGGCAAAACCAAGTAGGAAAACAAAATCGTTTTGCGTTAATTGATAATTTATTGTCTTCTAAATTTAATCCTTTACGAACTATTTTTTACGAGTATCACAGAAAGGGATTTGATAATTTTTCAGAGAATAAAGAAACAGCAAAACAAACAATTCAAGATAATGTTATAGCATTAGATAAATTGCATAACATTACGATAGGTAATTATATGATTCGTGTTTTTTTAGATGCTAAAGGTGATGAAATTTCAAATGTATTTTCTGATGGAAAACCTGCGAAAAGTACACAAAAAATGCTTAGTGTATTGAGCAAAATTGCACCTACTTATAAAGATAAATGGAAAAAAATTAAATAAAATTACTTTTAGTACCTCTTTGTTAAAAGTGATTAAGTAATTGTATTTGATACTTTTTTAGTATAGTTACGACCTCTGTTTTCTTAGTTATTTTATATCTAAACTTCCATTCTTTTTTTAGTTATATAATTCATTGAAAATTTGTATTTTTATTACTTATAAAGAATAGAATTTGCTGACACACTTATCCATACATAATTACGCGTTAATCAATCATTTATCGATTGACTTTACAAAAGGTTTATCTATCATAACAGGTGAAACAGGAGCAGGGAAATCCATTTTATTAGGAGCATTAGGCTTGGTAATGGGTAATCGTGCTGATTTATCTTCCTTAAAGAACACAGAAAAAAAATGTGTTATTGAGGCTAAGTTTGCTGTTAACGAATATTCTTTGCAAAGTTTATTTGAAAAGTTAGATATTGATTACGAAGAAGAAACTATTATTCGTAGAGAAATTTTACCTTCAGGTAAGTCAAGAGCGTTTGTAAACGACACTCCTGTGAATTTATCAGTTTTATCTGCTTTAAAGAGTAAATTGATAGATATTCATTCACAACATCAAACATTACAATTATCAGATGCTGCGTTTCAGTTTTCTGTTATTGATGCCTTGGGAAAGAATCAAACCAAAATAGCTTCTTATAAAAGAGGTATGCGTAAATATTCGCTATTAAAAAAAGATTTAAAGGCTCTTCAAGAAGAAACTGAAAAATCTAATGAGCAATATGAGTATAATTTACATTTATTTAATGAGTTAGAAGAAGCTAGTTTAAAAACAGGTGAACAAGAAGTTTTAGAAGAAAAATTAGACAGATTAAATAATATTGAAGAGATAAAGTTAAATTTATCAGAAGCCCTACAAGTTTCAATAAATGAAGATGTTGGCTTACAAAGCTTATTTAATGGGGTAGAAAATAATCTACAAAAAATTAGTTCTTTTTCTAAAAATTATGATGACCTATCAAAAAGAATTTCAAGTATAAAAATTGAATTAGACGACGTAATTTCAGAATTAGAAAGTGCTAATGAAGAAGTAGAATTCAATCCAAATGAGATTGAAGAATTAAATGATAGATTACAATTAATATATAATTTACAAAAGAAGCATTCTGTTGAGTCGATCAAAGAACTACTAATTATTCATAAATCATTATCAGATAAAGTTGCACAAGTAGAAGGAGCAGAAACATTGATTGATGCTAAAAATGCTGAAATAAAAGGAGTATCTATAAAGTTAGATGAAGTTGCTGGTATGATTACTAAATCTCGAAACAAAGCAATACCTAAGTTGCAAAAAGAATTAGAGTATTTATTGACAGAATTGGGGATGCCAAATGCTCGTTTTTCTATCGATTTAAGCCATTCAGATGATTATTTTACGAATGGTAAAGATGTTTTATCATTTTTGTTTTCAGCTAATAAAGGAGGGAGTTTTGGTGAACTTAAAAAAGTAGCATCAGGAGGAGAATTATCTAGAATAATGCTATCAATAAAAAAAATTCTATCAGAAAATACAAAATTACCTACTATTATTTTTGATGAAATTGACACAGGAGTATCTGGAGAAGTATCGAATAAAATTGCAAAAATAATGCAAGATATGGGAGCGAATATGCAAGTAATAACAATTACACATTTACCGCAAATTGCAGCAAAAGGATTACAGCATTATAAGGTGTATAAGGGAGAGGAAGACGGAGTTACAACATCAAACTTAAAATTATTATCTAATGACGAACGTGTAATTGAAATAGCAGAAATGTTAAGTGGTAAAGACATTTCAGAAAGCGCGTTAACACATGCAAAAGAATTATTGAATTAAGTATAAAACAAACAACTACATACATTAAAAAGTAAAATATGTACAACTTATTAAAGGGTAAAAAAGGAATTATTTTTGGAGCATTAGATGAAAACTCTATTGCATGGAAGGTTGCTGAACGTGCACATGAGGAAGGAGCAGAGTTTGTATTGACGAATGCGCCTATTGCAATGCGTATGGGACAGATTAAAGAATTAGCAGAAAAAACAGGATCTGAGATTATACCAGCAGATGCTACTTCTATGGATGACATAACAAATTTAGTTGAAAAATCAATGGAGATTTTGGGAGGTAAAATAGATTTTGTTTTGCACTCAATTGGTATGTCAGTTAATGTACGTAAAGGGCGTCATTATACAGATTCTAAATATGATTTTACAACAAAAGGATGGGATGTTTCAGCAGTTTCTTTTCATAAAGTAATGAATGTTTTATATAACAAACAAGCCATGAACGAATGGGGAAGTGTTGTTGCGTTAACATATATGGCAGCTCAGAGAGTATTTCCTGATTATAATGATATGGCTGATAATAAAGCATATTTAGAATCTATAGCTCGTAGTTTTGGATATTTTTTTGGACGTGATCATAAAGTACGTGTAAATACGATTTCTCAATCACCAACGCCAACTACTGCTGGACAAGGGGTAAAAGGTTTTGATGGGTTTATTTCGTATGCTGAAAAAATGTCTCCTTTAGGAAATGCAACAGCATTAGAATGTGCAGATTATACGATTTCATTGTTTTCTGATTTAACTAAAAAAGTAACACTTCAAAACTTATTTCATGATGGAGGATTCTCTAATATGGGAGTTAGTGAAGCGGTAATGGATAAATTTACTGAAGAGTAATTTTTAAATCATAGAAAAATTATAAAATGCAAATCACTAGATTTGCATTTTTTATTTATAACTATTAAAAAATGAATACGACTTTACATATTGAAAAGGAATTAGCACCTTTAAGAAAACAATTAAAAGAACATACTTTATATACATCATTAAAAAAGATTGATGATATAAAAACATTTATGGAGTCTCATGTTTTTGCAGTTTGGGATTTTATGTCGTTACTAAAAGTATTACAACAACAATTAACTTGTGTGAGTTTACCATGGATTCCTGTTGTAAATCCAAAAACAGCACGATTTATTAATGAAATTGTGCTTTGTGAGGAAACGGATGTAAATGAGTTAGGAGAACCTAAAAGTCATTTCGAAATGTATATTGACGCCATGAAAGAAGCAGGTGCTGATATTTCTGAAATTACTTCTTTTATCTTTAAATTAATAGAAGATAAAAATATTAATGAAGTAGTAAGTAATAGTTTAGTTATTGATGAAGTAAAGGAATTTATAAAATTTACGTTTGATGTTATAAACACTTCAGAACCACATATTATTGCATCTAGTTTTACCTTTGGTAGAGAAGATGTAATACCTGATATGTTTTTTGAAATAGTTAAGAATACCGAAGAGAAAGCGAACTTTAGTTATAATAAATTAACGTATTATTTAAAAAGACATATAGAATTAGATGGTGATGAACATGGGCCACTATCTCTACAAATGATAGAAGAATTGTGTGGAGAAGACCAACAAAAATGGGATGATGTATTGTATTATGCAAAAGAATCTCTACAAAAGAGAATTAATTTATGGAATGGTATTGCTAAAAAAATAAACAAAAGTATTTTAGTGTAATGAAATTAAAATTCTCCATAATTGTTCCAGTTTATAACCGTCCACAAGAAATTGATGAATTGCTTAAAAGTCTTGTAGAGCAAGAATTCATAGATAGTTTTGAGATAGTTATTGTTGAAGATGGATCACAAAATTCTTCAGAGGATGTTGTGAAGAGTTATAAGAATAAACTAAGTATACAATATTTTTATAAAGATAATAGTGGTGCAGGGGCAAGTCGTAATTTCGGAATGGAACGTGCTAATGGTAATTATTTTATTATTTTAGATTCAGATGTAATTGTGCCACCTCATTATTTATCAAAGGTTAAAAAAACATTACAAGAAAACTATACAGATGCTTTTGGAGGCCCTGATGCAGCACATCATAGTTTTACTCCACTGCAAAAAGCAATTAATTACTCGATGACTTCGGTATTAACAACAGGGGGGATTAGAGGAAAGAAGAAAGGAGTAGGAAAATTTCAACCAAGAAGTTTTAATTTAGGGATCTCTAAAGAAGCTTTTGAAAAAACATCAGGTTTTTCTAAGATGAAGGCAGGAGAAGATATTGATTTAACGTTTCGTTTATGGGAAAATGAATTTGAAACTCAATTAATTGAAAAAGCATTTGTGTATCATAAGCGTAGAAGTACTATAAAACAGTTTTTTAAGCAGACTTTTGCTTTTGGTACTGCAAGACCAATTTTAAATAAAAAGTATCCAAAAACAGCAAAAATTACCTATTGGTTTCCTAGTATGTTTATTATAGGTTTTGATACAAGTATAATCTTAAGTTTTTTTGGTTACTGGCAATTCTTAGTTTTTTATAGCTTTTATTTCTTATTTATTTTTATAGACTCATTAAGTCAGAATAAAAATAGTAAAGTTGCTTTTTTAAGTATTATAACGACTTTTACACAGTTTTATGGTTATGGTTTGGGTTTTTTGGAGTCGAAGTTTTTAAAAAAATAAACGTCATTACGGGGAAGAATGAGTAAGTAATTTATTTTAGAATAGATTACTTCCTCTTTAATCGTAATGACGATTTAATATTAAATAATGGCTAAAATATTTTCAGAAGGACGACCAATAACAGCTTTATTACCGTTTATAACGATCGGACGTTCTATTAACTTAGGATTATCAACCATAGCTTTTATAACATCAGCATCAGATAATTCTTTTCCTTTAAATTCCTCTTTCCAAATTTTTTCATTCTTACGAACAAGTTCAATTGGAGTGATTTTCAGTAAATTAATAATGGCTGTTAATTCATTTTCAGTAGGAATGTTTTCTAAGTATTTTACAACTTCAAATTCTTTTCCAGAGTTTTCTAAAATTTCTAATCCGCAACGTGATTTGCTGCATCTGCTATTGTGGTATATTTTTATCATTATTAAGTATGGTTTATTTTAATAAATAACAACTTAGTTATCTTTTTGTCCGTTTAACATTAAATAAGATTTTAAAAAAGGATTGATGTTTCCATCCATTACTGCTGCAACATTTCCTGTTTCATGGCCTGTACGTACATCTTTTACTAATTTATAAGGATGCATTACATAATTTCGAATTTGGCTTCCCCATTCGGTTTTAAGTTTCCCTGCTTCTATATTTTCTCTTGTAGCTAATCTTTTTTGTAATTCAATTTCGTACAATTGTGATTTTAACATTTTTAAAGCAGTAGCTCTATTATCATGTTGTGAGCGCGAGTTAGAACATTGAATTTGAATACCACTTGGTTTATGCGTTAATTGAACTTTAGTTTCAACTTTATTTACATTTTGTCCACCAGCACCACTTGATCTTGCAGTAACGATTTCAATATCAGCAGGATTTATTTCTATTTCAATAGTATCATCTGCTACAGGATACACATATACAGAGCCAAAAGTAGTATGTCGTTTACCGTTACTATCAAAAGGAGAAATTCTAACTAAACGATGTACGCCGTTTTCACCTTTTAACCATCCGAAGGCATAATCGCCATCAAACTCTATGGTAACTGTTTTTACACCCGCAATATCACCAGCCTGATAATTTAAAGTTTTTAATTTAAAACCTTGTTTTTCTGCCCACATGGTATACATACGCATTAGCATTTCTACCCAGTCACAACTTTCGGTACCACCTGCACCGGCTGTTATTTGAATAGTAGCGCTTAAATTATCACCTTCTTCAGAAAGCATATTTTTAAATTCAATATCTTCTAAAAAAGTACTTGTTTTATCAAATTGTTCAATTACTTCAGTTTCGTCAACTTCATCTTCTTTATAAAAATCATACAAAATTGTAAGATCATCATTCATTAAGATTACTGAATTGTAATCACTAACCCATCTCTTTTTTAAACGGAGAGATTTCATTAAAACTTCAGCCTCCTTTGGTTTATTCCAGAAATTTGGATCAACAGTTTTTTCTTCTTCATTATTAATTTCAATCAACTTCTTGTCAATCTCTAAATATCCTTTTAACTTGCCAATTCGTTCAGTAATATTTTTAAGCTGTTCGTGTGTAATCATAGAACAAAAATACATTTTAAAATCGTAGATAAAAATGGAAATAAACTTAATAAGCGATACAGTTACCAAGCCAACAAAAGAGATGTTGGATGCAATGATGAACGCAAAGGTTGGTGATGATGTTTTTGGAGCTGACCCAACTGTGAATGAGTTACAAGAAAAGGTTGCTAAAATGTTTAATATGGAAGCGGCTTTGTTTTTTCCTTCAGGAACAATGGCTAATCAAGTTGCTATAAAAATACATACTCAGCCAGGTGATAAAATGTTTTGTGATAAATGGGCACATGTATATAATTATGAAGGTGGAGGAGCTGCTTTTAATTCTGGAGTAACATCTCATTTAATAGATGGAGATAGAGGAATGTTTACGGCAAGTCAATTAGCAAAGGCTGTTATAGGTAGAGGAGATATTCATGTTCCATTTAATAGATTGGTTTGTATTGAAAACACAACAAATAAAGGAGGAGGAGCTTGTTGGGATTTTGAAGAATTAAAGAAAATTCAAAAAATAACAAAGGATAATGATTTAGCATTTCATTTAGATGGAGCACGTTTGTTTAATGCATTGGTGGCTAAAAATGAAACAACAGAACAGTACGGTGAGTTATTTGATACGATTTCTATTTGTTTATCAAAAGGATTAGGGGCACCAGTAGGATCTATACTTATCGGAACCAAGCAACATATAGAAAAAGCATTACGAGTGCGTAAGTTATTTGGAGGAGGAATGCGACAAGCGGGTTTTTTAGCTGCAGCAGCAATTTATGCTCTAGACAATAATGTAAATCGTTTAGCAGAAGATCATAAAAAAGCACAACAAATAGGGGAAATCTTAGTGAACTGTTCTTATGTGAAAAAAGTTGAAACTATTGAAACTAATATTATCATTTTTTATGTAAATGATACCATTGATCCAATAGGTTTTATTAATAAAATGGAGGAAAAGGGTATTTTATTAATTTCTATGGGAGAAGGTAAAATACGTATTGTTACCCATTTAGATTTTACAAATGAAATGCTAGAAAAACTATTAAAGGAACTTAAAAACTTTTAGAAGAAAACTCTTACAAAAGGAGATAAGGGGTTTGAATATATGCTCTTATCTTCTTTATGTAAGACGTCATATTGAACTCCAAACGCAATTTTCCCTGTGACATATGCAGCACCAAGATTTAAAGAAGGATAACTATAATTGTCTTTAATAATTCCGATAGTTTTATTAACATAAGATTGTATTAATTCACCAGAAAATTCTATTGTACGAATAGGTCTGTATAAAGTAATAATACTAGCAGAATAGACATTTGCACTATAATTTTTACTCTTATTATATAGATATCCAATACTACCACCTAAAGAAAATTCTTCATTAAAATCATAAATAGCACTAGGTGAAACAGCGATTGTGGTACTGTTAGAACCAAAGCTAAGACCAAAAGAACCACCAAAACGAACATTGTCCCAAAAATTAGATTCTTGAGAAAAACTTACTATTGATGATAAAAGAAAACAAAACAAAATTATTTTTTTCATGAGAAATTAATTTAATTCCTCCAATTTAGTCAATTCTTTGTAATTTTTGTTTAATTTTTTTAATAAAATTCCATAAAGTAGTTGGTAGAACAACCATAATAAGGCCAGTAGCACTAATAAAATAAAGGTAGTAATTAAAACAAAAACTAGTATTTGAGATGAGTTTAACTCTGGTTGAGACTTTACTGAAGCTATTGAAACAGAAATAGCAACGATAAACATGAATAATAAATTAAATAAAACATAATATTTTACAGTTTTTCGTGTTTTTACAATTTTAGACATTAATTGTTTTGTAGAATCAGTAACTGAAATGTTTTTATAATTCAAATAAAACATAACTAAAAAATATAATAATATAAGATAAGCTATTACCTGAGAATAAATCATAAACTCACTTAACCCTAACTTTTCATACTCTTTATTTGTTTCATCCATATCAATAAAAAGATACATAGAGTTTAATATTAAAAACTCTAATATTCCAATAATAAAAATCCATTTTACTATTGATGATGACTTGGAATGTGCCATTTTATAGATATCAACTTTAGAAACAGTATCTGTTTCTTTAGGTTGATTATCCCATGCTTTTTTATATTTATCTAAATCCATCTCTGATTATGGGTTTAATACTTTTCTTAATTTATCTTTTGCTCTGTTCATTTTAACTCTAGCATTTACTTCACTAATACCTAAAGTTACAGATATTTCCTTGTAAGGTTTATCTTCTAAGTATAAGAAAATAAGTGCTTTATCAATATCATTTAGTTTACGAATTGCATTGTATAATGCTTTTAATTGTAGTTCTTCAGTTTCATCATAATCTTCAGCTTTTATTTTAAAAGCATAATCGGCAATATCTTGCGTTTTTACAGTTCTCGTAGATTTTCTATATAAAGAAATTGCGGTGTTTAAAGCCACTCGATACATCCAAGTACTAAATTTAGCGTCTCCTCTAAATTTACTATAGTTTTTCCATAACTGAATAGTTATCTCTTGAAACAAATCGTTATGTGCGTCTTGATTAGTAGTGTAAAGCCTACATATCTTGTGCACAATGTTTTGATTGGCTTCGAAATCTGCTAAAAATTTATTTTCTAGTTCTTTTTTCACTAAGTTTAGTACAGTTGATTATCTATAAGTAGCTCAAAAATACGAATTGTTACAGTTCATCCTAAAAAAAATACAATTGAGTTCTTTTTAGTTTTAAAAACGAGACTTCAGAAGCATATTTGTAATGTGTTTAACCAATAAAATTAAAATCATGAAATTCTTAACTATCTCTTTACTAATTATTGTATTCTTTGTAACAGAAAAATTGACTGCTCAAAATAATAAAATAACAGCTATTGTTATTAATGCTACTTCTGATGCAGGAAAAGTAAGTTATGCGTTATACGACAAAGAAAATTTTAGAAAAGAGCCTATAGAGGCAAAATCATCTGTTATAAAAGAAGGTAAAAGTATTGTTGTTTTTAATAATGTACCTAAAGGTGAATACGCTGTTATTTGTTTTCATGATAAAAATGATAATGATAAAATGGATTTTCAACCGAATGGAATGCCAATTGAAGATTATGGGGTTTCAACAAATAATATAAATCGTTTTGGCCCTCCTGAATTTGAAGATGCAAAATTTAGTGTTGTAGATAAAAATGTATCTTTAGAAATTAAGTTTTAGTAATTAAAAAGAATAGAAAATGAAGTCTGCAAAAGGTGTTTTTACTTTAGAGAAAATAAAAGAGGGAGTGATTGCTTGCTTAAAAATTACTTTAATATTTGGAATATTTTTTATGTTCATAAATCAACAATTTACATTAAAAGATATAGCCTTTACATTTTTTGTCTCAGCAATGTATTCTTTTGGATTAGGATTGGGAAATGGTTTTTTAAATGATTATTTAAGTACCCAATGGAGTTGGGTTACTGAAACAAATAAACGAGTTTGGGCAGGTATAATAGGAACTGTTTTGTATACTGTTCCTGTAATATTAGGGATTCACTATTTCTTGTTTTTTATTCTAAAAGATAATCACCCGAAGTACTTTTTTTCTGAAAGAATGATTTGGAATCACTTATTCTGGATAATTTTTGCGTTTGCAATATCGGCTTTCTTACATGCACGTGGTTTTATGAAAAACTGGAAAGCATCAATAAAACAAGAAACGACACAACATGAAATTGTAGCGAAGACAGAAACAGCAAAATTTGAGACTTTAAAAAACCAGATAGATCCACATTTTTTATTCAATAGCTTAAATGTATTAACTTCTTTAATCGGAGAAAATCCAAAGCAAGCAGAAAAATTTACAACCAAACTATCTAAAATTTACAGATATGTTTTAGAGCAGCGTAATAAAGAGTTAATTCCGTTAGAAGAAGAACTGAAATTTGCTAGAGCGTATATGGAATTATTACAAATGCGGTTTGAAGATGCAGTACAATTTAATATACCTAGTGAGGTAAGTAATTCAGAATTAAAAATTGTGCCATTATCATTACAATTGCTATTAGAAAATGCAGTAAAACACAACGTGGTATCATCATCAAAACCATTAGAGATAAATATTTTTGAAGAAGATGGTTTTTTAAAGATTAGTAACAATATCAATCCTAAAGAAACTCTAGGAAAAAGTACGAAGGTTGGATTGAGAAATATTGCAGATCGTTATGGTTTAATAACCAATAAAAGTGTTGAAATAACAAATAATAATAAAATATTTACAGTGAGTTTACCACTGTTAACAAAAACAAGAGATATGTCATTTAGTACAAATAATATTGAAAATAGCAAATATGTAAGAGCTATAGAACGAGTAGAGAAATTAAAAGAATTTTATCAAAATTTAGCATCATATTGTGTGGTAATCCCTTTTTTAATATTCATCAACTTAAAATTTTCACCAGGCTTTCATTGGTTTTGGTTTCCGATATTTGGTTGGGGAATAGGGTTAACTTTTCATTTTTTAGAAGTAAATAATTACAATATCTTCTTAGGTAAAGGCTGGGAAGAACGAAAAATTAAAGAAATGATGAAAGAAGATAAAACTAAAAAATATGAATAAAATGGAAAAATATAATACTCCTGAATATACGTATCAATTAGCTAAGAAAAGAGTAAAGAAGATAAAAGGGTTTTATACACATTTTACAATTTATTGTATAGTTATACCTATTATTATTTTTACAAACTTAAATTTTGAGCCACACTTTCATTGGTTTTGGTTTTCTGTAGTAGGTTGGGGAATAGGACTTTTCTCACACTGGTTAAATGTTTTTGGATTTAAGATGATAGGCTTAGGAAAAGGTTGGGAAGAAAAGAAGATTAAAGAATTAATCAACGAACAAAATGAGAGCTAAAATGGAAAGAGATTTTACAGAAGAGCATAAATATTTATTAGCAAAAAAAAGAGTAGAAAAAATAAAAGGGTTTTATATTCATTTAGCTGTTTATATACTTGTGAATATCTTTATTTCTGGGGTTATTATTTTTGGATTAACTCAAGAGAATGAGTTAAACTTTAAAGAAGCAGCAACTCATTTCGGAACCTACTCAACTTGGTTATTTTGGGGAATAGGAGTGTTTTTTCACTGGTTAGGAGTTTTTGGATCTAATTTATTTTTTGGTAAAAAATGGGAAAAAAAACAAGTTGAAAAGTATATGGATGACAATAAATTTTAATAATGGAAAATTATACACAAGTTGAAAAAAGAGTAAAAAGAATTAAGAAGTTTTATAACCATCTTCAGGTTTTTGCAATTATGATGGTTGTTTTATTACTTTTTTCAAATAAGATATTTGATTTATTTGAAAACAATATCCATAATCCAGGCACATTAAAATGGGCGAGAGCTAATATTTGGGTAAACAGCTTATTATGGGCTTTCGGACTTTTAATACATGGCATCTATACTTTTAGATATAAAATTACTTTTATAGAAAAATGGGAAAAAGATAAAGTAGAAGAATTAATGAATGAAAAATAAAAGCAGTATGGAATTAACAAGTGAGTCAGAAAAATATATAAAAGCTCAACAAAGAGTAACAGAAATTAAACAATTTTATAAGCATTTGGTTTTATATATACTTGTAAATTTGTTTTTCATTGGAAGAAGAATTTATAAAGACATTAAGTACGGAGATTCATTTGTAGAAGCTTTTTTTGATATGGACAACTATCATTTTTTCTTTTGGTGGGGAATAGGTTTACTAATACACGCGTTCAATGTGTTTGGGAAAGAAAATTTATTCAGTAAAAATTGGGAAGAGCGTAAGGTTAAAGAGTATATGGATAAGAATTAATTAGGTAAGGATATGAATGTTATTATTATAGAGGATGAGAAGCCAGCAGCAAGACGATTAAGTAGAATGCTTTCTGGATTGAATATAGAAGTGCAAACAATGTTACATTCTGTTGAAGAATCTATTAATTGGTTTCAAGATAACAAACATCCAGACTTAATCTTTTTAGACATTCAGTTATCTGACGGATTATCATTTGAAATATTTGAAGAAATAGAAGTGAAATCGGCTATTATTTTTACGACAGCTTACGATGAATATGCTTTAAAAGCATTTAAATTAAATTCAATCGATTATTTATTAAAGCCGCTTGATGAAGATGAATTAAAGGTTGCAGTAGATAAATTTAAAGAGAATAATCCAAAACAATCTGATGTACAGGTTAATATTGATGACATTAGAAAACTATTAATAAACCCTGTTGATAGGAAGTTTAAAAAGCGCTTTACAATTAAAGTAGGTCAGCATATAAAAATTATACATGTAGATGAAATAGAGTGTTTCTACTCAGAAAATAAATCAACATACATTCATACAAATGCAAACCGAAATTATTTAATAGACCATTCTCTTGAACACTGGCAAGAACAATTAAATCCTGAGCACTTTTTTAGAGTCAATAGAACTTTTATAGTTCATATAAATGCTATCAAAGATATTATAGCATACACAAATTCTCGTTTAAAGATAGTATTACATTCTTATACAGATACAGAAATAATAGTAAGTAGAGAGCGCGTAAAAGAGTTTAAAAACTGGATTGATTAAAAAGAAGTTAATTTTTTTGTAGTAAAATTAATATTATCGGTAAAACTTACTTCTATTTTATTATTCTACACATTTTTTAAAAATGAATGTATCAAAAAATAGGGTTTCTAAACGAACTTACTTCTACTTTTGAATGAAAAAAAGTAGAAATAACCGAGTTTTACAGTTATTTCTACTAAAAATTACTTTTTAAAATCAATTATATTAAATAATTGACTAGTATAAATATTCTAGAGCCACTTTGTCATAACGATTAAATACTCCATTTTCGTTACCAGTACCACAAGAAATCATAATAGATCCTCTATCTATTTCCGTAGGAGTACCTGGTATATGGTATGCTCCGTTTGAACCTTCACCTTCGTCTTTTCCATTACAAACTCTGTTAAACCAATCTGTATGGCGTAAACCTACACAATGCCCCATTTCATGTGTAATTACGTGTGTTGCATACGTAGTTCCTTTTTTTGAAACACCTGGTCCAATTCTAGCCCATTTGTAAGCTCTACCGTTTGAAGGGAATCCTGCTAATCCACCAGTACCTAAGTCAGAACGTACATACACTACTATGTCAGCTGCTTCTTGATTTGTACCGAAAGTTAAATTCATGTGTATTGATGAATTTAAATTATTATAATTTTCAACAGCTCTTATTAATGCTTTTTGATTAGTAGTGTCTAATCCTTTTGATCCTAGACCAGTGTATCCTAATACATTAATAGTTCTATTACTACTAGATACTAAATTTCTGGTATGATATTGTCTTGCACTAGCTTCAGTTATTTGATGGTTATTTACTTCTTTAACAGAAATAGATATACCTGCGTCGTTTACAAAATAGTCTTTAGCTATTCCATCTAAATCAGTAATACTTTTAAATGTAACATTTTTATTATTAATGCCCAAGTCATGCAGTTTTTCTAATTGTTTTTGAGTTGGTTGATTGTCTACTGGAATTTCATTTTCTGGAGTTTCATTTTCTTGACAAGAAAAAAATGATCCAACTGTAATTATGCTAAAAAGCATAAATAATTTTAAAGTTCTCATAATAAAAGAGTTTTGTTTGTAAGGCATAGCCTTGATTAATGTTAAATTCAATTAATTGATTTACATGTGTTTTGCGCACCGCTAAATTCCGTAAAATAACTAAAATAATAAAATAATAGATGTCTCTTAGAGTATATAAGATGTCTTAAAATATGTTTTAAGACATGAATTTTATGGTTGATGTAATAGGTTTTTGTAGTAGATATTACCAATTAAAATTTTCAAGTTTACTGATGAAATAAACCCTAAAAATATAAGAATATTCATTTAAAGTCGCTAAGATTTAATTAGAAACATATATGTCTTTTTTATAAAGGATTGGTTATTAAAAAAATTAAGAATTATAGAGGTCAGTAAGTAATTACGTATTGTATAAATATGTCTGAAGTGTTAATCTCTAGTATATAATAAGTAAATTATTTGTCTGTTCGAGCGCAGTCGAGAACTTTTAAACTATGGTGAATAGGTCTTGACTGCGCTCGACCTGAAATAGTTGGTCGAAAATTCATTTTAAAACACGTATCTATCTACTGACCTTTGTAAAATTAAATAAACACTAGTAATAATCTTTTTTTTTGTTAAAATATTAATTTTCATTTAACGTTTCATTTAATATTTAACCATAAGATGAGCCTATATACCACATTATTTTCAATTGGAGCAGTACAATCTTTAATTATTGGATTAATAATGCTATTTTACAAATCTGAAAAAAAGCATGTTAATAGTTATTTGGGGTATTTTTTTATTGTATTATTTATACAACTTATATCAGAAATTATTTCAGTAATTTTTAAAAGTCAAATATTTACTCTCTCACCATTTTATTTAACTACATTAGACATAGTGTTTCTATACTTATATGCTACAGAAACAGCAGGTTTAAAACTTAAAAATAAGTTTTTACTGTTTGTGCCCGCTTTAATAGAGTTTTTCTTTCATTTTGTAATTACAGTTTTAGCGATTTATGATTCAAATTATTTGAAAATAGTTAATAATTCCCATTATATTCTTATTCGATCCGTACTGGCTTCTACTTATATAATATTTATATGTATTTTTATGATTAGAGTAATTAATGTACATAATAAACTGCTACCTTATTCATATAAAAACATTAAGTATAAAAAGTTAACTTGGTTAACTATATTTTGTGTTATTTGCATTGTAGTTAATATTTTTTATCATATAAGTCATTTAGTTTTTAAAAATAATTACACAATTATTGTTATTGATTTATCTGTGTTTTTAATTCCTCTTTATTATGTAACTATTGTAAGTTTAGTTCAAATTAACATTTATAATTTAACAGATAGAGATAAGCTAAATGCTTTAAATAATAAAAAGTTATATTCTAAAGACGAGCTAGAGGCATATTTTGATATAGTAGAAAAATATCTGTTAGAGGAAAAGATTTTTTTAAACCCTTCATTAAATTTAAAAACGTTTGCAGAAAGAATAAGCCTTCCTAGTAGAGCAGTTTCTAACTGTATATATCAAATTAACGGCACAAGTTTTAATTACTTAATTCACACTTATAGAGTTGATGAGTTTAAAAAAATAATAAAAGAAGAAAACTATAAAAATTATAGTATAGAAGCATTATCATGTGAAGTAGGGTACAATTCAAGAGCTTCGTTTTATAAAAATTTTAAAATGATAACTGGTACATCTCCTTCGAAATTTATTTCTAAATCATATTAATTTTATAGAGGTCAGTAGATAATTACTTATATTTTAATTGAAACATCTTGAGGAGTGTCTGGTTGAGCGCAGTCGAAACCTATTTTTAACAGGCTAATAGTTCTCGACAGCGCTCAAACTGACAACAAAAATTTCGCCACTCTACTTAAATCCAGGTACTTAATGATATGCATTTAACTACTGATCTCTATAATTTTATAATAAATGATTTACAATATAAAATCAGACAATTTTCTATGATTTATACTAGATTTTTAAATTGATAAATCTATGTTTCATTTTTAAATTATTTTTTATACTTATAAAAGTAAGATATATAAAACATCATTTGCTATAAAAAACGGCAATAAGGTTAAAATTTTTAAAGAGGCTAAGATTAAGTGTTTTTATAATACATATAAATGCAATAAAAGATATCGTTTCTTATACAAATTCCTGTTTACAGTTAAAACTATATTCTTACTATACTGATGAAATTATTGTAAGTAGAGAACGTGTAAAAGAATTCAAAAACTGGATTGATTAATGGTTAAATGCATTAAATTTTTAAAAAAAACAGCGATCATATATGTTAATCGCTGTTTTAAGTTTATAAAATTATCTATAAATTAATAAATATTAATAATAGGTTCTTTTAAAAGCATAGGTGAAATTTTATTGATAAAATCAATAAAATGACTAGATGTATTATGAAAATCGATAGCTTCTTTATTTATATACTCTTCGTAAAAAAGGTATTCATTATCATTATACACATCTTTATTTAAACGATATGTAATACAACCATCTTCATTATTACTTTTAGTAACCATTATTTCTGCAAAATCTAAAAACTCAGTATTAAATTCTTTTTTAACGCTTATTTGCGCTACTATTACATTTTTCATTTTATTTAAATATTAAATATAGTTTATTGAGTTGTATAATTAAAAAAGAGATTAGATATTATTTTTTGCTTTTATAAAGTCAGAAATTAAATAACTAATAAATTTTCCAACTTGGTTTATAGCAGTAGGATCTTGTACTACTGCAGGGGCACCTTCACATATATGAATATAACTAGCATTGGTGTTTTTAGCAAAATAATGAACAAATTCTCTTGTTTGTTGCGTTGTAAATCCACTTGGAGTCATTGCACTACTTGGAAAATTTTGAATACAATCTAAATCAATTTCAATACCAAAAGATTTATCTTTAATAAAGTTTTTAGCACGTAATAATTCATTTTCAAACGGAATTGATTTGTATACTTCTAATTCTTCATAGGTATTATAATCTATATTTGTATTACTATGAATAATATCAAAAACATATTGAGGCGTATAGTTTTCATGTAAACCAAACATGAAATATTTATCTAAATAATTATGCTCAATAGCATAAGAAAATCCGTTACCACTGTGGCGTTCTTCTAAACGACGTAAATCGGTATGAGCATCTAAATTGATAACATTTATAGGTTGGTTTTTCCCTTCAGATAATCCTTTTAAATTCCCGTAAGAGTTGTTGTGTCCTCCTCCAATAATAATGGGGATTTTATTACTTTTAACAATTATCTTAATAATTGCTGATAATTCTTTATCAATTGCTTTTACTAATAAATCACCTTTTTCTCTATCAGAACCATCAAAATTTGAAACTTCATCAAGGTAATCTAAATAGCCTAAAACAAGAATGTCTTCTCCTTTTATAAATTGATTTTCTTGGGTATTTAAAAACGATTTTAAAGCAGGAACAAAAGCGGTGTGCGCACCTCCGTTTCCATAATTCATTTTTACACCAATATCTTCAGGAACACCAATAATAACAAACTTAGTTGTAGAATCTGTGATTTTTTCAATAGATAAAATGGTTTGTGCATGTTCACCTAATTTTGTTTCTCCTTCTCGGGGATTTACAAAATCTGTAATGTTTTTTTGAGAAAATAGTTGTAACATAATTTTTAAGTGAGTTTATGAAATAAGAATAGCTGCGACTTTATAAGTTTTATGTTTAAAATACATTAAACATTTTATAACGTAACTACATTTTTTTACTTCTATTATTTGTTGTAATTTTTATTAAAATTAATTTCATAATCTTTAACGGTTTTAAATTTTACGCTTCTGATTAATTTGTATGTTATTGTCTTTATTAGTGATAATAAAGGGGCATGTTTTTAATAAATATAAGTTAACTTTTAGTATTAAGGTTTAATTTATTTAAAGTGAATAAACATGCGTTCACAGATCGAAAATAGTTAAAAAAGAGTTATTTTATGTTATACAAAACATAAAATAAATTAAGAAAATTTCTTTAAAAAGAAAGAGTGTTTGAGTTCTATTAAATTTAGAATGATTGTATTAAAAGGAACTTGTTTTATTATCGTTTTTAGATTAATAGGTTATTGGGGTGTTTTTTTTACTATCATACGTATTCAGTTGTTGGAATATAAAAATGTAAGGTATTTTCAAAATTAAAATATTCTAAAATTAGGTCTGCTTGACAACGAAGAAAATGGCCAAGGAATTGAAATAAAAATAATGATTAGTACAATGGAAAACCATACAAACATTGTTTTAAATTTATCTTTATCATTTGTTTGTTTTTTTGTTATAGCAGAGCCAATTGTTAATAATACTATAGCAGTTGTCATCAAAATAATATGTATTAAACTATAAAATGTTAAGTCTAAATTTCTTATAGCTAATTTAGTATTTGACCAAAAATATTTTACAATAGCGCTTTGAGTGTAAAGGGTCATACCAATCATTAATTGAATATGGGCAAAAGTCGTTGTCCAATGTCGAAAAGCATTATCTATTTTTGAAAAAGCTTTATTAGTTGTGTAACCAACTAGTGCCCGATAAATAGAATAGAGC
The DNA here is from genome assembly GCF_002836595.1 of Tenacibaculum sp. Bg11-29. NCBI lineage: Bacteria > Pseudomonadati > Bacteroidota > Flavobacteriia > Flavobacteriales > Flavobacteriaceae > Tenacibaculum > Tenacibaculum sp. Bg11-29. Next base: position 2,825,489 of record NZ_PJBB01000003.1, read on the forward strand.
AAAAAAACTAATACAATCCAGCGAGTTATAGAATGCAGAGTTAATAAAGTTGAAAACATTTTATATTGAGGTTTTATTAAAAGCAAAGTTAAAATAAAAACATACTATTTGGTATTTTTTTATTGTTTGAGAATACTTAATTTTTTATTTTGCTTCAAATAAAAAGATATGCTTTCCATTCATTTTTCTAAAAAAAATCAAGTGAGCTTTTAAAAATATATAGGTATTGTATTTAGATTAATCTAATTTAGATAGCGTCTATAATTAATTATATTAAACTTTTTTAGATAAATATTGTCAAAAAATAAAAACATTTATGGCTTATAGATTATTTGTGATATTTATTTTCTCTACAATTTTAGGATGTCAGTCTGATGAATTAATCACATTGAATATACCAGAAAAAGCTTTTTATTTTCCGCCAATTAATACCAGTGATTGGGAAACTACACTGCCTAATAGATTAAATTGGAACTTGACTAAGTTGGAAGAATTAGAGCGTTTTCTTATTAATTAGAAAACGAAATCTTTTATGGTATTGGTTGATGGGAAAATTGCGGTAGAAGAATATTATAATGGACATACAGCTAATGATACTTGGCAATGGAATAGCGCAGGAAAAACTTTGGTTACAGCGACTACAGGTATTGCTCAACAAAATGGATTAATAAATATTGATAATAAAGTATCAGAATACCTAGGTATTGGATGGACGAACACAACAGTTCAACAAGAAAATTTAATTACAGTAAAGAATTTACTATCGATGACATCTGGACTAAATGATGAACCACAGTTAGTTGTTAAACCTAATTTAACTTATCTAGCTAATGCAGGTACAAGATGGGCATATGCTAATGTATTTCAACGATTGATGGATATTATTGAAAAGACAAATGATGCAGAGTTTGAAATTTATTTCAATAATGAGTTACGTAACAAAATTGGTATGACAGGATCTTGGAATAATGGTTTAATCTATCATATTTATAATAGTGATGCAAGGAGTATGGCTAGATTTGAATTATTGGCTTCTCAAAATGGAAAATGGGAAGGAGAGCAAATTATTAACGAAAACTTCTTTAAAGAAAGTAAAACAACATCTCAAAGTATTAATCCATCTTATGGGTATTTATGGTGGTTAAACGGAAAAAGCGAATATATGCTACCATCTTCTCAAACAAAGTTTACAGGTGAACTGGTTTCTAATGCACCTGAAGATATGATTGCAGCTATGGGGAAAAATGGGCAACGCATTTATATAGTACCTAGTAAGAATATAGTAATTATTAGAATGGGAGAAGCAACGGGATCTGGAGATAATTTTGAGCTGTCATCTTTCGATACTATTTTTTGGCAGAAATTTAATGAAGTAGTTAATTAAAAATGATGGTTAATATAGTAATAATCGTATAAATTTAATGATTTAGAGAAGTAAAGTAAGTCCTTTTTGGGCTTTTTTTATTTAACCATTAAGTATATAATAAGTATTTTAAAAAGTATAAATAAATAGTTTTACTGAATCGCTATTATGAATTTTATTATTAGTAGTGAAGGGTGATTGTACCTAAACTGTTATATATTATAATAATGTTTTTAGTCATTTTGTCTACTCCAATAATTTCGTATGGTCTTCGTGATAATTACCACGAATTAATTGTTTAATTTTTTTAACTATTTTAGTACTTATATAAATAAATTATAAAGAAAATCGGTTTCTAAAAATTGAATTGAATATAAAAAATAAATAAGAAATGAAAAAAATAGTTTATTCATTAATGATTGTATTATTTATAATGTTTGCAAATTCGTGCGGCAAAAAGATGACTTTTGAAGATCAGATAAAGAAAGATGTTTATGAAAAAATATCTAATGGTTACTGTAAAGCAAAAAAAATAGCGAAAAATGCCAAAATTAAGAATCTTACTATTGGAGAAATAACGCCGATAGGAGATACAGGAATGATTGATGTTTCGTTAGAATTTGACGTTATTGATTCAGAAGGAGTAGAGCAACACATAAAAGAAGCAATGCTTTATTTAGAAAAAGAAAATAAGAGCCGTAAAATGCTAGCTATTTTTTGTGATTATGATTACAGACATTAGAGTTAGCTACGAAATGACAGGAGAAAATTAGAGTTCTATTTATTAAAAGCAATTTTATAAAGATACAAACACCTTATACAGTAAAGGATACAAGAAAAATATTTATTTTTAAACAATGAAAATGTAAACAAATAAGTAAGGAGAAATCATAAAAATTATTTTTTTAATTTTACGTAATAAGACATCTTGATAAATAAAGGCACAATAATTTTATTCATAGTTATTTCATTAATGCAAGTAAATATAATTGCACAAACAAAGATGAAGGAATTACCAATTCAATTTGGGGACGTTTTTTTAGTATCTAATACTAAAAAGACTATAGTTGATAATTATGATGAACATTTAAAAATAGAGCTAATAAATTTTATTGAAGAGTGGGGGTATGATGCACCTCCAGGAGTTGAGAATCGTAATTATTATTCTGATGTGCAATATACTTTAAGAGTTCAAGTAAAAGATGTTGAAAAAATATATAGCTTTTACAGTTCTGATATAAAACACAAAAATAAGTTTAGTTTTAATTTTAAGAATTATAAAATATTTATACTTTCTGATGAGTATACAAATTCATCAGCATCAATTAAAATTAAAATCAACAGAATAGATTAAACTAATTGAGAACAAGTGATTTGTTGATTAATATTGACATTTTTCGTGAATTTTAATAGACTTTAAGTAACAAGTTATAATAGAGTATTAGCCACTTTTATAGAGGAAGTTTGTAGTAGATTTAATAATTTACTGCCTGTTTACAGGTAACTAACACATTAAAAAGTGGCTAATATTATGTTATTAAAAAAAGTTAATTTTCTACGAGTTTAAATAGTTTTTTAAATCATTGTAATTACTTACTTTAATAGTGCTTTTTTCTTTATTTATTACAGATTTAATTTGTTCTGGTATAGCTACTTTAATTTTTAATGTACCTTCAACTATATCTAAAAACTTAACAGGATGAGCAGTTTCTAGAAAAATACACAAATCATTAGGGTACTCTTTTTGGTATTCTTTAGAACCTAAATATCCTACTGCTCCATGTGGATCTGCAACATAACCATTTTTTTTGTAGATTAATTCCATCGCTTCACGAGTTTCATCATCTGTAAAAGAGAATGATGAGAATACATTTTTTAAAGCTTCAATATTATTTGCAAATAGTTCTTGAATACGTATAAAATTACTCGGATTTCCTACATCCATAGCATTTGAAATGGTTGCTTTTGAAGGCTTCGGTTCATACAATCCATTTATCAAATAATTAGGTACGGTATCATTTATATTAGTGGAAGCGACAAAATGCTTGACAGGTAACCCTAATTTTTTTGCCATAATACCAGCACAGATATTTCCGAAATTTCCACTTGGTACTGAAAAAACAACTTCTTTTTGTTGCTTGTATACTTGTTTATAAGCAAAGAAAAAGTAAAACATTTGCGGTAACCAACGTGCAACATTGATAGAGTTGGCCGAAGTTAAAATAGGATTGATTTCATTATCTAAAAAAGCAGTTTTTACCATCTCTTGACAATCATCAAAAACACCATCTACTTCTAAAGCGGTAATGTTTTGTCCGAGTGTAGTTAATTGTTTTTCTTGTACATGACTAACTTTTCCAGAAGGATATAAAATAACAACATCTACACCTTTAACTCCTAAAAAACCATCAGCTACCGCTCCTCCTGTATCTCCAGAAGTGGCAACCAATACAGTAACTTCATTGTCATTATTTCTGTTAAAATAACCTAAACAACGCGCCATAAATCGAGCACCAACATCTTTAAAAGCCATTGTAGGGCCGTGAAAGAGTTCTAAAGTACTTACATTTTCTTCTATTTCTACAACAGGAAAGTCAAATGATAAGGTTTCTGAAATAATTTTCTTTAATATTTCAGTAGGAATTTCATCGCCTACAAATTGTTTAATAGCTTCATAAGCTATTTCTTCGTTAGAATAGTTTCCGATATTATCAATGAAACCTTTAGGCAAGGGTGTAATATTTTCAGGGAAGTACAAACCTCTATCTGGTGCTAATCCATTAACTACAGCTTCTTGGAAGCTTACGTTGGGTGATTTTTTATTAAGACTATAATAGTTCATTTTTGTGTTGTTTGTGTGTTGCATTGCAGCTAGCAATGTAGTTTTTTTATAATATTATTTTGTTTTTTACTACCGAAGTAATTTCGATTCTAAACAAAAAAGCATTTTATTTTGAATCTAAAATTCGAACACCTTGTGTATTTATTTTTGATGAAAACAAAGTGAAATCAATATTTTTATCAGCATACGCATTTTGTATAGCAGCTTGTACTTTTTTAGCAATTTCTTCTCCTTTGCATAAAGCAAAAATAGTTGGCCCCGACCCTGAAATTCCTGCCCCTAAAGCACCAGCTTTAATAGCTTCACTTTTAACTAAATCAAAATGTGGAATTAAATGTTTACGTGCAGGTTCAACAATAACATCAGTTAAAGAATTACTTATCAGTTGATAATCACTGGTGTGTAAGCCACTTACTAATCCACCAACATTTGCCCATTGCGTAACCGCACTTTTTAAAGGTACATTATCAGGTAAAACTTCACGAGCATCTTTGGTTTTTACTTCAATCTGCGGGTGAATAGCAACCAGTTGTAATTCATCAGGTACTGGTAGTTTTATAATATCTAAAGGGTCGTAACTTCTAATAAGAACAAAACCACCATAAACAGCTGCTGCTACATTATCAGCTATTGGAGTACCACAAGCAGCTTCTTCACCTAACATAGAGAATTTTGTTAGTTCTAATGTTGAAAAAGGCTTATTTAGTAATTCGTTTACACCAAAAGCAGCACCTGCAGAACTCGCAGCACTACTACCCAAACCACTACCTGGAGAAAAACCTTTATGCATGGTTATTTTAATACCAAAATTAACAGGATGTTTTGCTAACATTGCTAAAGCCACTACACCAGCAGCATTTTCTGTAGGATTTAAACTTAAACCATCTGCACCTGTAATTTCTGTTATTTGTACTCCTCTTTCAGCTGTTTTTGTGAAAGTCATTTCATCACCCATGGTATCTACAGCGAATCCCATTGAGTCAAATCCGCAAGAAACATTGGCAACAGTTGCAGGAGCAAATATTTTTATATAATTCATTTTTTTGCAATTAAAAACAAGTAGGTAAGTTGTATTCACAGTCCCTTCTTGATATTATTTTGTATAATTTTCTACTATTTTAAAAGTGTAATTATAGAGCTATTAATTATTACCTATTCTAATTACATCAGCAAAAATCCCTGATGCTGTAACATCAGCACCTGCACCTGCACCTTTTATAATTAAAGGATTAATAGGGTATCTATCTGTAAAAAATAATACAATGTTATCACTTCCTTCTAAATTATAAAAAGGATGATCAGACGGAATGTGTTGTAAACCAACTTTTGCTTTACCATCAGAAAATTCAGCTACATATTTTAAACGATAGCTTTCATCATTAGCTTCTTTAAATATTTTTTGAAAATGAGCTTCAAATTCAGTTAAACTTGCGTAAAAATCATCATTATTAGTCGTATTTAAACTTTTCTCAGGTAAGAAAGAGTTATTTTCAATGTCAGATAATTCTAACTCATATCCACTTTCACGAGCAAGAATTAATATTTTTCTAGCTACATCAATACCACTTAAATCAATTTTAGGATCAGGTTCGGTATATCCTTGTTTTTGAGCTTCTCCCACCACATCATGAAAAGTTGATGAAGCATTAAAGTTGTTAAAAACAAAATTTAAACTACCTGATAGTACGGCTTGTATTTTATGAACCCTATCACCTGAGGCTATTAAGTTTTTTAGTGTGTCAATAATAGGTAAACCTGCACCAACATTGGTCTCAAATAAAAACGGAGCATTATATTTTCTAGATACTTTTTTTAGTGTTCTGTAATTTTCTAAATCAGAAGCACAAGCTATTTTATTACAGGTAACTACGGCAATATTAGTGCGTAAATATTTTTCATAAACTTCTGATACTTTTTGATTTGCTGTGTTATCTACAAAAACAGAATTACGAAGGTTGTACATTTTAGTTTTGTTAAAAAACTCATCTAAAGTTGTAGGCTCTCCATTTGCCAATAAATCTTTCCAATTAGTTAAATTGATTCCATCAGTATCAAAAGCCATTTTTTTAGAATTAGCAATACCAACAACACGAATATTCATTTTTAAATGTTCTCTTAAGTATTGTTGCTGTTGATGTATTTGAGCTAAAAAACGTTCACCTACATTACCAACACCAGTAACAAATAAATTAAGTTGTTTTATTTTTTCTTCAAAGAATTGTTCATGTAATGTGTTTAGCCCTTTTTTAGCATCGTTACTATCTATTACAGCTGATATGTTTTTTTGAGAAGCTCCTTGAGCAATGGCTCTAATATTTACATTATTTTTCCCTAAAGCACTAAACATTTGTCCGCTTAAACCTTGATGATTTTTCATATTATCACCAACTAAAGCTAAAATAGCAAGACCTTGTTCTACAATAACAGGTTTTACTTTTTTACGTTCTATTTCAATTTCAAAGGCATCATTAATTGCTTTAGTAGCTTTTTCTGCATCCTCATCGTAAATACCAACACAAATAGAATGTTCAGAAGACGCTTGAGTAATTAATACAATATTAATGTTTTGATTAGAAAGTGTTTCAAATAAACGTTTTGAAACGCCAGAAACACCAACCATGCCGCTACCTTCTAAGGTTAATAAAGTAATGTTTTCTATATGACTAATCCCTTTTACAAGATTAGAACTTTTTGCTTCTTTGGTAATTAAAGTTCCTATATTATCTGGTTCAAAAGTATTTTTAATAACGATAGGAATTTCTTTTTCTAATACAGGTTGTATAGTAGGAGGGTAGATTACTTTGGCACCAAAATGTGAAAGCTCCATGGCTTCCTGATATGATATTTGTGGTATAGGAAAAGCTTGTTTTACAACACTTGGGTTTGCAGTAAACATTCCACTAACATCGGTCCATATTTGTAATTCACTAGTATTTAAAGCAGCGGCGTAAATTGCAGCAGTATAATCAGAGCCACCTCTACCTAAAGTTGTAGATAAGCCATTTTCTGATTTAGCTATAAAACCAGGTAAAACAGTAATTTGGTGTGGATTTTGATTAAAGTATTCTTGAGAATTTTTATTAGTTAACTTAAAATTTACTTGTGCTTTATCAAAAACATTTGAAGTACTAATAAGCTCTCTACTGTCTTTATAAGTTGCATCTAAATCATTCTTTGCTACTTCTGAAATTATATATGAAGATAGTAATTCTCCAAACCCACTTATAGCTGCCATTGTTTTAGGAGTTACTTCTTTTAGTAAAAAACACCCCTCTAATAAAGTTTGTAATTGACTAAATAAAGTATTTACTTTATGTAAAACTTCATCTTGTGCATTTTTATTTACAAGATCAGTAACAACCTGTGTATGATGTTGTTTTACTTCTTTAAAAAGTTCAATGTAATTAGCTTCATTATTAGCGGCTTTATTTGCTGAAGCTATTAGTTTATTGGTAGTTTTACCAAAAGCAGAAACGACTACGGCTACTTTTTCTTTAGCAGCGGTGTTTGAAACGATTTGAACTACTTTAGTAATGTTTTGACTATTGGCTACTGATGAACCTCCAAATTTTAAAATTTTCATTTTAAAAGGTATAAAAAATAATTAATTATAGAATTTTAGTTGTTATTTATCTGTTTTCAATTTTTTGAAAATATAAATAAGACGAGTGGATTATATGTATAAAGTAGACCCCTAAAGGGTAATAATAATTGTATTAGAAATAAAAGTAGTGCCCATGAAGTCTGTCGTAAAGTTTACGATAGGTAATGAGTTTATATTTCTTTTGTTGATTAACATTATTATGGCAAATGTAAACTTTTTTTTAAAACATTACATATTTTTTTAAAAAAAACTAAATAAAGTAGTAAATCATAAATAAAAACTACCTTGCTTTAAGGTATGTCCAATGGTTATTTTCTTTACAAAAAGAAGAATTTTCATGTATAATATCAATTTTACCATTTTCCATGAAAAAAGCTTTGAATTCAACAGTTCCAATCAAATCAGTATAACGACCTTTAGTTATATTAATGATCTCTAATTTAATCCATTGAACAGATTTTGCCCAAATAAGAATTTCTTTTTTTTCTCGATTAGAAGGGCGTGTTTTTGAATGATGACTTTCTTGTAAGTAGTTAATGTTAGCTAAGGCAAAGGCACTGTATCTAGATCTCATTAAGGATTCAGCAGTTGCTATCGATTGAATATTTTGGTGTGCTATTTTACAGCATTCGTTATATGTTTTACTAGAATTACAAGGGCATTGCATATGATTGTTATATTAATTTAATTTAATAGTTCTTTTTTTTTAGCTATTCTAAAACAACGTTCTTTACCTATATATAAAGGATTTCCATGTTTTTCAGACCAAAAACCATCCAAAATGTCCTTAGATATACATTTATAAACAACAACTCCCTTATAAGTATTACAATCAATTCCTTTATATTTGAAATTAATGACTAATATATTATCATTATAAAAACCTGTTCCGACTTGTTCTTGCTCATTATTAATAATCCATGTAGCAATGATTCTGTTATTAACGTCAAGATTTAAAGAAAGTATGCCTTTATAAGTATGTTTTTCAGCATCTTGATTATTCCCAATAATATTATATTTTCCAACTAAGTCTTGAATTGTCATTTTCTTAAAAAAATGTAAAATTACACTATTTTTATATAGACAACAAAAGAGCATAAAAGAAGATTCTCCTATATTAGTTAAACTTTATTAAAAGTGTTTCTACAAGAAATTTATTTAAATGAGAAAACTATTCATCTATACTTAGATGCATTTTAACTATAGAAAAGATTAATTAAACATATGTTATTAATACCTTTTGTATAAAAAGGTATTTTTATGGTAATAACCCTATTATTCTATATATTTTGAAAAAAAAACTAAATATTTTACTAATTGAAGACAACATTATTGAAATAATGAAAATGAAACGAACTAATTCATCCTTAGATATTAAGCATGATATTAGTGAAGCAAAAAATGGAGAAGAAGCTCTTGAGGTTTTAGAAGAAAAAAGTAGTTTACCTGATTTAATTTTACTAGATTTAAACATGCCAAAAATTAACGGTATAGAATTTTTAGCAATATTAAAAAATAACGATGATTTAAAACACATTCCAACAGTGATTCTAACAACCTCAGATAATCAAAAAGATTTAGAAGAATGTTATAGAATTGGAGTTTCTGGTTATATTCTAAAGCCTTTAAAATATGAAGACTATGTAGAGAAAATAGAAATAGTTTTATCTTATTGGAGCATGAATGAATTAAAAAAATATTAAATATGAAAGGCATAGTTTTTACTGAATTTTTAGACTTGGTAGAGGATAAATTTGGTTTAGAGATGGTAGATAAAATTATTTCTCAATCAACATTAGAATCTGAAGGTATATATACATCAATAGGAACTTACAGCTTTTCTGAAATGTTACAATTATTAGAAAATTTAAGTGGTAATACAGCTATATCTATAGATGATTTATTATTAGTGTATGCTGAACATTTTTTTGGTGTCATAGAAAAGAGTTACCCAGGTCTTTTGGCAACTTATAAAGACCCAATAGAAATGTTAGCTTCTATTGAAGATCATATTCATATAGAGGTAAGAAAAATTTATCCAGAAGCAGAGCTACCTACTTTTGTAATTAAAGATAGAAAAGATAAATCATTAGTAATGATTTATAAGTCTAGTAGAGCTATGCATCATTTTGGACTTGGTTTAATGAATAAAACATTTGAACACTTTAATGCTACGGCAACAATTGTTTTAGAAAAAATAAAAGAAGATGGTACTGAAGTAAAATTTATTATTAACCAAGATTAATGAGTCAGGATAAAATTGATATACTAGAAAGGGCTCTAAAAAGAGAGAAGGCTGCAAGAAAAATAGCTGAAAAAATCTTAGAAGATAAATCAAGAGAGTTATATTCAATATCTGAAGAATTAAAAGAAACAAATTTAAAATTAGAAGAATTATTAAAAGAAAAATCATCACAATTAAAAGGAGTCTTTGAGAATATCAATGACTCTTATTTAATAATGGACTTAACAGGAAATGTTCTTAAAATGAATGAAACAGCTGTAGCGTTTTTTGGGTATGATATTTCAAAAGAAAAATTAAATGTAGTAAATCTTATTTATCCAGAAGATAATATTTATGCTTTTGAATCTTTTAATGAATTGTATAAAACAGGAGCCTTTTCAAATTATACCGCTAGAATTTTAACTAAAGAGAAAGAAGTTAAATGGGTTCAAATAAATGCTAGTTTAATATATGATAAAAAGGGTAAAAAAATTGCAGCTCAAGGAATAATTAGAAACATTACTGCTTCAAAAAAAACGACTGAATTAATAGAAGAACAAAAAAAAGAATTAGATGTAATTGTCGAGAATTCATCATTAGGTATTGCACTTACACAGCATGGTAATTTTTTAAAAACTAACAGTGTTTTTCAAAATTTTTTAGGGTATTCAGAAGATGAATTCCTTGAGTTAACGATAAAGGATGTTTCTTTTAAAGAGGATTATCCGCAGTCTAAAAAGTATTTAGAAGAAATGATAAGTGGTGAGATTGATCATTTCGTACTAGATAAAAGATATAAAAGAAAAAACGGATCTATTTTATGGGCAAAAGCGAATGTTAATGCAGTAAGAGATTCTTTTGGTGAAATAAAATATCAAGTAGCACTTGTTGAAGATGTTACTTTAGATAGAGAGAGAACATTGATTATTGATATGATTAATGATCTAGCAAAATCTATTCTTGGAAAGGACAATGTTTATGAGATAGCATGGGAAGTAACTCAAAAAATAGCAAAATATTTAGATTCTAAAGATTGTGTTATTTATTTAGTAAATGATAAAAATAATACACTAGAACAAATTGCATCATATAATTTGCAATTGAATAAAGAAATGGTGAAAAATTATGTTTTACCCATTGACAAAGGAATTGTAGGAAGTGTCGTAAAATCGGGAAAAGGAGAAATTGTTAATGATACTTCTAAAGATGGCAGGTATATTATAGAAGATGAAAGACGTTTTTCTGAAATATCAGTACCAATAATAAGCGAAGGTAAGGTTATAGGAGTTATAGATTCAGAACATATTAATAAAAACTACTATAGAGAAGAACATTTAAAAGCTTTAGAAAATATTGCAAGCTTAGTTTCTATACAGTTAAAAAGTGCAATAAATATAAAAGAGAGAAAAATAATAGAATTAAAAAATATTAAACTTTTAAATCAATTAGAAAAGAGTAATGATCAATTACATGAATACGCACATATTGTTTCTCACGATTTAAAATCTCCGTTAAGAAGTATCGATGCTTTAGTTTCTTGGATTAAATCAGATAATGAAGATCAGCTTGATAAAGCAACATTAGAAAATTTTGATTTAATTGGTACTACACTTGAAACTATGGAAAAGTTAATTTCTAATGTTTTAGAATACTCTAGTGCAGGTTCAGATACAAATGAAAAAGAAGATGTTGATTTAAATATTACTTTAAATGATTTAAGAAAAATATTATTTATACCTGAAAATATATCAATTAGCATATTAAAAAAACTTCCTATAGTTAAGGGTGATAAAACTAAGTATCAACAATTGTTTCAGAATTTTTTAAGCAATGCGATTAAGTTTAGTGATAAAGAAGTTGGAATTATAGAGGTAGATTACAGTGAAAAGAAAACTTTTCATCAGTTTTCTATAAAAGATAATGGGATAGGGATTGAAAAAAAATATCATGATAAAATTTTTCAAGTATTTCATTCATTAAATAAAAGAGAAGACTCTACAGGTATTGGATTATCTATTGTTCGAAAAATAATTGATTTAAATGAGGGAGATATTTGGTTAGAAAGTGAACCTAATAAAGGAACTACATTTTACTTTACCATAAAAAAGGATTAAATGAAAACAGTACAACTTAAAAGAAAAAATAATTCTGATTGGAAATATTTATCAGAAGAAATAAAATTGAAAGAGCCTTTAGTTTTAGTTTTTGGAAATAGATTTTTATTAGAAGGTGAAACTATTTATGAAGAAATAAGAACTATTTTTAAAGATGGTCATATTGTATTTGGTTCTTCTTGTGGAGACATTTCTTCAGAATCTATTGATGAAAATACTATAACCATTACAGCTATTGAATTTGAGAAAAGTAATTTTGTAATAAAGACGACTAATTTTTTAGATTCGGGTTTAGATTCAAAAATAGATAGTTTTTTAGTAGGTAAAGAATTAATTAATCAATTTTCTGAAGAAGGATTAAAACATGTATTTATTGTTTCAGAAGGAAGCTTTATAAATGGTAGTCAATTAACAAAAGGAATGAATGCTGCTACAAATGATAATTTGTTAATTACAGGAGCTTTGTGTGGTGATGATGCAAGGTTTGAGAAAACAATATCATCTTATAATGAAAATCCTAAACCTGGAGAAATAGTTGCGATTGGTTTATATGGAGAATCTTTAGAAGTAACTTTTTCTATTAATGGAGGTTGGACTCCTTTTGGTCCAGAAAGAATAGTCACAAAATCTAAAGGGAATATTTTATATGAATTAGATAATTTATTAGCATTAGATTTATACAAAAAATATTTAGGAGAAAACTCTAAAGAGCTACCTGGAGCAGCTTTATTATATCCGTTAAAAGTAAAGTCAACAAATGATAAACAATCTATTGTTAGAACAATTCTAAATATAAATGAAGAGGATAATTCAATGATATTGGCAGGAGATATTTTAGAGAATTCTAAAGTACAGTTAATGATGACTAATGTTGATAATATTGTTAATGCAGCAGAAATAGCAGCTATAAATGCAAATAAATATAGACAAAATAAGCCACAATTAGCTATTTTAGTTAGTTGTATTGGTAGAAAATTAGTGTTAGATCAAAGAGTAGAAGAAGAAGTAGAAGAGGTAATAGAAGTTATTGGTAATCAAACCACTTTTTGTGGGTTTTATTCCTATGGAGAGATAGCTCCGTTTAATGGAGAAAATAATTGTCAATTACATAATCAAACAATGACGGTAACGCTAATAAGCGAATAATGAACTCACTTTTAAAAAGACAAATTAGAAAGTATTTACCTGAAGAATTGCTATCAGATAAAAAGTTAGAAACTTTTTTGGATGCTATAGATAAATCTTATAAGACATCAGAAAATCAATTTGCAATGTTGCAAAGAGCCACAGCGATAAGTTCTGAAGAGCTTTTTGATGCAAATGAAAAATTAAAGGAAGAAACTAATTCTCAAAGAAAAGTTATAGAGAAACTTAAAAGTGTAATTGACACTCTTAAGTTTTACGATCTAGAACAAGATAAGCCTATAGAAAATTCAGATTCATTAAAACTAGTTGATTTTATTGATAATCAAACGAAAGAGATTATTAAAATAAATAAACAAAAAGATTCATTATTAAAAAGTTTAGAACAGCAAAATCAAGAGTTAAATGATTATACTCATATGATTTCTCATGATTTAAAAACACCAATACAAAACATTGATGCATTATCTGTTTGGATTAGAGAAGATTATGGAGATTTGTTAGATGGTGAAGGAAAAGATAGGATAGAATTAATAAGAGAGAATACTCAGAAAATTGATACTTTAGTAAGAGCGATTCATAGGTACTCTACAATTGATAAAGAAGAAGTTAAACGATATAATTTAGATTTAGATAAATTATTAAAAACGATTATAAAAGAATTAAACTTACCTGATAATATAAATGTAAACATTCCTGAAAAATTACCGAACATAAAGGGAGATGATAAAAGAATAGAACAATTGTTTTTAAATTTAATAGATAATTCAATTAAATTTAATGAGAAAGAGAATATAGAAATAGAAATAGGTTTCTCTGAAGACGCTACTTTTTGGAAATTTTATATAAAAGATAATGGAAAGGGAATTGATGAGAAATACTTTCAGAAAATTTTTATAGCTTTTTCTAAATTAGAAAATGATTACAAGTCTGCAGGAATAGGATTATCTATTGTTAAAAAAATTATAGACCTTTATAAAGGTAATATTTGGATAGAATCTCAACTAAAAGTAGGATCTATCTTTCATTTTACAATAAAAAAATAATTATGGAAAAACCTAATTTAGAGTATGTTGCTAAGTTAGCAAATGGAGACGAATCTGTAAGTAAAATGCTTATAGATGTTATTAAAACTGAATTTCCTGAAGAGAAAAAAGACTATTATGACAGTTTAAAAAATAAGAATTATAAAAAAATTGAAGAAAATGTTCACAGACTTAAACATAAAATTAGTATTTTAGGACTTGAAAAAAGTTATAAAATAGCTAATGAATTTGAACATAATCTAAGAGAGCTTAGTTTAGATAAGGTTGAAGATTTTGAGAAAATTTTAATAGTTATTTCAGTATACTTGAAAACTATTTAAGATTATGAATTGTATTATTGTAGATGATGAAAAAACAGCAAGAGTTATTATTAAAACCCTTTGCAATCAGATAAACTCTTTAAAAGTTATTGACGAATTTTCTAATGCAATGGATGCAATAAAGTTTTTGAATTCGAATGATATAGACCTTATTTTTCTAGATATTCATATGCCAAGTTTTAATGGTTTAGATTTTATAAAAACGCTTAAAAATCCTCCAAAAATAATTTTAACTACTTCTGATCCTAAATTTGCTATAGAAGCTTTTGAATATGATTTTATTGTAGATTATTTATTGAAACCTGTTGAGTTACCAAGGTTTGAAAAGGCTATTAAGAAAGCTCAAAAACATGAGAGTGAAAAAGTTTCAGAAATAATTTCAGAAAACATAAATGATTTTTATGTAAATATAGATAGGCGACTTATAAAGATTGATTTACCAAGTATTTACCTTATAGAGGCCAAAGGTGATTATATTAATATAAAAACAGAGAATAAAAATTACGTTGTACATTCTACCTTAAAAAGATGAAGAAGAAAGTTACCAGAATCATTATTTCTTAAAATACACCGTTCATATATTATTAATGTTAAAAATTATTGATATTGAAGATAATAGTGTCCTTATAAAAAGAGAAGTTATTCCGGTAAGTCGTTCTAACAGGCCAGAATTAATGAAACGTTTAAATTTATTGTAACATAAACGTTAAAAAATTACAACTCATCTATAAATCAGTTGTTTATAACGAATAAAAGTGTTTTTTTGATAGAGATTTCTTAAATTGATGGTATAAATATAATATCATGAAAAGAAGAACTACTAAATCTACCCCCAATTTACTGTTATTATTACTCTTATTCTGTATAGGACTAAATGCGCAAAATACTCCTTTTAATTGTGTTTATGATGCATACTTATTTCAATATAACGATGTATATTCTATTGATCTAGCTTCAGGTAGCTCATATCTTGTCGCAGAAGACGTTACACCAGGAAGTATAAATGCAGCAGCTTATAACCCTGCAGATGGTTTTATATGGGGCTCGTTAAGTACACCAGAAAAAACAATAGTACGAATTGGTAATGATTTTGCTACAACAAGCTTTTATGTAGATGAATTACCTAGTAATAATAGATATGTTGGAGATATAAGTCCTACAGGTGTTTATTACCTTAAAGGAGGAGGAACAACTTACTATAAAATAGATCTAGATCCGAATTCAGCAACATATAGCCAACATTTAGCAACAGAAAATTTATCTCAAAATTTAAGTATACATGACTGGGCATTTAATGCAGTAGACGGAAATTTATATGCAGTTGAAAAAAGCTCTAATATATTATATCGTATTAACCCAGCAACGAGTATTGTTGAGTCGTTAGGAGAGGTACCAATTTTATCAGGCTTGAATTATACGTACGGAGCTGTTTATTTTGATCTTTCAGGTCGTTTTTATGTATCAGCAAATCAAACAGGTACAATATACGTTATACAAAGTGTTCAAGATTTAAGTCCTTCAGATGATATGGATTCAAACTTATTTGCTTTTGGACCATCGAGTGCGAGTAATGATGGAGCACGTTGTCCTACAGCACCAGTACTTCAAGAGATTTGTGATAACGGAATAGATGATGATGGTGATGGATTAATTGATTGTGAGGATCCTTCATGTTCAGGATATGGAGAATGTGATGTTATTTTACCACCAACTTCAGGAGGAAATGAAGGGGGTTTAGAAAGTAATAGCAGGTTATCAGAGCTCATAAATAAAAGAAATTATAATCGTACAAAAATCAATTATAAATTTGATCGTAGTAAAGCAGCTAGAGTTATAAAAACAAAAGATTACAAAAGAAAAAAAGTAACAGGTTTTGAGTTAAAAGACTTTATACCCTTAGGAATTATAAATGAAGATGTAACAATTGAATCTACGCCTTTAGATTTAGTAGCAATAACAAATGCAACAGCTATTTATGCAGTAGATTATATGAAAAGCGGAACTGCTATAGCGTCAATTATGGCTTTAAAAACAGAAAACGGTGTATATGAACATACTAAATACATATGTGATCGTTTGCTTGGAGCACAATTAATTTCTGTATCAACAATAGAAATAAACGGACAACAGTTCATTAAATCTTTAATTAAAAATGCTGATAATACAGTAGAGTTTGTATTAAGCCTTTCGGCAAAGGTTGTAAACAGCGAAACTAATTTCGAAATAGAAAGTCATTGGAATTTAGATAAGTATGAAACAGATGTTACTTTTTATAATTTTCAAATATGGTCAAACTCTTTAGATGATTTATATTTATTAGGTAAAGAAGTCGTGAGTTTATTAAATATAGAAAAGCCAATTTCAACTTATAAAATTTCAACACCACCTACAGTATTTATAAGAAAAGGGAAGTATAACAATGGCGCATTAGATTTACAAGTGGTAAACACAAATGCAAGTGAAAACGTAAAATTTGATGCAGGTTATAGAATAACAGAAACAAGTGATTTTAAAAACTCAACATCAACAATCGATTTAAGTAAAGAATACATAACAAATTTACAAGTACCAACAGGAAATTTATTTGATATTGGTTTTAGAATTGGTGATGGTATTGCTACTCCAGATGATTTGTTCATGTCAGACGGTCCTTGGGGTGTAGATGACTCTGAAACATCTACATCAGTAATAAGTTATAATATATTACCTAATGACTTTACATTTGAAGATAACGAATTTCCTGTAGAAAGAAATGTTCAACTGTTAGCAACAACAAGTACTTATTTTGCAGCATACAGAGCTTTAACACCTCGTTTTAAACCAGTAGATTTAACAGATTATAATAGTTTTAAATTAAAAGCTAAAGGAACTGGAAGTTTAGAAATTACGTTTGTAAAGAAAAGTATCTCTTCATTTAATAAGCAATACAAATCAACCATCGTATTAAATAATTCTTTAGAGAATTATGTAATATCATTTAAAGATTTTAAATCATCAAATGGAGATGAATTAATATTAGATGATGTAGTAACAATTGTATTTACCATGACATCTAAAGATGGTAGTAATGTAACGAAAGAAATGAACTTGTCTGATATTCGCTTTTCTAAAGAAGAAAAACCATCTGTAGTAATAGTAGGAGATCAAAATAATGTGGTTATAGCTCCAAACCCGATGACGGCACAAACAAGTTTTCATTTTAACGCAAAAGAAGAAGATAATTTAAAGTTTGTTATATATGACCAATTAGGAAAATTAGTATATAAAACAGATTTTAAAGCGAAGACAGGAGAAAATAGAATAATTTTAAATAGACAGTCATTACAAGCAGGGTTATATTTTTGTAAAATAATAAGTGAAAAATTACCTTACAAGAATGTTAAGTTATTGATTCATTAAAAAAGATTCATTACCTAATTACATAAAATATATTTCACTTTTAGAATTGGTTTTCAACTGGTTTTAAAGGTGAAACTTCATTGTTTGATAGGAGTTAATGAGGTTTTTTGAATGAAATGTTTGAGTTATACGTTTAATTTCTGTTTTAATTGATTTTTAGATATTGGTTTATCCTCTTCCATCTTACAAATCGTTTTATGAAAAATACTGTTATTAAATTGAGAACGATTAATTCTAAAACAAAACTCATCAAGATAAGCATGAATATGCCATTTACTTACATGTGTTGGTATTGCTCTAAGCCATGATTTAACTTGCATAATCATAATGTGTAATTACTTAAAATTCTTACCGTTATTACCATGTTTTTGAGTCAACTATCATAAATTTATTTTAATGGTTCGTATCCTCTCCATTTGTCTGTTATTACTTTAGTAGACGTATTTATATGTTCTTCAAATATTGGCGTTAATGACTTAGCAGAATAATCTTCAATAAGACTTTACGTAAACTCTTTTTACTTTGTTGTTATCAGTCAATTCTACTGTTGTCACTGCTTTTCCTTCTTCTTTTCCACCTACAGTAAATTCATCAACATGGATTTTTTTTTTTAAAAGGATATTTTTGGCTACTTTTCATTGATTTACGTACTTTTTGCATAAAATACCACGCTGTACCTACCTTGTCGTATACTAAAACGTTTTCCCATTTGAATACTCAACTTTTGCTACTAATACTCATCTTAAAAGCGACACAAAAGGCTTCTTGTAAACCAAATTTGACTTTATGAAACAGTGTGTTCGCGTTGCACTTTCTACGTGATGACAATTATAGCAATGATAGTTGTAACTTGACTTTTTACATTCTTTTGTATGACCACATTTCATACATTTAAAGCCATCTTGCCATTTTGTTTTTGCCAAATAAGCCCTACAAGCTTCATCATTGGGTAGTTCTTTTATAAAGTTTAATATATCTACCCCCCCTCAAATTGTTTCATAGAATCTATTTTAATGGGATTAACTCAATAAAATGTAATAGGTAAATAATAATTGACGTCCTTTTGTTAAATCAAATATATAAAGCTAAAACTTTATATATACTTATTAGGTTTTAAAAATAAATATTGTTTAAACATAAGATATTTGCATCTCATCTATTTTTAATTACCATATAACTAGTGGTTTAAGTTTGTTTTTAATAAGTGGTTAAATTTATAGTATAAACACTAAACACATATACTATGAAAAAACTACTATTTTTGTTAGTAATAACAACAGCTACGATTTATGCTCAAAATTATCAATATCTTGGGGAGTATACATCAAACGGAACACCTCTTTATTTAGAATCTCCAGGAGATAATATATCGTATCCTACATTAGATATGATTAGTTATTCTCTTCCAGAAAGTTACCCCGTACCAGACTACAATCCGCATTATATATCTTCAGGATATGAGACTAATGTTGTTTTAAGTGAAACAGCAGATGTTTGGGTTACTTTTGTTAGTGAAGGAGCTGGGTATAGAAACTCGTTAGGATTTTACACTTATGATATTAATAATCTACCAGCAACAGTACCAAACGCAGAAGATATTACGATTATATTTCCCAATGCTTCTGCATTAGGAAGTGGAGGAGGACTTCAGGTAGGAGATAAAGTGAAAATAGGAAATTTCCCAGCAGGTACAGGTATTGGGTGGGTATTACTAGCTAATGCGTGGAGTTATAGTCAAGTAAAAGTTTTAAATGGATATTGGCAGTTATATTCAAACCCAGATTATAATCCTGAAGCGGATGGAAATTTAAGACATCATAATGTGTTTCTGAATGACCCAACAAATGAACGTCTTATTCTAGGGTTTGAAGATATTAGACGTGATTATGGTAATTGTGATAATGATTTTAATGATGCAGTTTTTTTTGTAACAGCAAGTTCTTTTTCAGCGTTAACAACTTCAAATTATGCAGACGTATCTAGTGCAACAGATGTAACATCAGCATTCGATGGAGGGTTAGAAAGTAATGGTAAGTTAGCAAATTTAATAGCACAAAGAAATTTCAAACGTAAGAAAAATGGTAACTTATTTAATAAAAAAAGGTTACAGAGAAGGTATAAAAAGAAAGCTACATTATTATCAAAAGGAGTAAATCCATCTAGCATAGAAGCTTTTTTACCAGCTACAGGAATGTACGGTACAGAAAAGGCATTCGTATCTACGCCTGAAGATTTATTAGGTATTACAAATGCAAAGGAAATATTCTCAGTTGATTTATATACCGGAGAAGAGAGAACCTCAGCGGTTTTGGCTACAGCAACAAAAGGAGATGTTTATGATCATTCAAAAGAAATATGCGATCGATTAAATAATTCGGTTTTAGAAGATGTAAGAACAGTAACCGTTAGAGGGCATCAAGTAATAAGTTCTAAAATAAAAAGAGCTACCGGTGAAGTAGAATACACATTAGGTTTTTCGATTAAATTAGGAGCTACAGCAAATGAATTGTATAGTTTTTGGAATATAGAACAATATCCAGGAGGAGATTATTATAATTTTCAGATATGGGGAAGCTCATTCTCTCAGGTTTTTACGATTAGTAATCATATTTTAGATACATTCAAATCAATAAAACCATTAAAAAGCTCAACGTTAGAAGATGTAGTACCATCAGTATTTGTTAGCTCTGGTTACTACAAAAACGGAAACATACATTTAAACATTATTAATAAAACAAAAGCAAGCTCTTTAAATTTTGAAGCTGTTTTAGCCAGAACAGAAGTTTCAGATAGAATAAATATGTCAGAAGTTATTAATTTAACAGGTGCATGGAATGAAACTATAATTATTCCTACAGGTCAATTATTTGATATAGGACTTTCTTTAAGTACAAATACGTCAAAACAACAAGATGCATTGTATTTAGCCGATGGTCCTTGGGGGATTGATTATTTAGAAGAAAATGTACGTGTAAATTCTTTTAGTATTGAAAATAATGATAATGATAAAGATAATGGTGAAGATATTTATCAAATAGAAAGAGAGCCAATAGTAAGTGGTGAAATAAAAGGAACTCTTAATTTATTTAGACACGTATTGGCTGGAGACCAAACATTAGATGTATCAGGTTATGAATCAATTCAGTTTAAAATTCAGAATACAAAACCAGTAGAGGTTATATTAGTTCAAGATGGAATAGCTGATTGGGAGAATCGATTAAGAATAACAATACCAGTAAATGACAATGAAAAATTATACACCATTTCTTTTAATGATTTTCTTGATAAAAATGGAAACCCTGGAGAAATTACAGATATAAAAACAATTGTTTTTTCATTACAAGGAGATTACGCTACCTATGTTCCATTTACAATAGCAGTTAATGATGTATCTTTTGGATTGAAAGCTAATCAGTTTGATGAAAATTTAGTAACAACAAATAAAATTTTAGCAATACCGAATCCAATAAACAGTTCTGGGAATATTTACTTTACAGCAGATCAAAATGAAGAAGTTACATTAATTATATATAATTACTTAGGGCAGTTAGTGTATAAAACTAATTATACAACAGAGATTGGTAGCAATTTAATACCTGTTAGTAGAGAAAATCTAACTTCTGGAATGTATATATGTAAAATAATAAGCAATAATAAAAAGTATAATTCTTTAAAACTACTTATTAATTAACTTAGTAAGTTGAAAGAATAAAAGTAAGAGCAAAAGTTAATTCTTTTGCTCTTACTTTTTAAAGAAAGGTTTTTTAAGAAAATACCATTTAAACTGCAAACCTACTTCTGTAAAAGTAAAGCCATTATTTGAAGCAGTAGCTGTTGCTGAGGCTATATTACTTTGAGTACCATAAATGTTTAATAAACTACGTTCTGAGAATTTATAACCTAATTTAGCTTGTACTCTATAAGTACTTTGTTTTTTACCATCTTCAATATATTGAAAACCAGTTGCAGCAGTTAATTCATAAAACCATTCTTTATTTTTAGCAATAGTTTCATCTTTTATAATATTAAAGAAAACTTCTACTGCGCTAAATTTACTAGGGCTAAAGTAAATTGAAGGAACTTGATTTTTAAAAGATATATTCTGATAGTTAAGCCCTGCTTTTAAAGAAGGCTTCTCTAAAATATTGTAATATAATGAGGTGAAAAGTAAATTTCGAGTATTATTATCGTTTTGAGTAGTGTAGTAATATTGTGTATACCACCCTAATTTAAAATTTGTATTTAAACTATAATTTACTAAAAAATTATTTTGAACAATTTGTCTATCTAACAAGTCAGCATTAAAATTCTGAATTTCTCTTTTATACCCTAATTCTAAGTTTTGAAGTTTAAAAGGTTTTATATTTAAAGATAAATCTGCTAGTAATTCCTTATAGTTTTTCGATTCAGTATTAGAAGCTGTAATACCTAAACTACCTTTAAAAGTTAAATTGTTTAATAGTTGATATGATAATCCTAATAAAAAATTATTAGAGTGTGCATTTACATTAGTAACAGTATTTGCAGTTGTTCTGTAGCTATAATTACCTAATAGTTTGAGCTTTGTTGTAAATGAAAACTCAGAATTAGCAGCGTATAAATATGTTTCGTTATTTCCATTATCAAAAGAATAAGAGCTTTTTACTTTTACAAAAGGAGTGAAACTTCTATCTAATTTTTTGATGAAATTAGTCGCATCTTTTTGATTTTTATAAAAAGACAACGTCTTTTCAGCACTCTTATAAGCATTAACAAAATATCCAGAAGCTTTTAGGGCATTTGCTTTTCCTAAATTCCCATCAAAAGAAGTGCTATCTTTCTTTAAAATTAAATTATAATCAGCGATACTTTTTTTAAAATCACTTTTGTAAATGTTTAAAGTAGCTCTTAATGATAATATCCAACTTTCTGGATTTTTATTGTTTAAAATTAAAGAGTTAATTTCTTTTTTAGCTAACGAGTATTTCTTATTCCAAATTAAAGCTTGTATAAAACGTTCTTTTGTTTGGTTTTTAATATTTGTATTTGTTGTTGCATTTAAAAGGTTAATTGCTTTTTTGCTAATTTCTAATGCTTTTTTATTATCACTATCAAGATGATGGGCTAGAGAAATTCCATTTAAAGAGAGTAATTTGTTTTCAGGGGTTTCACCAATAGTTTTGTACGTTTTTTTAGCTTTATCTATTTGGTTTGAGATTAAGTATAGGTTTGCTAAGTTTAATAAAGTTTCTTTATCGTTTTTAAAGTCCTTAAAATTTTCTTTCAATATTTTTTCAGCTTCAAGATAATTTTGAGCATTGACCTTATTATTAGCTAAACCTAAACGCATGTATTTTTTAGAAATTAGCGCATTTTTATTTTTAGGTAAAACAGTTAAAGCTTTATCAACATAAATAATAGCATTATCATAATCTTTTAGATTCGATAATGTGTTGGCATAGCCTAAAAGAGTAGGAAAACTTTTGTTATTTTCTTCTAGAAGAGCTTTATAATATTTTTTAGCTTTTTTATATTTTTTATACCAAAGTAAAGATTCAGCATAATTTAATTTCACCTCAAAATCTGTAGGAAAATCTTTTAAAAGATTTGTAAATAAAGAAACTGATTTTTTAGCATTCCCTTTTAAACCAACGGCTCTACCGTAACAAAGCCTTGCTGTTTTATTGTTTGGATATGATTTTAAAATAAGCTTAAAAAAGGTTTCAGCTTGTTCGTATTTACCAGTCTCTAAATAGGTAAAACCTTCTTTCATATTCTGAGAATATAGAGAAGCGGTAATAAGAAAGAAAAATAGAAGTATGATATTTTTAATTTTCATTTTCATTTTTTTGTTATATGCAAGTTAAGGAATAGCATCCACACATTGAACGATATAAAATGGTTTTTCATCGATAATCGATACTTTTTTAGGAGTTTAAAGATGATATTTGTAATGTAATTAATCATTAAACTATAAAATTATGGCTTTACAGATCTCACAAAAAAAAGGAAATTTTTATTTAAACGGAAAATTAAATAACACAACCTCTAGATTTTTTATTGTCTATTTTGAACATAATTTACAGCAATGTAAAGATGTAACTATAAATATTGATAATGTAAAAGAAATAAGTAAAGAAGGTTTAGATGCAATAAGTACACTAACAGCTATTGCCTTAAAAAATGATAAGCTATTTTCTGTTACAGGTTATGGATGTAAAGATATTTATGATCATTTTAATGAAATAAATGTAGCATAATGAGTTAAATAAAAATTAAGATATTAATTTTATAAAAGTACATCCTTACAGCTCTTTTAATGAAAAAAATAAGAAAACTTATTTTTCTAGATGTTAGAATATATCCCCATGAAATAAAAAAAATAAAACAGTTATGTTTTATTTTTTTTTTGTTACTTACATTTTGAATTTGATATTCAGTTGTTTATAAACAATTGTTGGTTTAAAAGGTGTGTAATATTATTTGTGTTTTTAGATTGATTAGAAATAAACTATAATAAATCTTGATTTTTGAGCTAATGTATTAAATGAGAAAGAGGTAAGTAGTTAAATACTCATCAATAGATATATAATTTTAAGAAGATTTATGTAATTCTTATTATCTGTTCGAGCATTACTGAAATCAAATGACAATTTGATTGAAAGTAGCAAACGAAGTTTCGAGAACTATTAGCCTGCTAAAAATAGGTTTCGACTGCGCTCAACGAGACATTTTAAAGATATTTCAATTAAAATAGAAGTAACTATCTACTGATCTCTAAAATATAATTAGGTTCTTAATAAGAAATAAACTGAATTAGAAAAAATAATTTTGAAGAGATACGTATATTAAATTAAGAAAAAGATGCCTAAAGTTTTAAAGTATAAAATTTCGTCAGAACAATTGTTTATGATAAGTGTTTTACTAGTAAATGGAGGTAACTATTTATATAATTTATTATTAGGTAGGTTTTTAGGGCCTGAAAAATTTGCTGATGCAGCCATTATGGTCACTTTTTTATTAGTACTTTCTTTTGTTGCAATGACTTTTCAGTTAGTAACAGCAAAATTTTCAGTAATTTTTGAAGGATTAATTTTTGAAAAATTTATATTAAAAGTTTATAAAAATGCTTTTATTACAAGTATATTTTTAGGATTATTAATTATAGTTTTTTCTAAAGAATTACAATATTTTTTTAGAACAACTTCCTATAATATGTTTGTTATATTTGGTTTAGGAGTTCCTCTTTATTTTTTAATGAGTGTAAATAGAGGTATTTTTCAAGGTAAAAAACGGTTAACATCATTATCAATTACTTATCAGTTAGAAATGATAAGTCGTTTATTAATTACTTTCGGGTTATTGTATTTTTTTAATATTGAATCGTCAATATTAATTGCTATAGGAATTTTAGGGTCTTTTGTATTTGGTTTAATACCATTTAGTTTTAAAAGTATTTCTTTTTCTAAAAAAACACCATTAGATAATTCTCAAAAAAAAATGGTTCGTAATTTTTTTATAATTACTGCATTTTATGAATTAACACAAATTATTATAAATAATAGTGATATTTTACTGGTAAAACATTATTTCGAATCTTATGATGCAGGTTTATATGCTTCTTTAGCATTAATTGGTAGAGTTGTTTATTTTATTGCTTGGATGTTTGTAATGTTATTATTACCAACTGTTGTTGAATTAAAAAAAGAAGGAAAACCAACATTACCTATTCTATTAAAATATGTTGGTTATATTTCTATTATTGCAACTTTAATTATAGTTGTGAGCTTTATTTTTCCAGAACAAATTATAACTATTTTGTTTGGTAACGATTACTTTGAAATAGCACCTTTATTATGGAAATATGCTTTGGCCACAGGTGTTTTTGCAATCTCTAATATTTTTGCATATTATTATTTGTCATTAGATAAATATATTCCAGTAATTGTTTCTGGTGTTTTTGGGATGTTACAAATAATTTTAATAATTTTATTCCACAAAACTTTAGAACAAGTAGTACATATGCAAATATTTACTATGATTTTATTATTACTTATTCAATTAAGCTTCTTTTTCTTAAAGGATAATACTATATTAATAAAACAAAATACTTAAATCTTTTTCCCTTCAACTATATGTAGTTGTATTATAAACTATAATTAAAAAAGAATAGCCATGAAATTAGCAATTGTAACAGCATACCCACCAAGCAAAGTAACGTTAAACGAATATGCTTATTATTTAACAAAGCATTTTAGGCAGCATGAAAGAATAACAGAATTAATTTTATTAACTGATGTTACATCAGGGGCAAAGGACATTGAGTTTACAGAAGAGGGGTGTAAAATAACAGTTAAAGAATGTTGGAAATTTAATAGTTATAAAACGATACGATCAGTTAATAAAGCAATAAACCAAACAAAACCAGATGCTGTATTGTTTAATTTACAGTTTATGAAGTTTGGAGACAAAAAAATAGCAGCAGCTTTGGGACTACTATTACCTTTAGTTTGTAAGATAAAAAAAATACCAACGATAGTATTATTGCATAATATTTTAGAGCAAGTAGATTTAAAAAGCGCAGGATTTACAGAAAATAAAGTAGCTCAAAAAATATACAATTTTATAGGTACGACTTTAACAAAGTTAATTTTAAAAGCAGATTTAGTTGCTGTAACAATGCATAAATATGTTACAACATTAGAAAATAAATATAAAGTTAGTAATATAAAAATGATTCCGCATGGAACGTTTGAGATTCCGGATAAACCTGAAGAAGATTTACCTGAGGGACCTTTAAAAATTATGACATTTGGTAAGTTTGGTACCTATAAAAAGGTAGAAAATATGATTGAAGCTGTCGTGGAAATTAGAAAAAAAACAGGGTTAGATTTAGAAATTGTAATAGCAGGTACTGATAACCCAAATGTAAAGGGCTATTT
Organism: Tenacibaculum sp. Bg11-29; assembly: GCF_002836595.1. Lineage (NCBI taxonomy): Bacteria > Pseudomonadati > Bacteroidota > Flavobacteriia > Flavobacteriales > Flavobacteriaceae > Tenacibaculum > Tenacibaculum sp. Bg11-29. Next base: position 2,852,465 of record NZ_PJBB01000003.1, read on the forward strand.
AGCAGAAGTAGCAGAAAAATATAAACAGATACCACAATTAACATTTACAGGGTATGTTGAAGAAAGTGATGTTGCAAGAATTTTTAATGAAAGCGCAGTCGTTGTTTTTCCTTATACATCAACAACAGGTAGTTCAGGAGTTTTACACCAAGCAGGTAGCTATGCAAAAGCTGTTGTTATGCCAAATTTAGGAGATTTAAAAACTTTAATAGAAGATGAAGGGTATAAAGGAGAGTATTTTGAACCGACAAGTATAACAAGTTTAGCAAGTGCTATTGAAAAAATAGTAACAAATAATAGTCATAGAAAGTATTTAGAAGATGCTAATTATAAAGCGGCAACGGCATACCCAATGAAAAAAATAACAAAAATTTATATAGATGAGTTTGAAAAAATTATAAATAAAAAGGTTAAAGTATAGATATAAACTATTTAGAACCTGAAATATATTTAAAAGCAGCTTTTTTCTTACCAGATTTAGTAATAAAACCAAACTTTCTTTGAGGGTTTTTTCTCCAAGGAAGACTACCTACAACACTTTTAGGAATTTTTTCAAAATCATATAAAGTCCAAGACATAAATTGTAAATTATTCAATTCAATAAGTTCTTGGGCTTTTTTATGGTAATTAGCTTGATCTTTTTTAGAGCTTCCAAAGGGTTTCCAAAAACCATTATAAGAAGAAATTCCAAACTCTTGCATAACTAAAGGTTTATTCGGAATTTTATTTCTTAGTTCTTGTATAGAAGTTGATAGGTTTTCTAAACTTTCATAATAATGAAAAGAAATAAAATCAACTTTTTCTTTTAAAATAACAGCACTTTTAGTGTTAGACCAACCAATAGTAACAGGGTGTTTAGTATCTATTGATTTTACTAAGTTAATCATATTATTTAACCAAGCTATTACAATTTCTTTTCCCCTTGTTTTAAAATCTAAATTAGGTTCGTTTTTAATATCCCAAGCAAGTAAAGCATCGTGGTCTTTTACAGCTTTAATAATAGTCGTCGCATGTTGTTGGTTTAAAGTCCAATCTAGTACAAAATAATTACCATAAAAATCAAAGAGTGTTAATACAACCTTTAAGTTATTAGCTTTTGCAAGGTCTAAAGTTTGTATTAGTTTGGTTAGTTTATCATTTTTAACAGTTGCTTTTCCAAAATCTTCATACTGTATAAAAATACGTACCGAATTTAAACCAGCTTCTTTAATTATTTTAAAATCATTGTTAATAGTCTCTTTATTAAAAGTGTTACCAAACATATTCCAAGGAGTATTTTTGGGGTAATAATTAATACCTTTTATATGTAAACTATCTGTTGGGGTAGCTTTATTTTTAAGAATGTGATTTTCACTATTCTCTTTAACTAAGTGCCGAATACGCCAAAAACCGTCTTCTAATAAAAAAATAATTTTGTAAGTCGATTTTTCAGAAGTATCTAAAATGAGTTGCTTGTTTTTTAAAACACGTTTGTATTCAATAACATCCGTATCTGTAACTACTATTAACTGTCCATCTTCACTAAAAAAATCTAAAGTAAGTTGATGCTGTAAAGTTGTAGCATCAATAACTGTTTTTTGTTCTTTGTTGTTTTTAATAATCTTATATATATTTTCACGTGCATGATCTGTATAATAATCTTCAATACCAATAGTTGTATTCGTTTTATAAGCAATATGCTTTACATACCAAGCGTTTAAATAATCTCGTTCTAGATTTTTCAAATTTTCCATATCCATTTCTCTACCTTCATTTTGTAAAGGAGCCCATGTGATTTTAGGAGTGTATTGAACTTCTTTTTTAATTTCGGTATGCAACATCATACTTCTGTCTGCTCCTGTATTTAAATAACTAAAAAGTGCGCTGACACCAGCAATAATGAAAGCTGTAATCATAATGTATGATGTTATTAAAATGACACGAATGATGTTTCTATTAAGACCTACCATAGCGTTATTGTTTTAAATTCTTTTTCTAATCCTGCAGTTGTAATTTTTATAGTATAGCTTCTTTTCTTATAAACAGCCGTATTCAAGTTAAAATTTACAAAGCCGTTATACGAAGTTTTTATTTCAGAATTTATAAGCACATTGTTTTTATAAACAAAAAGGCGCACTACCAATCCATCAGGAATCATCTGTTGCATAAAACTTTGTAAAGGGCCTATTGTAATAATTCTGTTATTTTTAGAGAAATCAACTTTAAAATCGTTTAAAACTTGTTGATAGTTTACACTAATCGTATTACTTTCAGCCATACCTTCTACATAGGCTTTAATACTCCAGGTAGTTTTATAATCAGGATGAATCATTTTTGCAGCAGCAATACCTTTAATGGTAGTTCCAGATGTTTTTAAAGTATTACCTTTTTTATTTTTGATAAAAAAATTAACAAAGGTACCATCGCTTACAATGTTATTATAGGCGTCTTTAATAATAGAAGAATAAAAAGTAGTGATTTGATTTCCATCAGCATACGAATGGTGCCTTGCTGCTGAAATCGTGAAATTAGTAGGGTTTGTAGGGTATACAATTATTGTAAACTCTTTAGAATTTTCAGCTAAACATTCAGAAGAAGCCAAAATACGTCCACTTTTTAATGGAGAATACAAGTTTTTATAAGCAATTAAGTTTTTAATATAGATAGCGTCCTTTTTTTCTTGACGTAAAAATTGGTGTTTAGTTGTGACTAGGGTTTTTTCTGCTAACGGATTGTCTAATGAATCTGTAGGAATAATAATATGCATACTATAATCTTTTCTACCAGCTTCAATACTTGGTGGGCCAATATAAGTTTCCATAGTTGCTACCTTTTGTATGGGGTGAATAGTCAATTTACCTATAAGAGAAGTTTTGTTTAATTTCCAATGAATAATACCTCTTTTTTTACAGATAATTTTAGGTAGTTTATAGGATAGGATGTTATTTTTTAAACGAGGTTTAACAAGTGTTGTACCATAACTATTTGTGCAATACAAAAATGGTTGAGCACTATTAGAGGTTGAGAATTTTAAGACAATATCATTTCCTGCTTCAAAATTTGTAGCACTAGTGAGTAGTTCTATTACTGATGAAGTTTCTGTTTTTTGTACGATAGAAAAGGATGATAAAAGTACCAATCCTATAAAAAAAAGATATGTGTATTTAAGTTTCATTAATTCGGATTGCCAATATATGTGTTCATTTCAATATTTATATATTTAAAATACGGATGTTGTATCGTTTGTAATTCTTTAGATGAGTGTTTTTTTATTCTTTTACCTGCAATTTTTCGGGCTATTATTTTATTAGGTAAACCGTTTACAAAAACATTTTTCATATATGTATAAATGGTTTTTATAGAATCGCATGCTAATACTTTGTATTCAAAGGGGTGTTTGCGTTGTTGACGAATGCCTTCTTTAACAAATAGATGGTCTACCCAAAGTAAGTCTTTATTTTCAGAATAATAACTAACTAAAAGTTGTGGTACCGTAATTTCTTGTAAACCGCTGTTAAAAATACTTCCTGTAATGGTTTTTGGCTGTATTTCAATATCGCTTAAAACAATATTTTTGTATAAATCAGACCCAGAAACATTTCCTGCAATATGTAAATTGAATTTGGTAGGTTGTTCTTCAAAAGCAACTGGCGTAAACTCATCAGGATTAAATATTTTTGGAATCGAATCTTTGGTGTTAGACCAAGCGATACCTTCAAAATTAATTTTAAAAGAACTGGTTTCTTTAGGCATTAATTTATGTTTTACATGGTATTTAGCATCATAGGTTGCTAGTTGTTTATTCGCATCATTATACAAAGTTCCTTTTAATACAATATCAGCTGGAACATTATCTATATTTTGGAGCTCACCTATAATCGCATAATGCTGTTTAAATTTCACCAGTTTAGCAGAGAGTACTTCTAATACAGGTTGTTTTAGTACATCTTCATGTAGTGTCTGTTCGGTAGTAATACGTCTTCTTCCTTGGTTAAAATAGCTAGTACTATTATTAGAATACAATTGGTCGGGGGGTAAATCGTTGTTTAATTCTTGAGGCTGTATATACCATTTTCCTTTTTGTTTGATGAGCGATTTATATTCCTCTTTGCTAATTTTTTCTAGCGGAGTAATCCAATCTGTAGCTATTTTAACAATAGCAGAACTGTCTGTTTTATGAAGTGTTGTAGTGGTAATCGCATTTAGTTTTGCATAACTACTTAATAAACCATCGGTAACAGAAGTTTCGAGCATAAATTGCGCAATGGTTACATTACTCTTCGGATCTATTATGCTATAAGCTTTTTCAAATTCTTTAAAATCTAACGCATCATAATAGGCAATAATTGCGTTTTCAGGATTTCGGTGTACATCATTCTTAATATAGAAATAATAAAAACCATAGCTTAAAATAATGGCTAAAAAAACAGACCAAATATGTGTGAATTTTAAAAGACCTTTCGAGAAATTAGTATACTTATTCTGAAACTTTAAAAACTCAAGATATTTTCTAGGTTTTGATTTTAAGGTGTTTACCCATAACATTTGTATGTTTAGGATAAAAGCAATAAGCACAGTTATAAAAGGCATTAGTCCCCAAATAATTTTTTGCCATTTACTTACGTCTTCTTTTGGTAAAATAGAAGAAAGTGGAGGGATGTCTAAACGTTCCCAAACCATAATACCGTTTTCTAACTGTCGTAATCGCTGCCAGCCACAAAAATAAAGGGCGGGATCGTAAAATTTGTCGTTAGAAAAAATATACTTTAAATTATATTTTGCAGGGGTGGTTAAAAATTGCTGTAAAGAGCCAATACCTGCGACTCCTTTAAATTTTGAATTCTCTAAACGCTCAATAGGTCGTGTAGTTAGCTCAGGTAGTCGTCTTGCAGAATGATAATTCCCGTCTACAGATAATCCGTTTGTTAAGGAACTTAACCAAGCCATTTGGTCACCAAATCCTAAAGTTAAAAAGCGCCATTGATCATGATCATCTTGGTTTAAAAAATTAACAATAGGTAACATTTTTATTTTCTGAGGTTGTGATGGTCTAAAATGGCCTAAACTCATGGTGAAAATAGTCATGAATACAAATAAGCATGCCAAAATTCCACCAATAATACGATGATATATTGCACCAAATTTAGCCTGAATTAATGTTTTTAAATCACCGTTTACAAACCGAAAAGTAAATTCACCTAATAAAGGCAGTGCCATTATAGATGCCCATAAAGTAAAACGATCTAATGTTAAAATATTAAAAGCTGTTTCTCCTAAAACCATTCTTGGAATAGGGGTCGTACCACCGGTACCTAAAACAACACAGATAGTAAATGAAAGACCAAAAAATAAGTATCGTTTACTATAATATCTGTAAAAAAAATAAGGTAAAAGAATTAATAGTATTCCCCAAGGAATTACAAAAAACACCAATCCAGAGGAGGTGATTTCTAAAAAATTATCACGTGACCCATGCGGAATAGGAACCTGGGTAATTGGATTCTTTTTAGAATTGATCCAATAGGGTAGTAAACAACCAATAATAATTACTAAAGATAAACCTCCAAAAGCAATCATACGCTTAAAAAGCTTTGTGAAATATTTTAAGAACACTTTAAAATTTACTGCTTCCATGGTTTTTACTTCTTCTTTAGAAGCGTCCATAATAACTAAACCTATCAATGGAAAAATAAAAAAAATCATTCCAAATATAGGAGTTACATGGTGTGAGGTAACCGTTACCGAAATTAAAGAAAGTGACGTTGCTAAATACCAGTATTTACCTGTTTTTAACCATAAATAGACTTCGGGTAAGGCATGCATTAAGACGGAAATTCCGATAATACTTGGTAATTGCCCGTAAATATGCAAGGTTTCTATAAAAGAGGAAGAAAATACAGCTAATATAGCTGCATACCCTGCCGATTGTTTATGAGAGGTAATTAATAAAGAAAATCGATATACACCTGTAATAAACAAAACAATAGCAATAAGTGCTACTGAGAACATTCCAAACTTTAAACCACCAATAAATGATAAAGCGGCAATAGATTGATGTACTAAAGGAGGGTAACTCATAACGGTAAACCCTGTGTACCATTTATAATTCCAGGGTTCAAACCAACTGTTAGCGTAATGATCTGCAAAAAATAAATGAATTAATGCATCATAGGTGGTTTCTAAAGTAAAGAAGATAGAAGTACCATGAAATGCAAGCCCTAATAGCAAAGCGGTAATTAAATACTTATTAGAAGTTTCTTTCAAAAGGCTTTTTTTATTTAAATAAATTGTCTTAGATATAAGCTGTTTTTTTTGACTTATAGTTTTTACTAAAATTTAATAATTTTTAGTAAATAATTGTTTGTTAATTATTTCAAATGGTTCTTATTAGTAAATATATAATTTTTTAATTAAAGTATAACATACATTAAACAGAAGCAAATTACCATTCATCTATAGTAAATTATAATTATAGTAAATTATATTAATAAATGTATAAAATACGCTATATTAGTACATTACCAACAGTTATATAAACTTAACTATGAAAATATTAGCTATAGATGACCAAAAATTAGTATTAATTCCTTTAGAAAGTCGATTAAAAAAATTAGGATATGAAGTTATTACAGAATCTAATGCGTTAAGAGGAATTGAATTATATGATTCTTTTGAGCCAGATTTAGTAATTGTAGATTTAAATATGCCTTTAGTTTCTGGAATGGAGGTTGTAAAGCATATTAGAGATTTTAAAAAATCTTCTACACCTATTATGATTTTGTCAGGTAATACTGATGATCAAATGATAACAAAAGGTTTTGATTTAGGGGTAAATGACTATATGAAAAAACCTTTAAGTTTATCTGAAGTCTGTGCTAGAGTAAAAAGATTAATAGGGATACCAGAAACAACAAATAAAGATATAAAATATAATAGTGTAATTATACAACAACGATGTGTTGGGGTAGTAATACCTTGTTATAACGAAGAAAAAAGATTACTAAGTAAAGAGTTTATAGATTTTATAGGTAAAAATTCAGGGTATCATTTATGTTTTGTAAATGATGGTAGTAAAGATAAAACATTAGAGGTTTTAAATAGCTTAAGAAAAGGAAAAGAAGATTTTATTACGGTGTATAACTGTGAAAAAAACGGAGGGAAGGCAGAAGCAGTAAGACAAGGAATGCTATATATGGCTAAGCAAGAAGATTTAGATTATATAGGTTTTTTAGATGCAGATTTATCTACAGATTTAACAGATTTTGATGATTTAGTTTCAACTATCGAAAGCTCTAAGTATAAAATAGTAAGTGGCTCTAGAATGAGTAGAATGGGAGCAAACATTACAAAAGAATCTGCAAGGAAGATAATCAGCTTAACAATAAACTATGTCATTAGAAAAATTCTTTCAATGGACTTTAACGACACACAATGTGGAGCAAAAATTTTTAAGAAAGATGTTATCGAAATTTCATTCGGTAAAAAGTTTATAACACAATGGATTTTTGATGTAGAAATTTTTAGAAGAATTACACTTCATTTTGGATTAAAAAAAGCAAAAGAAATATTGTGTGAACAACCACTTAAAAGATGGGTGCATGCAGATGGATCTAAATTATCAATGAGAGATTCTGTGAAAATTATTGGGCAGTTAGGTCAAATAGCTTGGTATTATAATAGTAAAAGAAGAAGAAATTCAAAATATAAAATTCAATAAAGAAAACCAATCTTTACTTCAAAGTATAGTATGAAAAAAGAATAAAAGATTTGTAAAAATAAGATTTGTAACTACGTCTCTTGAAATTACAATAATATAAAAATACTATGATAATTTTAAAAAAAACTATTAAGAAAATTTTCTTAATTGAAGGAAAAATACAAAACTATGATTGGGGAGGGAGAAAATTTATATCAAATTTACTTCGTAGAAATAAAAAGGTTGCCATTTGCGCAGAATATTGGTTAGGAGCACACTTAAAAGCTCCTTCGATTATAAAAACAAAAAGAGGTAATTTTACTTTAGATTTCTTTTTACGACAAAAACCAATTGAAACTTTAGGGGTAAGAGTTGCGAATACTTTTGGTAAACTACCCTATTTATTTAAAGTTTTAGATGTAAACAAAATGTTATCAATACAAGTACATCCAACAAAAGAAGCGGCAGAAATTGGGTTTGAACTTGAAAATAAAAAAGGGATTGCCTTAACAGCAAAAAATAGAAACTATAAAGATAAAAATCATAAGCCAGAGATAATGGTAGCTTTAGGTGATTTTTGGTTGCTACATGGTTTTTTAAAAAAAAAACAGCTACTAGAAAACTTAAAAAAAACGAATGAATTAAACTTTTTATTAGATACTTTTAAAGAGGGGAATTATTTCGAATTGTATAAAAAGGTTATGGAATTTCCGCAGAAAGAAGTAAATACCATTTTAAAACCGTTGGCAGAAAAAATTTTACCAAAGTTTTTAAATAACGAACTAGATAAATCATCTCCTGAATATTGGTCGGCGAAAGTATTGAATAATAAAAAGTCTAAAGATATTGATAGGGGCATATTTTCTATCTATTTTTTTAATATAGTAAGCTTATCTAAAGGAGAAGCAATTTTTCAGGATGCAGGAGTTCCGCATTCTTATTTAGAGGGAAGAAACATTGAGTTAATGGCTAATTCAGATAATGTATTAAGAGGTGGTTTAACAACGAAGCATATTGATGTTAAAGAACTTTTAAAAAACACAAAATTTGAAGAGACCATACCAAATATTTTATATGGTCTTGAAGATCCGAGTAATTGTGAATTGGTTTATAGAACAAAAGTGAAGGATTTTAAATTAAGTAAAATCCAATCAGAAACACCTTTAAATTATAAGTCTAAATCAAAATCAGTAGAAATACTAATTATTTTAGAAGGTTCGGTTACTGTTATACAAAAAGGGAATCGTATTAATATAGAAAAGGGACAATCAGTTTTAATAAAAGCAAATGCTAATTACACAATAGTATCTACTAAAGGAGTCGAGATATATAAAGCAAGTGTGCCAGAACTAAAATAGTTTTAGTGTTCTTTACTTTTATTTGGTAAACAACACTAAAACTACTTATAAAGTATATAATATTTTATTTTTTATACCTCAACTTACCTATTTCTATTTGAATAGCAGTTCTAGCTAGTATTGTGAAAATTAGCGCTCCCATAGCCCAAATACCTATAGTAACTCCAATCTCTATTCCAGTAGGAGTATATTCTGCTATTTTACCGTAAGGACCAGGTATAAATCCAGGAATAATTAAACCAAAACCTTTTTCAATCCAAATAGCTATAAACAAAATAATACAAGCAAAGAATAGTACTTTAAAATTATTTCGAAGTTTATGAAAAGTTAATATAACAGTTGCTATAACATTTAAGGTTATTGCCGTCCAAATCCAAGGTAACAACGCTGTTTTACCATCTAAACCAAAGAATAAATAATAAGCACTTTCACTATGATGAGTTGGTGCATAAAACTCTTTAAATAATTCAGAAATTAACATAATTAAGTTAATTTGAGCGGCAACAGTAACAACTAAAGCTAATTTTTTAATAGTCTTATCTTCTATTTTAAATTCGGTATGTGATCTAATAATAGCCAATACCAAAATAATTAGTGCAGGACCAGCAGCAAAAGCTGATGCTAAAAAACGAGGCCCAAGTAATGCTGTGTTCCAAAAAGGTTTTGCTTGTAAACCTTGATATAAAAAGGCAGTAACTAAATGAATACCAACAGCCCAAAAAACTGAAATGATTGCACCAGGAAGGTATACTTTCTTTTTAGACTCTTTACCTTGATAATGTCTAAATAATATGTAAAAAGGAATACTAATATTAATAAATAAGTATCCATTTAAAGCAATAACATCCCAAGTTAACATAGAATTAGGGAAATTAAAAACACCCACAATAGGCATCATATGCCATAAAACAGAAGGCCCTCCCATATCGGCAACAACAAAAGCTAAACACATTATAAGTGCTGCAACAGCTAAGCCTTCACCAATAAGTACCGCTTGCTTAAAATCTACATCTTTTAAAACATAGGTTGGCATAACTAACATAACAGCTGCTGCTGCTACACCTACTAAAAATGTAAAATTAGAAATATACAAACCCCAACTTACACGATCTGTCATTCCAGTAACACTTAAACCGTGTTCTAACTGAATAGAATAGCAGTACATTCCAATTAACATTATAAAGGTTAAAAAAGCCATCCATAAATGATACTTCTTAGATCCATGTGTAATAACATCTAGACTGTCTTTAATTAAACTTCCAAAAACTTTAAGTCTTCTCATTTTATTTTTTATTATAACTCTTAGTATATATCTTATTTTAGGCCGTCTCCTAAAGGTCGGGCTTTCCGTTAAATCTTTTATTTGACAACTTTTCGACTCCGCTCAAAGAGACAAATAAAAGGATATCACTGCAATCCCTAACGCAATAGTATTTAATCCATAAAGTACCAGAACTTAGGTTCTGTACCTAAATCTTCTTTTAATCTGAATACTTTTTTGTTTTCTAGTACCCAACGAATCGTACTTTCAGGATCTAGTAAATTACCAAAAATACGTGCACCAGTAGGGCAAGCCTCAACACATGCGGGGTTTTTACCAGCTCTAGAACGTTGTACACAAAAAGTACATTTTTCCATTACACCTTTCTTACGCATTCTATTTCCTAAATAATGCTGATTTTTGTTTACTTCTTCTTCAGGAACTTCAGGTTTACTCCAGTTAAAACGACGACCATCGTAAGGGCAGGCAGCCATACAATATCTACAACCTACACACCAATCGTAATCTACTACCACAATACCATCTTCTTCTCTCCAAGTAGCTTGTACAGGGCATACTTCTACACATGGAGGGTTATCACAATGAAAACATTGAGTTCCCATATAAAAATGACCTTCGGCTGGAACTTCATGATAATAATTATCATCCGCTTCATTAAAATTAAATCCTTTTCCGTCTTTCATTTCATGAATACGGATATATTCCATTTGTGAATTTCTATCTTGATTATTTTCTTCAACACAAGCACTCACACAATCCATATACCCTTGACATTTTGATATATTGAATGCATAACCGAATAACACATCATCTTCGGCATTTTTAGATGACATACTAACATTTTTACCTGTTCGTAGTTGATAAGATCGAACCAACCTATCTACAGTTGCGTTCTTTTCTTTATCATCCATCATTTTATAGTTTCCTTTAAATTGCTCTTCCCAATCTATTTGTGCTTTTTCTTTAGATTCTTCACTTGAAGTAACACTTGTACAAGAAGCAGCAGCTCCAGCACCGATTAATAAACTAGCAGTTAGTTTTTTAAATGCAGATCTACGATCCATTTTTACATCAAAAACCTGTTCAAATCCATCTTTATGTCTTTCTTCTCCTATAGAAGCATCTACAGCAGCTTCAAAAAATTCTTCATTATTTAATTCTTCTTTTGGAGCATGAGAGTTACAACCTCCAGAAGTACTACCACAACCACAACCGCCACCTGAAGATTCTTGTTTGGTTGTGCTGTTTAAGTTCAACCTAAAATATTTACCAATTCCACTCATAATATTATATTTTCTATAAAATCATCAACATCAAATAAATTGATATTAAAGAAATGTTAGGTTATTTTCGTTCTTTAGCTACTTGTGTGTTAAATCTTGCAGGCCATTTGGTATCGAAACCTGGTGAATGTGGATTATGACAATTCACACAAGTTAAAGAAGCTCTTGGAGGAGCCCAGCTACCAATTCGTTTTCCATGCGCACCACCTGTCCAATCTTTATATTGTTTTTGATGACATTGACTACACAGTTTATAGCTATTATTAAGATCAATACTATGTCCTGTTATACTTTTAAGATTGTCCATATTGTTTCCATCATGACAAGTAGTACAGTTCATTGTATTAGCATTAGCATGGTTTAATTTAATATTCCAATGCGCTTTTTTTAAATCTTTACGTTGCATTTGCTGTAAAGGTTTAGAATGACATTCAGTACAGGCATATGATTTTATCTCACCTTTTCGTTCAGGGATAGAGAAGGTAATTCCATTTTCAGTTATTTCTAATAACTTTAAATTCCCTGTATATTTTTCTGAAGAAATAGAAATACCTTTATAATGTTTACTTTTAGCCTCAATTTTATCAGTAACGCTATGATATTCGTCTTCTTTATGCTTACAAGATGTAGCAATAAATAAAAATGCGATACTTAAAAACCAACCTTGTTTTATGTAATTTGTATTTATCATTGTTCTCGTATAAAAGCTTTTATCTCTGTAAGTTCTTTAGTGTTTGGTACATGACATTGTCTGCAATTAACTCGTTCAGGGTGTGATACTCTTATTTCTTTTGGAGCACTTGGGCCTGCATGACATGCTAAACAGTTTTCGCGTAATTGTGTTTGATGAGGTATAACAGGTGGACTCGTAATTAAAGCATTATTATTTCCTACTTTCGGTGCATGTACTTTTGCAAAATTACCTGCTTTAAATAATGTTTTAGATTTTTGAGTAACATGACATTGTCTACAATTAACCAATTCAGGATGCGGTGTAACAGGTGTGTATGCCTTATATTTTTCAACAAAACCACCGTTTTCATGACATTTTAAACAATCATTTGCTCCTAAGCTTTGATGCTCGTTTACAGGATGCGGAATACTAGGTGGTGCTCCATGATATGCTCTATTATCATAATATGTTTCTAATGTTCTTTGATGTTCAAAATCTACAGGCATATTAGTATAGTCTAATGCATGTTCAGAACGTTTAAAAACACCAGCTTCTGTAGGGATTGTAGGAATAACGTTACTCTTTTTTATAGGAATATAAGCTTCTTCTTGTCCTTGGTAATAACTATAATTCCAAATAGTAATAAAAGCAATGAATAGCACTACAAATAGCGATATGATACCTAATCGTTTTCTCATAATTTATGCTTTTTCTACTTTAACTGCACACTTTTTATAATCTGGTTCTTTAGAAATAGGACAAAAAGCATCTAGAGTTACATCGTTAATTAACATGCTTTCATCAAAGAAAGGAGCAAAAACCTGTCCTTTGGTAGGTAAACCTCTTTCGTTAATTGAAGCAGGCATAATACAAGAACCTCTTCGTGATGATACCTTTACTTTTTCACCATTTCTAATACCTAAAGCTTTTGCATCATCTGGATGAAATTCAAGGTATGCATTTGGCATTCCTTGATGTAATACAGGAATTCTACGTGTCATAGAACCTGTATGCCAGTGTTCAATAACACGACCAGTATTTAACCAAAAAGGATATTCTTTATCAGGCATTTCTGGTGCTGGTTCATAAGGACGTTGCCAAATAATTGCTTTACCATCTGGTTTTCCATAAAAATGAAACTCTTCACCATTTGTACATGCAGGATCATATTTAGAATTAAAACGCCATTGAGTTGATTTACCGTCTACATATGGCCATATTACTCCAGATTCCTTTTTTAGAACTTCAAGAGGCGCCATACCGTGTTTTTTTCCTTCATGAAACTGACGGTATTCATTATAAATTTCTTCTACATGATTTTCTTTAGAATATGGGAATAAATCTCCATATCCCATACGTTTAGCAACCTCTATAAACATCCAAGCATCAGGAGTAGTATCGCCAGGTCCTTCTACCATTTGATCCCAGTGTTGCGTTCTTCTTTCTGAGTTTCCATAAAGCCCAGATTTTTCTATGTGCCAAGATGCAGGTAATATTACATCAGCAACATCTGAAGTTGGAGTAGGGAAGACGTCAGAAACTACAACAAAACAAGAATCTTTTTCCATTGCTGGGCGGAATCTACTTGTTCTTGGTAAAGACACTAATGGGTTTACAGCTTGTGTCCAAATAAATTTAATATCACCTCTATCAACAGCTCTAAACATTTCAGTAGCATGGTAGGTTGGTTTTGATGGAATCTTTTCTACAGGAACTTTCCAAATTTTAGCAGCTTTAGCTCTATGCTTTGGATTCATTACAACCCCTTTCGGTAGTTTATGTGTAAAAGTCCCTACCTCACGAGCAGTACCACAAGCAGAAGGTTGACCTGTTAAAGAAAACGGGCTATTACCTGGTTGCGATATTTTACCTGTTAATAAGTGAATGTTATAAATAATATTATTCATCCAGGTACCTCTTGTGTGTTGATTAACCCCCATACACCAAAGTGACATTACTTTTTTGTTTGGATCACCATAAATAGCTGCCAAATATTTTATGTCTTTAACAGAAACCTTTGTGAGTTTTGAAACTTTCTCAGGAGAATAATCTTCTAAAAAGGTTTTATAATCGTCAAAATTTATTTTGGTAGGTTTGTCTTTAAATTTATAATTATCTTCTAAACCATACCCCATTTTAGTAAGTCCTTTACTAAAGTTACAATGTTTCTCTACAAATGACTTATTAACCCAGCCATTATTAATTATTTCATAACAAATAGCATTACCAACAGCTAAATCTGTTTGAGGTTCAAATAGAATAGATTTATCTGCAGCCATACTAGAACGTGTTGTTCTAGTAGCAAAATCGATAATTTTAGCACCTCTCGTATTTTTTTGCTCTAACATTCTAGAAAATAATACAGGGTGCATTTCAGCCATATTATTTCCCCAAGTAATGTAGTAATCTGCATGATCAAAATCTTCATAACAGCCCATTGGTTCATCAGCTCCAAAAGTGGTTAAAAAACCTGTAACAGCACTGGCCATACATAAACGAGCATTACAATCTAAGTTATTTGTACCAATAGCTCCTTTCATAAACTTTGAAGCTACATAGCCTTCTGGAATTGTAGATTGACCAGAAGTGTACATAGCAACAGAATCTTTACCATGTTTCTCAATGGTTTCTTTCATCTTGTTAGCAACTATATCTAATGCCTCACTAATTGGAGTTTTTACATAGGTACCGTTTTTTTTAACTAAAGCATACTCTAATCTATCTTTGGCTTGAATACACATAATTTGATGGTATCCTTTTACACAAAGTAATCCTTTATTAACGCTAGAATTAGGATCTCCTTTTACGGCTATTGCTTTTCCATTTTCTACACCAACTAAAATTCCACAACCTACACCGCAAAAACGACAAGGTCCTTTTTTCCAATCTAAATTTCCATTTGAGATTCCTGCTAATTGTTCATTAGCAAAAATAATTCCAGGAAACATAGTTGCTGCAGCTGTCATTGCTGCTGTAGCAGCCATTTTTTTTATAAAACTTCGTCTACTTGTTAAAGAGGCGCTCATATCTTATTTATTTTATTGGTGTATTAAATCCAGAAACCAATGCAAGTAATTTTAAACTCTTTATGGTCTCTATAGTTTCTTTTAAACTTTTATCTTCTGCATCATCTTGTGTTTCAGTAAGAACAACAAGTAAATTTTCATTTTCTGCAGGAATTATTTCACATCCTTTTAAAATAGAAATTGCTTGTTGAAGTTCTTCCTTCTTTCCGTCATGAGGGTGTGCTAAATAACTTTTAATAGGCATAAAATAGATGTTTAATTCTAGTACAAATTAGAGACTTTAAAAACATAATTTACATGATATTTATCATTAAGTCAAGTCGTTATGTTTTTTTAGAAATAACGAAAACTATCTAATCCCTTTGTTTAGTAGGTGTTTAGCAATTATTTGAAAAAGAGATAAGTATTCAATTTGTTATGATTATAAATAAGTAGCCTAATGCATGATTTATGTCATAGTTTAGGTTTATCTGTATTATTATTTTTGATGAACTAATATTTATTTATGGAGTATAAAATTAAAAGTAAGATTTGGATTGAAGTAGATGGTAATGTTTTTTTGGGAGACGGAAGGGTTAAATTATTAAAGTCGATAAACACTACTAAGTCTTTATCTAAATCGGCAAAAGAGCTGGGAATTTCATATAAAAAAGCTTGGATCTTGATCGAATCTGTTAATAATAATGCAATTGAACCTGTGGTTATTAAAAGTGTTGGAGGAGTTAGTGGGGGAGGTACAAAATTAACACCTTATGGAGTTAAAATGATAGCTGTTTTTGAAACTATCAATGTTAATTCATGGAAACATTTAGATAAACAAGTATTAAAATTTTTATAAATTAATAAAAGATAAAAAAGTCTTTTTATATGATATTAATCATATTTTTAAAGAATCAGCTGCTTTAATTTTGTATAGAATTTAAAAAGTCAACTGATGAGAACAAAAATTTCAATTTTAACACTATTTATATGTTTTGCATTTTTTTCATGTAAAGAGACAAAAAAAGAAACTATTAATAGTACTAATGCAACTACAGAGAAAGTAGATAAAGGGCAATCAGCTGTGGTAGATGAAGATTCTGAACCTAATGCGTTACAAGTAGCAGCTTCTTTAGAAGACTTTAAAACATTGGTTGTTGCTGTTAAAGCTGCTGATTTAGAAAATACTTTAGTAAATGCAGGTCCATTAACTGTTTTTGCTCCTGTAAATGCAGCTTTTGATAAACTACCAGAAGGAACTGTAGCAACATTATTAAAGCCTGAAAATAAATCAAAACTATCGTTCATTTTAAAAAATCATGTAGCTCCTGCAAATTATACAGTTGCTACTTTAGAGAAAAATGTACGTAAAAATAGAAAATTATATATGGCATCTGGCAAATATTTAGAAGTTACTAAAAAGGAAGATGGTTTATTTGTTGGGGGGACCAAAATTTTAAAATCAGTAAAAGTTAGTAATGGTTGGATACATGTTATTGGAGATGTATTAGTGCCTAATGATAAATAATAATTAAAAAATCAATATAAAATGAGATTACAAAATGTGTTAATGATAATGTTAATTACATTATTTGTTAGTTGTGGAGGTGGAGAAAAAAAGGATACCTCAAATAATAAAAAACCTGCAAAAAAAGCGGCAGTAAAAAAAACAGTAACTAAAACAGTAGCAACTAAAAAAGTTAAAGAAGAAGGAATTGTAGATTTAAATAACAAAGGTATTGGTCCTATTAAATCGGTAGAATTAACTGAAACAATAGATAAAGCTATGGCAGATAAAGGGGCTAAAGTTTTTAAAAGTAAATGTTCAGCTTGTCATAGAACAAATAGAAAATTTATTGGACCAAACCCTACAGGTATTTTAAAAAGACGTTCACCTGAATGGGTAATGAATATGATTTTAAATCCTGACGAAATGGTTAAGAATGATCCAATAGCAAAAGAGTTATTAATGAAGTTTAATGGTTCACCTATGGCCAATCAAAATCTTTCTAAAGAAGAAGCGAGGCAGGTTCTAGAGTTTTTTAGAACATTATAATAATTAATTATAAAATAAACACTGATGAGAACAAGTTTTAAATTTTTAATATTAATTTTATCAACTTCTTTTTTGTTTGTAAGTTGTGGTAATAAAGGTAATAATAGTAATAAAAGTGCTTTAAATAGTAGTAAAGCAGAAAAGGTATATGTTGCACCAGGTGAACACGATTCGCATTATGCATTTATATCAGGAGGTTATAGTGGTAACTTAACAGTTTACGGTTTACCTTCAGGTAGAATGTTTAAAGAAATTCCTGTTTTTTCTCAATTCCCAACTACAGGTTATGGATATTCTGAAGAAACAAAACCAATGTTAAATACTTCTTTTGGTCAAATACCTTGGGATGATTCTCATCATCCAGATATTTCTCAAACGAATGGAGTTTTAGACGGACGTTGGATATTTATAAATGGTAATAACACACCACGTATTGCAAGGATTAGTCTTACAACTTTTGAGACTGAAGAAATTATAGAAGTACCTAATAGTGCAGGTAACCATAGCTCTTCATTTATTACTGAAAATACAGAGTATGTCGTTGCAGGAACACGTTTTTCTGTTCCAGTACCACAGGTTGATGTGCCTATTAATGAATATAAAGGGAATTTTAAAGGAGCTTTATCTTTTATAAAAGTAGATAAAGAAACAGGTAGAATGGGAATTAAATTCCAAATACTAATGCCAGGTTTTAACTACGATCTTTCTCACCCTGGTAGAGATAAATCTCATGGATGGTTTTTCTTTACTACCTATAATACTGAGGAAGCAAGTACTTTATTAGAAGTAAATGCTTCACAAAATGATAAAGATTTTATTGCAGCTATTAACTGGAAAAAAATTGAAGAATATGTAGATAATGGAGGTGGTACTAAAATGCCAACAAACTATGCGCATAATGTATATGATGAGCATACACATACTGCAACTTCTACAATGGTAAAAGAAGTATTAACGGTTAATCCGGCAGATATTCCTGGAGCTATTTATTTTTTACCAACTCCAAAATCACCACATGGTTGTGATGTAGACCCAACAGGTGAGTATATTATTGGTAATGGAAAGTTATCGGCAGATTTAACAATTCACTCTTTTTCTAAAATGTTAGAAGCTATCGAAAATAAAAAATTTGATGGTGAAGCTTATGGAATTCCTATTTTAAATTATGAAGATGTTTTAGCCGGTTCTGTTAAGTCTGGAGGTTTAGGACCGTTACATACAGAGTTTGATGGTTTAGGTAACGCGTATACTACTTTCTTTATTTCTTCTGAAGTTGTAAAATGGAAAATAGGAACATGGGAAGTAATTGATAGAAAACCAACATATTATTCAGTTGGTCACTTAACAATTCCTGGAGGAAACTCAAGAAAACCTTTTGGTAAGTATATGTTTGCGATGAATAAGATTACAAAAGACCGTTATTTACCAACGGGTCCAGAATTAGAACATTCTGCGCAATTATATGATATATCAGGTGATAAAATGGAATTATTATTAGATTTTCCAACCCATGGAGAGCCACATTATGCTGCTGCAATACCAGCAGATATTATAAAAAACAATTCTAAAAAATTCTATAGATTAGATGAAAATAAGCATCCATACGCTATTACGTCTCCAGCAGATGCAAAAGTAGTAAGAGAAGGGAAAGACGTACACATTTATATGTCTATGATTAGATCTCACTTTACGCCAGATAATATTGAAGGTGTTAAAGTAGGAGATAAAGTATACTTTCATATTACAAATCATGAACAAGATTTTGATGTACCGCATGGATTTGCAATGATTGGAGCTAATAATTCGGAATTATTAATAATGCCAGGGCAAACAAAAACGCTTACATGGTATCCTAAAAAAGTAGGTGTTTGGCCTTTTTATTGTACAGATTTCTGTTCAGCATTACATCAAGAAATGCAAGGATATATTAGAGTTTCACCAAAAAACTCAGACATAAAATTATCTTGGTCTTTAGATGGTGAATAATAAATTATAATTGATTTTTAGTTGATTTGGCTGCTTGATTTTATAGGTTGATATTTAGTTATCAAGCAGCCTTTTTAAAAAACTAAAGATACTAAATAAAAACTTTTTTAGGTTTAAAAAACACACAGATGAAAAAAGCAGGTATTATTATGATTATCGGCTCTTTACTATTATTGAGTTTATTCAAGTTTCCTTTATGGAACATTATGCTTGGTGCTCCGCAATATCCAGACCCTTTAGGAATGAACATTCATATAGACGGTATTAAAGGAGTTTCTGAATTTGATTTAACAAATATTGATGGCCTTAATCATTACATTGGTATGAAAGTAATACCTAAACCAGCAGATATGTGGGAATTTTCGGTTTTTCCGAAAGTAATTGGAGGTATGGCAGGATTGGGTGTGTTAATTGGTTTACTTGGTTTTTTTGGTAAAGTTTCCTATAAATGGTTTATTGGTTGGTTTATATTAATGACTGTTTTAGGAGTGCTAGGTATGTATGATTTTAATCAATGGTTAACAGCATATGGAAGTGATTTAGACCCACATGCTATTATAAAAGTAGTAAATCCAGATGGTAGCCCTATGAGCTATAAGCCACCATTATTAGGATATCAAAAAATGTTAAATTTTGATGTTACTTCTTTACCACACACAGGAGGTTATTTAATGTTTGTTGGTATGACGCTTACTATTGTTGCATTTTTTGTTGGAAAAAAAGAAACCAAACACCTATGAGAAAAGGAATCATATTTTTATTGATGTTAACTTTAATTCTAGCTTGTTCAATAGCGCCCTCAAAAATTGAATACGGTAAAGACGCTTGCTCTTTTTGTAAAATGAATATTGTAGAGAAAGCACATGCAGCACAAATAGTAACAAAAAAAGGGAAACCTTATAAATATGATGCTATTGAATGTATGTTAAATGATTTAGATGATAGAAAGATTGATAAAATTGCATTGTTTTTAGTTACAGATTATTTAAAACCAACACTATTAATTGATGCAAAAACAGCAACATATTTAGTGAGTCCATCAATAAAAAGCCCAATGGGAGCTAATTTATCAGCATTTTTATCAAAAAAAGATGCAGAGAAATTTGTTAAAGTTGATGCAGACAAAATATTTAACTGGCAAGAAATTAAAACGAGTTGGTTTTCTAAATAGAATATATTTTTAAAATTAAATAAATCTGTCTTGAAATTTAATTTTTAGGGCAGATTTTTAAAATAATAGAAACATAAATGCTGTTGTAGTTTAAAAAAAGGCAAATGTTTCAGGTAATGAAGATACTAATCTTTGAATATTAGATAACAAAATGCAAAATAAAATAGTTCAACTTTTAGGAATCATATTTTTTACTTTAAATGGTTACGCTCAAACTATTGAAGTATGTAAATCTTGTAAGGTGAAAACTTTAACTGATGCCATTGTTAAAGCAAAACCTCATGATAAAATTATTATACAAAAAGGTACTTATTTAGAAAGCAATATATTAATAGATAAACCTTTGCAAATAATTGGTAAGGGTAAACCTATTATTGATGGTGAATATAAAGGATATGTACTTGTAGTAAAATCTGATAGTGTTTCGGTATCAGGATTAAATGTTATAAATCCAGGGAAAAGTTATACCAAAGATTATGCAGCAGTTTATATTTCTAAAAGCAATCATTTTACTTTTAAAAATAATAGATTGGAAAGTGTATTTTTTGGTTTTTTAATTGAAAAATCTCATCATGGAAAAATTATTAATAATCATGTTTCAAGTCAAGCAGTAGATCAATCAGCATCAGGAAATGGTATTCATTTATGGAATTGTTCGAACATGCTTATTGAAAATAATGAGGCACATAATTTAAGAGATGGTATTTATCTAGAATTTGTTAAAGAGAGTAAAGTTTTAAATAACAATAGTCATGATAATATGCGCTATGGTTTGCACTTCATGTTTTCTAATAAAAACGAATACCATAACAATATTTTTAAAAATAATGGGGCAGGAGTTGCTGTAATGTTTTCTAAATTTATAAAAATGACAGGAAATACATTTACAAAAAATTGGGGAACAGCTTCATACGGATTGTTATTAAAAGAGATATATGATGCAGAAATAGAGAATAATACTTTTAAAGAAAATACAATAGGTATTAACGTAGAGGGATCTACAAGAATTAATTATTTTAAAAATAATTTTATAAGTAATGGCTGGTCAATAAAAATTGCAGGGGCATGTTACACTAATATTTTTAAAGACAATAATTTTTTGAACAACTCATTTGATATCTCTTACAATAGTAAAATAAACGATAATAAATTTGATAATAATTACTGGAGTTCATACACAGGGTACGATTTAGATAAAAACGGTGTTGGAGATATACCATATAGACCAGTAAAGTTATTTTCTTATATAGTTAATAAAACACCTGAAACAATTATTTTAATGAGAAGTTTGTTTGTTGATATTATTAACTTCTCAGAAAAAGTATCACCTGTATTTACACCAGATGAATTGGTTGACAGTAACCCATTAATGAAGCCATTTAAATGATTGAAATAAGAAATTTATATAAAAAATTCGGAAAAGTAGAAGTCCTTAAAGGATTGGATTTAAGTATTAAATCTGGTGGAATTTTTGCTGTATTAGGACCCAACGGTTCAGGTAAAACAACTTTAATAAAAAGTGTTTTAGGAATGGTAATTCCTAATAAAGGAGATATTGTTATTGATGGCAATAGTGTTTTAAAAAAGCATGAATACAGAAATAACATTAATTATTTACCACAGATAGCTAATTTTCCTAGTAACTTAAGTGTAAATGAATTAATAAAAATGGTCAAAAATTTGCGATCTAAACCAGCAGTAGATCAAGATTTGATTGAGTTGTTTCGTTTGCAACCATTTTTAGATAAAAAATTAGGTAACTTATCAGGAGGAACCAAACAAAAAGTAAATCTAGTATTAACTTTTATGTTTGATAGTGAATTAATCATATTAGACGAACCAACTACGGGTTTAGACCCAATCTCTTTATTAAATTTAAAAAAAATAATTCTAGCTGAAAAGAAAAAGGGTAAAACCATTTTAATAACCTCTCATATTATGAGTTTTGTTGAAGAAATGGCAGATGAAATAGTTTTTTTATTAGATGGTAAAATCTATTTTAAAGGTACATTAACTGCTATTAAAGAACAAACCAAACAAAATGATCTTGAACATGCTATTGCAGCAATTTTAATTAAAGAAGATGTTTAAAATATTAAAATATAGTTTTTACGATTTAATGCGTAGTAGTTGGAGTTATGTGTACTTCTTATTCTATTTAGCACTCGGTTTTGTGTTATTGTTTTTAAATAACGATGTTTCAAAAGCTGTAATTACTTTAATGAATGTTATTGTAGTGCTTACACCTTTAATCGGAACAATTTTTGGAGTAATGTATTATTATAATTCGCGTGAATTTACTGAGTTATTATTAGCACAACCTTTAAAAAGATCTACAATCTTTATGGGGCAGTATTTAGGCGTTTCTATATCGCTTTCATTAAGTTTAGTTATAGGTTTAGGTATTCCATTTTTAGCTTATGGTTTACTAGAATCTAATGATATTTTTAACTTTGTATCTCTTATAGCCGTAGGAGCTTTTTTGACTTTTATTTTTGTGGCTTTGGCATTTAATATTGCATTATCAAATGAAAATAAAATTAAAGGCTTCGGATATGCTATTTTATTATGGCTGTTTTTGGCTGTAATCTATGATGGCTTATTTTTAATTTCTTTAGTAATGTTACAAGAATACCCGTTGGATAAATTTTCTTTAATAGCTACGATGTTTAACCCTGTAGATTTATCGCGAATACTAATACTTTTAAAATTAGATATTTCTGCCTTATTAGGTTATACAGGTGCGGTATTTCAAAAGTTTTTTGGAACAAATATCGGAATGGTGTTATCTACAATGGTTTTAATGCTATGGACTGTTTTGCCTACTTGGAGAATTGTTTCAAAATCTAAAAAGAAAGATTTTTAACCTCGTTATTATTATAAACTTAAAAATCATGATAAATATCATGATTTTTTTTTTAGGATAGTGTTAGTTTTATCAAGTAAAAGATAAAAAGGTCTTTTACTGTACAAAAACTAATTAACTATGTTATCAAAAAAACAAGCACGTGCATTTTTTCTTGGCGGAACAGTGGTTACTTTTTTAATTTTTATTGGTCTTACCATTTATTCTTTTAGTAAAGGACAAGACCAATCAAATTATGGGAAAATAACAGAATCTGTAGTTCGCGGAAAGAAAATATGGGAAGAAAACAACTGTATGGGGTGCCATACAATTTTAGGAGAAGGAGCCTATTATGCTCCTGAACTAACTAAAGTAATAGACCGACGAGGTAAGGGCTATATTAAAGCCGTTTTAATGACGCCTGTAGATTGGGCACCAAATGGAAGAAAAATGGTAGCCTATGGTTTTTCAGAAGAAGAAGCAAACGATGTAATCAACTTTTTTGACTGGATTGATGATATTGATTTAAACGGGTTTGATAGAGTTGTATCTCCATTATCAAAAGACAATAACTAAACTAAAGAAATTATGAAATATAAATCACAAAAAGTTGCGTATTGGTTTTTTGCCCTTTCAATGTTACTGTTTGGTCTTCAAATTATATACGGTTTTATAATGGGATTTGCACATGCAGGATTCGATGGACTGCATAGTATTATACCTTTTAATACAGCAAGAGCTGTACACACTAATTTATTAGTAGTATGGTTATTATCTGGTTTTATGGGAGCCGCTTATTACATTATACCAGAAGAAGCACAACGAGAATTAGTAAGTGTAAAATTAGCCTATGTACAATTAATATCATTAGCATTAGTAGGTGTTGTAGCTATTATTGGTTTTCACTTTAATATTTGGGAAGGACGTAAGTTTTTAGAAATTCCAAGACCCTTAGATTATTTAGTGGTAGTAAATGTGTTGCTGTTTTTAGGGATTATTTTATTAACCTTATTTAAAGGAAAACGGAGAACGACAACATCTTTAGTACTATCAATGGGGTTATTATTTGCAGCTTTATTATACTTACCAGGTATGTTACCATTTGATAGTCAAGTAACAGATTCTTTCTTTAGATGGTGGGTTGTTCACTTATGGGTAGAAGGTGTTTGGGAATTAATAATGGGAGGTATTTTATCGTTCTTATTAATAAAATTAACCGGTGTTGATAGAGAAGTAATTGAAAAATGGTTATATGTAATTGTTGGATTAACTTTTTTATCTGGAGTTTTAGGTACAGGTCACCACTACTATTATATTGGAGTAAATAAAATTTGGTTAATTGTTGGTGGAATATTCTCTGCTTTAGAGCCTTTAGCATTTTTGGCAATGGCATTATTTGCTGTTAATATGTATAGAAAAGGAGAAAAGAAGCACCCAAATAAATTAGCATTGTATTGGACACTTGGAGCCGCAATTGTATCTTTTATAGGAGCAGGTTTGCTAGGTTTTGCACATACATTACCACAAACAAATTTATATACTCACGGAACTTTAGTTACTGCAATGCACGGTCATCTTGCATTTTGGGGAGCTTATGCTATGATTGTTTTAGCTATTATTAGTTATAGTTTACCAAACATGACAGGTAGAAAATTGTATGAAAGTACAAGAGGACGAATGGCTTTTTGGTTCTCTAATATAGGTATGATAGGTATGACAGTTGCTTTTGGTGTTGCTGGAGTTGTTCAAGTGTATTTAGAACGAAAATTGAAAATGGAATTTATGGAAGTTCAGAAAGAAGTTGAAGTTCATTTTATAGTACTTATTCTTTGTGCAACATTATTCATGACAGGTATTATTTTATACTTCATAGATTTTTATAAACACGGAAGACCTACAGACGAAGCATTAGAAGTTAATCAAAACTAAAAAAGTTAAAAAATGAAACATTTAAAATTAGGTTTATTATTACTAGCAGCAACTACATTAGTTACTAGTTGTAATAGTGATAAAAAAGAAGGACACAGTTTAGCAATGACAAACTCTGCAGAAATAGTTGTTAAAGGTACTATGGAAGCAGAATTAACAGCTCCACCAAATGTACCAGCACCAGTGGGAGATAGACGTGCAAAAAAACTGCTGGTAAACATGGAAATTATTGAAAAAGAGGGTACAATGACCGATGGGGTTAAGTATGTATATTGGACTTTTGGAGGTTCAGTTCCTGGAAGTTTTATTAGAACAAGAGTAGGAGATGAAGTCGAATTTACTTTATCAAATCACCCAGATAATAAACTACCTCATAATATAGATTTACATGCCGTTACAGGTCCAGGTGGTGGAGCAACATCATCATTTGTAGCTCCAGGTCATGAAAAAGTATTTTCATTCAAAACGTTAAATCCTGGGCTATATGTATATCACTGTGCAACAGCTCCTGTAGGGATGCATATTGCGAATGGTATGTATGGGTTAATTTTAGTTGAACCAGAAGGAGGTTTGCCTAAAGTTGATAAAGAGTATTATATAATGCAAGGTGATTTTTATACGAAAGGTGAAAATGGAGAACCTGGGTTACAAGCATTCGATATGAAAAAAGCAGTTGATGAAGATGCTGATTATGTAGTGTTTAACGGTAAAGTAGGAGCTTTAACAGGAGACAATGCTATTACAGCAAATGTTGGTGAAACAGTTCGTTTATTCGTTGGTAACGGTGGACCGAACCTAACATCGTCTTTTCATGTTATTGGAGAAATTTTTGACAATGTTCATGTTGAAGGAGGAGATTTAATTAATACAAATGTGCAAACAACATCAATACCAGCAGGAGGAGCAGCAATTGTAGATTTTAAAGTAGATGTTCCTGGAACTTTTATATTAGTTGATCATGCAATTTTTAGAGCTTTCAATAAAGGAGCTTTAGGAATGTTAAAAGTAAAAGGAGTAGAAGATAAAAAATTATATTCTGGTGTAAAACAAGAAGGTATCTATAATCCAGAAGGAGGAACGCTTCAAGAAATGCCAGATGATGGTAAAAAAGTAGTTGTTAAGAAAAGTTCTGATAAAACATTAGCAGAAAAAATAGCTTCAGGTAAGCAAATATATACACAAACGTGTTTTGCATGTCACCAAGCAAACGGAGAAGGAATAGCGAATGCTTTTCCTCCTTTAGCAAAATCGGATTATTTAAATGCTGATGTAAAAAGAGCTATTGCAACTGTTATACATGGTAAAACAGGAGAAATTACAGTAAATGGTAAAAAATACAATAGTGTTATGACTAAACAAACCTTAACAAATGAAGAGGTTGCTGATGTACTAACATATGTATATAACTCTTGGGATAATAATAAAACAAACGTAAAAGTATCAACAGTACAAGAAGTTAAAAACGCTCACTAAATTCAAATTCAATGAAAACCATTTTAAGATTGGCAATTTGTATGTTACTATTTTTTACAGTCAATGTGAATTGTCAATCTAAAATGGTTAAAATTAAAGGAGATAGTTATATCCCTTTATACGGTAGAGATTCTTTAAAAGTTAGTATTTCAGATTTTTTTATGGATGTATATCCGGTTACGAATCAAGAATTTGTACAGTTTGTAAAAGAAAATCCGAAGTGGAGAAAATCAGCTGTAAAAAAAATATTTGCAGATGCTAGTTATCTTAGAAATTGGAAATCAGATACAGAATTAGGCAGAAATCAATCAGTAAAAGCACCAATAACTAGTATTAGTTGGTTTGTAGCAAATGCGTACTGTGAATGCCAAGGAAAGCGATTACCTACTATTGATGAATGGGAATATGTAGCGATGGCAAACAAAAAAATGCCAGATGCAAGAAAATTAAAAACGTATAATGAATTTATTTTAAGTTGGTATGAAAAACCTAAAACTTTTAATAATGATATCGGTTCTACCTTTAAGAATTATTGGAATGTATATGATTTACACGGTTTAGTTTGGGAATGGACATCAGACTTTAATTCGGTTTTAGTATCAGGTGAGTCAAGAAAAGATGTAGATAATGATAGTAATTTATTCTGTGGAAGTGCGGCAATAAATGCAACAGATTTAATGAATTATGCCGCTTTTATGCGCTATGCAATTAGAGGAAGTTTAAAAGCAAAATACACTATGAAAAACTTAGGATTTCGTTGTGTAAAAGATTTAAAAGATGAAAAAAAATAAAACAATATTAGTTGTACTACTGTTATTCATAACTTTTGTGTCATGCAAAAATAGTACAACTGAATCAATTACGAATAAGGATATAACGTATCAATGTCCGATGAAATGTGAAGGCGAAAAAACATTTACAGATAAAGGAAGTTGTTCGGTTTGTAAAATGGATTTAAAACTAGTAGCAACTGTTTCAAAAAAAGTAGTTAGCAATGAAATTTCTGATGAGTCTATTTTCAATTTAACTTCTAAATGGAACACGGAAGAAGGAAATGTGATTGAGTTAAAAGACTTAAGGGGGAAAACATTGGTAATGGTAATGATTTATACAACTTGTAAAGCAGCTTGTCCAAGATTAGTTGCTGATATGAGAAATATAGAAAAACAAGTTCCGAAAGAATATAATAATGATTTACGTTATGTATTGGTAAGTATAGATCCAGAAACGGATACTCCAGAAAAACTAAAAGCTTTTGCGAAAGAGAATTTAATGGATGATGAACATTGGACGTTTTTACAAGGAACAAAAACAAGTGTTAGAGAATTTGCTAATGTGTTAGCTGTAAAATATAAAGAAATATCTCCGTTAGATTTTTCACATTCAAATATAATAAGTGTTTTCAATTCAGAAGGAGAGTTGGTACATCAACAAGAAGGATTAGGAGTTGATAACAAAGAGACAATTTTAAAAATTAAGGAAACAGTTACTAAATAAACTCTATATGAATTCAGTTGAAAAAATCACTACTTTAAACGGAGTAAAAAAAGCACCTTATTATAAATCGATAGGTAAAGAAGTTGACGTTTTCGAGCACTCTTACAAGCAAAAAATACCATTTTTATTAAAAGGACCAACAGGAACTGGTAAATCTAGATTTATTGAGTTTATGGCGTATAAACTCAATAAAAATTTAATTACTGTTAGCTGTCACGAAGAAACTTCATCAACAGATTTGATTGGACGTTACATTATAAAAGGAGCTGAAACAGTTTGGTTAGATGGCCCGTTAACCATTGCTGTAAAAACAGGAGCAATTTTATATTTAGATGAAATTGCAGAAGCAAGACCTGATGTAATTGTAGCTATTCACTCACTTACTGATCATAGACGAGAGTTATTTATTGATAAATTGGGAATCACTATAAAAGCACACGAAGATTTTACTTTGGTAGCTTCTTTTAATCCTGGTTATCAACGCGGATTTAAAGAGTTAAAACCATCAACAAGGCAACGTTTTGTTGCAGTTTCTTTCAATTATCCTGAAATGAAATCTGAAATAGAAATTTTGGTAAATGAAACTAAAATTCAGGAATCTGATGCAAAGAAACTCGTTAACATCTCCAATAAGATTAGAAACTTAACAGAATTAGGTTTAACAGAAACTGTTTCTACACGATTGTTAATTGATGCAGCCAAATTAATAACTTCAGGCTTACCAAAACGATTAGCAGTTCATGTTGCGGTTGTAGAACCACTTACCGATGATACAGATGTAGTAAGTGCTCTGAATGATTTATGTGATTTAATGATATAATAACTAAGTAGGTAGTAAAACAGTTTACAGTTGGTAGTCATTCCAACTATTTAATTACTTACTACATACTGAAAACTAAATTATGTTTGAATTTGAACCAGATGAATACATATTTACCAAGTTTGCTCATTATTTTAAACGACGTCGTAAAAATAAAGAAGCAAATTTAGCACATGCGGTAACTTTACAAGAGGTAAAACCTCGATTAACGATTTTTGCACGTGCAATTACTGGTAAGACCATTGAAATTTATGATGCTGAAAGAGAAGGTGGTTATAAAAATAATAACTTTTTTTTGCCTTCAAAATTTGCTGAATTTCTAACCATAGAAGAAAATACTTCTTTCTATTTATTCAGAATTTTATACTTGTCTGTTCAGAAAAATTTAGAACTAAACTGGAAGATAATAAGTGAATATTCATTAGTAGAATCTCAAGAAAAAGCGAAAGAAAATTCAACTAAGGTATTGCAACAATTATTTAAAGAATTCCCGATTACAGAAAAATATTATCAGAAATTTAATACTCACTATGTAGAGAAGTCTTCTAAAAAAGATGCAGTAGATTATTCTTTTATCTACGGAAAATGGATGGTGAATTCGAAAGAAGAAGCATCAAAAGATACTTTAAAAAACTTTTCAGAGAAAGTAAAAGAAGCGAATCAAGATCAAGCAAAAACAATTTTAAAAGCAAGAGCAGTAGAAGAAATTATTTCTGTTCAAGTAGATGAAAAACAATTAGAAGATGCCGTTTTACAACATCAATTTGAAAAAGTAGAAACAGCAGATGAATTTGGAGGTAATTTTAGAGACATGGACGGTGAAGATGAGTTAGATGATCATGCTAATGCTTTAGAAGATTTAAATATGAAATATACGGTTCGTGTAGATGATGTTGCTCATTCTGTGTATCAGGCAGATTTTGTAGAGAATACAACAATTGCAGAAAGTGCTGAAACAAATGAAAAGGGATATTTTGTACCTTATGATGAATGGGACTATAATAAACGTGCTTATAAAGATCGTTTTTGTAAAGTGTATCCTAAAAGTATCTTAAAAACAGATGTTTCGTACTATAAAAATACAATTTCTAAAAACCGTTCTACTTTATTAGGGTTGCGTAAAATGCTAACGAATGTTAATAATAAGTATCAATTACAACGAAGACAGAGCCAAGGAGAAGAATTTGATTTAGATGCTATTACTGATTTGTTTGTTGATGTACATTCTAAAATTACACCTTCAGAGAAAATCTATTTATCGAAACGAAAAAAGGAAAAAGATTTATCTATTTTATTATTATTAGACTCAAGTTTATCAAGTGATGGTTACGCAGCTAATAATAGAGTAATTGATGTAGAAAAACAGGTTTCTATTCTTTTTGGGGAGATTTTAGAGGAGTTTAATATCGATTTTTCTATCAATTCTTTTTACTCAAAAACTAGAAATCATTCTAGTTATATAACAATGAAAGATTTTGATGAAGATTGGAATAAAGCTAAACATAGAATAGGTGCTATAGAACCTAGTGGTTACACTCGTATTGGTCCTGCACTTAGACATTCTGGAGCTTTATTAGATAAACGAGACACCAAAAACAAATGGATTATTTTAATTTCTGATGGTAAGCCAAATGATTATGACAAGTATGAAGGTGCATATGGAGTGAATGATGTTAAACAAGCTTTAAGAGAATTGAACGAACGTCAAATAAACTCGTATGCATTGGCTATTGAAGCACAGGCAAAGTATTATTTACCACAAATGTTTGGAGAAAACCATTATCAAATTTTAACAACACCTGTAGAACTATTACAATCATTAGTGAAACTGTACGAAAAAATAAAACATCAACAATAAATGAATACTTCAGTTATAGATCATAAAAATATTTATTATCCACCAGGAGGAATTCTTATGTGGATTATTATTTATTTAGAGTTATTTACTTTTGGAATGGCATTAATTGCAATGGTTTACTATGGAACTGAAGAACCAGTAGTTTTTGCTGATTCTAGTAAATTATTGAATCCAACTTACGGAATTATTAATACGATTTTTTTGTTAACTAGTGGGTTTTTTATGGCAGTTACAGTAAAAGAATTAAAGCATAAAAACAAGCAAAAAGCACAACAATATTTATTAGTAACAATGTTTTTTGGAATGCTGTTTTTAGGATTGAAAAGTATAGAATATTACGATAAAATTGAAGCAGGTTTAAACATGAGTTATAATACCTTTTTTAGCTTTTATTGGATGCTTACTTTATTTCACGTAATTCATGTTATTGTAGGATTAGTGATCTTAATTTCTGTGTATTTTGGAATAAAAAAAGAAAAAAGTACTACTAATATTGAAGATGTAGAAGCAAGTGCTACTTTTTGGCACATGTGCGATTTAATTTGGTTGTTATTATTTCCAATAATCTATTTACTTTTTTAATTATGAATAAATCAGCGATTATTACTTGGGTTATTTTATTGATGTTAACAATTATAGCAGCGTTGTTTTCTGGTTTTGAAAACAGGTTTGTAGTATTTTTAATTATAGGGTTAGCAGCTATGAAGTTTTTAGGGGTTGCTTTTCAATTTATGGAATTAAAAAAAGCACATTCTTTTTGGAAGTCATCTATTGTAATTTTTGTACTGATTTTTACTGCTTTAATTTTGATAATTCATTAAACTTCAAAATCTTTTAAGGAAATATACCTTCCTTTTAATTTGATATTCTCTGTAAATTCTTTAATGTTTTTGTCTTTAAAATCTGCCATTAACTTTTGTTTAAACGGAGCAACAGTAAAATGTACAGGGCAAGGATTTGAGTCGCTACAAGATGACAGTCCCATAAAACAATTATCAAATTTTGTAGAGCCATCTATGCATATTATAATATCCCAAACTGTATTTTTTAAATTAGTTTCGTTCAAATAAAAACCACCAGTTGGTCCTTTTGAAGAAGAAACCAATTTATTTTTAGTAAGTTGTTGTAATAATTTAGCTAAAAAAGGTTGAGGTACTTCTAGTTCTTCTGCAATTTTTTTAACCCCAACTTTTTTATTTTCTGTATTGTGAATTGATAGGTAAAGTACCGACCGAATAGCATATTTACAAGCGTTAGATAGCATTTATAATTTTTATATAAAAGTAGTAAAAAAGATGTTTTTAATCCTAATTATTTTCTTTTAAACTGATTTATAAAAAGGTTGAAAATTCCGATTAAAAGAACACAGCTTACAATTACTAAATATTCAAAATAATTATTAGCTAAAGAAAAGTTGCCCCAAACAACAATACCTTTATAAAATATAAATGCTTCAGTTAAAATAAAGCCTATCAAATAAATATAAACACTTTTTTTAGATAGTTGTATCAATTTAAATTGATATAAAAAAAGTAAAATAGCAATACTAACAACCCCTAAAAATGTCCAATGTAAATATCCTATAATTAAATCAACATTTGATGAGATTACTTTTGCAAAATAGGGAGTTGACCCAATTATTTGAAATACCAATTTTAAGAAAAATAATAACCCAGTAATTTTTAATAATTGAAAATAAAATTTAGAAAAAAAGGTAATTAATTGTTGTTTAAAAGAACGTAATTCTTCTAATAAAAAATAAAAAGCAACTAGCTGAAATAGAGCGCCTAAACCAGAAATAATATAAATGGTAATAGTAGGCTTCATCCATAATAAAGAAATACCGAAAGTTAAAAGAACGCCACTATTTAGCAACCAAAAAAATGATTGAAACGTTTTCTTTGTAAGTGTAATTTTTTGTTGCTCTAAAATGTATAAGAAAATTCCTAATAAAGCTAAAATAAACCAACCATTGTATTGAAAGTGAAGATAAAAATAAATGGCATTTCTATATAAATCAGAATCATTTCCTACAGTTTTTATAATAATACCTAAAGCCCAAGGACCAATACTCGAAATAATCATGTACCATAATGCAACACGAATACACTTATAAGAATTTGTTTGCTTGTATGATATTGGAGTATATTTAAAAATAAAATAAGCAAAAAAATAAGAAGCTATTAAAAAAAGCGTAGAGAATACAATAGAAAATAGTGCATATCCTGTAAAAGGAAAACTAATTAACATACCAATAATGGTAAGTTGTGTAGCCCAAAATAACCGTTTGTATTTAATATAAACATTTGTTTTACTTAAATACATTTTAAAAATAAGTGTAGTTAAAGCAGTATAAATCCAACCTAATAAGGCAACATGAGAATGTGAGTGTACTGTAAAACGATAGTTTATAGGCAAATCTATTATTGAAAAAAAACGAAGCAACACCCCTAAAAAGGCAATCATAAGAAAGTATGCTAACCCAATTTTAATATGTTTTTGTAAGAAGATTAATGAAGGTATTTTTCCTTTCATAGATTAAATTATAGATATTCGTGGTTTAACGAGCATTGTTAATCATTTCAATAATTTTGTCATTAGGTATAACATCTATCGTTAAATTAATACGATCGAAGGTTCCTTTATTAATAACGCGGTGAGAGTCAGATAAACGTAAATACCAACACTCCCCAACTTTCATTTCTACTAATTTATTATTCAAGAAGAATTCAACACCATCATTATTATCTATAGGAATGGTAAGTCGAATCATCGATTTTTCTTCTTCTAAAGCTAAAGTAGGATCTGTATGTTCTTTAACAACAGAATCTGGAGCTAAAAATAATAACCTTACCAAATTTACAGTTGTATATTCACTAAATTGGTTAACAATACTTTTTAAATAAGGTGATTTTTCTAAGTTTGGTGTATTCATCCAATCTGTCCATGAACCATCAGCATAATCATTTGCAGGCGGAGGGAAGGGGAGTGATTTATCAACTAAATGTGCAGGACCACGTAATGAAATAACTTTATAATATTCGTAATTTCCTTGTTTAAAAGCATTTGCTTCTTTAAGCATTTTTTCTACATCAAACTTAAAAGGTAATCGTATTCTATCTTTAAAATGTTGCTTTGTCTCCATAAGTTTTTATAATTACCGTTTAAATAATGTTTAGGTTATCTAATTTATGCTGTAGTTCATTAATCAATTGTTTCGCAGCGGGTTCCTTACTACGTTTTAATTCTTCAATAACTTGTCTAATAGTTTCAGGAGAATCATTTTCTTTGGGTATAGGTTTAAAACTGTCTTTAGGAGCTAATGAAAAGAATAATTCATCTGTCCATTTATTTCTAATTAAATCTATTACTAAATGAATACGGTCTTCTTGTCCTGTATTTTTAACAGAATGCACGTAATTTACATTGGTATACCAGCATTCACCAGGTAACATTGTTAATTGGGTATTATCTAAAATAAATTGAACACCAGAATTGGTAATAATTGGTATGTGTAAACGGAAATTACCGTCTTCGTAGCCTAATTCATAATCTCTATGGGATTTAATTTCTGCACCAACATTAAGTCGTAAAATACGTGCAGTTAGTATAGTGCATTTAAAAGAATTTATAACTTCTTTAAAATAGTGACATTTTTTAAGAATTGAGGTTTCTGATATTATTGAAGTGGCTGTAGATAAGGCAAATATATTAGACTCTTCACCGTTATGAGCATATAAAGAAATAGCTTTCCAGTCTCCATTATAGCCATCGGTGTTAAAATGAGAAACCCAGTTTTTATCAAGAATTAAAGATAAATCACTTATCAACTTTTTTATGTTAAATTGAAAAGGTAGTTTTAAAAATTTTGTATTATTTTGCATTAGTAATCTTAATATTTTAAGAATTATTCAAGCAATTTTGTATTATTTGTACCATTTTTACAAAATAATTAATTGTAGGAAATAGTATTTTTTCACAAAATTAATAAAAGCGCTTGGTTAACTACTAAAATAGCAAATTTTTATACATAATTGGAGTTTACAATCTATAAAATAGTATTTTAAAACTATTGGTAACAAACACTTCTTCATTAAATTTAAGAGTAAGTTGTTCTTCATGTATTTATTTTACTTGAATATAAATTTGGATTCCGTTTATTCTAATTTACATTTTAACTCTATGTTAGGTTCTATAAAGTAGGTAAAAAGGATAGCTTTATTTTTAAAAGGTTGTTCTAAAGTCATTTTTAGAGGAAGTGTTAAGGAAGATTCACTTCTGTTTAACCAAATATTATTATAAACATGAACTTGTGTATCTAATATCATACGATCATATTTACTCATATCTAATGGGGCTAAATCTATTTTTTTATCAGGTAATTGTAACGGAATAGGTTGCTCTTTTTTATGTAATGAGATTGATTCTCTTACATTTAAAATAGTAGCTATATTATGTTCCTGATAGCTTGAGTTTGTTTCAGGTTTATTTGAAAGACTCATGTTTATAAGCACATTTTCGGGAATTAAGGCAACTTCTTTGTTAAATTGAGGAAGTAAGTTATAAAGTATAGGAACATAGCTTTCTCTATAGAGTAAGGCATCAAGAGTTTCACTAAAAAGAATATGAAACTTAGTAGCTTTTGGAACTTTAAATGTTACTGCATCTGCTAAATGAAATTCTTGAATGTATGTGGTTAAATTTAATGAATGAATTAATTTTTTAGCAGATTCAAGTGATGCTTTATTTATTTCTAATAAAGAAAATTGTATTTCTTCAGGAGAAAAATGAGGTGCTATTAAAGTTATAAATGGCGCATACGGTCCACAGCCTGCATAAAAAAAATGGATAACCTCATTAGGATATTCTTTTTGTTTTTCTTTAATAGCTAAGATAACAGCATTTAAAAATTTAACAGTTCTCTTATAATCTAACAAACATTGTGCTGCATGATTTAACCCTAAAGCTTTTCCTTTAGAAGAAGGAATCGCTGCTAAATGTTCAATTTTAGTATCAAAACCAGTAATTTCTGTAAGTTTTTGAAAATGAAGATGAATATCGTTTAATCCTTTTTCTACTTTAACTTGCTCAAGTGATGGTTCTAATAATGATAGTGTTATTTCTTTTATTTCAGCAATTATTTGTTTATTATTCATGCTACTATATATTAATTATTTCTGAATAATTATTTTTAATATGTATGTGCTACTTGAGTAGCTTTAAAATCGCGAGATATTTTTAAAGGTTTAAAAGTATCTTTATCTTGTAGTTCTTTTAATAAAGTTTCCATAGCAATAGTATACTCACTAGTATTTTGTTCTTCATCAGGTAAGCTACAATGTTCTTCATAATAATGATGAATATAGCCCTCTTGGAGAAAACAAACCCCTTGATACTTAAAATCTCCGGTATTGAATTTTAAATTTTCAATGGCATCTTTTTCATTATAAAATTCAGGATATTTGTTTTGATATTCTTTTAAAGTTTTTTTAAACGCTTCTTCCGAATTTAAAGATATTGAGTTTCCTTCTATTGTTAAAATATAAAATGTTTCGTTTTGATGCTTCTTTGCAAAATCTTTTATAGCGTTCTTTAATTGATTTGTTAATTTAGGTATTTCAAATTTTTCTTCTTCGCCTGAGTCAATTAACTTATTTAGCTTTTCTAAATCAATATGTTGCTCGCCGTATAAGCTCCTAAATAAATCGCTATATTCATTAGTTTTATCATATGCAGCACCATTTTTTATAAAGAAAGCAGCTCTAGCTTCGTTTATTGAATAGTATAATGGAACTTTACCATCGTTATCTAAAATTTTAAAGTCTAGACTATCGTGTTTAACTAATTTTTTTAAAGGATTTATACTATCTGAAGCAGCAGCATGATGAAGTACTGTTTTACCATCTTTATCTTGAATATTTATGTTTGAAGTAGCTTTAACTAGTTCATCTGTTAATGTATTCTGTTCAACTGCACTTGTTAAAAGTAAATTATCTTTACTATCTTTTATATCAGGATTAGCTCCGTTCGCTGTAAGGAATTCAACCAATTTTTTTGAATAAACAAAACTATCTTCAACAGCAAATAGAAGGGAAGTGATTCCTTTAACATAATTTGAGTCGTATTTATTATCAATATTAGCACCATTTTTTAATAAGAATTCAGCACATTCTATTTCATTATTATAAATGGCATCATTAAAGGGAGTTACTTTTTTGTTATCTTTTATATCAACCAGTGCACCATTCTCAATCAACATTTTTACTATTGAAATAAATCCTTTTTTAGCAGCCTTATGAAGTGCGGTTGTTCCGTATTCATCTTTTATGTTAATATTAATTTTATGCTCAATAAGTAATTTAATAAGTTCAGTATTTTTATCATTCGTAGCATAATGAAGCATAGATTGATTGGCATCAATGACCCTTGTTATATTTACATTTTCTCCATTAATGAGCGCTTGTTTAATTTTTGTAATATCACCATTTAGTATTGCTTTGAAAACATCAATGCTATTTTCGATCATGCTTTTATTTTTTTAAGTAAAGAGATAATTTATATCCTTTAGATATCAAGAAAAAAAGGATTAAATGTATTTAAAACTTAACTAAGATTTATAATTATACGATAGCTTAAGTTTTACATTTTATAAATGTAAAGTATAATTTAGAAAGAACAAAAGAAAGAGGAAAAGTTAAATACAGTAAAAGCCAATATTTATTTTATAAAGAAAATAAATATTGGCTTTAGTCGCTAGATTATAATAAAATTTATGGTTGTTGTTTAGTTGCTGCAATAACAATTTCTCTAATATTTACACCTTGTGGTTGTTTATAAGCATACCATATTGCATTAGAGATATCATTAGGGTTTAATACTCCTCCCATATCATTTTTCCAAGCTTCATAACCATTTTTAATTTCGTTAGAAGTTGTATGTGATAATAATTCTGTTTCTACTGCACCAGGCGCAATAGTTACCATTCGAACATTTGCAGAAGCAGCTTCTTCACGAGCATTCTCTGTTATAGCATGTACTCCAAATTTTGTTCCGCAATATGCAGCATGGTTGGGGAATGTTTTCCTTCCAGCAATAGAGCTTATATTGATAATTGTTCCGCTTTGGTTTGCTTTCATTTTTGGAAGCACAACTTGCATACCATTTAATAAGCCAAGAATATTTACATCAAACATTTTTTTCCACTCCAAAGGATCCTGTGTTGCTATATCTCCTAAAAGCATTAAACCTGCATTATTAATTATACAATCTGCATTTCCAAATTGTGTCTCTGCCTTAATAACGGCATTCTTAACAGCATTAATATCTGTAACATCAACTTTTTCGCATAAAGCATTAGGTAAATTAAATGCTTTAATTATGTCTATACGTCTAGCTAACAATAAAAGAGGATGTCCTTTTTTTGAAAATAATTTTGCGGTAGCTTCACCTATTCCAGAACTTGCCCCTGTAATGATAATCAATTTTTTATTTAACATTTATGTGTTTTTTATTATAGTTAATTTAAATGATGTTTTTGTTGTAATTCCTTTGATTACATTTGTTAATGCAAATTTATAGTGTTGATTGGATTAATGGAAATACTATTTTTTTATGTTAATCATAACTTTTAATTATGGATGGAAGATTGTTGAAATTTTTTATAGCTGTTTATGAACAGAAAAATTTAACACGAGCAGCAAAGCAATGTTTTGTATCACAACCAAATATTTCAAATGGAATAAAGCAACTGGAAGAAGAACTAGGTCAAATACTTTTTGAGCGTCATAAAAAAGGAGTTGAATTAAAAACAGAAGCACATTATTTATATCCAATTGCTAAGCGTTTGGTAGGGGAGTTAAATTCTTTAAATAGTATTTTTAATGAGCAAGAATTTAAAAATAAAATTAAAATAGGTGTCGCTGATGGTTTACCACAAGAACATAAGCAGCAATTTTTTAGAACTGTATCTAATCTATGTGAATCTATAGCATGGACGACAAACGGGATTGGAAGAGAAAATGAAATAAATCTATTGGTTAGAGAATGGAAGAATGAAGAAGATTTATTCTTACCACTTTGGAAAGAAGATTATGTATTGTGTATTCCAAATGGGCATCATTTACTAAATAAAGAGGTTATTAATTTAAAAGATTTAGAAAAAGAAACCTTTATTCATTGTCCATCATGTGAAGCACATCAACAGTGTTTATCTATTTTAAATAATGAAACTAATAAAATGGTAACAGTTGCTAATTGTTCTTCAAAAACAGAAACTTTAACAATGCTTATGGCTGGTTTAGGTGTTACTTTTTTACCTAAAGCATTTGTTGATGGTTGGTATGGTTTTGAAGTGAAAAAATTTAAAGGGCCAAAATATTTTAGAGAAGTTGGTTTATCATATCCGAGAAAGAGTTTAGGGAACCCTGCAATTTTAAAAATTATTGAATACTTTTCAAAGAATGAATTAAAAGTGAATAAGTTTGAAGATTTTGGATATTATCTGAAAACTAATTTATAAATTTTAGAGTAGGAGTAAAGAGAGTATTAATTTTTACTTAGCTATTTTCATAACCACTTTACTAACCTTTTTTCTAGCTAAGTAAATTTAGTTTACTTAATTAAAAACCATCCATGACTACCAGCAACAGCTCCTGCGGTGGTTATTAAACTTAGTATAAGTAATACCCAATGAGCTCTGTGCATAAATGAAAATGTTTTTTCAGGATTCTTTTTAGCATATTTTTTGAATAATTTATGCAATACAAGAGGCTCTAAAACATACAAAACTAATGTAAATAGTATCCAAACTAAAGTCATTGCGTGTATCCACCAAAATCTATAATCAAAGTATCTGTCCCAGGCATTAAGTTCGTACAACATGTAAAACCCTGTTAAAGCTGTTAGTAATGTTGTGACTTTAGCCTGTGTTGCGAATCTTCCTTCTATTTGTTCAAAGGTATTTATTTGATCTTCTTTTGATTTTAGTTTTTTAATAGCAGGAATGATAACTGTAGTAACCATAGATACTCCACCAATCCATAATATAACTGCAATTATATGTATTACTCTAGCAAGAGTGAATTTTTCCATTTTTTTCCATTTTTTAGAAACCTTTTGTATAAAATACGAGGGTTAATTTATGAATCTCAAAAATAATTAAAACGATACACTTTAGTGTGTTTTATTTTAATTTATAGAGAATATTATTTTGTTGTTGCATAAGCGAAAAGTGTAAGTAATTATGGTGTAAGGCACATTTTTATATGTAAACTAAATAGCAGTTAAAAAAACTACATTTTAATCATACCAATACTTAAAAATAGAATTATAAGAAATTAATAAGTTGTAAATAAGGTTTTTGAAAGGAATTAGGCAATAATATAAAAAAAACACAAATTTATTTTTTTATAAAGAAAAAGTGATTATATTTACAGCACAAATGACAATTTAGAATTTTCTTCTTCTTTGTAAAATAAACTGTCATACTTGTATATATATAGATTTCTTAATCTGTATAATGAAGTATACCTATTCGGGATTTTCTCCCAGTAAAACACGTTTATTTTTTTTAGTTTAGAGAATTATCTATTGTTGTAGAGAGTTAGTTTTATGTTTGTATAATACTAGTTACGCTATGCATAAAGCAAAAGGAAAATTTAAAAATTATTAATTAAAAAGAACAAACATTATGGGATCATTTAGAGCATCATTAGAGTTAGGTAAAGAATTTGACGTATTAGCAACAGAATACGCTTTTAGTAGAGATACTGATAAGAAAGGTAAAATTGCATCTAATGTTTACGGAGGAAGAATCAATGTAACAATAGAGTCTACAGCAGATTCATCTGTAATCGAAGCGATGTTAAATAGCCAATTTAAAGCTATTGAAGGAAAAATCATTTTTAAGAAATCTGAAGAAGATTCAAAAATGAAAGAAGTTGAAGAATGCGTATATCGTATATTATAAAGAAACTTTAAACGTAAACGGAGACGTACCAATGACTATTAATTTTACTATTTCAGCAGAAGAAATGACTATTGGTAATGCAGCTATCGACAACCGTTGGCCAGTAGCATAAATATTATTTTAGAAAGAGCAAATCTTATGGGTTTGCTCTTTACTACTTGTTAGTATATTACTACAATCAGGTGTGTTCTTGACTAAGAATAGAAGCCTGTAAAAAAAAAGTAAACTTTATTTATTAAACTACTATACGTATATGATTTTATTATACGTAAGGAAAACTGCATAAAAAAACTAAATATAAGATTTAGTGTTTTTAAATTATTTTAGATTTTTATAGAATCTGTATTTAATTATTTTTCATACCTTTAGTTAAAATTTTAAAAAAAAGCAAAAGCAAAAAGTTACTGTAAAATATGTATAAGAAAAAGAATATAAAATACTCACAAGAATGAGTGATGAAATAAACATGTATTCGTGTTTATATAAAAAAAACATTGCTTAATCCTTATCCTTAACTGCACTATATATTCAGTTAATTAATAATAAAGATGAAAACAAAATAGTTGATAATACCATTGTTTTGTATTATTCTTATGTAGATTTTTTTATTTCTTCACATTTAAATGAAGCACTATAATATTGCAATAGCAAGTCTTATTTTGTGTTTTATCTTACTATATTTTTTATATATGATACAATAGTAAAACAATGTTTTGTTATTAAAACAGTACATATATCTAAATATGCTTTTTTAAATAATGTATAATTTTAGGGATATTATTTTGAGTAAAAAATAAACTTAAAAAAGAAAAGATATTTAGTTTTTAAAACTATTAAAAAGAAAATAGAAAAAATGGAAGTAAAAACAAGAATAATTATAGACAATAAACAAATAGATGTTTTTAAAAGCGCAAACCTTGTACAGCATATAAATAGTCATCATTTTTTTAAAATTATTTTAGACCAAGAAACAATAGAAGAAGTTGGAGGTCACACCATTGATAAATCAAAAGATTGGCTTGGTAAACCGGTAATTATTTCTTTTGAAGAAAAAGAATTTATTGGTGTAGCCACAGATATAGCACTAAGTCATGAAGACGGGCATAGTGGTGAGTTAATAGTAAGCGGTTATTCTAAAACTATATTACTAGAATCAGGTAAGCATATGCATTCTTGGTTAGATAAAACATTAGTTAATATTGTTACAGAAACCATTGATGCAGCTGGTGTAGATGCTAATATTTCACCAGAGTTTACATCTACAATTGAATACCAATCACAATATAATGAAACTCATTATCAATTTATTCAAAGATTGGCAAAACAATATGGTGAATTTTTCTATTACGATGGGCTTAAACTTATTTTTGGTAAACCATCACCATCAGACCCAATAAAAGTTGAGTATGGTAGCGATTTATCTAATGTTAAAATAGCTATAAAAGCAGTGCCTAATAAAGCTAATATGTTTTCATATAATGCATTAGACGATGCAAGAAGTGAGGTGAAATCTAAAGATGATGTTCTTGGAGGGCTTAATGAGTTAGGAGTACACTCTTTTAATGTTTCAAATGAAATTTTTAAAATAGTACCTAATAATATAGCATCTGCTCGTGTATTAGACAAAAGTCAAATAGACATGCAAATGAAAAAGGTACAAACTGAAGCAGTTGCTTCTTTAAGTACACTTACTGCATGTAGTAAAAAACAAGGATTAGGTATTGGAAGTACTATAAAGGTTAGCTCAGCTAAATATGATAAAAAGAATTATGATGTAAAAAGCTATGGTGAGTATATGATTATTGGTATAACGCACACAGCTACTTCTCAAGGAGTGTATAGTAATACCTTCGAAGCGATATCATCGGGAGTAGAAGTATTACCAGCACCAGATGTAGCGTTACCAATTGCACAGCCACAAATTGCAACCG
The DNA here is from genome assembly GCF_002836595.1 of Tenacibaculum sp. Bg11-29. NCBI lineage: Bacteria > Pseudomonadati > Bacteroidota > Flavobacteriia > Flavobacteriales > Flavobacteriaceae > Tenacibaculum > Tenacibaculum sp. Bg11-29. The sequence continues at coordinate 2,895,274 of NZ_PJBB01000003.1, forward strand.
TCTTATCTAATGAAGACCCAAAAAATAAAGGACGTGTTCAAGTGCAATTTCAATGGCAAAAAAATCAAATGAAAACCTCTTGGCTTCGCGTAATGACACCAGATGCCGGAAAAAGTGATTTAGTAGGAACAAACCGAGGATTTGTTTTTGTACCAGAGGTCGATGATCAAGTTATGGTAGGCTTTCGTTATAGCGATCCAAACAGGCCTTTTGTAATGGGAAGTATGTTTAATGGTACTACAGGGGCAGGAGGTAGTGAAGCAAATAAAACAAAAAGCCTTACGACACGTAGTGGAGCAACTATAACAATAGATGATAATGAAGGAGATGGAAAAATAACAGTAAGCGACCCTAGTGGAAACACTATAACGTTAAATGGTGACGAAACTATTACCATATCTGCACCAAAAAGTATTTTATTAGATGCAGCAGAAATTACACTTTTAGGAAAAGACAAAGTACATATAGAAAGCAAAGAAGTAACCATTGTTGGTACAAATAGTATTAAAGAAACAAGTGATACTTTAGTTGATATTCAATCACCAAAAATAACAGCAAGTTCAGATACAACAGAAATAATTGCTAAAATGACAGTAGATATTGAAGGAAAGTTAATGACCAATGTAAAAGGAACTATTGTTAATTTAAACTAGATGTTTTTATGAGTAATGAGCACAATCCTATAGCACAGCGCATTAATTATCTTCAAAATTTTTGGATGCAGCAACGATCATTAAAACCAAAAGCACAATTTGTACGATGGATGGTTGATGAACAAGACATACCGTTAATTAATGGATTTTATAAATTAGAATCGTCACCTTATGGTAAAATAGAAGAAACAATTGTAGTAATGCTTACTGATTTTGATTCTGAAGATTCTTTTTCATATCAATTAGCCAACGACTGGTTAGCGGCTTATAAAAAAGATACAGAAAAATACCCCGAATTACAATGGCCAGCATATGAAAGTTTACAAACTGAGTTTAACAAGATAGATGGCGATAACACCATACAAGCAACTACATTTTTTGTAAAGTTATTAAAGCAATTTAAAGACTACGAAGGAAAAGAAAACAGTATGTATATAGGTATACATCCAAGAAAAGTAGCAGCTTATGATGCTTTATGTAGTTGGATTTGTAGTTTGATAGCACAATTACCTAAAAATATAGGCCTTGTGGTGGTAGACTATAAAAAAGATGCCTTTTTTGAAGAGATATTTAGTAACGAAGATGCTTTTTTTGAAAAGCAAACTCTCCGTTTAAAAAATCAAGATATACAAGGAGCTTATACTAATTTAATGACTCAGGGAAATCCTAATGATCCACAAGTTGCTTTTAGAAAGTGCATGGTAAAAATGGGAGAGGCAGCAGGCAACCAAGAAAAAAACGAATTAATATCTTGGGGAGAAAAAGGGTTGAACATAACAAAACAAACTACAAATTTACCTTTTTGGGCATCGGCACATTTAATTTATGCAGGCTATTTATTTGGTTTTAGAGATACCGATCGTATTACTAACTTATTAGATAAAGGTATACGAATAGGGCAAAAAGAACCAAAAGATAAAGCACTGTTAGGCGTTACCTTGCAATTATACAGTTACAAAGCAGCTTATTATAGTTTTATAAATAAAAAAGAAGCAGCTTTAGAATGGTTTATAAAACAAGCCACACTTGCCAATGAAAATGATGAAAAACTGGTAATGATAACTGCTTATAAAAATGCACTATTATTAGCAGAACAAAGTAGTATGATGAGTGCCGTAGAGGATACAATTCCTACAGCTTTTAAATTAGGTTTTGCGATTGACGATGAATTATTAAAGACTACTGAGTTTGCTTACATCGCAAGTCATTATGTTAATACCTTAAGAGAAGAAAAGGAAACCATTGAAATTAAAAAGGAACTAACAGCAATAAACACACGTATGTCATTCTTATTTGGTGATACTTGGGAAACACAAGTTATCAACTTAAGAAAACAAATAAAAAATAAAGAACTTGTGTCATAACCAAAAAAAACTATGTTACTAGCAGACAATCATTTTACACCTATTGTAGGTATAGATATACATTTTACAACCTTACCGCCCTTTAATCCGTTTCAACCCTTTATAGGAGTTGTAATGGATCCTATGGATTATATTCCGTTTATCGGAGCTACTGTAAACATTAACGGATCTAAAAGAGGGGTCTCAGATACCAGTGGCGTTTTAGCTACATTATTTCATATACCTATTGTTGGGCCATTTGCAGCAGCACCTATTATTGGGCACGAAAGCATGAATTTTTTTGCAAGTGAAACCGTAAAAGCAGATGGTACACGTTTAAGTCCAAAAGGATATATGGTAATGAGTTGTAATGATGTAGGAATACCATTATCAATACAACCAGGAAAAAAGAAATTTACAAAATTAGTACCTACCATATTTGCACCCACTTCATATTCTTTACCTATTCCGACAGGAAAACCTGTTATTGTTGGCGCACCTTATGGCCCTGATATGATGGGTATGGTTATGGGACTAGCAATGAGTTTTGGTTTTGGAGCCATTATGCGTTACGCTGGTAAGTTGTTAAATAAACTAGCAAAAAAAATAGGAAATGGCTCTAATAAAATGAGCAAATGGCTGTGTAAATTAGGTTTCGAACCAATTAATTTAGTTACAGGAGCTGTAGTGTATGACGGATTAGATTTTGAATTACCAAGTCCTATACCATTTGCATGGGAACGCACATGGGATTCAGATTCAGATTACGTAGGTATACTTGGGCATGGCGTGCACTGTAAATACGATAGAGCAGTACAAATTTTTCATGAAGAAGAGGCGGTCGGATTACGATTTGATGACGGAAGAATGTTAGCCTTTCCGTTATTAGATTTAGGAGAGTCGTATTACATGCGTCAAGAAAAAACTACCCTAACCAGAACATTAAAAGGACATTTTGTAGCTTATTCACATACCGAAGAATTACATTATTATTTCGAGCATAAAACAGTTAAAGAGGAACAAACCTTATATAAACTGACAAAAATTGAAGATTTACGAGGTTTTAAAACCCAGTTTATTTTTAAACACCATCAATTAACTCAAATTATTGATGCATCAAATAGAGAATTAACATTAGCGTATACTACAGAAGGCTTTGTAAGTAATATTTATTTAAATAAAAATGCAGACAAAGAACTTTTAGTAGCTTACCAATACGATACTTTGGGTAATATGATTGGTATTGCTGATGCTTTAGAACAGCAAACCATCATGGAGTACCAAGATCATTTAATGATTAAAAAAGTAGACCGTAACGGACAAGCTTTTTATTGGGAATATGAAGGAGAAGGTACCGCAGCAAAATGTATACATACTTGGGGAGATAACGGTTGGCAAGAAGGTTGGATGGAATACCACACAGACGAAGGCTATAATAAAATTACAGATGCTAATGGCATCGTAACTTATTACTATTACACACCCGAAGGCTTGGTTACCGAAATTAAAAACGGAGAAGGAGATAGTGAGTATACTGAGTATACCGAATTTAGGGAAGTTTATAGAGATATAGACCAAGAAGGTAATGTTACCGGATATACTTATGACGAACAAGGTAACCAAACAAGCGTCGTGTATCCAAACGGAGCAGCCTCACAATACATGTACAATGAAGAAGGACGGTTACTAATAACTATAGATCCTGAAGGAAACAAACGTAATTATACCTATAAAAAAGAAGCTCCGCACTTAGTAAATAGTATTGTAGAGCCAGACAATAGTATGACTGTTTTTACTTACAATAACAAGCAACTTGTTAGCGAAGTAAAAAACAACGACCAAAAAAGCAATTTAAAATACGATAAACAACACAATTTAGAAACCTTTACCAATCAAGATGGTAACATAACTAGTTGGGTTTATAATCGTAGAGGGCAAGTATTAAATATTACTGCAAACGGACATATACAACAAAATTTTGGTTATGATAATTTAGGACGTGTAATACGTGTAGAAAATATAGGGCAAGAAGAAACTCAGTTAAAATACAATGCCTATAACGAGGTATTACAAGCCTTTAATAATAAAACAAAGGTAGATTTTGAATATACCCCAATGGGTAGCTTAAAAATGCGCCAAGAAAACGGTACCAAAGTATTTTTTAGCTACGACAAAATGGAGCAGTTAAAAAGTATTAAAAACGAACACAACGAAACCTATAATTTTAAACGCAATAAAAATGGTGAAATAATTACCGAAACAGGTTTTGATGCATTGCAACGTACTTATAGAAGAGACCGTGCAGGTAAAGTAATAAAAGTAGAACGCCCTAACAATCAATTTACCGAATACGAATACAATGCTTTAGGGCAAATAACTCGTACTGAGTATAGCGATGGCACTTGGGAAACCTTTTCTTATAATAAAAACGGACAATTAATAGCAGCCCGAAACCAAAACAGCGCCGTAAGTTTAGAGCGCGATAATGTAGGGCGTATTGTAACAGAAAAGCAAAGTACAGGGCTGCCTAACGAAAAAGGGTATACCATGCAAAGTGCCTATAATGCCAATGGTAACCGTATTGCATTAACCTCTAGTTTAGGCGCTAACATACAGCATAAGTATAATACCCAAGGGCAATGTGTAAATACCCAAGCAGAAAATGAGGGAAATGCCTATACAGCGCAAAAAAAATACAATCCGTTAGGGCAAGAAATAGAACGTGTAGTAACAGGTGGTATTACCTCTAGCCGAGGTTATGATTGGAAAGGTAGGCAGAATAGTCATGAAGTACACGGTAAAAAACAACGTTACCGAAGTACTCGATATACTTGGAACCCGAATCATCAATTAGAACAAATTTTTGATGTAACAAGCCGTACCAACACCCAATTTACTTACGACGCTTTTGGTAGCCTTGCTAGTGCACAATATGTAGATAATAGTTATGATTATAAATTACCTGATGAGGTAGGTAACTTATACAAGAATAAAGAAAAAGACAAACTTAAATACGGAAAAGGAGGACAATTACTACAAGATAAAAATTGGCAATATTTGTACGATTCCGAAGGAAACCTAATTAAGAAAACAAAAAATAATACAGATCAAATAGTAGCAGACTTTAAAAAAGAACAAAAAGAAAATCCTCCAACAAAAAATACTTGGTTCGATAAAGTTTTGGGCTACACTGATGAAGCACCACAACCAAATTTAAAACCAGATACTCCATTAACACATTGGAAGTATGGAGAGTGGTTTTACACTTGGCAAGCCAATGGTATGTTAAAACAGGTAAAAGATCCCAAGGGAAAAACAACTGTTTTTGAGTACGATGCTTTGGGTAGGCGAACGGCTAAAATAAATATTGGTAAAAAAGAAATAAACCGTTACATTTACGACGGAAACGTGCTGTTACACGAGTTTGCGTATGCTATTTCAGAAAGGCCTAAACCTATTGCCGATGATGTAGGTAGGTTGTCTTTTGATAAAGAAGAGCCAACAATAAATCTAGTTACTTGGGTGTTTGACGAAGGTACATTTGTACCCTCTGCAAAAATTACATCAGAAGGTACATTTAGTATTATTTCTGATTACCTAGGTACCCCTATTTTATCGTTTGATGAAAAAGGAAATAAGGTTTGGGAGCGAGAGCTAGATATTTATGGTAATGTTCGTAAAGGCGATAATCATTTTATACCTTTCTTATATCAAGGGCAGTATTACGATGAAGAAACAGGTTTAGCTTATAATAGGTTTAGATATTATAATCCTGATAGTGGGACTTACATAAGTCAAGACCCGATTGGGTTGCAAGGTGGTGCTAATCTTTATGCGTATGTAAATAATCCAAATTATTTTATTGACCCACTTGGGTTAGCGGGAATGCCAAAAAATGGTTGGAATTATAGTAATATGCCAAAAATTGATGGTTATCAAAATCATCACGTAATTCCAAAGTCAATGGCTAATCAACCAGCAATTAAAGCAGCTGGTTTTGATGTAAATAAACCAAGTAATTTAATTTATTTGCCAAAAGAAAATGGTACACACCCAACGAGAAGTAGGCATAAAGGATGGAATAAGGGGCATTCCGATTATAACAAAAGTATTTTAGGGAAATTAAAAGAGATAGATGAAATTGGAAAAGCTAGTAATTGGAATAAGGCCCAATATTCAGAAGCAATAGAAGGATTAAGAGGAGATACAAAACAAGGATTAAGGAAAGGTAAAATTAAATGTCATTAAATATGTATTATCAATTATCAGAATTTTATAAAAGAGATATTTACTTTGAATACGATAATGAAAAGAGTCCTATTCAGAACAATAATTTTAATTGCGGTGAAGAACTAGAAGTTTCAAAACCATTAGTATTTAATATTGACAAGTTAGATAATTATATAGGTAATTATGATATATTACCAACTTTCAATACGCCTTTAGTGAGTCAGAAATTTGCTGCTATTTTTCAAGAGTTGGTTGATGCTAAACAGATCCAATTTATAAAAACTAGTATTTTTGATGAAAAAGGAAATGAAAATAAAAATTTCTTGTTGCTTAATATATTAAATATTATTCCTTGTATGGATAAAAAAAATAGTATTATTGAAACAAAGACTTATGGTGAGGCTGTTTTAATGAATATTAAAAAATTATACATTTTGCCTAACTCATTAAATAATTTGAGTTTAATAAGAATGGAAGAAAAAAAGTCTTATATAATAGTCTCAGAGGACTTTAAAAAACGTTGCGAAGAAGCTAAGCTAAAGGGAATTGAATTTATAGAAGAAGGGCATAGTATTTATACTGATTTATAATTGTCAAATTTAATAGCTAAGAAAATTAATAAATTTAAATCAAAATCTTTGTTGATGCTAGTTTATAACTAGTATTTTAAGAAGAATAAAAACCACAATGTAAGTTGTGGTTTTTGTTTGTTACAAAACTCTTTATTTAAAACATTACAATTATAATATTCTGTTTTTTAATAACAGTAAAGGATGTGCATTAGCTTGATTATCAGCTAAAATAAATATTGGTAAAAAAGAAATAAACCGTTACATTTACGACGGAAACGTGCTGTTACACGAGTTTGCGTATGCTATTTCAGAAAAGCCTAAACCTATTGCCGATGATGTAGGTAGGTTGTCTTTTGATAAAGAAGAGCCAACAACAAACCTAATTACTTGGGTGTTTGATGAAGGTACTTTTATATCCTCTGCAAAAATTACATCAGAAGGTACATTTAGTATTATTTCTGATTACTTAGGTACCCCTATTTTATCATTTGATGAAAAAGGAAATAAGGTTTGGGAGCGAGAGCTAGATATTTATGGTAATGTTCGTAAAGGCGATAATCATTTTATACCATTCCTCTATCAAAGGCAATATTACGACCAAGAAACAGGCTTAGCTTATAATAGGTTTAGATATTATAAGCCTGATAGTGGGACTTACATAAGTCAAGACCCGGTTGGGTTGGCAGGTGGAATGCCGAATATGTATAGTTATGTACGTAATTCTAATGCTTATATAGATAAATTTGGATTATACTCAGATTTATTAGGTTCTGGTATGGGACATCATTTAATGCCAAGAAGTATTGCAAAATCTTTAGGTATAGCTGACTTATCTCCTAACCATGCAATAGCATGGTATCCAAATAATGGAGTTGGAACGGCAGATTTACATAAACAAATGCATAGGAATTTAATAGATGAAGGAATTCCTTTTCATGGATCAAAATTTAAAGGAACATCTGATGAGTTTTTTGAAGCAGCTAAGAAAGCTTACAAAGATATGGATACTAAAGGGTTTATGAAAATACCAGGAACGGATAACAAATTACTTAAAAACGTAACTCCACTTGAAGGATTAGAAAAGTTACAAGATTTACATAAAAAAGGGAAAATACCATGCAAGTAAATGATATAAAAGAGAGAAAATTAGAAATAAGTGATTATGGAATTTATATATTATCACCTAAAAAAGTAGTTTCTTTTTTTAAAAACAAAAAAAATAAGAGTAAAAAAATTCTAAATTATTTTCAAAAGAACCAAGAAACTTATATTGAATCTATCCAAGAAGGAGTTTGGTTACCAATTTTGCCTATTGATTCAATAGAGTATGTTATTAAACTGAATGAAAAGTTTAATGATAATTGGATTGAATTATTTGAAATTAAAGGATTTAATATTGAAATAGAAGAAGATAATGATCTATGGATAGGTTCTTTAAGTAATTTACATACATGGAACAAGAAAGATTATGATAATTCTAAAGATTATAATTCTTATGAAACATTAGATGATGAAACACTTTATTCTTCATTTAGGTTCAATATTTCTAAAGGAAGGTACTTAGTGAATGTTAAAGGTTTTAAACGTAAAGTGGCATTAGAATACCCAGAGGCTAATTTTGGTTTTTTATTTGAATTAGAAAAAATAGAAAATTTTGATGGATATAAAGATCCAAGAGAAGACGAGAAATATAATTTTAATGTTGCGCAGATGTAATTGATATGTCATAGTATTAATAAAAAATGAATTTTAATTTAAAAGAAAAGCCTGATTCAATAATCTTTTGTAAGAAAGAATTTGAAATAAATAAGGAACAAGTATTACAAGATTTAAATTTTGAGATAAGTAATGATATGCTATCTTTTTGGAATACTTATGAACATATTTTATTTGATAGCGGTATTTCAATTTATGGATTTGAATTGGCTAAAGAACGAAATTTACAATATGAAATATCAAATTACTTACCTAGCTTCGTTCTAATTGGTGATGATGGTTCTGGTCAAGGAATATTCATTAATAAAGCAGATGGTGAATTAAAAGTATATTATCTTGATTTAGGAGCTATAGGTTCGATAGATTTATATAAGACAGGAAAAAACTTTTTTAATTGGCTTGAAGATGATTTAAAATTAGTAGATTTTTTAGTAATAGATGATAAAGACGATTTATTATTTGAAGAAGCTGATTTGTTTGTTGTACCAAAAATCAATTTTATTGATAAAAAAAAGTTTGTGTTTTTTGCACGAAAAAAACTTGAACTACAAGATAGTATTTTGAATATTTCCAGGGGAATAAATGAAAAAGAAAATTTTAAAATAAAAACTAATTTTATTCCCTATAAATATATTGAAAATATAAAGGAGTTACAGGTTAAATACCAGTGTTTAAAATTAGTTTCAAAAAAAGGAGAAGTTCAAATTTCCTTGGAATAAAATTGATGTAATGTTAGTTTATATATGATGTATAAATCAGCTTAGCTTATAATAGGTTTAGATATTATAATACTGAAACAGGTGGTTATATTTCTCAAGATCCTGTAGGACTAAATAGTAGAGAATATAACTTGTATGCTTATGTTTCAGATACAAATTCAATTATAGATATTTTTGGTTTAGATTGGAATTATGTTTTGCAAGATGCAAATGGAGATTCATACTATCATGGTAGAGCGTCTGATAATCAAAGTATGAAAGATGTAGGAAGAAGACATGCTAAAACAAATGGAACAGATGGGGCTAGATTTTGAGAAGGAGATAAAATGAGAAGAGTTACGGATGTTGGAACGAATCCAAATGCTGTGAGAGGAGTAGAACAAAGAGGTATTGCTGAAAATGATTTATTAGGTAGAGGAAGCGATAAGGCAAGAGGAAATAAAATTAATGGTGTTTCTGAAGCTAAGCAAGGAAAAGTTAAAGGAAAGAATAGACTTAATCTTGCTGATGCTGAATTAAAAGGTAAAAAACCAAGTCAAAAACCTTCATTAGATGAATTAAACTTTAAAGACTTAGGTTGTAAATAATCATGAATAAAAGTATTTTAGAAGAAAAAATGACTCATAACATACTAATAGAAAAAATATTTGAACAATATGAGGTTATAAATAAACATAAAATTACGTCTCTATTTTTATCAAGTCTTAGTTCTAAAAATTTAAAATGGCGTAGTGGATTATCTGTATATGCTATAATGCAATCTTTTCCAAAACATGAATATACACTTAGAGAAGATGCTTCAATAAACAATGCTTTTTTTAAAAAGATGAGCCCATCTGATAAAGAGTTTACATTAAGTCGGTTTCCTTGTAAGTTTTGTGCTGATGTCAATCAACTTGCTGGTAATAAGGAGTTTACTATTGAGTGTTTTAATGAGGTAGGAGGAATTATTGGATTTAGTCTATTTGACTATTATTATAATTTAGAACAATTTAATGAGTTTATAGATGCGAAACCAAGTAATGAAGATTTTAGAATATTTTCTGAAATTATAACTATTTTGTTAGAGGCAGATGAAAAAGATACCGTTAAGAAAACGGTTTTATCTAAAATTGGTAAAATAAAAGGCTTTAAGTCGGATAAAGAGCAAAGACAGGCTTTATTAGAAACTTTAGGGTATTGTAGTATTTTAGAAACGGATGAACATAAAGGTTTTCTTAAAAAGTACACTAATTTTGCTTCTGCTCCTAAGAAATCACATAGTTCAGATTGGAATTATCCAGTAGATTTTTGGTTAGGTAAAGAGGGTATTAATAAAGAAGCTTTTAAGTTTTGGTTTGGGGAATATCCTCAATTAGAAAAATTTTGGAAATAAAACAAAAGCCCTCGCTAGCGTAAGCATTTTGCTTGTGCCAAGTGTGTAAGTTTAAGTAATAATAAAAGAGAAGAACCACAATGTAAAAGTTGTGGTTTTTACTTTACAAAAGCTAATTTTGTTTTAAAGTCTTGGAGTATCGAACATTTAAAATAAATGTTGTTAAAAAATAAATTAACCATTATATTTACGTAACAACGTTCTTTTACATGAGTTTAGCTACAAGATAGCAGATAAGCCAAAGGTTATAGCAGACGATTTAGGCAGGCTTTCTTTTGATAAAGAAGAAGTAACAGAGAATCTTATTACTTGGGTATTTGAAGAAGGTACTTTTATACCACAAGCAAAAATAGTAAATGGAGAAACTTATAGTATAATAAGCGATCATTTAGGTACTCCAATACTAAGTTTTGATAGCAAAGGGAATAAAGTTTGGGAGCGTGAATTAGATATTTATGGTAAAGTACGTAGAGGAGATAATAAGTTTATTCCGTTCTTGTACCAAGGTCAATATTACGATGAAGAAACTGAATTAGCTTATAACAGGTTTAGATACTATTCTCCAGATACAGGAAGTTATATCTCTCAAGATCCGATTGGGTTGGCTGGAGGTATGCCGAATATGTATGCATATACGCATGATAGTAATAGTTGGATAGATCCATTAGGTTTAATTGGAGCTCCTTCTACTGTACCAAATTCTCCAGGTATCTATTCTTTATCAAATACAACAACAAATCAAGCTTATGCGGGTTCTGCTTTAGATGCAAACGGAAGAATGTCAAATACTAGCCATACAAAGGCACAAGATTTACTGGGGCATCCAGATACAAAGGTTGAGTTTACTCCTGTGGATTTGGGAGATGCAGATAAGTGGAAAGATCAAAATAGGATACTGAGGCATTATGAACAAAAAGAAAAGATGAGGATGGAAAATGCAGGTTTTGATATGACAAATTCAAATAACCCTGAAGCAACTAGTAAAAACGCAAGAAATAAAGGTATTGCTAAGGACAAAGGAGCTTCAGCAGGTAAACGTATAAAATGTAATTAAATAATGCAAACATTTTTTAGTAGATTAAAAATGGATTTTTTAAAATCCAGAAAAAATAAATGGTCATTTTCTTTTGTAGAAGATGAAAGAGAAGAAAATGGAATTATATATAGAGAATTTAATAATTTCCCTAAAAAAGAATCATACCCAAAAATTGAGGCTATTAGTTTTTTAGTATTTGAAGATGATTTAGATAATGTAAAGCAACAACCAGATTTTTTGAATGAATTATTAAATTTAGAAATATTAGATATTCCAATAGATTGGCTCTGTTCTTTAGATATACCACCTAATATTAAAGCAATTTCTCTTGTAAATTCAATACGATTAAAAGATAAGTTCCATTGGTGTGAAGATTTAGCATTAGAGAGTTTAAAATTTTTAAGTATTCCAGAACAAATAAAACCATTTGATATCAATTTTGATAATGTTCCAAACCTAGAATGGATTGAAATAGATTTAAAATCTGAAAAAAAAGATTCTAAATTAGAAGAATTAGCGAGTATTAAAACATTAAAACATTTAAATTTTAAACAAGCCAAAAATTTTGATGTATTCACATATTTCTCAAATCATAATATAGAAACATTAGAACTTTTTGCATGTAAGGGGAAAAAATTTCCTATTGAGAATATCAAAAAGTTAAAGGGTTTAAAATACATACGTATTAATAACATTACAGTTGATTTCGATTGTAGTTGGTTATTAGATCTCTCTGAACTTATTGAAATAGAAATTTTAAATGTAAGTAATATACTTAATATAGATCGATTACTTGAAATAAAAACTTTAAAAAGTATTTCTGTTTTAAATTGTAAGAACCCTTTTAAGGATAAAGAGCCCTTTAAATTAAAAAATTATGATTTATTAAAAATTAATAATGCATAAATTTGGTAATATAGTAATATTACGATGAAGAAACAGGCTTAGCTTATAATAGGTTTAGATATTATAATCCTGATAGCGGAACTTATATAAGTTAAGACCCGATTGGGCTTAATAGTAGAGAATATAATTTATACACCTATGTATCTGATACTAACTCAATCATTGATCCTTTTGGATTAGATTGGAATTATGTTTTAACAGATTCTAATGGAAATTCTTATTATCACGGTAGAGCCTCTGATAATGCTAGTATGAAAGATGTGGGGAGAAGATATGCTAATACTAATGGTACTGACGGAGCTAGGTTTGGAAAAGGAGATAAAATGAGAAGAATTACAGAAGTTGGGACTGATGCTAATGCTGTTAGAGGTGTAGAGCAGAGGGGAGTTGCTGAAGCTAAACAAGGAAAAGCAAAAGGGAAGAATAGGCTTAATCTCGCGGATGCTGAATTAGGTGGTAAAAAACCAAGTAAAATGCCTTCTTTAGACGAATTAGAATTTAAAGACTTAGGTTGTAAATAATTATGAATGAAATTTTTTTAGAGGAAAAAATGACTCACAATTTATTAATAAATAAAATATTTGAACAATACAAAGCAATAGACAAGCATAAAATTACATCTTTATTTTTATCAAGTTTTAGTTCTAAAAATTTAAACTGGCGTAGTGGACTATCTGCATATGCTATTATGCAAACTTTTCCAAAACATGAATACACACTTAGAGAGGACAATTCTTTGAATAATGCTTTTTTTGAAAAGATGAGCCCTTCTGATAAATAATTTAGATTAAGCCGTCTTCCTTGTAAATTTTGTGCTGATGTTAAAGATCCCGTTGACAGAAAAGAATTTATAATTGAGTGTTTTAATGATGTTGGAGGGATTACAGGATTTAGCTTATTTGACTATTATTATTACTTACAGCAATCTAATGAGTTGATTTATCTAGAGCCAAAAGAAGAAGATTTTCGGATTTTTTCAGAAGTTCTTACTATTCTGTTAGAAGCGGATGAAAAAGAGACTGTTAAGAAAATTGTTTTATCAAAAATTGGTAAAATAAAAGGCTTTAAGTCAGATAAAGAGCAAAGACAGGCTTCATTAGAAACTTTAGGGTATTGTAGTATTTTAGAAACGGATGAACATAAAGGTTTTCTTAAAAAGTATACTAATTTTGCTTCTGCTCCTAAAAAATCACATAGTTCAGATTGGAGTTATCCAGTAGATCTTTGGTTAGGTAAAGATGGTATTAATAAAGAAGCATTTAGATTTTGGTTTGGGGAGTATCCTCAATTAGAAAAATTTTGGAAATAAAAAAAAACTTTATTAGTGCTATTTTGTAATTAGTACCGATAATAGTTAAAAAGAATAAAAGAGTAAGCCCTCCTGCTAGGCTAATAGCGGATGATGTAGGTAGACTGTCTTTTGGTAAAGAAGAACCAACAATAAACCTAATTACTTGGAAGTTTGATGAAGGTACATTTAGTATTATTTCTGATTACTTAGGCACACCTATTTTATCGTTTGATGAAAAAGGAAATAAGGTTTGGGAGCGAGAGTTAGATATTTATGGTAATGTTCGTAAAGGCGATAATCATTTTATACCTTTCTTATACCAAGGGCAGTATCACGATGAAGAAACAGGCTTAGCTTATAATCGTTTTAGATATTATAATCCTGATAGCGGAACTTATATAAATCAAGACCCGATTGGATTGGCTTCAGGAGAACCTAATTTTTATGCTTATGTAAAGGATATTAATTCATGGATTGATGTCTTTGGATTAGATACATTTTACCAACTTTTTAATAATAGTGGAGATTTAGTCTATGAAGGAATTACAGAAAGAAATATACAAGATAGATTAACTGAACATGTAGGTGACGGTAAGGGGGTTTCAAAAGTAAAATATGTTGATGATTTGGATAATCGTATAGCATCCAGAAATATGGAAGGTTCCTCGCTTGCCCATAATAAAGGAAATAGAGGTCAATTGAATAAAAGGCGATTAGATAGAGGTTTCTACCATTCTTATGATCCAGATAATGTAAAACCAGGACGTAAGTTCATGTCACAAGCAGAAATAGATGCTAAAATGAAAAATGCAAAAGTAGCGGATGTCGATGGTAAAGGGAAAATAAAATGTCATTAAATAAAATAAGTACGAAAATAAAAAGAAAACTTGATAATATAAATAATTTAAAAACTAAGCTTTTATCTTGGAGAGATTTGAGCGAAGAAGAAACTTTTAAGTTGATAAAAGAATTTGAAAAAACACCAAGAGATGAAGGTTCTTCATTTTATCATGAAGTTTTTACGGATAGTAAATTTGCTCAAGTTTTATTAGATATATCAGTAAAGTATAAACTTAATACTAAAATGAATGTTTATATAATTTCCTCTTTAGGTAACATGATGAGTAGATACAAACTAAAAGAAACAAAAAATATTTATGAATATTTTTTAGGAAATTTACATGAAAAAGGACTTTCTGTTTATGTCTCTTTATTTTTTACTGATTTGAAATATTTTGTAAATTATCCTGATAAATGGAGCTACGTTATGTCGATAAAAGACATGAAACCTAAAAAAATAGGGGAATCATCATTTCAAACTATTGTATTAAATAAGAAAGATGAGTTACCTGTTGAATATAAAAAAAATGTTGCTGAATTTTTTAGAGATAAAGTAAAAATAGCTAATAGTGAGGGCGGAAAAAATTATTACTTAGAATTAGTAGAAGAGTTTTCTAACTAAACGAAGAGTTATAAATAATAAAGGATAAAACCACAATGTAAAAGTTGTGGTTTTTATTTAGTAATGCTTTAGTTTTATTTTGGTAAATATTAAGGACGTTTAATTAAGTGAATTATCTTTTCGCTATTAAAGCAGCTGGTTTAGATGTAAATAAACCAAGTAATTTAATTTATTTGCCAAAAGAAAACGGTACACACCCAACGAGAAGTAAGCATAAAGGATGGAATAAGGGGCATTTCGATTATAACAAAAGTATTTTAGGGAAATTAAAAGAAATAGATGAAATTGGAAAAGCTAGTAATTGGAATAAGGCCCAATATTCAGAAGCAATAGAAGGGTTAAGAGGGGATACAAAACAAGGATTAAGGAAAGGTAAAATTAAATGTCATTAAATATGTATTATCAATTATCAGAATTTTATAAAAGAGATGTTAGTTTCGTTTTTAATGAAGAAACTAATGGATTAGATTATTTTGGCTTAATGAATGGGGATAAGGTTAATTATGAAAAGGTGATTTATTATGATGTTGATAAATTAGATAAATATATTAATGATTATGATATTCTTCCAACAATGGGTGCTCCATTGGTTAGTGAAAAATTTAAAAATACATTTAATCATTTATTGAGAGAAAAAATTGATTTTTTTGAAGTAGAAATTAAAGACGAAAAAGGAAATATAAATAAAGATTTTTATTGCTTTAATATAATAAATTCTATTTCTTGTATGGATAATGAAAAATATATTGTTGAAAAGACTCGTTATGAGACAATTAGTATTAAGGAATTATACATAGAACCTAATTCATTAAAAGAATATTCTATTGTAAGAATGGAAGAACATAAATCATACATTATAGTTTCAGAAGAGTTTAAAAAACGTTGTAAAGAAGCTAAACTAAAAGGAATTGAATTTATAGAAGAAGGGCATAGTATTTATACTAATTTATAATTGTCAAATTTAATATATAATGAATAAATTAAATCAAAACCCGATAGCGCAGATTTATAACCCCTGCCGATTATAATTAATAAATACTAAAAAACAAGAATAAAAGATTATGAAAATATATAGTGTAGCACCAGATGGTAACGAAATGGCTGATATGGCGAATGCTAGGTATTTTAACTTAGCATTAAAACAGATAGAAGAACATATTGAATGGCTAAAAACTGCTAAAAAACCAGTACAAGCAGTTTTGGCTCATATTGACATACTTTTGTTATTATCACGAAAATTTAGAACTGATGCTAATTTAAGTATCAAAAAAGACCGAGTTCAAGAATGGAAAGTAATTTTTTTTGATTGGTACGAACGTTGTAGTAGTAAAATACCAGCAAAGTTTAGAGAGGAAATAAAGCAAAATGCAGATGAATTATTTACAGAGTTAGAAACTTATGGACATTGATATTTTTAAATAAAATATAAATAAATATGAAAATAAAAGAAATTTTTTTATCAAAAGATGATGATGATAAAGTTGAATTAATTAATAGTTTGAATTTTGATGATTATGAAGATAAGTGGGATTTAATTTTGGAGGTTATAGAGGATAAAAATGAATATGATTTAGTAAGGATTGAAGCGTTAAAAGTTATAGAAATAATTGATGTACATAAAATTATACTAAATAAATGATGTAAGTTAATTTTAAAATTATTAAAAAATGAAGAAGATTATGACGTAAGAAATTATGCTTTTATAGCTTCGAGAAATTTGATTAATGATAGTGAAGAAATTAAGAATTTGATTAGTGAAATAGTTTTATCAAAAGAAGATATTGATATACGACATAATGCTTATTCAGGTGTTCTAAGGATTAATAATGAGCTTGATAAGAATAATATTTTAAAATTATTTTTAGATGATTCAGATTTTTCTAGTTTTGCAAAAAAAGATATTTCTTAGTTTGTAATATGTATTAAAAGATAAAAACCACAATATAAAAATTGTGGTTTTTACTTTGTTATAATATTATTAAAAAAAAGGTTCTTTAAAAGCAATAGAGGTCTAACACCTTTAAATAGTATATCTCTGATATTGCTGAGTACATTTCTTAGTATCCTATTAAACTAGGAAATGGATGACTTAATTTTTATGTTTTCATTATAACTAGTATTGATAGTAAATATGCAAAGTATTAATAAAAGGTAAGAAGTATAATGTAAAAGTTATGTTTTTTTATTAATATTATAAAATAAAAAAAATGATTAAGAAAAGTAACAATTAGTATATGGATTTCAATACAATAGAAGAACAGATCAAATTAAAGAAAAAAGAACGATTAGCTTCGTTAAAATCGGATACTTCTGTAGATGATACAGTAGAAGAAAATTTAGAAAAAGAATATCGTATAAAATCGATACTTGATGGTTCTTTTTTATTTTATCATGACAAAAAAAAAGATAGAGCCTTAATAGCAAGGTTAGAATTACACCATTTAATGAATAAAGATATTTTTACTGAATGTTTACCAAAAAGATGGGACACAGGCAAAAAAACAAGTAAAAAGCAACGCAAAAAAATAGCAAATAGAATAGCAACTTATTATATGAAACACTTTAAAAAAGTTGTTTTTCAATAGCATAATATAAAACCACAGTAAAAATTATTTTTTATTCTCCAAAAACTTAATTCATTTAAGTTTTTGGAAGTAGCCAACGAAATAAATGGTGTTAAAAAATAAGTAAATCTTACGTTTATTGATAAAATATTTTTTTGTTCACATTGGTATTAGTTTACTGTAAGGATCAACTATGATAAAAAATAAGTTATAACCAAAAATGTGATTTTAAATACTAAAAACAATTGCAATTACTGATAGAATTTCTTCTTATGAAGAGATAAAAAAAATTAAGAAATTAAGTTCTTGGTAGAATTTATAATTCTACCGTAAATGATTAAGTAAATAAAAAGAAAAATAACCAATAAAAAAGAAAAAACATGAAAATTACAACCTTACTTTTAATATGCTCATTAAGTTCACTAAGTGTATTCTCAAAAGCTAGAATACCAGTTCCTTACGGAACAGTAGAAAAGATTATAAAAATACAAGATTTACCAGATACAGAAGATTTTAAGTTAAAAGACGGGAGATATTTTGATATTGGAAGTAAGTATACTAAAAGTCATTTATTATGGCTGTCTTATAGTAATACAGAGCCTGAAATAGTAGGTTTTATAAAAGGAGATGAAAATACTTTTTTAAAATTGAGTGCTGAGGATTTAAAAAAAATAGAAGAAATAACAGGAGTTCTTATTCCGAAAAAAGGAGAAGTTTCGTTTTTTGACAAATTCGTAGGAAAAGGACTTTTAGGTATTTTGGCTTTGTTTATACTGTACGGTATTTATGATCGTTTTTTTGGTAAAGGTGACGACGAAGAGTAGTAGCAACTTTTGATAACCTAAGAATATTACTGGTAGCAAAAGTTAATTAGCATAATAAAAAATAAAACCATAACGAAAGTTGTGGTTTTTTATTGAAATAATTTTCTGTCATAAGTCTTGTGAATAAAGAGTAATTTTAAGACTAATAAATAAAGGATTACTATTTAAAAAGAAATATAACGATTTAACAAACTATGTTAGTCTAAGGTTATTTCAGTACAAAACTTATAGATAAAACAAAAGACTCGCCAATTAGCGAGTCTTTTGTTTTATTTATAGTTATTTATTTTTCAGTTACTACTTTATCAACAATCAAGCGATTTTCACGATTAGCTACCTCCCAAGCAGTATGAAAAACTAAACGAGTTCTGCTTTCTAATAGCTCATAGTTAATTTTATCAGGCGTATCGGTAGGTTGGTGATAATCAGCATGTGTTCCGTTAAAATAGAATATAACAGGAATGTTATGCTTTGCAAAATTATAGTGATCTGAACGATAATAAAAACGATTAGGATCGTTCTCTTCATTATACTTATAATCTAAGTTAACATTGGTATATTTTTTATTCATAGCTTCAGATATATTGTGTAACTCAGTACTCAACTTATCAGCTCCAATTAAATAGATGTAATTAGGTTTTCCTTTATGACGGTCATCAACTCTACCAATCATATCAATATTTAAATCTGTAACAGTATTTGCTAATGGAAAAATTGGATTTTCTGTATAATATTTAGAACCTAACAATCCTTTTTCTTCTCCTGTTACATGTAAAAAAAGTAAAGAACGTTTTGGTCCTTTACCAGCATCTGCAGCTTTTTTAAAAGCTTCAGCAATTTCTAAAATAGCAACAGTACCAGAACCATCATCATCAGCACCATTATAAATTTCTCCGTTTTTAACACCTTCATGATCTAAATGGGCAGAAATTACTACAATTTCATCTGGTTTTTCTGTTCCTTTAATAAAAGCAACTACGTTTTCAGAATCTTTTAAAATCATTCCTCTACGGTTGTTACTTAAGTAAGCAGAAGG